>JAJPKJ010000035.1 GCA_021323755.1 Chitinophagales bacterium | reverse complement strand
GGCGGTAAATTCCCTTATTTGCATCTTGATTATTATCATTTGAACGCATGGGTTACACAGTTATACGGCGACAAGCGATTCACTGTTTTCCCCCGCGGGCAGGAAGAATTTCTATATCCAAAAGCAAATGACCCCTGGCAATCAGACATCAATATCTTCAACCCCGATTTCGAGAAATATCCGAAATATAAGAATGCAACGCCAATCAATTTTACCGTGCATGCCGGCGAAACTTTATTCATTCCTTTTGGAACCTGGCATACGGCTTATTCATTGAGTCCAACAATTTCGGTGGCCTTCGACCAATTGAATAAAAAGAATTTCAAGGATTTTATGAAAGATGTATGGGACTTTAAAAGTCGTGAAGGTAAAATGAAAGCGATTGCATTTTACAGCTATGCCTGGTTGGCCGGACAGACATGCAAAATGGCGAATAATTAAAAATGCTAAATATAAAATCGCTTCAAGACTAATAATTTCAAAATGGAAACCTCAGTAACTCCTAACAACACCACTTCAAATACAAATGATATAGTAATAGAAAGACGAAGCAATTTGTCTTATGAAGAATTTAAAAGCAAGTATTTGTTCCCCCGAAAGCCGGTGATTATCACCGATGCTACGGCAAAATGGAAAGCTTCTAACTGGACGCCGCAATGGTTCAAAGAGACCTACCCGGATAAAATGGTGAGTACAGATCAGGGTGAGATGCGCATGGATGAATTTATTGATGCGATTACAGAAAATAGTGATAGACCCGGGCCATTTTTGCGTGAACAACCACTGAAAGATGTTTTCCCGGATCTGATCGACAATGTTGAACCAACGCCATCATATGTTCTTCCCAACTGGCTTGGCGGAAATTATTTTGTTGGGCGCATCAATGAAAGACTGAACAGGGAATCTTTTATCGAAGTCAATTTCTGCGGTCGCAGAATCTTTCCATACCTCCATGTTGATGACCTGGGCGTCCATGCATTCATCACCCAGCATTATGGCGATAAGGAATTTATCGTTTATCCTCCCGATCAGGAACCATATCTGTACCGCGTTAATGAGGACCGCTTCTCTCAAATAAAAGATGTTGACAATCCGGATCTGGAAAAATTTCCATTGTTTGCAAAAGCAAAAGCGATCCGTGTTGTACTGCACGCGGGGGAAAGCGTGTTCATGCCTTGCGGGTGGTGGCATACGACAAAAGTTCCAGGAACTTCTTTATCGACTGTGATCAGCGTTTCCAATTCTTCCAATTGGAATGAGCTGATTGGTTATCTGGAGAAAAACAGCAATCATCCCAAACTTGCCTCCTTATTTTCACTTTATCTGAAAGGCTTTGGATTCTTAAAATCAAGACTAAGCTAAATCCAGTTTCCGGTAATTTCAACCATCCGGAAAAAGCCCGTTTGGTCTGGTTATTTACTGAAACATCCGTTTTATTGATAAAGTATTGCTCGCCAACTGATTATTCCAGTTTTTTGAATGGATTCTTAAGAGATATTGACAACTGCTTGGTTTTGCCGAACTTTATTGCTGCGCGTGGTGTTTTGATTGCATTGGATTTGATTATATTTTTTTGATCTTATTCACCATTATGCGCAATAATATCAGCTACTTATATGTTTTCTAGATGACCTTATCCTAAACGTTAAATTTGTATTACTCCTGTTATCCATGAATAGTTCATTTGAAAAGATATCTTTTGGGAATAATGAAAATATTGGCCTCATCCATGAGCTTTTTGAGCATAGGCTTTCAGAAGTAAAGGATTTGGTGGCTATTTGTTTTGGCCAAAAGACGATAAGCTATGACGAGTTGAATGAACAAGCAAACCTACTTGCTGAGAATATTTCAAAGAATTCTCCCGTTTCTTCGATCATTGGAATAAGCACGACGCGGAGTATTGAAACAATCATCGGCGTTCTGGCCATCTTAAAATCAGGCAAAGCCTATTTACCCCTCGATCCGACCTATCCGGAAGATCGATTGCAACAAATTGTGAGTGACTCCGGAATTGACTCTTGTCTATCATTAAAAAAAGAATCATCATTATTCAAATCTTTTGGTGTGTCTGTTTTGAATTTGGATGATGGTTATAAAACTGTTGGGAAGAACCAACAGCCAGATGCGCATCTTGCTTACGTTCTTTATACCTCAGGTTCAACCGGAAAACCAAAAGGGGTTTGCATGGGGCACCGGCCCCTGGTAAATTTATTGTTGTGGCAACAAAAGCATTCAAGCGCTGGCATCGGCACCAAGACCTTACAGTTTGCACCTTTGAGTTTTGATGTTTCCTTCCAGGAAATATTTGCGACATTAACAACAGGAGGAACGCTGGTATTGATAGAAGATGATCTTCGTCTTGATCCGCAAAGTCTTTTGAATTTTATTCAGCAAGAAAAAATAAACAGGATTTTTGTTCCTTTCGTCGCTTTGCAATACCTGACCGAAGCTGCAGATGCAAACCAGTTCTTTCCTTCTTCATTACAGGAAGTAATGACAGCCGGCGAGCAATTAAAGATCACGCCGCAGGTTATTGGTTTCTTTAAAGCTTTACCTGATGCAATTTTGTATAATCAATACGGGCCAACCGAATGTCATGTGGTCACTGAATTAAAACTCGAGGGTGATCCTGCTTCCTGGCCGGCTTTGCCTTCTATTGGTAAAGCAATTGATAATACCGAGATGCTCATTCTCGATGAGCATTTAAATGCATTACCCAAGGGCGAGATCGGCGAATTATGTATTGCGGGGATCTGTTTGGCAGATGGTTATCTTAATCGCCCCGAGTTAACTGCAGAAAAATTCATTGACTGGAAAAATGCCAATAACAACTTTCAAAAGATCTATAGAACAGGTGACCATGCCCGTTATATGCCTGATGGCAATATTGAATTTTTAGGAAGAAAAGATGACCAGGTAAAGATCCGCGGTTACCGGGTTGAGTTGGGAGAAATCGAAGTCTTATTGAATCATCAAAAAAATATTCAGCAGGCTGTTGTTGTTGCACGGGAGGATATCCCCGGGCAAAAACGCCTTGTTGCCTATCTTGTTTCTTCGGATAATAAAAAAGATACCGCGTCATTAAGAAAATCTGTAGAGCAACATCTGCCTGATTATATGATTCCTTCTGCTTTTGTGTGGATGGAGGTATTGCCGAAAACGACGAGCGGAAAGATTGATAAGAAAGCATTGCCAAAACCAGAGATCAAAAGACCTGAATTGGCCGTTCTGTACAAAGCGCCTGTCGGTAAGACAGAAAAAATAATGGCGTCCTTGTGGGCTTCACTATTGCAGTTGGATAAAGTCGGCGTCAATGATAATTTTTTTGAACTGGGCGGTAATTCTTTGCTTGCTGTCAAAACAGTGGCCGATCTCAAATTGCATCATAAAATCAATTTGCCTATCACAAAATTATATCAATATCCGACCATACATGAAATTGTAAAACATCTTGAAGGTTCAAAAAGACCGGAATCAAAAATCAACCAGAAAAAATCAAGATCAAATCAAAATGGCGATGTTGCGGTAATTGGGATGGCGGGTCGTTTTCCCGGCGCGAACACAATTGCGGAGCTATGGAATATTTTAAAAGAAGGAAAAGAAACAATTTCTTTTTTTACCAAAGAAGAACTTGATCCATTTATCCCAACTGAAATAAAGAACGATCCTGATTACGTCAGCGCACGCGGATTGATAGATGATGCGGACAAATTTGATCCTGCTTTTTTTGGTATCAATCCAAAATTGGCTGAGTTGATGGATCCGCAACAAAGAATATTTTTGGAAGTGGTTTGGGAACTCTTGGAAAACACCGGTTATCTTCCACAGAGATATTCGGGTTCCATTGGGATATTCGCCGGCTCGGGAAATAATTCTTATTATCTCAATAATGTGCTTTCAAATAAAGTGCTTGTTGAAAGAATGGGAAGTTTCCAGGTAATGACATTTAACGAAAAAGACTATGTTGCTTCCCGCACTGCTTATCAGCTAAATTTAAATGGGCCTGCAGTGAGTGTATATTCTGCGTGTTCAACTTCTTTATTGGCCATTACGCAGGCTGTTGAAAATATTCGCGGTGGCAAATGTGATGTCGCCATCGCCGGCGGCGTTGCCATTACCTCTCCCCTTAAGAGCGGGCATATTTACCAGGATGGTGCGATGCTTAGCCGGGATGGGCATTGCCGGTCTTTTGATATCGATGCGCAAGGAACAGTATTTAGCGATGGAGCTGGCGCTGTTTTATTAAAAAGCAGGGAGGATGCGGAACGTGACGGCGATAAGATCTATGCGATCATCAAAGGTATCGGTGTTAATAATGACGGTGGCGGGAAAGGAAGTTTCACTGCGCCCAGTGCAGAAGGACAAGCTGGGGCGATTGCCTTGGCGATCCAGGATTCAGGAATTCCTGCTGCGGACATCAGTTATGTGGAGACCCATGGAACGGCGACCCCTCTCGGCGATCCGATTGAAATTGAAGGACTGAATATTGCCTTTGGCAATCAGGAAAAAAAACAATTTTGTGCGATCGGCTCTGTCAAAAGCAATATGGGGCATCTTACGGCAGCTTCCGGTGTAGCGGGTTTCATCAAGACCGTTCTTTCGTTGCATAATAAAAAATTACTGCCTTCGATCAATTTCAAAAAACCAAATCCAAATATTGACTTTGCGAACAGTTCATTTTTTGTAAATGATAAATTCCGGGATTGGAATGTGAAGAATAAGAGAATTGCGGGAGTAAGTTCATTCGGTGTGGGTGGAACAAATGTGCATGTTGTAGTGGAAGAATATGAAAATATCCCCCGGCAATCCGGAGGATCACGGCATTGGCAATTAATAAACTGGTCGGCAAAGACCGCAAACAGCAGGGAAGCTTTTGCAAAAAGACTTGCAGGCTGGGTCGAAAAAGATCCAAACGTCAATACAGCTGATATCGCCTATACGCTAAACACCACCCGCCAGGATTTTAATTTCCGTCGTTTTGTAATTGCTGCTGATAATAAAGAGTTGATCGGGATATTGAATTCATCTGCAGTTCTTCCAACAGAATCCAAACAGTTAAAAGATAATCTAAGTGAGATTGTTTTCATGTTCCCGGGACAGGGGTCGCAATATGTGAATATGGGGATTGAATTGTACCGAGATGAACCTGTCTTTCGCGATGCCGTTGACGAGTGTGCATCATTGCTGGAAGAAACCCTGAATGAAGATATCCGGGATATTATATATCCAAAAAATAGTGATAAAGAAGCTGAAGAAAAGATAAATAACACTTATTATACGCAGCCGGCAATCTTTGTGATCGAATATGCGACTGCCAGACTCTGGATGAGTTGGGGCTTGCAGCCCAATGCATTTGTCGGGCATAGCATCGGTGAATTTGTCGCCGCTCATTTTGCAGGCGTTTTCAGTTTAAGAGATGGACTGAAATTGATCGCGACCCGCGGGCGGATGATGGCAGCATTACCTCGTGGAAGCATGCTTGCCGTTCGGTCTGATTATGAAAGGATCTCAAATTTATTAACCAATGATCTGTCTCTTGCAGTCATTAATAGTCCTGGTTCATGTGTAATTGCGGGACCCATTGATTCGATCGCTGATTTTTCAAAATTGCTTTCTGAAAAAAATATTTCGAACAGGGTACTATTAACAAGTCATGCGTTTCATTCTTCCATGATGGATCCGATCGTGAAACCATTTGAAGAAATAGTGAAACAAGTTAAATTGAGTTTACCCCGATTACCGATCGTATCCACTGTTACCGGAAAATGGCTGACAGATGCGGATGCCACCGATCCGGCATACTGGGCTGCCCATCTTCGTTCCACGGTTCGCTTTGCTGACGCTGTGGCGACAGTTTTAGAAGAAGATAATAAACTGATCCTGGAAATGGGTCCGAAAAATGTCACTGCATCCTTGGTTCGCCAGCAGGCTGCAAAGAAAATATCTGTTGCCATTCCAAGTCTGGATATTTCAGAAGGTCAGTCTGAATATTATTCTATTTTAAAAGCGGTTGGCCAATTATGGCTTAATGGAATTGGGTTGGACTGGGAATCATTTTATAAAGGTCAGCAACGGCTTAAATTGCATTTACCGAATTATGCATTCGAGAAAAATGTTTATTGGGTAAACCCGGTTGTAAATAATGTTACTAACGGTAATGCACAGCCGATCCTTGATATTTCAACGGATATTCAAAACCCACAGGCCAATAATCATCTTGAAAACACATCTACACAAAATAATATTATGAGAAAAGACGCATTGATTGAACAGGTGAAAGGAATATTGGAGAATGCTTCCGGTATTGAAATGGAAGGCGTGACTCCGGATATGACCTTTATTGAGATCGGGCTTGATTCATTGCTATTAACCCAAATTGCATTGAATCTGAAAAAAGAGTTTGGGCTACCCATAACCTTCAGACAACTTACGGAAGAATATGGAAGTCTGGATCTGCTTGCCGATTATCTTGATGCTAATCTTCCCAAAGAAAAAGCGCAAGCCCAGCAGCCCGTTGCAGCGCAGATTTCAGCTGCACCTGTCGCTGGCAATAACAACGCGATCAATCTTATTACGCAACAGATACAGTTACTTGCGCAGCAGGTAGCCTTATTGCAGGGAAATAATGCAGCTCCGGTTAATTCCGTTGCCACCCCCGCTCCACAATCGAGTAAACCGCCACTTGAAAAGAAAATGACAGAGGCAGGATTATCTGCAGAAGAAATGGTGGAATTAAAAAAGCCATTTGGTGCAACGGCAAAGATCGAAAAGCAGGCGACAAAATTGAATGCAACGCAGCAAACCTTTCTTGATGATCTCATCAGGAACTATAATCAAAAAACAAAAAACAGCAAAACCTATACGCAACAGCATCGCGCATATATGGCAGATCCACGCGTGGTCTCCGGCTTCCGGCCATTAACGAAAGAAGTTGTTTATCCGCTGGTGGTGAACCGTTCGAAGGGTTCTCGTCTTTGGGATATTGACGGCAATGAATATGTTGATGCGCTGAATGGTTTTGGTTCAAACATGTTTGGATACCAACCTGACTTTATTACCAGTGCTCTAAAACAGCAAATCGAAAAAGGATATGAAGTAGGTCCGCAGCATGAGTTGGCTGGCGATGTGAGCAAACTTATCTGCGAGTTCACGAATTCTGACAGAGCGGCATTGTGCAACACGTGTTCGGAAGCCGTGCTCGGTGCGATGCGTATCGCCAGGACGGTAACCGGTCGCTCAACCATTGTTGCGTTTTCAGGGTCCTATCATGGCATTGTTGATGAAGTGATCGTTCGCGGGACAAAAAAGTTAAAATCCTTTCCTGCTGCACCGGGTATAATGCCGGAGGCTGTTCAAAATATGCTTATTTTAGACTACGGCACAGATGAAAGTCTGAAGATCATCAAAGAACGTGCGCACGAATTGGCGGCGGTGCTGGTTGAGCCAGTTCAGAGTCGCAGACCGGAATTCCAGCCGGTTGATTTTTTAAAGAAAGTGAGAGAGATAACCGAAGAGTCAGGAACCGCGTTGATATTTGATGAAGTGATCACCGGATTCAGGATGCATCCGGGTGGAGCGCAGGAATTATTTGGGGTAAAAGCTGATCTGGGGACCTATGGGAAAGTGGTTGGCGCGGGAATTTCCATCGGCATTATTGCGGGTAAAAAGCAATTTATGGATGCACTTGATGGTGGCTTCTGGAGTTTTGGCGACTCCTCTACGCCGGAAGTGGGGGTAACCTATTTCGCAGGGACTTTTGTTCGCCATCCTTTGGCATTGGCCACGGCGAAAGCTTCCCTGGAATATATGAAGGCGAAAGGTCCCGCATTACAGCAGGCATTAAGTGACAAAACAAAGAAAATGGCTGATGCACTCAATGCCATTTGTTATAAAATGGAATTACCGATCTATATTGCACAGTTCGGTTCGTTATGGAAAATAAAATTTAAAGAGGAGATTCCTTATAGCGAGTTGCTCTTTACATTAATGCGACACAAAGGAATTCATATTCAGGATGGATTTCCTTGTTTTCTTACCGAAGCGCACACGACCGATGATGTGCATATGATCGTTCAAAAATTTGAAGAGAGTTTGAATGAATTAGTGAAGGGAGAATTTTTTCCGTCTTCCAAGACCAATGGCGCAACAAACGGTGCGCACAAGACCTTGGATGCACCACCGGTACCCGGAGCCAAACTGGGTAAAGACAAAGATGGCAATCCGGCATGGTTCATTATGGATCCAAATCGGCCAGGAAAATATTTGCAGGTGAATTAAAAAAAATCGTTTGAAGAAAAAAGAAAATATAGAAGTGTTTCAGCCCGTTGATTTCGACCCATTCGGAGGTCCCGAGATCACCAAGCTCGCCCCCGCCACAGAATCACAATTGGAGATTTGGGTTTCCTGTGCAATAGGTGGCGAAGATGCTAACCGTGCGTACAACGAATCTGTTTCGCTTCGCTTGTCAGGAACTTTTTACCAGCAGGCGATGGAATCAGCATTGCAGGATATTGTTAATCGTCATGAGGCATTGCGTTCTTCATTCAGTGGCGATGGGAAACAGATATGCATTTACAAGGAATTACCGGTGAATCTCACTTTTGAAGATCTTTCTTCAAAGAATGAGAGCGATCAGCAAGCCTTCATTAATGCTTTTTCAAAAAATGATGCATCCACTTGTTTTGATCTTTTAAATGGGCCGTTATTCAGGATCGCATTATTCAAATTATCTGAAAAAGAACATTATCTAAAAATCACGGCGCATCATATCGTATGCGATGGATGGTCCCTGGGTATTTTGTTACAGGATCTTAGTAAGATCTATTCTGCTTATGCAAAAAAAGAAACTCCCAATTTACCCCAGGCATTTCAATTCAGTGAATATGCCAGTGAGTATTTGAAATTTTCTGAGACGCCGGAGTACAAAAAAACGGAACAGTATTGGGTCGATGAATATAAACATAATGTCCCCGTACTAAATGTGCCAACAGATTTTCCCCGCCCTCCATTAAGAACCTATAAAAGTCAGCGCGACGATTATCAGTTAAATGTCGAATTGGTTAATGCAGTAAAAAAAATAGGGGCGAAGGCCGGTTGCAGTTTTGTCACCACATTGCTTACTGCATTTGAAGTTTTCATGTACCGGCTGACATCTCAGAATGATATTGTGATCGGGCTGCCCACTGCCGGGCAATCCGCAACCGGTCATTATGCATTGGTCGGTCATTGCGTGAACCTTCTTCCATTAAGAAGTTATCATGAAGGGGAACAGTCCTTTATTGAATATCTGAAGCAAAGGAAATCAAAAGTGCTCAATGACTACGATCATCAGCAATTCACATTCGGAAGTCTATTAAAGAAACTCAATATTCAACGTGATCCATCGCGCATGCCGCTGGTCCCGGTGATATTTAATATCGATATGGGTTTGGATGACGGAGTGGGCTTTTATGAATTGCGACACAAACTGGTCTATAATCCGCGCGAGTATGAGAATTTTGAAATATTTCTGAATGCAAGCGGTTCGGAGCAAGCGCTCACGCTGGAATGGTCATACAACACCCAATTATTCAAACCATCCTCAATAAAAAGGATGATGGATGATTTTGAATTCTTGTTGGAAGCGATCGTTCAAAATCCGCAGGTTCATGTAAAGGATATTCCGCGGCGTACTCAAAATGAATTGGGCGCCAAACTCAAAAAATGGAATGATACGGAAGTTGATTATCCCAAAGAAAAATCATTGACCGATATTATCAGTGAAACGGTAAAAAAATTTCCAAAAAAGATTGCTGCCCGCTTTGGCGATCGCAGCATTACCTACCAGGAACTGGAGGACATCACCAATAAGGTTGCCCTGGTATTATTGGAGAACAATATTCAACGGGGAGATGTCATCGGACTTGCTGTTGACAGATCGCTGGAAATGTTGATTTCATTATTGGCCATAATGAAATCAGGTGCGGCGTATATTCCAATGGATCCGGGGTTTCCGCAAAAAAGAATTGAGTTCATGCTCAATGATTCTTCTACCAAGATCTTATTGACATCTCAAAAATATAAGGGACGTTTTCATGCAAAAACAAAAGAAATACTCATCGAGGATGTTTGGAAAAAAACAAATTCCATTTCAAACCAGGAGGTAAAGGTTTCTCTCAACGGAAAGGATCTTGCTTACATCTTGTACACATCCGGCTCGACAGGAAATCCCAAAGGGGTGCAGATCGAACATCACAGCCTGGTTAATTTTCTATTGAGCATGCAAAAAGCGCCCGGGATAAAAGCCGAGGATAAACTGCTTGCGATCACTACTATTTCTTTTGATATCGCCGGGCTCGAACTATACCTGCCTTTAATAAGTGGAGCAGAATTAATAATTGCTGATGCAGAGACAGCCAAAGACGGGCGTCAATTGCTAGAAGTGATAGAAGATGACAATATCACGGTGATGCAGGCAACTCCCTCAACTTGGCGAATGATGCTGAATGCAGACTGGCAGAAAAAATTTGATCTGAAAATTTTATGTGGGGGTGAGGGATTACCAAAAGATATTGCAGATAAATTGATTGTCCGATGCAGTTCTTTTTGGAATATGTATGGACCAACAGAGACCACCATTTGGTCAACGCTAAAACAGATCAAGGCTGATGATGAGATCATCACCATCGGAAGGCCGATTGACAATACGCAGGTTTATATTCTTGATGAGGATCTGAATGCGCTTCCGGAGGCTGCGATAGGAGAAATATTTATTGCGGGTGATGGTGTTGCAAGGGGTTATTTGAATCGCGATGAACTTACGCGCGAAAGATTTCTCAATAATTCATTTTCTGATAAGGCAGGAGAAAAAATGTATCGCACCGGTGATCTGGGAAAATTCTTGGAGAATGGAGAAATCCAATGTCTGGGCAGAATAGATCACCAGGTAAAAATCCGGGGTTATAGAATTGAATTGGGAGAGATAGAGCAGGGGCTTATTAATCAGAGCGGCATCAAAGAGGCTGTTGTTCTTGCATGGAATGAAAGGCTGTATGCTTATATTGTTGGTGATCATACCCAAAAACTGATGGGGGATCCGAAATTGCAATTGGAGCAGTTCAATAAATGGAAAAAAGCACTGAAGGAATTGGTGCCGGATTATATGATCCCTGCAGATTTCATATTGTTGGAAAAACTTCCCTTGACCCCCAATGGAAAAATCGACAGAAATGCGTTACCAAAACCAACGCAGGTCTCAGAAGGCGGAGAAAGAAAATATGTTGCTCCGCGAACTGAAACAGAAAAAATAATTGCGAACATTTGGGCGGATGTGTTGAATTTAAAACAAGTCGGTGTCAATGATGATTTTTTTGAATTGGGAGGGCATTCCCTGATTGCTGTACAGGCAATGACGCGCCTGGAAAAAGAAACCGGCAGGCGCATGCCGCTCGCCAGTTTGCTCGAAGCGCCTACTATCGAAAAATTATCCTTGCTTGTTGAGAAAGATGAAAAATCCATTACCTGGGATTCATTGGTTCCTGTTAAACCGAGCGGCAATAAAATGCCCATTTACATTGTTCATGGATTTGGAATGAATGTGTTGTTATTCAATACACTTGCAAAAAATATGGATGAGGATCAACCGGTTTATGCTTTACAAGCGCGGGGATTAAAAAGTGCAGATGAATCCTTTGATAAAATGGAAGACATCGCTGCGCATTATATTTCTGAGATATTGGCACGCAATCCGGGCGATTCATTTGCACTGGCAGGATATTCTTTTGGGGGCATTATCGCTTTTGAAATGGCCAAGCAACTGAAGGCTTTGGGAAAAGAGATCAAAATGCTGGCCATGTTCGACACCAATGCAGACAACTCTGATTATTTTGACGAAAGAGTGGTTAAGATCAGGAAAAAGATCAGTCGTCAGGTTCCGAAGATGATATTCATTCTGCGTTCATTCTTTAGAAATCCGGGACCAACATTCTCCTACCAGGCCGAGTTTTTTGGACGAAAGTTTAAAAAGCTTTTCGGACCCATGAAAAAAGAAAACCCGAATGAAGAAAAAGGGAATGATGATAAACTGGCAGAACGATATGATTATGCGTATCGCAATTATAAAATGACACCATATGATGGACTAATTGATCTGTTCAAAGTAAAGACGCGACTATATTATCTTGATGATATGGAATATCTTGGCTGGAAACCTTTTGCCAAAAAAGGAATTTCAACGCATATAACTCCCGGCGATCACAAAACATTCTTGTATCCCCCTTACGACAAAGCCTTTGCCCGTATTCTGCAAAAAGTGCTTGACGAGCGCACATCACAAAAAGAATTTCTTAAGAACGCATTGCGGGACCAAACAGAATTAAAAGCAGTTTAAATATGCCTGCTGTTCTTTGCAATAACATTGAAAATATTTTTTGGAAAAAAGAACATGCAGTTTCCTCTTTATCGGACTTCACTATAGATATATGGCGCGCGACATTATCACCAGATCTTTGGATGTTCAATCATTTTGATAAAATTCTATCAAAAGATGAAATGGAGCGAGCCGATCGCTATCACCAGGAAAATGACCGGCAACGATTTATTATCTCAAAAGGAATATTAAAATTTATATTGGCGAAATATTTAAATCAATCGCCGGCGAAAATTAAATTGATTACCGGGTTGAATAAAAAACCAATATTGCAGCATCACCAAAAAGGTGATTTGCATTTTAATGTTGCGCATTCCGGCGCATGCATTTTGATCGCTATTGCAAAAACGGAGATCGGCGTCGATGTGGAGAAGATGGATCATGGTTTTTCTTATCAGGAAATTCTCGCAACCAATTTTAATACTGAAGAAAAGGAATTTGTTCAGCGTTCAAAACAGCCTCAGCAGGATTTTTATTTATTATGGACAAGGAAAGAAGCATTGTTAAAAGCTACGGCAAAAGGTATTGATGATGACCTGCATCTTATTCCCAGTCTGCATGGGGATCATCATTTGGAAACAAATGTTCTCCATTCGGATCAGGACTGGAAGATCAATAGTTTTCAAATGGCTGGGGAATATATCGGAAGCGTCGCCCATCATTGGCAAATAGAGCAGATCAATTTCCTTGATGCTCCTTCGTCATTTTTTCTTCATTCGGTATAATATCCGGTCTGTTGTAGGGATCACCTGTTGTCTTTCTATTTCAAAATATTGACTAAAGTATTTTTCAAATGCCGGCGGATCGTAAGGGGTATGATAATTTGTTTTGTTGGCGATGAGTTGTTGCGATTTTTCATCACTTAACGGAACAAATTCTATGACGAGATATTTTTTTGTCAGACCGGCTAACATATTGGCAACATCCGGCAAGGGAACATTTTTGCTGAGTACCAGATGATGGATGAGCGCTAATGCAGTAACCGTTTCTGCTTTTGCCCTTTCTGCAAAAGACTGTCTTTCTGAATGGTTGAAACCCACAGCAGGAGAGGGGTTGGTAAGGTCAATGCAAAATGGTAAAATACTGGTTATATTATTGCTTTTTGCGGAAACATATAACCTGTTGATGCACTGGCTATCGAAATCAACGGCGATGACATTGTTGTTTTTTTCTGCAAGGATCTTTGAGAAATATCCATCGTTACATCCAACGTCCATCACGCGACCATTGTTAATATCATTGATAAAATCGCGGAATATTTTTTCTTTCGCATCGAGATAATCTTTGCTCAGGATCGTTTCATCATAATAGTTATTCCATGTTGTTTGCACGGAAGTAACGATGCGCAGTGGCTTGATGGTGCTTTCCAGACTATCGAGTAATCGCAACAATTTTTCTTTGCTGAAGCTGATGGTCCTGTTTGAAGGCTTATTGTTATTTGCGCCCACTTTGCTTTGCAAAAAAACATGGAGCCATATATTCAGTTTGAACTTGCTTTTGCGTGGTAATAATTTTGCTGTTGTCTGTGCGGGAATTCCTTCAAGATAAACAGAAAGTAATTTTTGCACATCAATTTGCCGGTAATGTTCAATGAGGAGCGGAAATAAAAAACATTCGCAAAACTGGCGATAAGCTATCCATGGTTTTGAAGCATCATATTTTTCGAAAGAAAGCGTATCGATAAAAATGGGTTTGCCCTGGTAGAACTGGATATTAAATGAAGTTGCGTCTTTGAGGATCATTCCATGATTTACGGCAATTTTCATTACCCGCAGGGTCAGTAAGGCTGCATCCTTCAATTCATCAAAACTCCATTCATAAGGATAGCTTATAAATGAAAGCTGCTCGGGTAATAATGTTTTGTACCAATCTTTGGATTGGGTAAAATTCTCGTTCACTTCCGCGTGAGGTACCAATAATTTTTTATCGGTAAGGATCTTATAGAGTCCGGATGACATCAATAAATGGTAATCATCGGCATAGGATTGGTTCACCTGCCTGTAGAATTTATCGTTTGCAC
Organism: Chitinophagales bacterium; assembly: GCA_021323755.1. GTDB lineage: Bacteria > Bacteroidota > Bacteroidia > Chitinophagales > Chitinophagaceae > Puia. Next base: position 20,076 of record JAJPKJ010000035.1, on the reverse strand, counting down.
GGAATACAAAGCCAGATGGATCTTTAAAGGAAGCGGGGTGTTGAAAATAATCAGCCATTTACATTGTCGTTCTCTGAGGAATCGTCTTTTTTTGGTTTGCTAAAGAAAGATTTTATTTTAAACCACAGATTCTTGAAATAAAACAATCCGGCTAGAACGCCTGCGATGATCATCTGCACAAGATAGCTGCCGCTCCCCGGATCGATGTAAAGTAAGAATAGTTTCATTAAAGAAATGGTTTAAAATTTATATAAGGATCAAGATAAGCAAAGCCGGAATAATTGTTTCAATCCGCTTTGAAAGCGATCATCCGCGATGCTGTTCCCATAACGAATTCCCCGGTATTTTATTTGGATTTAGCACAGGAAAATTGAATTTTAGTTAAGCTGCATGCCAATTATCAGAGAATTGACCCTTTCGGGATATTAATTAAAATTGAGTTGTTAAATTGGAAAAAACGGCAATTATTTATAATAAAAGTCGTTACTTGTGTTGCTATGAATCTGCATTCAAAACGAACAAAAACTGCGCTGATTTATTTTTTATTGATCATTTTCCTGATAGCTGCTTCCGACTTTTTGTATTTTCTTTTTGATGCTGAATTTTTCGAAGCAACCATGAGGATCACCACTTGTTTTTGTGCTTTTCTCATCCCGGTCTATTTATTTCGAAACCGGCTTAAATTATATGCCTGGTTATTATTCCCGGTCATGCTGCTTGTTCCTTTTTCCATTTGCGGAATAATCTTTTTTCATTTGCCGGTTACGACCAGCCTTGTATTATCGATTGTCAACACCACAAAAAGAGAGGCGCTCGAATTGCTTCACCAGTATATCATCCCGGTGGTAATTGTGTTTTTTTTGTCCATTGCAGTTTATCTATTTCTGGTAAAGAAAACGCCGTCTAAAATCTCTGCCAGACTGGGATTACTGATAAGCGGTTGCAGTTTGGTTGTTTTTCTGATACTGCCTTTTTTTCAACAGGATTATATCAGGCTTAAGAACAGTTATCCTGAGCGCTTACGGGGGAATATATATACCACATTTCCGTTTTCGGTTGCTTATTGCGCCAAATCGGTTTACCAGGATTTCCGGTTGATAAAGGACACCAAACAGGAAAGAGATGATTTCAGATTCAATGCGAAACAAACGGTGAATAATGCAAAAAAGCAGGTATATGTTCTGGTAATTGGAGAAACATCGAGGGCGGATCACTGGCACATCAATGGTTATGAAAGAAACACATCTCCACATATTGATAAACGGGAGAACCTGATCTCTTTCCCAAACACGGTTGCCGGGGCATGCGAAACAGAATATGCGGTACCGCAGATCATCACTAATGTCGGTCCTGATGATTTTGATGATCATTATAGGCAAAAAGGTATCATCAGTGCATTTAAAGAGTCCGGGTTTACTACCTATTGGATCACCGACCAGATAGACAGGGGGCATATAAAAATGCATGAGGAAGAAGCGGATTACGTTTATCGCCTTGTTATTTCACCTGAAGAAAATGTAACCCTGGATAATACGGATATGCAACTGATTTCTACTTTACGAAAGGTATTGAATGAACCGGGTGATAAGAAATTCATCGTGATGCACACCATGGGAAGTCATTGGGATTATAAAGAACGTTATCCGATAAACTATGATGTTTATAAACCTTCAGAGAAAACAGTATTTGCAAGGCCGAGTGATTTTTCACAAAAACAGGTTCTGATCAATACTTATGATAATTGCATATTGTTCAATGATGCAACCCTTGACAGTATCTACAGGGTGGTAGATCATCAGCGAGCCCATTCAATGGTGTATTTTATTTCTGATCACGGTGAAGATTTGTTTGATGATGCCAATCACCGGTTTTTGCATGGCGATTTTGAAGCAACCATGTATGGCGCTCACGTTCCTTTTTTTATTTGGTATAATGATTCCGTAAAAAACGCATCTCCCCAAAAAATATCGATGCTGCTGGATCATAAGAATAATAAGATCGGAGCTGAAGATGTTCTGCATACGATTACCGATATGTGTGATATACATTTCCCTTTACAGGATTCTGCAAAGTGTATCGATCGGAGTTCTTTTGTGGATAGCAAACAAAGAGTGATGAGTATTGGCGATAAGGTATTTACTTATGACTCATTGGTGAAGATGGCGGCCAAGATAAAAAAAGATCAATAGTGGATTGCGCACCTGTTTTTAGTAGATGGTATCTTTTACTACTGTGCCGGTGTCTTTAAGCATTGGAAAATTCTGATGAAAAAACTGGTCAAATAGGACCCGGAATGTATTGATGGGACTGATGTGATCGTAAATCTTTGAATAATTACCGTCCGGAAAATATACCGCATTAAAGTTTGGCAGGAAATAGCGTTTTAGAGAATCGGGTGTTCGGTTAAACCAGTCAATGCCATCTTCAATAAATCCCCTGAACCCGTGATCGCCTTCGATGATAATAATGGTGTTTCGTTTATTGTGTTGCTTGATGTAAGAAACGATTTCTTTCATCAGACTGTTACCGTAAGTTATTTGAGGTGTGTAGGTGTTGAATGCGTTCGACTTTAAATATTCATCGTAGGTTAAGAATTTTCCGGCTTTATCAAACATATGTGGCTCATGGGGCACCATTAAATGTCCGTATACAAAATGAGGTTTTCTGTTCACGTTGGAGTCGGTTGTACTTTTAATTTTTTCAACAGTGGATCTTATTATTTGATATTTTTCCTGCAGGCTTTTGGCATAGAGGGAACTTTTATCTTCACCGTTAAAAAATTTTGCAGCGATCGAGGACCACAATTCACTTTCAGCAAAAACACCGGGTAGTGTTTGTGCCTGTATCTGTTTATTGCTTATATAATCGAAAAAATGAGTGGGTGTAGTTTCGATCTTATTATCAAAAGGTGCCAGAAAATGAATATCATAATTTTCTTTTTTCAAAATGTTGAATGTTTCATTATCGCTCAATGATTCATTGGCCTGTAGTACATTCAGCGGGATAGTCCCATCCGATCCTTTTTTCGGATCAATATAATTCATATTAAATGTAGAACTCACCGAATAAATCGTGAAGCTATAATTGGCACTTGGTTTCGCCGGCAAATGAAATCCGCTTGACAAAAGCCAGTTGGTGATGGTATCGTTATTATAATTCCATAATTTTTGTAGTGTTTCGTTATTGGTGTATTCATCGAAGACAAAGAAATAGATATCGGGCTTTGCGCTGTCGGGCAAATTAGGAGAAACAAATTGTTGTGATAAGGTTTTATCAGGATAGATGAGGTTTTTTGTTCTTTTTAACTCCTGTGCATTTAAAAAAACCATTACTACTTCGGTGGTAATCAGGCAGACGACCGCGAGGTTCACAAAAAAAACGGTCTGGGAGGATATCGTTTTGGACTTAATAATTTTCCGGATTATTAACATGAGCAGAATAATGCAGATGATCAATATTGTATAACGGCTGCCAAAAATTCCAGAATGAGTAATATGGCGTGCGTAATTATTGATCGGTCCAAAAAGCAGGAGTAAAAATAAAATGGAGAAAAGAATGAGCGAAGATTTTATGTTCCATTTCCTGGTCAAATACATGGTCAGCAAGCAAATAAAAACCGGGGTGTAAATAATGGCTCCATAAACCAATAACTGGCTTATTTTAATAAACCCGAACAGCTCGTTATAATTGTGCAACAGAAAAAAAGCAGGTAGCAACAACACAGCTACAATTGCTGTTTTTTTTAAGACTTGCATAGAAATTAGTTAAAAAACATCGCATTAAGATTTAAACAAGATTTATTCGGATGTTCCTTCTGGTACCTAATTATTTTCAAAGGTGTAATTGCAACAAGGCAGATTTTAAATGATCAGGGGTTCTGCATATCATTTTCCGCTGATTCATCTTTTTTGGCTTTTACGAAAAAAGATCTAACCTTAAACCATAAGTTTTTGAAGTAAAAAAGCCCGGCCAATACGCCGGCGATGATCATTTGAACAAGATAGCTACCGCTTCCCGGATCAATATAAAGCAGAAATAATTTCATTTACAATGGTTTAGGGTTATTTCGTAACAAAATAAGAAAAGTTTTCTACAATTTATAATGCCTCCCGGTTTTGCTCCTGAATATTCGGTGAATCTCCGCTAATGCAAACGTACATTGGCTTCCATTGAATGTAAACGAATTGTTAATGCAAATGTTATCTGAATGCATTTATTGTTTTACTGTAAGGATGATTAATTACCCGGATCGGACTTTCTGCATGAAATCATAAATCATTCATTATTAATTATTTTTTAACTGTAATGATAAATGACCAGGAGATCTTGGTATAACAGTTGTTGTATTAATGATGCGCTTGTTTATTCACTTACTATTCTTTGATCACAAAATCTGTTTTATGAAGGCTTTAAAATATCAAACTGTTTCAGTTGCCATTACCACTTTACACGAATTGTGTGCTGCATTATTGGAGGGAAAGAAAAAATGTGAGGATCTTGCCCGTAAAATTGGCAATGAGCAATTGCGCAAAACGATCATTAATCTTGAACAATTAAATGTTCAGTATGCGCGCGAGTTGCATTCTCAGATTCGCAGCCTGGGTGGAGAATTTAATGATATTGACTGGGATAGTCACCATGACGAAACTATGAATAATGCAGACACTAAAACGTTCAATATTCAAAAAGAGACTTTGAATATTTGCAGCAAAGTAGAATATCCGATAATAAAATTGTATCGTAAAATTTTGCGGCAGCCGGTAATAAATAACAGTCTTAAGAAGATTATTCAATACCAGATGAATGGTATTATGTGTACGACACTCCAGTTAAAATTGCTGAGCAAATTCTTGCGTAGCCAGGAAGTTTCCATTAGCTAATAATCCTGTCTTCTTTTTCTTTGGTCGATCAAATAATTTTGGTCGAGATAAGATTATTTTCCTGAAATAAAATTCATCACCGCATTTTTATAACTGATGCCAATGGGGATGGTCTCCTTTTCCATTTCAATGCTGTTTCCGTAAACCGTTCTAATATGGGAGACCGCCACAATAAAAGATTTGTGAACACGCAAAAATTGTTTTTGCGGTAAGATCCTTTCCATTTCGCTCATCGTTTGCAGGGTCACCAGTCTATAATCGTTGGTATGGATCTTCAGATAATCTTTCATTGCTTCGATAAAAACGATCTCTGAAAAATTTACTTTAAAGAACTTATTACTGGATTTGATGAAAATATGATCTGCCAGTATATTTTCTTTTTCAACGGCAAGCTGGGAGAACAGGCGTCCGTCTGTTATTTTATTGATCGCCTTATGGAAACGTTCAAAAGATATGGGTTTTAGCAGATAATCTATCACGCTGAATTCATAACTCTCCAGTGCGTATTCTGCATAGGCGGTTGTCAGTATTACGAGGGGCGGGTTTGGCAGGGATCGTAAGAAATTAAGCCCGGTGATCCCCGGTAATTGTATGTCAAGAAAAATAAGATCAACATCATTTTTTTTTAGCGCCCAAGATGCTTCTGTCGCATTATTACATATTGCTACAATCTCAAATCCTGGAATTTTTTGCAAATGATTTTGAATAACCTGTTGCGCCAGTTTTTCATCTTCTACTATAATACATTTTATCATTGCGCGCCCGGATTTACAACCAATGAAACAGTGAATGCATTATTATTCAAAATTACGTCAAGGGTATGTGCATCGGGGTAGAACATCATCAGCCTTTCTTTGGCATTTTTTAGTCTCAAGCCGCTTTTTTGTTTTGGCTGAACGTCAGTTTGGATGATATTGAGGGCATGTGATTCCGGGTATAAGATCTCCAGCAGGCTTTTGCTGTTCCTCATCCCTGTACCGTTGATCCGTTTTGCCTGCGTCTCCAGATCGAGGTTGGTGTTATTGACCACGTTCAACACAATTTGTTTTTCTCTTATTTTAATGGTGATATAAATAAATGGATTTTCACTGGCATCATTCATGGCATGTTTGAAGCCATTTTCAATAAAAGAAATAAAAAGAAAAGGCTCTATCATGATATTCTTTGTGTCTCCTTCAACCGTAAAGCGAACATCTGCTTTGTATCTTATTTTTTCAATCTCAATATAATTTTGGATGAAGGCGATTTCTTTGTCTAATAATATTTTGGATTCATTGCATTCATAAATAAGATAGCGCATGATGTCGGCAAGTTTGATGATCACATCCGGCGCCTGATCTGACTTTTGTAAACTGAGGGAATAAATGCTGTTTAGTGTATTAAAAAGAAAATGTGGATTCAACTGGGACTGTAGATATTTCAGCCGGAACAGGGTATTGTCTTTTTGAAGATTGCTGACCAGTTCCTGTTCATCAAAGGATTTTTTCAGGAAAGCGACCATGACGCACAAAAACATATTGATGAAGATCCATAGTCCATCGCGGACAAATGACCTGAGGGAATAGGATAAATAAAAACGCTCGGGAAGTTTTAAAGAGAACAGTGAAATGAATGCATTGGTACTTGTTACCAGCAATAACATAAAAATGAAAAAGCCTGTTGTAAAAAGTATGAAACTGATCTGCTTCTTTGAAAAAAGAAATTTTGGAATGATAATGCGTGCGTACAAAATATAGAATGGGAATGCAATCACATGGATGAATAATAATGCGATAAGAAAAACCGAGTCGAACCAAAAGAAAGTGATCATGTTCACCATCGGATTCAATAATATGAACACGATCCAAAAATAAATTTCTGTTTTGTAGGTGGGACGAATTTTACGGTCATTATCGAATTCCATAATTGTAGGTTTGTCCTATAAAATTAGGGTATCTCCAAGATGAGAAACGACAATTGACGGAACTATTTTTTTTGTCGGGCGAATAAATGATTTCATCGGAGGATTCTTAAATGATGACGAAATAAATTTCTGATCTGATCCTAATTGTTTAGGATAAAGAGCCTTCAATTTAAAAAAATGCAAATGAAATTTCATGAGTCGCCACTTCTTAAAAATGTGTAACTTTTCATAAACTCTGTTCTATGGCCTTTTTCAAGTTCGTTTTGATCGCCAATCTGCTGACACTATTTCACTTTAAAATGGGCGAACCAGGTTCCGATGATTATCCTACATTATCGATAGGGGCGAGCGCTCCTGATTTTTCTTTACCTGGTGTTGACGGGAAAACATATGGTCTTTCTTCTTTCAAGGAAGCGAAGGTTCTCGCCATCGTTTTTACCTGCAATCATTGCCCGACAGCGCAGTCCTATGAAGAGCGAATAATAAAACTTGTCGATGATTACAAAAGCAAAGGTCTTGGACTGGTAGCGATAAATCCAAATGATCCGCAATCCCTGAGACCGGATGAACTGGATTTTAGCGATATCGGCGATTCCTTTGATGAAATGAAGATAAGGGCTAAAGAAAGGGGATTTAATTTTCCCTATTTGTATGACGGGGAAACGGAAAAGATCTCAAAAGCTTATGGTCCGGTGGCCACGCCCCACATTTTTATATTTGACAAGCAAAGAAAACTTCGTTACCAGGGAAGGATTGATGATGAGGATCGCCATGCAAAGACGCCGCATGTTTTTGATGCGCGAAATGCGATCGAGGCGTTGCTGAATAATAAAGAAGTTGAAGTGAAGACGACAAAAGTCTTTGGATGCTCCATCAAATGGAAGGAAAAAAGAAACTGGATTGAAAAAGCGCAGGAACAATGGGCGAAAGAACCGGTGAAAATTGACACCCTTGATGAAGCTGGTTTGAAAGAGTTGATGAAGAATAATTCGGACAAATTGCGGTTGATCAATGTGTGGGCGACCTGGTGCGGTCCTTGTGTTACTGAGTTCCCGGATCTGGTGACCATACACAGAATGTATCGCGACAGGGATTTTGAATTCATCAGCGTGAGTGCTGATGTGATGGAGAAAAAAGATAAAGTATTGGAGTTCTTAAAAAAACAGGAAGCATCAAACAAAAATTATCTTTTTACCATCGATGATAAATATAAATTGATTGAAGCCATTGATCCGAATTGGAAGGGCGCGCTGCCTTATACCATGCTGGTTGAACCGGGGGGAAAAATTGTTTATGCAAAAGATGGCGCTGTTGATGCTGCGGAACTGAAAAAGACGATCATTGATAATCATTTGATCGGAAGATATTATTAATGGTCATTGGGGGAGAAACTGATTTTCGCTTTTATTCCCGACTGGTCATTTCATTGATCTTATGAAACGATAAAGCCCGCTAAACAGCGGGCTTCTCCATTTGGTGCTTATGAACCATTTATTATTGCGATCTTGCCATCAAGGATCTATAATAAAAATTTTATCAGATCACTGACCGATGGTGATTTTACGAATTACATTATTGTGGGTATCTGCTACGAAAACGGCGTTTCCATAAACCGATATGCCAATTGGAAAATTAAACGTTGCAGAGGCGGCGTCACCATCTGCTGAGCCCTGTGCTCCGGTCCCTGCAAAAGTGGTAACGTTCCCGCTTGTTGAAACTTTACGGATAACATTATTGTAGGTGTCACTCACATATAAGTTGCCCTGTGAATCTAATACACAACCCAGCGGGTAATAAAAAGTGGCGGTCGCTGCAGTTCCATTACTGAAACCTTTGGTTCCGGTACCGGCATAAGTACTTACCGTGTTTGTGGATACCGTGATCTTGCGGATACTATTATTTAGAATGTCTGTGACATAAAGATTTCCGCTATTATCCAATGCTAACCCGTAGGGCTCATTGAAAGTGGCGCTGCTCGCCGCACCATTTGCAAAACCGGTCGTGCCTGCGATGCCTGCATAGGTGCTTACCATCCCGGTTGACATGGTGATCTTGCGAATGACGCTATTATGCCCGTCGGCCACATATAGATCACCGTTAGCATCAACGACGATGCCTTCGGGAAAGTTGAATTCCGCCGTACCCGCAGCACCATCCTGGTACCCGGCTATGCCGGCGCCGGCAACCGTGCTTACATTGCCTGCGCTCGTAATTTCACGAATAACATTATTTTCTTCATCTGAGATAAACAGGTCACCGCTTGCATCCAAGGCAATGTTTGCTGGTCCGTTGAATTCTGCTGCCGTGACAGATCCATTGATCAAACCGGCAGTTCCTGTGCCGGCCACAATATTTACAGCGGCACTGCTGATATTGATGGTGCGAATCAGGTTATTTCCAAAGTCACCGATATACAAAGCGCCATTTCCGCTGCTGACTATTCCGGAAGGATAGAGAAAGCTTGCGGCGGTACCGGTACCGTTGGCAGAACCCATTGTACCACTGCCTGCAAATGTAGAGACGGTAACGGTTGATTTGTTTGACTTCGCGGTACCACTTTTACTGCAAGAAGAAAAGCCAATAGCAAGGGCAATCACCAATAAAAGAAGCATGTGCTGTTTGATCGTTTTCATTTTCGAATAATTTTAAAATATGGTTTTAGTATTGTGAATTTTTCAGGGCTTAAAATTATTTCAGCTCAGATATCACGGCAATAACTCATAAGTATTATTTTTTTTGAAAATGGGACTGGTAAATGAAGAAGAGAATTTATTGCATGCAAATAGAGATAAGATTCATCGATGGTTCGAATGAATCATGGAAGTCGTCTTCTTTAATTAATGATCCAGGTCCTTAGATCAATTTGTTCCTGGTAGCAATTTTTATTGCCTGTGCTTTGGATGTTACGTGCAGTTTAATATAGATATTGGCAATATGCTTTTTTACGGTATGGCTGCTGATAAATAATTTGTCTGCGACTTGTTTATACCCATAGCCGTCAACAGTGAGTTTTAAGATTTCTATTTCCCGCGCCGACAATGCATAGTCGTGTTTCTCTGTAATTTCTTGCTCTGTTTTGGGCATGGATGCGGACATTAAAAGATCAAGCGTTTTTCTTGCGATGCGCGGACTCATGGGCGCACTTCCGGATTCAGACAATTGGATAATGCAATCGATGATCAATGAAATTTTTTCATTCTTTAGTAAATATCCATCTGCCCCTGCTTTGATGGCTTCAAATATTTTATCATCATCATCAAAGACAGTAAGCATTAAAAAATGCACTTGGGGGTATAATAATTTTCCTGCCTGGACCGCAGTAATACCATCCATCTCCGGCATTTCAATATCCATCAATATTACAGCAGGATGTTCGGCGAAACTCAGCGCCTTCATTTGATCCAGGAAATCCTTTCCGTCGGATGCCGTTAATACCACGGTTATTTCATCAGAAGAATTCAGTCTTTCTGTGAACAGCAATCGGTTTTGCGATTTATCGTCTACTATGCCAACAGGTATCTTCTTCATTAAATAAACTGCAAGCTTTTCATTTTATGATCAATTAAACAATAACTCTTTTGGGTTATTTTTCTTTGGCTGCGATGGTCAATTGGATTGTGTATGTTTTGTGATGGTGACTTTGGTGCCTTTGCCCGGTTCTGAACTGATCAGCAGATCTGCTCCGACTTCAGCCGCACGATGCATCATGTTCTCCAGCCCATAGTGATCTTTGTATTGTTTTTCCCGGACAAAGCCTTTCCCATTATCTTCCACAGTAAATGAAAAATCCTCATTGGTATTTGATTGAATGTTGAAGAAAATTTTTCTAGCCTGGGCATGACGAATGCTGTTCACAATCGCTTCCTGGCAAATTCGGAAAACGTTCAGGGCTTCCGTTGGAGAGAAGCTGTATTTTTTCCGGATTTCCTCTGTGATCGTCATTTCTATTTGTGGTTGTAAAATGCATTGCGATTGTAAAAATGATTTCATTTTATCTGCTAGTTCATCCAGTCCGATAGACTCTTTTTTCATCGCCCAGATCGTTTCGCGCAGATCGGTCACCAGATTTTTTGCTGTATCATTAACGATTGATAATCTTTTTGATTCTTCTTCCTTACTGAAAGATTCCGGCGCTTCAACCAACCAATCGATGTTGCTGCTGATATAACTCAACTGTGACCCGATATTATCATGCAGCTCTCTGGAAATACGTTCCCGTTCGCTGGTCAATTGTTGCTTTACTTCCAGCTTTTCCAATTTCAACTGGTATCGCTGCCATATAATATAATAACTGATGAAAAAAATAAGCGCTGATGCAATACATATTGCACCAATAATAAACCACCATGTTTTCCACCATGGTTCATTTATTATTATCGTTATGTTTTTATGGAAAAGGGTGTTAGAAAAAAGGGTTGGGCTGCAAATTATTTCGAGCAGATAAGTACCGGGATTTAAGGTGTACCTGATATTGGTTGGCTGATTGGTCGTTTGCCAGGCTTCTTCAAAATTTTTCAGGCGATACCTGTAAAGATATTCATTCGGATCCAAAAGCCCGGTCGCCGCAATATCGAACTGAAGATGGTTTTGATTGTAGGCAAGTGCAATAGAATCCCCTTTCCACGCGCTGCCAAATGAATTATACAGGGAATCGTTCACCACAAGACGCGTAATATTAATTAGGGAAGAATCCCGAACAACCGCAAGGGCAGAAGGGTAAAATGCCGTGATGCCATTTATTCCGCCAAAAAATAATTTTCCTGATGGCGACATTGCACTGGATTGAGTATTGAATTCATTCTCCTGCAATCCAAGATCTCTTGTATAATTTTTTATTTTGCCCTCTTTGGAAATAAAAGAGAGTCCGAAATTAGTGCTTGCAAAAAAACCCTGGTCATCCGTGGGGAGTAATGCATAGATGAAATCATTAAGCAACCCGGAATCCCTGTCAAAATGTTTAACGAATTTCCCCAACGAGTCATAGATAAAAAGTCCTCTTTCTGTTCCGATCCACATGCGATGCATGGCATCTTCGGCCATACATCGCACCAAATAATTTTCAGGAATATTGATCGTTTGTAATATCCCAGATGGGTCTATCCTCAAGACCGCCCCCGATGATGTACTAACCCATAATATTTTGTTTGATGAATAATTAAAACAAGAAAGCGAATTTCCAGCGAGCTGTGATTTTTCCAATATAGAAAAGGCAGATACAATATTGTTATGGCGAATATGGCAACGAAAAACATTTGATCTGGTACTGATAAAAATGGTGCTGTCATCAATTCGCTGAAGATTACTGGAATAAGAATTGTCCTTTATTGCTGATTGAAGAGAGGGAAAATTACTCAGATCAACGGAAGAGAATTGTTTTGATTTAAGATGGAACATGAGTAATCCGTTTCCAAGAGTCATTAACAGGTAATGATCGTCTGAAATCTTTTCAATGGCAATTATATGTTTGATCTTTTCGTTGACCAGCGACTTATCCCACAATGCTTTTCCCGCCGAATCGTATAATTGAATAAGACCAACAAAGCCACCGCCAAGCAAGATGTTTTTCTCTTTATCATAATAAACACATCGCATGAAATTATCTTTCTCCTTCGAATAGATCAACTGTGAAAAAGGCGTTTCAACATTTTGAATCCGTTTGATATCTTCATGGGTGAGCAACCAAATGCGGCGGAATTTATCTTCATAAGCAATTTGAATATAGCCGGTATTGAGAAGAGGCTCCCGGTTAAGGGAAATGATTTCTTTCAGACATACACCCGCAGTATCAAATTCAAAAAGACGTTTTTCCACGCTAACCAATAAACGATCATCGCCGGACAATTCAATTGAACTTCTCGTTACCTGCTCCTCAATAATTTGATTGAATAAGAACTTTTTTGAAACGGCGCCGTCAGCTATTTTAATAAATGCAATTCCATCACCGGATGCTACGAATATTTTATCGTTATTGGATTCCAGCCCGATAATACCGGCGCCGGGATAGTCCCATTTTTTTGATTGATGGTTAGCGGTATTGATCTGTAATATCTTGTTTGGTGCTATGCGGATGAAAATGAAATTGTCATTGGCAGCAACCAGTTTTCTGGTAATGGTATAGTCTTCTGAGCGGATAAGGTCCGCCACGTTTGCGGTTTCTGTCGAAGGAAACTGGCTGACCGCAATTCCATTTCTATTGTAAATGACAATTCCTTTGTTTGCCTCAAAGCACCAGATACCTTCCCCCGTCTCTTTTATTGGCATGAGCACAAAATGAGAACTCATCGGATTTGATAATGAAACAATTTTTTTAAAAGAATTATTTTCTGGGATGTATTCAAGGATCCCGTTCTTGTAGCCAATCAGGATTGAATGGCTCTTACTTTCTAAAAAATATACCGGGTAATTGATCTGGATGGTGTCTTTATCTATGATCGGTTTTATCGTTTGGAGCGAATATCCATTATAGCGTTGCATACCGGTAGAAGTTGAGACCCAGGTAAAACCCAATGCGTCTGTAATAATTCCGCGGATTGAATTATTCATCAGGTCCTGATCGTAGTTAATGGTCTTGACCGGGCATCGTTTGACCTGAATTCGATTGTTAATTTGCGCGAATGAGTTGAAATAAAATATTACAAGAGCGCACGTAACAGATATATTAAGCAGCCAGTTAAAGCTCAAAGTTGTTTTAGACCTTGCCATACGAATCAAAGGAAAAATCCCTTCGCCTCTGGATTCAAGATAGATTTTTTTTTCTACATGTTTCCCTAAAAAATAATACAAAGGAGTTATTGTTTTGCCTTGGACATAAAAATAGTTTTGACATATTAAGCTAATCGGAAAATCAATCTTGAAAAAGATTTCGTGGTTTATGGCAGATCGTTTAAGAAAGAATTTTTTTAACACCTACTAAAATATAAAATGTATGAAAAAAACAATCATTCTTTTTTCACTGATTTCATTTTGTGCGATAACTGCGATGGCACAAAAAGAAACAAAAAATTTCAGCGTGGGTTTGGGTATAGAAGCAGGCGTGCCCACCGGAAATATTTCAAATGCTTACACTTTTGCAGCCGGGCTGACCATTCGTTTTTCATATCATGTTGGTCCTGGTTTTGTAACCTTAACAACCGGTGGAGTCGGTTTTGCGCCAAAAAAAGTTGCGGGAGTTTCAGAAAAAGTAGGGTTGCAGATTCCTGTAAAAGCAGGATATAAATATATTATCCAGCATCATTTTTTTGTAATGGGTGAATTGGGTTATGCTGATTTTAACACCTATTATGGCAGCGGCGGTTCTGTACACAACATCAGTACCGGTAGCGGGCTTTTTGCTCCCGCGATAGGCGTTCAGGCCAATGCATTTGAAATAAGTTTGCGGTATGAAGTTTTTACCAAGAGCAATTTTGGAGGTCTGGCAGCAGTCAGAATAGGATTTAATTTCTAAGATCGATAATATTGTTTTCAACCAAAAACCAAAGCTTATCCAATGATCGGCTTTGGTTTTTGGTTTCAATTCTTATTTACTCTTAATCAGGACTTTCTTTTTTAGCCATCGTCTAATCGGTTCATCATAAAACTTCAGGCAAACATAGCCGAGTAAGATGCTTGACACAAAAGTCAGCAGGGCGAAAGGCAATGCTTGGGCTATTGTGGTTTTGTGATTACTCACCCATCCTGTATAAATATATATCAGCGGATAATGCGTGATATATATTGGATAGGAGATGTCCCCGACTAACTTACATATGCGGGATGATATTTTCCCGGTAATTGTTCCGCTTGCTCCTAAAAAAACAATCAAAGGAAAGATCAAAATAACAGTGAGAGAATCATAGAGGCCATTGAGCCATAAATGTTCGCTGCCGCCGATTCTTGGAATAGAAAAAACAATGATCACTAAGAGACTGGTCCATAAAAAAGCATTGCTGAACTGTATCAGTTTAACGGTTCGGGAAAGCAGCAAGCCTGCAAAAAAAGGATACATCACGCGGGTAATGCCGATGCGCAATTGTGTGGCATCGATTGACCATCCGCCAATAATATCGCCGGCCGGACTGGTTACAGCTAAATGTATCAATGCGCAAGCAGACACAAAGACCAATATGGAAAGTGCGGTCCGGGAAAAATTCTTTATAAAAAGGCCGTAGAGAATATTTGCGATATATTCAAAGAACAAAGACCAGCCGGGGCCATTTAATGGATGCATTTCCTGCCACCCACGGTTATCCATCGATATCGGCACAGGGATCAAAGTAAATCCGATCAACATGATCAGGAGCATCTTCCATACAGGCACCTGGTGTATGGTTGGCCACATTGCGGAATCCTGAAAATAAAAACAGGCTGCGCCTATTATCATGCCGATCACCACCATTGGTTGAAGTCTGATCAGGCGGATCTTAAAAAAATCCTTTATCGTCATCTTATTCCAGCGATCATCATAAGCATATCCGACAACAAAACCTGAAAGGACAAAGAAAAAATCTACTGCCAGGTAACCATGATTTATTATTTGGTCAAGGTGACTCGTAGAATGAGCTTCAAAAATATGAAAGGCGACCACCATTATGGATGCTACACCCCGAAGTCCGTCAAGAATAGCATAATGAGGTTTGGTGATCAGTGCATCAGTTCTCATTGATGAAAAGTTGTTTGCAGTTGGTTTTAAAAATCATTGGTCGATAAAAGAGAGCATTAAAGATATAGAAGTTGAAAATAGGATTTTAGAACAATTATTAATGATATTTTGGAAGACAGATACCAAAACCAGTAAATCAGTAGGTACCCCGTTTTCGGGAAGTTAATGACCTGAAATTACAAGCAGGTTTAGTCCGACCAAAAACCGTCAATTTTAGCTTTGATAGTGCCAGCTTGCTTAATAAAAGTCATTTGTAAGCTTCCCCAAGAGTAGCTTCGCTAATAAAGTGGCACACCGAATCTTTTCTTTTGGGAAATTAATTGACCGATTCCGAAAGTGATAGATCTAAAAAATCAATTTTCAAATTATAACGTAATGTCTCATTGCAGATTTGTCAAATTATTGTTTTCCTTTTTTTGCTCGTCTAGCTTCTAAATAGTCGAGTCGGATATTGATTAGTGTGTCAAAATTAAGAACGAAAAAAAGTACCAAAATACCAAAAGACAAAGGTTGAAATGTCGGTGTCCACAATTCTATAGAACCGATTCTCAATCCATAAGAATTTGTAGTAACTGATGGGGTAATTGTCAACAAATTGCAAGTGCCAAATATTAAATAAATTCCAGTCGCAAGAAGAGTCTTTTTGAAACTCTTAAAGAATAAATAAATTAGTCCAAAAAAAAGTGCAAGTGCCATATAATTTCGCCAAGTCGCAACTTCGTCTGTAAATAAAATTGTCATCCAACAAAAAATCAAAAGTCCAGCAATAATTGCCAAAGGAATAAGAAGTAAAACTTTTTGTTTTGTCATTTGTTGGATTGGTAAACGTCTGCCGACAACCAATGCAGAATAAAATTACAAAAGTTCATTAATATTATTCTCGCTCAATCTTTAATGTCAAACTGGAACTAACAATCACAGTTAGCTGAAGTTGAAGTAAGCATTAGTGTCCGCCGACGTAACGCCAACGCAATGTTGGCTGCAGGATTCATTTGTCATACTGACTCCACAATATTCGTCTCAGCATTTTATATTTGTTGTCATGGAAATAATATATATCTGGACCTTTAACACAGCCACTCTTGCCGTGATCATAATAGCACCTTTGATAATAAACTTTCACTGTGTCACTCGAGACTGATAAAGTCAAATATTCATATTCAGTAAATGTGGAGGCACCACTTGGTCTTAAATAACAGTCTTGAGCAAGAACCTCTTTTGCAACTTTGTCATCAGGAAAATATTTTTTAATTAAGGATTTATGAGCATCGGACCCCTGCTTACCCAATCCCAATGCAGTCGTTAAATCACAATTTTCTCCATCGCAATTTGTCCCACCCATTGAACTATAAAGTGCTAATAATCCTTTTAAAGGCTCATCAAGTTTTTTGATTTCGTTTGTGTCAATATTTCCAGGTATAACAGCGGATTTGATAATAATTTTATGAATTGATTTTTGTGCAAGACTTTTGGTACTAATCAGCGCTAAACACATGAAAGAAAATGTAAGAAAGATGAGTTTCATTTAATTTTAGAATTGCATAAAAAAATGGCAGCCAACGTTAGCGGATTGGCGTTTGTGGCGGAATTTGAAAAACGTTAGCCCACAACCGATGCTGAATAAAATTACAAAAGTTCATTAATAAATTCACACCTAAATTTCCAACGTCAAGCTGGAATTAACGTTGGATAGTTAGCCCAAGCCAAAGCCAGCAGTACGGTACGCCAACATAGCGCCAATGCAATGTTATGCGCATTAGTCGTCATTGAACTTTGAACTCTTCAATAATTTAAAATATTTTTTTCCATAATTTGAATCTGCAAATGCAAAACTTATGTCCAATGTAAAACTGCATTTGGATTTACCACTGCGTAATAAATAATAATGAAACAGATTGATAGTGTCGTTGTCTTTCTTATCATAATATCTGACGTACTGCCTTTTGAATTTTTTTTGGTTTATTATTTCCTCGGAGTAAGTTGAGTCAAGCAATTTATAACTTGGTACTTTTGCAAAGGACTGAAAGTAAAAGCTTGCGTCTTTTCGAAAATATTCATTCCATTGAATTGAATCCTGCTCATTGTTCCACAAGTATGCATCTAAACTACCATTGTGAAAATTGTTTATCGAAAAGACTTTCAATGAAAATTGTCCAAAAGTTGTTTGAAAATGTTTTGGGTCTATGTCACCTTTTGCATTAAAAGAAGAATCTGTAAACTTCAATGATGACGGAATTTCAAATGTCCAACCAATGTCATTAATGTGTACTTTACGAGCTGCACTGTCTTGCGTTTTGAAACTCGTTAAAAGGATAATTGACGTAACAAATAATGTCTGTCGCATATAATTTCGCATAACTTTTTCGCATTGGCGATGTGGCGGAATTTGAAAAATGTCAGCAGATAATCAAAGCTCGTTAAAGTTAATTTTATTTGAAGCCAGACCATAGTCAAAGAAAATTCCTTCAACATTAAATTCCATTTTTTTATAAAAATTGATGCAAGCGGTGGAATCTATTCCACCACTCATAAGTATTAAAACAAACTTTCGAGATCCCTTCATATCCGAAAGATATATCTTCTATATCAATTCGATTTTTTTAGCATTTTCGGTAATTACCCTTTTGTATTCTTTTTTCAGCTTCGCCGGCAGAAAAGAAATCTCAATCCATCTGTTTGCTTGATTTATTCTATTAGCAAATTTTGTATAACTATTCTCCATCGCCTTGGCAGGTATCTTTAGATTTTTCGCCAGGTTGTCAAAATCACTTCTTTTTAATTTATTTTTTCTTCCATTAATGGTTAGCGCCATTTCTTCTTTATCATCTGGTATTACTATTTTAGTACAAACTAAGTCGTATGCAGGAGACAATACGATATCATTTTCTTTTGTAGTAAGCAGAGAGAAATTTTTTAAATGCATATCAGCATTTCCGGTTAAAAAACTAAATAGGGCAGTTTCAAAAAAAATGGTTTTATCAAATCCTGGCCTTGTCGAATACTTTTCAATACATTTTCCGATCTTCTCCATCGAGCTTCTGTATTTATCATTTGTCAAGGTCTCGGTAAGTTGGCACATATCTTCCAAGGGCAGTTTCTCTTTTTTTATTCTGTCAAATCGTTTAGTGATATACGCTAATTCCCCAGACTTTAATCTGATTAAACTATGCATGGCTGCAGGAATGTCGAAAACTTCGGCAAGATGCATGGTCAGGTCTTCATTTTCCGGGAGATGATGAAAAGTTCCTATAGGCGGTTTCAAAATGTAATTGCCCCACAACCCAACAATAGTAAAACGTGAATGCTTTGGATCATTCGATACTTTTTCTATTGTCAATGAAAGTTTAGGCTGTACACCGGTTACCGCTAAACTTCTTATAACAATTTCTTTGGCCAACTCCTGCATTTGATCATTGCCATAATCTAATTGTGGTGGGATAGTTGTTCCAAAAAATTTCCGGCTACATTTTTCATGAAAATCTGTAGTATCTCCCGGCAAAGGCTCATAACAATATAAACAACGCTTCTCTTTCATTATTCTTCTTCTTTATTTTCTATCGGCTCAACACTTACAGCGCCGACACAATCTTTACATGCTATTAATAATAATTGCATTCTGTCATTGGGATTCACTTTCCAGTTTTTCACTGTTATATCTAACAACCAACCTTCTGGTATCAGGCCATCAAAAAATGGCAGCATTGTATCCTTCAGGTAAGGTTCTTTTCTCAAGGGTAATGTAAGGCTTATCGCAGCTGCATCTTTTAATTGCAGATAATTCTTGTCGTATTCAAATCCATATCCGTTTTCATCTTGCCATACAATTCCTGCCGGTTTATTTTTAAATAAAACTTTACCTGAGCGTTTCATAAATATTAGAGATTTTCTATGTTTTCAATATCTCCATGTTCAATAATCTGTTCCAGTTTTGGATCCTTTGTTTTTTGGTGTTCTCTGGCATTATTGTCAGATATAAATTTCCATGCTTTTATTTCATTGTTTTCCATTATCGGTTCTATTATAATTCCTGGCAACACCGTTTTATTATTTAAAAAAACTTGTACTTTTTTATTGAAATGGTTCATCAATATTTCATACGGGTCTTTTACTCTTTCAGTCCCCGGCACTAATTGGTAACCAAATAAAGCCAATACTTGGTTCACCTTATCCATTCGTAAAGTTTCTTTTCCCTGTTCCAGTTCTCTTATAAAGCGTAATCCCACACCTGCTTTTTCGGCAAGTTCTTCCTGCGTCATCTGCAGTTTGTTCCTGTTGTACTTTACAAAATTTGAAACTTGATTTGATAATGTTGCCATGTTTATACCCTTTCAGGTATAAATATACAAAAAATATCAATTTCACACCCTATCGGGTATAAAAACAATAAAATAATAAATTTTATACCCCATCGGGTGTAATGTGAAGTGTTGGATTACCAGGTTGGTGAAACTAAATATTCCTAGCAACAAATATAATGAGCGACATGCTGTGAGAATGGCGGTATTTTTTTATCAATTCCATCCCCTAAGATATCCCTCAAAATAAATCAGACATTATAATTTATTATTTTACAATGTCTTAATTATTATATACTGTTGCCCGATGAGGGCTCGAACCCCAACATACAGAGCCAGAATCTGTCGTACTACCATTAT
>JAJPKJ010000013.1 GCA_021323755.1 Chitinophagales bacterium | reverse complement strand
TTTATGATCATAAAATTCACCGGCATCCATACTGGTCCGCGCCAGTTTGAATTTCCGCCAAATAAAGGAATGGTTGATTCCCCCGGTGTATATTGTACGCTCAGTATTTTCCCATCTACATTGAATTGAAAAGGATTTTGTTCATGATATTTTGATAATGCGCGAACCCCATAATCGCTTAAAAATTCTGTTTCATCCAACATTCTGTATAATATGCGCTTCATGCGATGACCACGCAATAACGATAATAAATGTTTCTCATTCGAACCCATTTCGTGCCAGCGCGAAACAAGATTGGCAAGATCCGGACGATTATCTAAAAACCATCGCATGCGCTCAACGAAAACAGGCTGGGATTTTAGCAACTCATCATCCAAGACCTCTACAGCGAACAAAGGTATCAGCCCAACCATCGAGCGTATCCGCAATTTGATGACCTCCTGTTCAGGCAAGCGGATAATGTCATAAAAAAATTCATCTTCCTCATCCCACAATCCTGAATTATTTTCCCCCATACTTGCCATCGCTCCGGCGATATACAAAAAGTGTTCAAAGAATTTTGTTGCCATATCCTGATAAACGGGATTCTCTTTTGCCAGTTCCAATGCTATGCGCAGCAGGTTCAATGAATACATTGCCATCCAACTTGTTCCATCAGATTGCTCGAGATGTGCACCGCCGGGCAGTTTCTCATTGCGATCAAACAGACTGATATTATCCATCCCTAAGAATCCGCCTTCAAAAATATTATTGCCTTCAGCATCTTTTCTGTTAACCCACCAGGTAAAGTTGATCATCAATCGATGAAATATGGTTTCCAAAAAAACCGTATCCCCAACTCCATTATTACAATCTCTGTCCATTTCAAAAACACGGTAGGCAGCGCGTGCATGCACGGGTGGATTGGTGTCGTTGAAGGACCATTCGTATGCGGGCAACTGTCCGTTTGGATGCACGTACCAATCGTGGGTGAGTAAAATGAGTTGATGTTTGGCGAAATCCGGATCCACCAACGCAAAAGCAATGCAATGAAAAGCCAGGTCCCAGGAAGCGTACCACGGGTACTCCCATTTATCCGGCATTGAAATAATGTCTTCATTATTCAAATGCCTCCAGTCGTTATTTCTTCCTTTCAGCCTTTCCGCGGGCGGCGCTGGTTGAGATGGATCGCCCTTCAACCATTGATCAACATCATAATAATAAAATTGTTTGTTCCACATCATTCCACCCAAGGCCTGCCGATGCACGGTTTTCTCATCGTCGCTTTTAATGTCTTTTTGAAGGTCCTCATAAAAAGAATTGGTTTCATCCATGCGTTGATTAAAAATATTTTCAAAATCAGCGAACGCATTATCATGATCCTGATTTGATAATCGTAATCTGATTATTTTGGATTGTTTGGGATCAATCGTCAGATCATAATTCGCGGATGCTTTTGTTCCCCCCCTGTCAGGATCAATTGTGGATGCATTATGAATAATAAAATCATTGATCCCGTCTTTATAATACTTTTTTTCATCCTGGTAATTATACAATTTCGGGTTATTGGTTTCATTACTGCAAAACAGTAATGAATCTGGATGCTCGCAATACAATTTAAAATTGCCCAGTGTTTTGTGCTGAACTTCTATGACATTATCATCAATGGCAAACATGGTAGGGAGATAATCATCGTAACCCCAGGCCCAGGTGTTACGAAACCAGATTGTTGGCAGAATATTCAGAGAAGCGGCCTGCTTACTATGATTTTTTACAGTGATCTTGATCAAAATATCTTCTTCACTTGCTTTGGCATATTCAATAAAAACATCGAAATAATTATCGTCATCGAAGATACCGGTATCTATCAACTCAAATTCAGGGTCAAGTCTTGTCCTTTTCTTATTTTCATTTAGTAACCATGCATAAGGAAATTCAGTTTGGGGATATTTGTACAACATTTTCATGTAAGAATGCGTGGGCGTGGAATCGAGATAATAATATAATTCCTTCACATCCTCGCCATGGTTACCTTCATATCCCGTTAGGCCGAATAATCGTTCTTTTAGAACCGGGTCCTTTTTATTCCACATACTAACGGCGAAGCATAACCGCTGATCCTTATCACAAATTCCGGCGATGCCTTCTTCGCCCCAGCGCCAGGCTTTACTGCGGGCCATATCATGAGTTGTAAATAACCAGGCTTCGCCATTTGCGCTGTAATCTTCCCGCACAGTCCCCCACTGGCGATCACTCACATAAGGTCCCCACTTTTTCCATTCTTTATTTTTAAGCCGTTGTTGCTCTGTATTCATTGGTAATTATTCATTGTTCATTGATAGCAATCATCCATTCGTACTGAATCCCGGATACAATGTCATTCCTCCATCAACAAAAATAGAAGCGCCGGTAATATAATCTGAGTCATCACTGGCGAGCCACACGGCCGTGTTGCCAATATCTTCCGGCTGACCAATCCGTTGATAGGGAATCAAGGTTAATAAGGATGCCAATGCCTGCGGGGTATCCCAGGCAGATCTATTAATTGGCGTTTGAATAGCACCGGGGCAAATACTATTAATGCGAATTTTTTTTGGCGCGAATTCCTGGGCAATGCTTTTCATCAATAACATTATGCCACCTTTGCTTGCCGCATAATTTGCATGACCAGCCCAGGGAATCACTTCATGCACGCTGCTCATGCAAATAATTTTCCCTGCAGCTTTTGACCTTTCTGCAATAACCCCTCTTCGTAAGAATTCTTTAATGGCTTCCCGCGCGCATAAGAACTGTCCGGTTAAATTTACGCCCAGAACAAAATTCCATTGCTCCAACGTCATTTTTTCAAAGGGAGAATCGCGTTGCAAGCCTGCATTATTAATTAGAATATCAACAGTGCCGAACTGCGCAACGATATCTGCAAACATTTTTATCACTTCCTCTTCCTTGCTGACATCGCATTGATAGGTAATGCCATTTCCGCCTGTGGTTTTTATTTCTGTCAAAACCGCTTCTGCTGCATCTTTTGTGGCCGCGACAGGATGATTGATGATGACTGTTGCTCCCGCAATGGCGAGTGATTTAGCAACGCCCGCGCCAATTCCCGAACTCGCACCGGTAATAATTGCAATTTGTGCCTGCAATTTTTTTTCCATGATTAATAAGATTTATTTAATTGGAAAATTACTGTTTTATGTTCAGCAAATTCTTTTTTAACGGGAATAAAAAATCCCGCAAGCGGCGGGATCTTTGAAACAATATATTTACGATAAAAAATTAATTACCGATAGTTCTGCCTTCTACAACGCGTGATTTCTTTTCAATTTTATCAATCTCACTTTTCTTTACCATTAACCTCGCAATAGCAACATCATCGCAAGTACTGCAATGCACGCGGAATTTATTATTATCAAAGGTTATTAATGCTGTTCCATTTCTCCAATCCGTTGCGTAAAGCACATAATCATCTGCAGAAATCCCGGTTCCTGGTCCGAATGCGATATCGTTATTTCCTTTTTCAAAACTTATCATCAATCTGTTATTGGAAAAATCTTCACAAATCCCCGGGGTAAATGATGGAACAATCACTTCATTTATATATTGTCCATTTTCAAATTTCAGCACCCCTGCATTGACCTGCGCTTTTTCATTCCCCACATATCTTGACATTATCAATCCCTGGTCAATATAAAATTGCAATTGGTGAAGATCGACATTATCTCTTTCTAATCTTTGCTGCAACTGACGGGTAAAAGGAACATATTTTTTGTTTGAAACAACTTGTTTTGAATTATTGCAACTGAATAAAACCAATAGCGGTAGGAAGGCAAGCAAGATTGTGCGGATACGCATAGAATTTTTTGTTTAGTGATGTGATTGGTGATGCAATTTGATGACAAACTGCAATACAAAGCAAAATTATAAAGGGGTTTGACCTTTTTTTAACGCAATAGTTTAGCCACTTATTGAGCAAGCTGTTATTTATTTGTTAAGCGGAGCAATTAGGAATAAATACGATCGATCACGTCCTTGTATTTTTCCATGATCACTTTCCGCTTCAGGCTTAGCTTCGGAGTCATCTCGCCGGATTCTACGCTCCACTCTTTTGGAAGCAGTTCGAATTTTTTTACCTGCTCAACATGATTGAAATTTTCATTGGCAGTTTCAACCAGCTGCCTGAACAGGCCGACTATTTGGGGATGGTGTATCATTTCAGCATCCGTGCTGTAATTAATATTATTTTGTTTGCACCAGTTTTGCAAATTCACGAAGGATGGAACAATCAATGCCCCTACAAATTTTCTTTCTGCACCAACAATTATTGCCTGTTCTATAAATCTTGATTCTTTTAACTTATTTTCAATAAATGCAGGCGCAACATATTTTCCCCCACTTGTTTTAAACAGTTCTTTTTTCCGATCCGTGATGCGTAAGAAAATCCCATCTTCAAAAGTTCCAATGTCGCCGGTGTGCAACCACCCATCAATGATCGCTTCGGCAGTCAAATCAGGGCGTTTATAATAACCAACCATTACGGTTGATCCTTTTACACAGATCTCCCCGTCTTCTTCCAATTTTACTTCGATGCCCGAAATAACCGGGCCAACAGTTCCAAATTTACATCTGCCCGGTAAGCGACTGTTCACCGCTATTACCGGAGAATTTTCCGTCGGTCCATAACCCTCATACAGAGGAATTTTGGCAGCATTGAAAATGCGCATTAATCTTTCCTGGCAGGCTGCGCCGCCAACAACGATGTAACAAATATTACCACCAAGTGCATCGCGCCATTTATTAAAAATAAGTTTGTTGGCGATGGATAATTGCATATTGTAAAAAAAACCACCGCTGACACGATTATCATATTTCTTTCCTAACTCTACCGCCCAAAAAAATAATTTTCTTTTGATGCCTGTCAGTTCGATTCCTTTTGCCATGATGCGCTCATAAACTTTTTCCAGCAAACGGGGAACAGTTGTAAAAACTTCCGGTTTTACTTCCTGTAAATTGGCACCGATCGTGTCCATGCTTTCTGCATAATAAATACCGATCCCGGTGAACAAATAAGTGTAACTCACCATTTTTTCGAAAATATGATTGAGTGGTAAAAAACTTAATGCCTTGAAGGTGGGCTGATCATAAAAGGGAAAGCTCTCTTTTGAATAAAAAATATTGGCGAGAATATTATTATGGCTCAACATGACTCCTTTGGGAACACCGGTTGTCCCAGAAGTGTAGATAATGGTTGCGAGATCATCTTTTTTTACGGATGCTTTAGCCATTTCTGCTTTTTGTAAAGATTCGCCATCAGCAAGTGCAATGATTTTTTTCCAGTGATCCGCTCCAGCAATTTCATCGAATGAATAAATATTCCTTAAAGAAGGGATATTGGGTTTGATATCATTCACTTTATTAAATAATTCTGCACTGCTGACAAAAACATATTTTATTTCCGCATCATTAAAAATAAATTCTATCTCATGCGGATTACTTGTGGGATAAACGGGAACCAAAATCGCTCCGGATTGCTGAACGGCTATATCTGTAATCAACCATTCCGGGCGATTATTTGAAATAATCGCGATCTTATCTCTTTTTTCTGTGGTCATATCATTACCGGAAACGCCGATTTGCAAAAGTCCCGCTGTTAAACGATTGGCGGTCTCTTGAATTTCAGCTGAAGAATATTTTCGCCACCTGCCATTTTCCTTAGCAGCAAGCGAATCGTCTTTTGGGAATTTTTCCAGTTGATAGGCAATGCAATCAAACAATCGTGTTGGAAGCATAAAATATTTAAAATGAAAAATTAGAAATTAAAATGCAGGAAATCAAATTAAAATTTGACTATTAAATATTTGATCCGGAAAAGGAAATCATGCTCGCTTTCAGACTTAATTCTTACTTCGACTGCGTTTGATAATATTGACCGGCAGGCAGTTTGAAAATCCGGTTTTTTTGAAAGTTGATGAATTTGCTGTATTCCTCCGTATGTGTTTTCACCCAATTTTGAAATTCAGTTTCGTTTTGAGAAGCGCCGAATATCCATTGATTGTAAGCGGCAAATGTGCCCTGTTTTATTAACTGTTGCATATAATCGAAAAGATGAAAAGGAAACTGCTGTCCGTCCTTTTCAAACCAGCCTGCGATAAAACCTTCCCGCACGCGCGTCAATGATTCGGGCGTAATTCCTTGTGCCACTTCAGATGAATGCGCGTTTATTTCGGTCACAAATGCCAGCGCAAAATCATTTTTGATATTCTGTCCCCTTAATAAAGATGCATCAGCAAAAAACTTCTTATATTCCTGGGTAAGCATATCTTTAATCTGCTCTGTTCGCTTACTGTAACTCTCAAGGTTCACAAAAATTTCTCCATAGATCAAGCTCCATATCTTTTCATTTTTTGAATAATAGTACAGTGCTGCATTAAAATAATTCGATGAATAATTTGGATCAACTTCAATTCCTCTTTCCCAAAACCGAATAGCATCTGCGCCATTATCCGTACCCAATACTTCCCCATATTCATTATATAATACCCCGCTATGCGGAAATTTTTTGATAGCCTGCCGGTACATTTTTATGCATTCCTTTTTTTCTTCTATTCCTTTATACACCATTCCCAGTATCTGGTAACTCTGCACGTCAACATCAGCGCGATCAACCAAAGGTTTCGCAACGGCGAGCGATTTATCAAAATCTCTTTGGAGATAATAAGCAAATGCAAGGTCTTTGAGCATTTCCAGATTTTGGTTATCCTGTTGCAAGGCTTTATTTAAAACGAGTATGGCATTTTCGTAATCGCCCTGCCTGATATATGTTTTGGCCGTTTCATCGGATGCATTTGAATTTTGCTGCGAAAAAACGGAGCCGGAAATAAGCAAAATAATAAAAGAAGAAAATATACTTTTCATAATTGCCAAAGATAAAATATTGAATGAAGAAGCGAAGCCGATTTTCGTTAATGTAACCTTATTATCTGAATGGGCGCCCATGAATTGTCGATACTGCTTTGGATGATAATAATTCTTTCCAGTCATCCAGCACCGATCATTTTTGCGATTCTCAAATCAAATGTGTTAATAATCCATCCCTGAGTTTGGGTTCGAACCACGTGCTTTTGGGAGGCATAATACTTCCGCTATCGGCAATATCGATTAATTGTTGCATGCTCACCGGATGCAGGCTGAATGCGATTTTCATTTCACCCCGATCAACTCTTTTTTCCAATTCCCCTAAACCCCGAATACCCCCGACAAAATCGATCCGTTTATCAGTGCGCACGTCTTTAATCGCCAGTAATTTATCCAGGACGTTATTTTGCAGAATGGTTACATCAAGTACGCCGATCGGATCGTTTTCATAAGTCCCTTCCTTTGCAATCAGCTTATACCAACTTTTATTCAGATACATCCCGAATTCATGAAATTGCGAAGGCGCAAATGCTCCGTCAACTTTGCCAACAAAAAAATCCTGTTGCAAATCATGTAAAAACTCCTGCTCGGTCATTCCGTTGATATCTTTTACAACACGATTATAATCAAGAATGTGCAGTTGATCTGCAGGGAATAAT
Source organism: Chitinophagales bacterium (assembly GCA_021323755.1). Taxonomy (GTDB): domain Bacteria; phylum Bacteroidota; class Bacteroidia; order Chitinophagales; family Chitinophagaceae; genus Puia. The sequence continues at coordinate 261 of JAJPKJ010000013.1, read as the reverse complement.
GTGGTAAGAAAATAATTTGCTTCCCCCGAAACATCATTTAATTGCTTTCTCACTTTTGCAGCAGAAGCTGCGCGGTGATGACCATCGGCTATATATGTTGCCGGAACAGTTTCTGCAAAATAATTGGTTATCCGCTCAATGGTTGCTTCATCATCAATAACCCAGACAATATGTTTTATATTATCATCAGCAACAAAATCATATTCCGGATGATGGCTGGCTTTCCAATCTTCAATTTCTTTATTTAATCTTTCATTGGTT
>JAJPKJ010000036.1 GCA_021323755.1 Chitinophagales bacterium | reverse complement strand
TCATAATTCCATAATTGAGGGTTTGCAATTAGTAAGTCTGAAACTTGGCTTAATCTAATTAATAATTTGCTTCAATCGATCATCCGAATAATCTTTCACAAAGGCAATCACATTGTTATATTCAGTGAATTCATTTTCCTGGTGTGTTGTGGTTATGACTATCGCTTTCATTTCCGCATTGGCTGCGGATTCCACGCCCTTGGGTGCATCTTCAAAAACAATACAATCTTTTGATTCGACTCCGATTAATTTTGCTGCTTTTGTAAAAACTTCCGGATTTGGTTTGCTAATGGCAACATCATCTGCACTTACAATTGCGGAAAAATATTTTCGAATGTGGAGATTATCCAACACGAAATTGATATTAAAAGGAATTGCAGCGGAAGCAATCGCCATCAAAATATTTTTCTCGTATGCTTTTTTGAGCATTTCATCTAACCCGTTTATTAATTTTAATTCAGGAAGAAAGGCCCGTTGGTATCGTTTTTCTTTTTCTATGGAAATTTCATCCATTTGCTGTTTTGTAAAATGATCTTTTCCGAAAACCCTGATTAATAACTCTTCATTTTTTCCGTACATCTGTTTTTTTACATCGTCATAAGTCATTTTTGCTTTCAGGTCTTTGGTTAAAATGTCGAACCATGCATTTGCATGGTAATGCATATCGTCAATCATTGTTCCATTCAAATCGAATATAATGGCGGTGGGATAAATGTTCATTTTACATTAATAAATTTTGAGTAAAGTATTTGCCGAAAATAAAAAAATACTACATTCATAATGGATAATTGAAAATTAATATTTAATAATAAGAAAGTTAGAAAATAAAGATCCCAAAACTAAGCTGCTATACATGAATCGCTATCCTTTACAAAAACATATTCTTTTTGCCGTTGACTGTATCATTTTCGGATTTGATGGACATGATATGAAATTGCTTTTGGTGCACCGGGCTATTAAACCTGAAAAAAATAAATGGAGCCTGATGGGCGGATTTGTGCAGCAACAGGAGAGCCCGGAAGATGCCGCAAACAGGGTGTTAAAGAAGCTCACCGGAATTGAAGGAGTGTACATGGAGCAGCTGCATACATTTGGAAGACCGGATAGAGATCCCGTTGAACGAACGGTTTCCATTGCTTACTCCGCGTTAATTGATATTCATGAATATGAGAAGCAGATCAATGCAGATTATCATGCAGAATGGTTTTTATTAAAAAATAAGCCGAAACTGATTTTTGATCATGATGAAATGGTAGAGCTTGCAAAAAAACAATTGCGGTATAAAGCTGCGTTTCATCCAATTTTGTTTGAATTGCTTCCTGAAAAATTTACAATTCCGCAATTGCAAAGCTTATACGAAGGTGTTTATGATACAGTTTTTGATAATCGTAATTTCAGCAGAAAAGTGTTATCAACCGGGTTGTTAATAAAACAAAAACAGAAAGATAAACTCAATTCAAAAAAAGGAGCATTCTATTATAAGTTAGATAAGAAAAAATATAAAGCCGATTTTAAATCCTTCCTCAACTTCGTCCCTAATCCGGATAAATTTATTTTGTAAAATCTTATGCAATTTTAAATTTAAACCCAAACCGACTTCCTTCGCCAATGCTGCTCTGCGCCCATATTTCGCCGCCTTGTGCTTCAATAAATTCTTTTGAAATAGCGAGTCCTAATCCTGTTCCGCTTCTTTCAAAACTTCCTGGCACTTTATAATAACGGTCGAATATTTTTGGAAGGTATTTTTCTTCAATGCCTTTTCCATGATCCTGAACAGCGAACTCAACAAAATTGTCTTTCTTATAAACATCAACGTCAATTGCGCTTGAGTCCGGAGAAAATTTTATGGCATTGGTAAGCAGATTGATCAATACCCAGGCCGTCTTTTCCGCATCAACAGTAACGTTTGGCAAAGGGTCATTATGGTGAATATTGATCGCGATATTTTTTTGTTGTGCCTGAAAACGAACAGCCCCCACAGATTGTTCAACAACAACTGTTGGTGCAGTAGCCTGTATTTTTAACTGAATATTTCCTGTTTCAACCTGCGTCATATTCAACAATTCGCCGGTGATCTTCAAAAGCCTGTCTGCGTCCTCAACAATACTGTTTGAAAGCTCTTTTTGTTCATTGCTTAATGAACCAATGCGTTCATCGTTTAATAATTGAGCGCTCATTTTAATGGATGAGATAGGCGTTTTTAACTCGTGAGAAACAGTGGCAATGAAATTTGTTTTTGCCTCATTGAGTTCGTGAAAGATGGTTATGTTGCGCAAAACAATAACTTGGCCGATGATTTGTTCATTATTGGTTACACTCAAAACATCTTTATTAAAATAGCTTTCTTTGTTATCAGCAAAAATTTTCAATTCTTTTTTTTCTTCGTTCGATTGTAAAAGATTTCTCATCAGATCATTCTTCAAAGCTACGTCAGGAGCGTATTTCCCGATAATATCTTTTTCTTTCAACCCTAATAATTTTTCTGCTACTGCATTCAGAAAGAGAATACTCTTTCTGTCATCCAATCCGATAATACCATCATGCATTTGATTAATGATGGTTTCGATCCGGCTTTTTTCAAATTTTATCTGGGCAAGATTGCTGTTCTCATATTCATCTAATTTTTGGGCCATCAAATTAAACGTATTGGCGAGATCGCCGAATTCATCATCCTGTTTAAGAAAGATTCTTTTTTGATAATTTTTATTGGCGATCTCTTGAATGCCTTCAGACAGAGCCCTTATGGGGTTAGAAATAATTCCCGGTAAATTAAATATGAATGTGAATGATATTAATGTAAGAATGGTGAATAAAATGGTCAATCCAAGCTTCGCGTTTTCGGCGGTATGCTGTGCAGCAGAATTCTTTCTTAGTATCGCCATTTGATTTAACTCCGAAATTTGATTAAGTGATTCGCGTATCTCAGGATAATTGGTAGAATCGTCAGGATTGGCCAATAATTCACCGAAATTTTTTGTCAATTCATCTGTGGCTTCTTTTTCGCCAACTTCAGTAATGTTGGCTTGTTGTTTTGTAAGATTATCACGAAATTCTGCGGCAGCATCTTTTCTTGATCGGATATTTTCCAATGCCTTCATCATGTTATTGCAATAAACCAGCGACTCATAGTTATTTTTCAAGACCAGTCCAGCATCATTGCCTAAGCGGTTGACATAATATATTCCGAGTATCCCGAATAATAATATTACAATAAACAGGAAAATTAATCCAAAAGACAGTTTTGTTTTTAAATGGATGCTCATGTTATGAAAGAATTACTACATCAATATCAGATGCAGCGAGTTTATTTAATAATTGATTAAACACAGCCGTGCTTAAAATTACATTGAATAAGGTGAGATGTGGTTTGCCAATACATATAGTTGTCACTTTTTTTTGTTCGGCTACTTCAATAATGCCTTTTGCAATATTATTTTGTTTTATTCGAATTACCTCGGCACCCAATTCGGTTGCCAATTTGAAATTATTTATTAGATGCCGTTGAGCAGCTAACCCTATTTTATCGCCATCCTCTTTTGGCGTTTGTACATATAACAAATACCATTTGGAATGATAATAGGTTGCCAATCTTGCAGTCTTTCGAATTACTTTTGTGGCAATTTCATAATTGCTGCTGATGCACGCAAGAAAAAGTTCAGGCCGAAGATGCGCTCCCCGGGGGAGTTCCGTTTCAATTTTCCGTTCAACTTGCGCCGCAACTTCTTTTAATGCCAGCTCACGCAACTGCAAAATTTTTTCGGATTGGAAAAAATTTTTTAGTGCGATATCAATTTTATCCCGTGAATAGATTTTTCCTTCTTTTAAACGTGTTACCAATTCATCCGCCGTTAAATCAATATTAACTACTTCATCGGCTTCTTGTAAAATGCGGTCTGGCACGCGTTCTGTAACATCAATGCCTGTGATTCCCTTTACTTCTTCGTTTAGGCTTTCAATGTGTTGAATATTAACAGCGCTGATCACATTAATGCCTGCATCTAGAATTTCCATCACATCCTGCCAACGTTTTTCATTCTTGCTTCCTTCAATATTGGTGTGGGCGAGTTCATCAACAACAACAACTTCAGGATGAAGATTCAAGATCGCCTGCATATCCATTTCTTCAAGTTCTTTTCCTTTGTAAAAAAGCTTTCTTCGGGGAATAACCGGGAGCCCCTCGAGCAATTCGTGCGTTTCGGCACGTCCATGTGTTTCTATATAACCGATCTTAATATCAACGCCGTTTCGTAATAATGTCTGTGCTTCCTGCAGCATACGAAAAGTCTTGCCAACGCCAGCGCTCATGCCAATATAAATCTTAAACTTGCCTCGTCTGGATTGACGAATAAGTTCCAGAAAATGTTGTGCGTTTTGATCTTTGTCGGGCATTAGCGTATTTTCAATTTGCGAATGATGATTTACGATTTTTTATAAATTGAACAATTGTCCTTTTTTCAACATCGGTGTGCCTATCGCAGGCAGGGCAATCACTTTTTATTACAACAATTCTATTGAGCGATTTCATACAAAACGGCACTTCCCAAATTCGAGAAGCACCGTATTACGCATAAAGCCAAAATTAAAACCAAAAGATATTTAATTGCTATACCAGTCAATTCAGCTTATCCAGGTCTATATTCAATTTCAACACATTCACTTTTTCTATTCCGAAAAACCCTAAAAAAGGTTTTTCTATATGTTCATCTACCAGAATTTTCACTTTATCCTTTGTTAGTCCCCTGACCTTTGCAACTCTTGCTACTTGAATGTAAGCGCCGGCGGGAGATATATCAGGATCCAAACCACTACCAGAATATGTAACCATATCAACAGGAATGTCTTCCTTTTTTACTCCGGGATTATGCGCTAAAAACGTATCTATTTTTGATTGAACATCTTTCAGGTAATCTGGATTTGTAGGGCCTTTATTGCTTCCAGCACTCCCGGCGGCATTATAAGCAACTGCGGAAGGACGACTCCAAAAATATTTATCCTGGTCAAACTTCTGGCCGATATCAGCATATCCCACAATTTTTCCGTTAACGCTCAATGTTTTTCCTTTTCCGCCGCCGGGTGCAAATTTTCCTATTCCGGCAATGGCCAATGGGTAAATCACAGAGCAAATTACAAGGAGTACCAGTGTTAATTTTATTGAGGGCAAAATATATTTTTTCATGTTTTGAATATTTTAGGATGTCATTACATAAATACGGCTAATAACATATCAATCAACTTTATTCCTATAAACGGAGCAATGATGCCACCTAATCCATAAATCAAAAGATTCCTTCTCAGCAGCGCACTTGCGCCAATGGGTTTGTATGCCACCCCGCGCAGCGCCAATGGGATAAGGATAGGTATGATAATGGCATTAAAAATAACTGCGGAGAGAATTGCACTTTGCCCGCTTTTCAGGTTCATAATATTCAATGCCTGCAATGCAGGGATTGAAGTAATAAACAAGGCCGGAACAATGGCGAAATATTTTGCCACATCATTGGCTATGGAAAATGTGGTGAGCGTTCCTCTCGTCATTAATAATTGTTTGCCAATTTCAACAATCTCTATCAACTTGGTAGGATCATTATCCAAATCAACCATATTTCCTGCTTCTTTGGCAGCTTGAGTTCCGCTGTTCATGGCAACGCCAACATCTGCTTGTGCAAGTGCAGGCGCGTCGTTAGTTCCATCACCCATCATCGCCACAAGTTTACCACCTTGCTGTTCTTTTTTAATATAATTCATTTTGTCTTCAGGTTTTGCTTCAGCAATAAAGTCATCAACACCTGCTTTGTCAGCAATATATTTTGCAGTAAGCGGATTATCGCCGGTAACCATAACTGTTTTTACCCCCATTTTGCGCAAACGTCCAAAACGCTCCTGGATGCCGGGTTTGATGATGTCCTGCAGTTCAATCACGCCAATCACGTCCGAATTCTGACTTACTACCAGTGGTGTGCCACCATTACTCGAAATTGTTTTCACTCTTTCTTCTGTTTCTATTGGAAAAACATTACCTGCTCTTGTGACCAAATTTCTTATTGAATCAAAAGCGCCTTTGCGGATTTTTAAACCGCTGGGAAGATCAATACCGCTGCTTCTTGTTTCTGCAGTAAACTCAATAAACCTTGCGCCATTTGTGCTGAAATTATTTGGGTTGATGCCGGACAATTCTACAATTGATTTTCCTTCTGGTGTTGCGTCGGCAAGCGAAGCTAACGCACATGCCTCTACGAAAATTTTTTCATCAACATTTTTCGCTGCCCAGAAATGAGTTGCTTTTCTGTTGCCAATAGTAATCGTTCCGGTTTTGTCAAGCAATAGCGTATCCAGGTCGCCTGCAGTTTCAACGGCTTTGCCACTTTTAGTGATCACATTCGCACGGAGTGCTCTGTCCATACCAGCGATACCAATAGCGCTGAGTAAACCGCCAATTGTTGTTGGAATTAAACAAACATATAAAGAAACAAAAGCAGCGATTGTGATTGGAGTATTGGCGTAGTCGCCAAAGGGTTTTAGCGTAACACAAACAATTAAAAAAATTAAAGTGAAACAAGCCAATAAAATGGTAAGCGCGATTTCGTTAGGTGTTTTTTGTCTGCTTGCCCCTTCTACCAAAGCGATCATTTTGTCTAAAAAACTTTCGCCAGGATTGGTGGTTACCTGAACTTTTATTTTATCGCTCAATACTTTTGTACCGCCTGTAACTGAAGATTTGTCTCCGCCTGATTCACGTATTACCGGTGCGCTTTCTCCGGTAATGGCGCTTTCATCAATCGTGGCCAATCCTTCCACGATCTCACCATCCATCGGGATAGTATCACCCGCTTCACAAATAAAAAAATCACCTTTTCTTAATTGTGAAGAGGGAACGACTTTTACTTCATCTACATATATTTCCCCAACAGCAAATACTTTTTTAGCAGGTGTGTCTTCTCTTGTTTTTCTGAGACTGTTCGCCTGCGCTTTGCCTCTTGCCTCAGCAATTGCTTCTGCAAAATTGGCGAACAATAAAGTAACGAACAGAACAGAAAAAATGACAATATTATAGGCAAGACTACCCTGCGATTTTTCTCCCTGTTGAATCCATATACATACCGCAAGCATTATAATGGTTCCGATATATACAGTAAACATCACCGGATTTTTTACCATGATGCCAGGCTTTAGTTTTACGAACGATTGTTTCAACGACTCCATTACGAGATCGCGAGGAAACAATGATGAATTTCTATTTCTTTTCATAATATTTATCTTTTCAACTGTTTAATGATGAATACCCAGATATTCTGCAATTGGTCCAAGTGCCAATGGTGGGAAATATGATAATGCGGTTACAATCACAATAACTGCTATCGTCATTACTCCGAAAGTGACAGAATCTGTTTTTAATGTTCCTGATGATTCGGGGATATATTTTTTGTTTGCAAGAAGTCCGGCGATTGCAACAGGACCAATGATGGGAAGAAATCTTGCTAACAGCATTACGATGCCTGCGCTAACATTCCAGAATATGTTATTGTCTGCAAGTCCTTCAAAACCGCTGCCATTATTGGCTGTAGAAGATGTATACTGATAGAGCATTTCTGAGAAACCATGATTCCCGGGATTGTTTAACCACGCAGAAGGTTTTACTGCCCAATCAGCGTTCGGATGATGAACGAAGATATATGACGCCAGCGCTGTTCCACCTTTTATCAGGAAGGCGCACAAAAGGGTAACAAGCGCCGCAATTTTTACTTCCCGCGCTTCCACTTTATGCCCCATAAATTCTGGTGTGCGGCCAACCATCAAGCCAGCAATAAATACCGCAATAATAATATAGATGAAATAGTTCAACAAGCCTACGCCCACCCCTCCGTACAGAGCATTGATCATCATATCGAGCATGACCACGCCGCCAGAAAGGGGCATGAGACTATCATGCATTCCGTTTACAGATCCGTTGGAAGTAGAGGTAGTGATAACGCTCCAGTAGGCCGTTGAAGCTGCTCCGAAACGAACCTCTTTTCCTTCCATATTCCCGGCTTGTTGTGATATGCCAAGTTTGTCTAATTCCGGATTTCCCTTCGTTTCAAAATAAATATTATTGGCGCAGAACAAAACGAAAAAGAAAGTCATCACTCCAAAAATTACATACGCAAATTTTTTCTTGTTAATGTAAAAGCCCAAAGCAAAAATCGAAGCCATAGATATTAATACAATAGAAATCAACTCTACCATATTGGTAAAGTAATTGGGGTTCTCCAGTGGATGAGCCGAGTTGGCGCCAAAATAACCACCACCATTTGTGCCTAATTGTTTAATCGCTATCATTCCTGCGGCCGGGCCACGTGACACCTGCACGGTATCTCCCTGCATCGTAATAATAGTTTCTTTTCCATCAAAGCTGGAAGGAGAACCGCTAAATACAAGAATAACCGCAACTATAACGGATAGCGGAAGTAGTACACGGGTGATTGATTTAACAAAAATGCTCCAGAAATTTCCCAGATTGTTAGTTGTCTTTTCCTTTAATCCGTTGAACAGCGCAATTAAGCATGCAATGCCCGTTGCTGCGCTGGTAAATTGAAGAAAGGTGAATACAAACAATTGTGTTAAGTAGGTGGCTCCGCTTTCTCCTGAATAATCCTGAAGATTAGTATTTGTGACAAAACTCACTATACTGTTAAAAGCTAAGTCTGGAGTTTGACCAGGATTGCCATCTGGATTTAAAGGAAGTTTATCCTGAAAAATCAATAAAAAAAATCCGTACACAAACCATAAGAGATTTATGGTGAGCATGGCTTTCAAAAACTCTTTCCAATTCATGCTCTTGCGCGGATCTATTCCGCAGATGCGAAAGATCCATTTCTCAACCGGATTCATAAAATCCAGAATTGTTTTTTCTCCTTTAAAAACCTTTGCCAGATAGCGTCCAAGAGGATAAGATAAGAGGACTGTAATTAAGAATATGAGGACAACGCCAACCAATTCCATGCTCATGAGCTTTTGAATTTAGAGATTAATGAATTTTTAAGGGATCAAAATTTTTCCGGTTTGATCAATACGTATAAAAGATAAATGAACACTGCAATCGATAAAACAAAAAGTGCCGTAATCATAATGAGTAATTTTAAACTTCATCAAAAAAATCAATCGATTTAAAAAAGAGGGCAAAGCAAATAAGCCCTGAAACAATTAAAATAATAGTCATCATCATAGTTCATGATTTGAATAGGTGTACTCCAACAGTATGCCTGATTATGAAGGATGTATGATTTGAGAGGTGAGATGTATTGCAGTTGCGGCTTTTAGCTTTTGCAGCAAGATGGGAAATAATGTGGCATTCTGGGCAAACCATGCCAAAATGAAATGGTGATTTTCAAAATGAAAATTTAGTACTGCAATTTATATTCTTCAATCTTTCGGTACAAAGTGGTGAGTCCGATGTTTAATAATCGTGCTGCTTCTGTTTTATTTCCTTTGGTATGATTAAGCACTCGCTGGATGTGCAGTTTTTCCATGCTTGCCAGGTCGAAGGCTGATAAGGCTTGTGGTTTGTAATTTGTAGTTTGTAATTCGACAGGCAAACTGTCGATTGTGAGTTGTGAGCCATTTGCTAAAATAACTGAACGTTCAACAACATTTTTTAGCTCGCGTATATTTCCTTTCCAATCGTGTTGTTGTAAATGCTCAACAAAATCCTTGCTCATGCCTTCAATTTTTTTCTGCGATTTGTTGGCAAAAATTTTCATGAAATGTTCAGCAAGAGATGGAATATCCTTTTTCCTGTCTCGCAATGCAGGTAATTCAATCGTAAAAACATTCAAGCGGTAAAAAAGATCTTCCCGGAATTTTCTTTCATTCACTTCTTTTTGGAGATTGCGATTGGTAGCTGCAATAATGCGAACATCTACCTTCACCGATTTTGTATCGCCCACTTTAATGAATTCATTGGTCTCTAATACGCGAAGCAATTTCGATTGCAGGTCAATATGCATCTCACCGATTTCATCTAAAAATAATGTCCCTTCGTCCGCTTCTTCAATCAAACCTTTTTTATCTTTTATCGCGCTGGTAAAGGCACCGGCTTTATGGCCAAAAATTTCGCTTTCCAAAAGTTCCGGACTGAACGCGCTACAATTTAATGCCAGAAAGGGTTTTCCGAATCTCTTACTGCCATTATGAATGGCCTGAGCAAAAACTTCTTTACCAGTTCCTGTTTCACCAAGCAGCAAAACCGTGGCATCTGTAGGAGCAACTTTTTTGGCGAGATCAACTGCTTCTTTTATCAAAATACTATCGCCGAGTATATTTTCAAAGCTGTATTTTTTTCCAACCTGTGCTTCCAGTTCATGAACTCGTTTTTGTAATTGTGATTTTTGCAGGGCATTATTCAGGAGTGGAATAATTTTGTCATTGTCATCACCTTTCGTGATATAATCGAATGCGCCAAATTTCATTGCCTGCACGCCGTCAGCAATATTTCCATAAGCGGTGAGTAGAATAATTTCTATCAATGGAAATTTCTTTTTTGCATCTTGTGTAAACGCAACACCATTGCCATCGGGGAGCTTCACATCGCAAAGCAGGACATCAATGGCTTCTTTGTCGAGAATTTTATTCGCAGCTTTGATACTGGAAGCTTCATGCACAACAAAACCTTCGAGGCTGATTATTCGTTTCAGCAGCGATCGTAATTTCTCTTCATCATCGACTATTAAAATTGAACCTGTAGCCATGGAATTAAAAATGGATGCAAAGCTATAGATAAAATAATTGAAAAAAATTTTTGGTAATCGGCGGAACTATTTTGGGCAAAAAACACAATCGCCAAAAACGAATGGCTATCAGGCGAAAAGAAATGGTAAGTTTTTATCCGCGCATATGATATGCTTTCGGTTGCACAAATGCTCTGATTCCCTGGTAGGATAAGGTGCTTCCCAATCCCGAATGTTTTCTTCCACTCCATGGCAACGCAGCGCTCACACGGTCGCAGCAGTTCCAATAAACAGTGCCGGTGTTCATTTGCATCATTATTTTTTCTGCGCGCTCAAAACTTTTGGAATATATGGCAGCGGTCAATCCATATTCTGTATCCTCCATTAAGGCAACAGCTTCTTCATCGTCCTTTACCTTTTGTATTCCGGTTATTGGGCCAAATGATTCTTCTTTCATGATCTTCATATCATGATTTACATTAATTAGAACAGCGGGCTCAATAAAATATCCTTTACCATTTATTTTTTTTCCTCCAAGTAAAACCGTTGCACCTTTTTGTTTTGCATCCTCAACCTGGTGTAGTAAAAACTCAACCTGCTCTTTTCTGCTAACAGCCCCGATCTCAGTGGATTCATTAAGCGGGTCGCCAACAATTAATTTTTTTGCCTGTTCAACATAACTTTTTACGAATTCATCATAAATTTTTTCATGCACATAAATTCTTTCTACTGCACAACAACTCTGTCCGTTATTATACACAACACCTTCCAATGCGGCAGCAGCGACTTTGTCAATATCTTCAACATCATCCATGACATATAATGGATCTTTCCCGCCAAGTTCTAATTGACAAGGAACCAATTTATGTGCAACCTGTTCGGCAATAAATTTTCCGGTTTTGTAACTGCCTGTAAAAAAATATCCGTTTAATGGTAATTCCAGCAAAGCCTTGCCCACATGGCCTCTGCCAATTGCCAGTTCAAAACAATGTTCATGCACACCCGATTCGTACATTAATTTTTGGATATTCATTCCCGTTAGTATCGTATATTCAGATGGTTTATAAAAAACAGCATTACCTCCGATCAATGCCGGAATAACCACATTAATAGCAACGAGGTAAGGATAATTCCAGGCAGAAATGTTGGCGACTACACCAAGGGGTTCATATACTATTTTTTCTTTTGTGGTACCTTCTGTTGTTATCCACTCATCTTCAAGCCATTTTTGGGAGTTATCAATGAAGAATTGAATTTTTGCTTTTGCTCCATTTAGTTCATTGTATGATTGATGCAATGGTTTGCCCATTTCGCTAGTCAATGTTTTGGCTAGCTCATCTTTGTATTCGTCTAATAAGGATACAAATTTTTTTATACATTTTATCCGTTCTTTTACCGTTGTAGAAGCCCAGCCTGGTTGTGCCTTCTTCAGCAATTGAAATTTTTCTTCGATGCTTTGTGGTGTATCTTCATTGAGCGTCGTAATTATTTCTTCAGTAGCCGGGTTGATTATTGATATTTTTTCCATTTTGGTTTTTCTTATCTCTTGCAAAAATCTTTCTTTAATTTTTTTTGAGAACGGACTTTCTTCTTTTCCAATTAATCTTTCAGGATGCCATTGCACGCAAAGCATAAAACCCTTGCCAGACTTGTCGTTGAACTCAAAACCTTCAATCGTTTTATGATCAGCATTTGTATAAGCATTGGCTTTTAGGTTTTTCCCCAAAGTATTCTTATCAATCGCCTGGTGATGCGCGCTGTTTATTTTTCCCGATGATGCATTCGTGATTTCTCGAAGCAAGGAATTATCCTCTACAATTGTTTCGTGTTCTTTGTCTATTTCTTCTTTCTTATGAATTGCATTGAGCGCTCCCAGATCCTGAATCAATTTTCCGCCTTGCAAAACATTAATCAGTTGCATACCCCTACAAATCCCTAATAATGGCAGTTGGTATAACTGTGAGTATTCAAAAATTGTTTTCTCAAACAGATCACGTTCATTCTGAAATTCATCTGGCGCATTTGCATAAGAAGAACTTGCATCATAAAAAGATGGCTCGATATCAATTCCACCGGTAAGGATAAACCCATCACATGTTGAAATATCTTCAGTATTATTTTTTTCGAATGATAACTCAACAAGCTGAATATCATTTTGCAAATCATGTATTGTAAACCAATTCCAATAGTTATGAAAATTGGTTTTGGTATAACTGATGCCGAGTCGCTTTTTCATCTTTATTGAGGCATGTGTGATTTTGATTTACCGCTATAACTCATAACGCTTCTCCGTATAACTTCCTGAAATCATTTCTGCTTACCGGTTTTGGGTTATTCGGATGGCAGAAATCTGCAAATCCCAGGTCTGCTAATGTTTCCAAATGTTCTTCTTTCACGCCGATATCACGCAGTCTAACAGGCATGCCTATCTGTTTGTTTAAATCGAACAAATGTTTTACAACGGCTTCGCCGGTATCTTGTTTTAATTCCATTGTTCTGGAGATTCTTCTGAATTTATCTTCAAAACCGGCGATATTAAAATTCATTCCGTATGGCAAATTTACTGCATTCGCAAGACCGTGATGGGTATCAAGCAATGATGACAAAGGATGAGCCAGTGAATGCACGACACCCAGACCCTTTTGAAAGGCTACAGCGCCCATTAATGATGCAATCATCATCTTGCTTCTTGATTCGAGTGAAGGTCTATTGACTGCATCCACAATTGATTCATTAATTAATGCAATTCCTTCCAATGCGATTCCGTCAGCCATTGGATGAAAACCTTTTGCCAGAAATGCTTCCATATTATGGGTGAGTGCATCCATCCCTGTCGCAGCTGTAACAAATGCCGGAAGCTCCATCGTCAATAAAGGATCGGCAAAAACAATTTTTGCCAGCAATTTCGGGGAGAACAAGATTCTTTTGCGATGTGTATCATCTTCTGAAATAATAGCGCTTCGACCGACCTCGCTACCAGTACCACTTGTGGTGGGAATGGTAATAAAATGCGGAACCGATTCAGTTACATATTTATCACCACCGATCAAATCATCATAATCAAATAGATCGCGATGATGATTGATGCGCAATGCTATTGCTCTTGCAACATCCATTGCTGCACCTCCGCCAATACCGATAATGGAATCACGATTTGTAATCTTGAAAACATCACCCCCTCGCAAAACATCAGATTTGACGGGGTTTTTATGAATATCTGCAAACACTTCTGCAGCAATCGATTTTGCAGAAAGACTTTCCAGGATTCCTTGAAAGAAGCTCAACTGCTTTACGACAGGATCCGTAACTATTAACGGGGACGAAAGTCCGTTGGTTTTTAAATAATCCGGCAGCTCTTTTACGGCGCCGCCTCCAAATCTTATTATTGTTGGAAAATTATACTGGCGGATCATATTGAAATCAATCATGTTTACTACGGATTTATGATCTTTGATTTATTAATTTGACTATACATGTTATTGGATTCTCCATTCACTTTAAATTATTTCAAAATATCTTTTCAGTTCCCAATCGGTCACCACTTTTGAAAATTGTTTCCATTCCCATTCGCGCGTGCCGGTAAAATGTTCAACAAATCCTTCGCCAAATAGTTCTTTAGCTAGGTTGGAATTCTTCATTGCTGCAGTTGCAGTCCATAGATTCCCGGGAAGTACTCCATTCTTTTTATCCGCATATCCATTGCCGGTAGTTGATGGTATTTTCAATTTTAGTTTATTCTTTATTCCGTATAAACCCGAAGCAAGACATGCAGCCATCGCGAGATAAGGATTAGAATCTGAGCCAACCACTCTTGTCTCCAAACGCGCAGATGCCCCTCCGGCAGGCAATACACGTAATGCGGTCGTGCGGTTATCGATAGCCCAGGTTAATGTGGTCGGCGCCCACGCGCCTTCAACCAATCTTTTATAACTATTAATAGTTGGCGCATACATGGGCAGAATGTAAGGAAGACAATGCAACTGACCGGCGATATAATTTTCAAGCAACGTGCTCATATTTGTTTTTGATTTTTTATCATAAAACAAATTCTGTTTTCCATCTTTGCTCCACAAACTTTGATGGACATGACCGCTGCAGCCCGGCAAATTTTCATTCCATTTGGCCATGAATGTGGCAACTAACCCATGACGATAAGCAATTTCTTTCACACCACTCTTAAAAAGAACAGCCCTGTCAGCAGCTTCCACAATTTCTGCAAATAAAATGGCGGCTTCATAAACTCCCGGACCGGTTTCCGTGTGGATTCCTTCAAGCGGCACTTTGAATTTTTTTAGCGAATCAAAAAGATCATGGAAGAACTCACTTTTTTGTGATGCCCGCAAAATGGAATAACCAAACATTCCATTCGTTAGCGGCTTTAAACTGCTGAATTTATTTGTGTATAATTCATCTGTATTATTAATAAAATTGAACCATTCAAATTCCTGCGAGAAATAGGGAATGTAACCTGCATCGTTTGCCTGTTGGGTAATGCGTTTCAATAAAGTTCTCGGACATGTTGTCAAATTATTGCTGCTGAAATCTGCTAAAAAAAAGGGGAGACCGTCTTCCCAGGGTACTTCGCGAAATGTATTCAAATCAACTACTGCCGTTGCATCCGGATAACCGGTGTGCCAGCCCGTAATGCTAGCATTATCGTAAGCAACATCATTTGCATCCCATCCAAAAACAACATCACAAAAGCCAAAACCCTTTTCAGCAATTGATTTGAATTTTTCAAAGCTGATCACTTTGCCACGCAAAATACCGTCCACATCAACAACAGCGACCTTCACTTTTTCGGTATTTCTTTCAGCGAGTTGCTGAAGCAGATTTTGAGTAGAATTTCTATTCGGCATCGGGAATTGTTTTGTAAAATGAACTGGTTTGGTAAAACGTAAAACGTCAGCCGTTAAACGTGAGAAATGAAGTTAAGCAAAACCATAAATATAGCCCGATCAAGATATTATGTAAGTATGAATTTTGTACTAACCCGGGTAATGCAGGCAGCAACTTTTGCTTCTCATTGTTTTAGTCGGTTGTGCCGCTAATGAGCCCCAAGATTATTGATTATTTTTCAACTAAGTTTGAGCTTATTATGCGGTTCTCGATTCTCATAATTTTTTTTCTTTTTCTGTTCTCGCGTTTAACAGGGCAAGCGCTTTCTAACGGGGCATACAAATTTAAAGTCGCTTTTGATGAATGGGAAGGTAAATCTTTAGGAGCTTCCTGCATGGTAAAAATCAAAGGGGACTCAATAGTCGTAATAAATAACGGAACATTGTCTGGAAAAAAGGGAGAAATTATTGAAAGTGGAATACTACGAAAACATTTAAAGACAGGAAAGTGGATTATAGCGCATCATCATAGCGATGTTTACGCGAAAGCAATCGGGGAATGCTCAGGGGGACCGATGGTAATTGATTTAAAAAATAAAATTGTCTGGCTTTGCTGAGCAGAATATAAATATCAGCACTCTTAAAAATTCAGCAAAAACGCGGTTCCTTCGCCATCTACAGACTGCACATGAATATTGCCTTTGTGCAACATCATTATTTGTTTACACAAACTCAACCCGATGCCGCTTCCATTTTTTTTCGTACTGAAGAACGGGACAAAGATCTTATCAATCAGTTCATCCGGCATTCCTGTTCCATTATCAGCGATTTTTATTATCGCTTTATTATTTTGAGCGAATGTTGCCGATAAAATAATGCGGGGATTTTCTCTGTCTTTCACTGCTTCAACAGCATTAACTATGAGGTTGATCAAAACTTGTTCAATGAGGCTGGGGTCGGCTTCCAGCTTCATTTCTGTGTCCTTAAGAATTATTTCCAATTCAATATTTTTTTGCTCTAAGGTTGGTTGCATCAGGTGATGCAGGTTCTCAAAAAGATCGACAACATAAATGCTTTTTACATTTGGAGTGGTTATTTTATTCAGGTTTCTATAAGTTTCAGCAAAACGAAGTAAACCTTCGCTTCGCCTTTTTATGGTGTCAATGCCCAATTCAAGATCTTCAAAAACGGTCCCATCCTCACGTATATGTGTAACCGAATTTTGCAAGCGGTTCAGCATCGTATCAGCCAATGAGGAAATCGGAGCAATGGAATTCATTATTTCATGTGTCATCACACTCAATAATTTTTGCCAGGCTTTCGCTTCATTTTCATCAAGGGCTTCATCAACGTTTTGAAAAGCGATCAATTTATATATTCTGCTTTCGGTTTGAAAAGCAGTTGCGGATAACAATACTTTAAATGCGGATTTATTTCTTGCAATGGAAACGACCTTATTGTCGCCAGGTTTTAAATTCAACACTTCATGATATAGAAACTCATCTCTTTTTTCCATCGAATGAATAGTGCGCAGATAGGGGATGCCCAGCATTTTTTTTAATGATTCATTCATCCATCCGATTTCACCATTCTGGTTTTCATAAGAAAGGATTCCGGTATCAACGAGTTCCAGTATTTTTTGCAAATACTGGTATTGGGTTTCTTTTTCCCTGCTGATTACTTTGAATGTTGTATTGATCTCATTAAAGCCTTTGCGTAAAGGCTGTAATTCAAGCGGGGCCTGTTTTACATCAAAGTATCGGGAAAAATCACGGTAATGAACGGACTCCACAAACTGTTGCACTTCATCCTGCGCTTTTTGGTTGAAACGAAAAAAATCAACCAATTGAAATATGATTATCGGCGTGGATAATAATAAATAGAGCCAAAATCCTTTTACAAAAAAAAATGCAGAAGCAGCGAGTACTATAAATAGCAATAATACACGGATAACAAGACGTAAATGGTAACGCTCAAATATCATATTTACTTAGTCGGCGATACAATGCTGTGCGGGTTATTCCCAATTCTTTGGCAGCCTTTGTAATGTTACCATTATATTTTTCAATAACCTGCAAAATGGTGTTTTTTTCAATGGTGCTGAGCTTTAACTCTTTTGGTTTGTCATCTAATTCTTTTACCGATTCTATAGGAGAAAAAATAATGTCGTTTGCTTTCAGCAGGTCTGTTTCTGCCATTATGATCGCGCGCTCGATGGCATATTGCAACTCACGAACATTACCAGGATAATAATAATCTTTTAATTTTTCTATCGCTGATTCGTCGAACTGATGAAAGGTCTTTAGATATTTACCCGCGTAAATTCTGGCAAAATGTTTTGCCAGTAAAATAATGTCTTCTCCGCGTTTGCGCAATGGCGGCATAACAATTTCGACGGTGTTGATGCGATAGACAAGATCTTTTCTGAACCTGCTTTCATTTGCCAGTTCGCTCATCGGCATATTGGTTGCACAAATAAGGCGAATATCAACCGGCACCGACTGGTTTGTACCCAAACGGGTTACCTGCCTGCCTTGCAGCACCGATAATAACTTTACCTGCTGATGTAATAATATATTACCGATCTCATCAAGAAACAATGTTCCGCCATCTGCCATTTCAAAACGGCCCATCCTGTCTTCCCGTGCATCGGTGAACGAGCCCTTCTTGTGACCGAATAATTCACTTTCAAAAAGTGATTCTGTCAAAGCGCCCACATCTACCTTTACAAAGGGTCTATCGGCCCGTAATGAGTGCTGATGAATTGCCTTGGCGATGAGATCTTTTCCTGTTCCATTTTCTCCCAGTATCAAGATATTTGCATCGGTGGGCGCAATTTTTTCAAGCTTATAGAAGATATCACGCATCACGTCGGAGTCGCCAATTAATTCTGAACCAATAATTGAATCGGAAGAAAAGGAATGCGAAGTGGCAATTTTATTTTCTCTTCTTTTCAGCGCTTCGCGCATAGTGCTGATCAGTTTTTCATTATGCCAAGGTTTTACAATAAAATCCGCAGCGCCTTCTTTTAATGAACGAACCGCCAGGTCAATGTCTCCATAAGCTGTGATCATAATCACGGCAGCTTCCGAACCAAATTCTTTTATCTTCTTCAACCAAAACAATCCTTCGTTGCCGGTATTGATGGAACTGTTGAAGTTCATGTCTAATAAAATAATATCAAATGATTGTTTGGCAAGAATTGAACGGATGTTTTCAGGATTTTTTTCAGTGATCACTCCGGCAGTCTCCGTTTTCAATAAAAGACGAACCGCGGTGAGCACGTCGGTGTCATCGTCAATAACCAATATGGAAGCATTTTTAAGAACCATGTGTAGTGAATAAAAATTTTTTTTAGCTGATGCAACAAAATGAGACTACAACTATACCTTAAATATAAGGATGTGGCAATTAATTTTTTAGCGTGAAACTATGAAAATAAAGTGTATCAAAAACGAACACTTTGTGTATCAAAAACGAACTATTTCGTATATAAATCAACACTAAGCACCTGTAAATCATCCAAATTCAGTTTGGCATGTATTTATAGCTAAAAGTAGTGGTTTGATAAGCTCTTTAGAAATTTTCCTTATGTAGTAGAACAACCGCCCGGTATATCTATATCGGGTTCTTTTAAAAAAAACTAAAAAAAATATTTGTCAAATGGTAGATAGAGTCATAGCAAAGAAAAAATGGTCAACTAAAAGATTATTAACAATTGGCGGGATTACGGCATTGATATTATTGATTGCAGGCAGCTTTTATTTTACATCAGGCAAATCCAGATTAAGCGTAGACATGGAGCGATTGACGGTCAGTACCGTTACAAAAGGACCTTTCCAGGAGACCATTCCCCGCAACGGCGTGGTACAACCGATAACCAGTATTTATTTGGATGCAACAGAAGGTGGCCGTGTAGAAGAGAAATATGTAGAAGATGGAGCGGTAATGAAAAAGGACGAACCCATTTTGCGGCTGTCGAATAATGACCTTATGGAAAATATGATGACGCAGCAAAACCAGGTGTATAATACATTGACGCAGATGCAGATCAATCATAACAATGCCATGCAGAATACGGTGAACAAGCAAACTGCCGTAGCTGACGTGGAAGCTTCGTATAACGAAGCGGCTCGCCTGTACAATGTGGATAAAAAATTATATGCTGAAAAAGTCATTGGATTGCAAGAATTCAAAACGGCTGAAAATAATTATAACTATCTCTTGAACAAAAGGCAACTGACACTGCAAATTTTACAACAGGATTCTGTTTCCCGCGCACAGCAGGAATTACAGGATAAACGATCCTATCAGGCATCACAGGAAGCCTTGCATATCATGCAACAAAAAGTGGAAGGACTAATTGTTCGTGCGCCGGTGGAAGGACAACTTACCTCCCTCGATGCAGAAGTTGGACAAAATAAAAATAAAGGGGAACGATTAGGACAAATAGACGTGCTTAGCGGGTTTAAGATTCGGGTGGATGTGGATGACCATTATATAGCAAGAATTTTTACCGGGTTGAAAGGGCATTTTGATTTTAATGACACGACCTATCAGTTGGTGATCAAAAAAGTTTACTCCCAAATTGTAAATGGAGTGTTTAATGTGGATATGACTTTTGTCGGTAAAATACCAAAGGGACTTCGTCGTGGACAAACATTGCAAGTGTTCCTGGAATTGAGTGAAGAAAGACAATCCGTATTGGTTCCACGTGGTGGCTTTTTCCAGCAAACAGGTGGCAACTGGATTTTTAAAGTGAGTGACGATGGCAAAAAAGCATATCGTGTAGACATTACCCTTGGTAATCAAAATACTGATTTCTATGAAGTAGTGCAGGGATTGAAACCAGGAGACAAAGTAATTACAAGCAGCTATGAAACTTATGGGAATATGCAGGAATTGATTTTGAAATAATTATGGGAGGTATGAAACCTGAGATAAAAAACAGGAGATATACTGTTTCATATTTCACTGCCAAAGTTTCACAAACTGTTTAATCAAAAATAAAAATTTTTCGCGTAACACTTTTTTAAAAAATACGTCATACTAAATACTCATCATTTCAAATTCATCAATTATGATCAAAATCACTGAACTCGAAAAAATCTACCGCACTGAAGAGGTGGAGACAATTGCTTTAAATAAACTTTCCATAGAAGTAAAAGATGGAGAATTTGTAGCCGTTATGGGACCATCGGGCTGTGGCAAATCAACTTTATTGAACATTCTCGGATTATTGGATGATCCGGATAAAGGAAGTTTTATTTTCAATCAGATAGAAGTTGCTGATTTTAATGAACGCAGACGTGCTGATCTGCGGAAGCATAATATTGGTTTCGTATTTCAAAGTTTTAATTTGATTGATGAATTAACGGTATTTGAAAATGTAGAATTGCCATTGATCTATACAGGGGTGAAATCTGCCGACAGAAAGAAACGGGTAGAAGAAGTATTGGATAAAGTGCAGATCATGCACAGGCGGAACCATTATCCGCAACAGCTTTCCGGCGGTCAACAACAACGTGTTGCGGTTGCGCGTGCCGTTGTGAACAAACCAAAATTGATTCTTGCAGATGAACCTACCGGAAACCTGGATAGCCATAATGGTAATGATGTAATGCAATTATTAACTGAATTAAATGAACAGGGAACAACAATTGTAATGGTTACTCACAGTGAACATGATGCGGGTTACAGTCACCGCATTATCCGCATGCTCGATGGGCAAACAGTTACAGAAAATATATTGGTATAACCTCTCCATCTAAACCCTTCTGGTATGTAAACTTTTTATTGGTCGAAAACGGGCGTTGCCCGCGTATATAATTTTTAGACAGGAAAAGTATAGCCATGTTTTATAATTATTTTAAAACTGCATTTAGAAATTTATTACGCAATAAGGGGTACGCTGCAATAAATATTGTTGGACTGGCAGTAGGTATTGCAGCGTGCCTTCTTATTTTTTTGGTAATACAATTTGAAACGAGCTTTGATAATTTTCATAAAAAGAAAAATGAAATTTATCGGATCGGAACTGAATTGCCTGGCGCCGATGGCATGAATTATACTGCCGGCTGCGCCCTTCCTGTCGGACCGCAGCTTCGTCTGGATTTCCCCCAGGTAAAAGAAGTGGCCTCCATTTTTAACCAGGGCGGACAAATAACCATTGACAATAACGGTTCACAAAAAAAATTCAACGCGGACAATTTTTTTTATGCCGAACCTGAATTTTTTTCAATCTTTGATTTTGGATGGCTTTCAGGCAATCCACAAACTTGTTTAAAGGATCCAAACTCTGCGGCAATTACCCAGGAAGTTGCAGAAAAATATTTTGGAGACTGGAGATCTGCAATTGGTAAAACATTTAAGTATGAAAATAAAACGCCATATAAAATTTGTGGCATATTAAAAAACATTCCGGCTAACAGCGATTTCCCTTTAGGCATCGTCGTTTCATACTCTGCAATCAATAGTACATATTTAAAAGATAATTTGAAAGATTGGGTGAGCACTTTTGGGGATGCATATACTTTTGTTGTTTTGCCACCTGAAATTTCTCAAATTAAATTCAATGAGCAACTGAAAGCATTTTCAAAAAAACATAAACCTGCTGAATATGCTAAAGAGGCTTCTTACGCACAACCATTAACTGAAATACACTTTGATAACCGGTTCGGAAATTTTTCTGGCCACACTTTTGGTCATTCATTAATAGAAGCATTAGCATTGATCGGCGTTTTTCTCATTGTCATTGCCTCTGTCAATTTTATTAACCTGGCCACTGCCCAGGCGGTAAATCGCTCAAAGGAAGTTGGCATCCGAAAAGTTTTAGGAAGCAACCGCCTGCAACTCGCTCTTCAGTTTCTTGGCGAAACATTTCTGATCACATTTGCCGCAATAATTTTTGCGGTCGGAATAGCAATCATTGTATTGCCTTTAGTTAATCAATTGTTGGAAATTAAAATGTCGATCAATTTTATTGCTAACCCTGTGGTGACACTATTTCTTGTAACTACGCTTGTGCTCGTTACATTTTTATCCGGAATTTATCCGGCAATCATTTTATCCGGGTTTAATCCAATCACTGCGTTAAAAAGTAAGATCACCTCTAAAATGGTTGGCGGTCTTTCACTACGCAGAGTATTGGTCGTTTTGCAATTTGTGATCGCTCAAATTCTGATCATCGGCATGTTGATTGTGGTAAGCCAGATGAATTATTTCAGAACTGCTTCTCTCGGCTTTGATAAAGCAGCTATTCTCAATGTTGGATTGCCGGGTGATAGCGTTAGCCATACAAAAATTAATTATGTTCGCGACGCTCTTCTTAAAAACCCCGATATAAAAAATGTGAGTTTCAGTTTTACGAGCCCTTCTTCTGAAAGCAATTGGAACAGTGATTTTAAATTTGATCATTCTGCGAAAACAACGGACTTCAGCGCAAACCTCAAATGGGCTGATGAAAATTATTTCAAAACCTATAACCTGCAATTCGTTGCCGGGCGCGCCTTTTATCCTTCCGATACGTCCCGCGAATTTGTGGTGAATGAAACGCTGATTAAAAAATTAGGCATCAGAGATCCAAAAGATGCAATTGGGAAACAAATTAATTTTTGGAATGGAGCGAAAGTGGCAAACATTGTCGGAGTGATCCGTGATTTTAATACTTATTCACTGCGTAAACCAATCGGAGCAGTGGTGCTAAGTTCTGCGAAAGACTTTTATCAAACCATCAATATTAAAATCAAACCGGGAGCAGAAAAAGCAACCTTACCTTTTATTGAAAAGGTCTGGAACGATGCTTTTCCCGATTATGTGTATGAATATAGATTTCTTGATGATACGATTGCTGGATTTTACAAACAGGAGAACCAACTTTCCCTACTGTACAAGGTTTTTGCCGGATTGGCCATATTCATTTCATGCCTTGGATTATATGGTCTGGTGTCATTCATGGCCGTACAACGCACCAAAGAAGTGGGCATTCGTAAAGTGCTTGGCGCATCTGTACAAAATATTGTTTACCTCTTCTCAAAAGAATTTACGTTGCTGATAATAATTGCATTTGCCATTGCTGCCCCGATAGCTTATTATATTATGCATAAGTGGTTGCTTGATTACACCTATAGAATTGATTTGGGCGCATCGACATTTTTATTGGCAATTGCAGGCTCTATCATTATTTCATGGATAACTGTTGGGCATCGTGCGATAAAAGCAGCAATTGCAAACCCGGTGAAAAGTTTGAGAACAGAGTGAGGTTAATGGGGAGCTTCAAACTGAAAACTCAAAACTGGGAATTATCAGTAATGCATAACCGAAGACGGAAACGCTTTACCCTACATCTAGCATCATAAATATTTAAACATGTTCAGAAACTATTTCAGGATAGCGCTGAGAAACTTGAGAAAGAATAAAATTTTTTCTTTTATCAATGTTTTTGGTTTAGCCGTGGGACTCACTTGCTGCATGCTGATCGCCGCCTTTTTGTTTGATGAATTGAGTTATGATAAGTATCCTGAACATGCCAATCAAATTTACCGCCTCGGGTTGCAGGTAACACAAAACGCTGGGATAGCCGATTATCCTGATGTCGATGTTGCCGTTGGCGCCGGAGTCAAAAATACTTATCCCGAAGTGCTTGCTTCGACAAGGATCAATGGTTGGAATGATGTCTTCATCCACTACCAGGAAAAACAATTCAAAGAACAGCATATTGCTTTTTGTGATTCCAATTTTCTGCAACTTTTTTCTATCCCATTGATTGAGGGAGATGATAAGACAGCTCTGGTGGCTCCAAATTCTATTGTCATCAGCAAAGCATTCGCAAAAAAATATTTTGGCGATGAAAAAGCATTGGGCAAAGCGCTTACAATAGGCAGAGGCACATTTAAGGTGACTGGAATAATTGACAAAGTGCCTGACAACACTCATTTTCATTATGATGCTTTTGTAAGCATGACCTCTAACAATTATGCTGTGACGGGACACACCTGGAGCAATATTGGTTTTTACACTTACCTGTTATTAAATAAAGAGGCAGACCCAAAAAAATTAGAAGCAAAATTTCCTGAACTCATTAGTAAATATGTAGTGCCGGAAGGAGCGCGGGATATGGGAATTAGTTTGGCGGAGGCGCAAAAGGGTGTCGGCAGTTGGCATTTTTACCTCATGCCAATTACTGATATTCATCTCCATTCCAATACAAAATATGAGTTGGATGCAAATAGCGACATTCAATATGTTTACATTTTTGGCGCGCTCGCTGTATTTATATTATTACTTGCCTGCGTTAATTTCACTAATCTTTCAACCGCAAGTTCTGCAAAACGTTCGCGCGAAGTGGGCATTCGCAAAGTGCTTGGTTCTGTAAAAGATCAGTTGATATTTCAGTTTCTAACGGAATCTGTTTTGCTTACTTGCTGCGCAATGCTTTTTGCCTTGTTATTCGTTTATTTATTATTACCATCGTTCAATCATCTTTCAGGAAAAAACATCAGCATTTTATTTTTTCTGAATTATAAAGCGATCATTGCTGCCGTTGGATTAATATTTTTTGTGGGAATATTAGCGGGAATTTATCCGGCATTTTTTCTTTCTTCATTTCAAACCATCAGTGTTTTAAAGGGTGCTTCTTCGAATACTCCCGCAAAAAGAAGTCGGCTTCGCAGTGGATTGGTCGTTTTTCAATTTATGATCTCTACCGCATTGATGATTGCAACTATTGTTGTGTACCAGCAGTTGCATTTTATGCAAAATAAAAAATTAGGTTACGACAAGGAACAGGTGTTGGTGCTGCAGGATACCTATGGATTAGACAGCAATCAATATTCTTTCAAACAAAAACTTTTGAGTGATAGTCGCGTGATCAATGCAACAATTTCAAGAGACGTTCCGGTCGGTCGCGCAGAAGGGAATATGGATGGCTCGGAGGTTTACGCGAAAGAAAATAAATCAAACGAAAGTGCAAGTGAAATTCACGCCAATTATTTTCATGTTGATCTCGACTATATATCAACGTTGGGAATGAAAATAATTGCCGGAAGAAATTTTTCCAAAGATTTTCATGGTGATTCGACTGCTGTTGTAATTAATGAAGCTGCCGTTCGCGACCTGGGATGGAAGGATAATAAAACCGCTCTTGATAAAACAATTATTTCTTCCGGGCAACATCAATATAATGTGATTGGAGTAGTACAAGATTTTAATTACGCTTCTGTAAAACAAAAAATCGCTCCAGTAATGATGATGCTCGGGCGCAGTTCCGGAACAATAATGGTAAAAATGAAAACTGCGGATATCCCCGGTTTTTTGGCCGATACAAAAAAAGAATGGAATAGTTATAATGCCAGAACGCCATTCTCTTACTATTTTCTTGACGACAAATTTGCTTTATTATATAAAGCTGAAGAAAAGACCGGACAAATATTTACCATGTTCGCAGGGATCGCCTTGCTGATCGCGAGTCTCGGATTATTTGGATTGGTTGCATTTACAACCGAACAACGCACAAAGGAAATTGGGATCCGCAAAGTGCTCGGGGCATCAATAAACCAGGTGCTGGTTCTTTTAACAAAAGAATTTTTATTGCTGGTGTGCGTTGCCTTTATCATTTCTATACCGGTAACCTGGTGGGCAATGCATAACTGGCTGAACAATTTTGCATATCGCATTAATATCAGCTGGTGGATATTTTTAGTTGCAGGACTATTGGCCATGTTGATTGCTTTGATGGCAATCAGTTTTTTAGCAATAAAAGCGGCCGTTGCAAATCCGGTGAATAGTTTGAGAACAGAGTAGGGGAATTGACAGTGAAGAAATCACTTGTCTCTAAATTGTACATCTGAAATGGGATTGTATGTTTAAAAATCATTTCAAAATAGCGTGGCGAAATTTATTGAAAGACAGAATGTCTTCTGTAATTAATATTGGCGGACTTGCTGTTGGTATGGCAGTTGCACTGCTGATCGGATTTTGGATCTATGATGAGGTTAACTTCAATAAAAGTTTTAAGAACTATGACCGAATTGCACAGCTGATGCAGCACCAAACGGCAAACGGAAATATCTCCACTTTTAATGGCATGCCTCTGCCTTTGGGAAAAGAATTACAGACCAATTACGGGAATAATTTTAAATACGTGGTGATGACTTCCTGGGCAGGAGATGGGATCATTACCGCCGGGGAAAAAAATCTCTCCAAACGCGGCATTTTTATGGATGAAGATGGTCCGAGGATGTTCTCGCTAAAAATGATCGAAGGATCTTACGATGCTTTAAAATATCCAAATACAATTATCATTTCTTCGTCAATGGCAAAAGCATTTTTCGGGAATGATGATCCTATTAATAAGCCGATGAAAATCGGTCACAAACTGGATGTTAAAGTTACAGGCGTTTATGAAGACATTCCATTAAATACAGAGTTCGCCGGTCTTGAATATATTGCCCCGTGGAGTTTATATCTCACCAGCGAAAAATGGATCAAGCAATCGGAAGCAGCATGGGATAATAACTCTTTTCAGATCTATGTGCAGATAGCAGATCATACAGCGTTTGATGCGGTCGACAGAAATATCATGCACTCAAAAAATATTCATGATGCGCCGGAAGACAAAAAATATAATGCACAAGTTTTTCTAAACCCGATGCGTGACTGGCATTTGAGAACACATTTTGAGAATGGAATAAGAACGGGTGGTCCAATAGAATATGTCAGATTATTCAGTATCATTGGCATTTTTGTTCTGTTGCTCGCCTGCATCAATTTTATGAACTTGAGTACGGCGCGCAGCGAAAAACGTGCAAAAGAAGTAGGCATTCGTAAATCTATTGGCTCTTTGCGTGGTCAACTGGTAATGCAGTTTTACGTTGAATCTTTATTGATCGTTATGGTGGCATTTGCGTTGTCTTTGGTCTTAGCGCAGCTCATATTGCCATGGTTTAATGATGTAGCAAGTAAAAAAATGATCATTCCCTGGAACAATCCTTTTTTCTGGATCGCTGGATTAGGCTTTTCATTCATTACTGGAATTATTGCAGGCAGTTACCCTGCACTTTATTTATCTTCTTTTCAACCAATAAAAGTTTTGAAAGGAACTTTTAAAGTTGGCCGCCTTGCAGCAATTCCAAGAAAAATTTTAGTGGTGATGCAATTCAGCATTTCTCTTGCACTGATCATAGGGACCATTGTTGTGTACAATCAAATTCAGTTTTCCAAAAACAGGCCGATCGGTTATAATCGGAATGGACTGATGATGATCAGAATGAAAACGCCGGATTTTTATGGAAAGTTTGGTTTGCTTGAAAACGAATTAAAAAATTCAGGTGCAGTCGAACAAATGGCGGAGTCGCATAGTCCTTTGACAAACGTGTATTCGAGCAATAATGGGTTTAGCTGGCCAGGACAAAACCCAAGTCTTGATGAAGATTTTGAAACCATTTGGGTAACGCACGATTTTGGAAAGACAATTAGCTGGCAATTGAAAGAAGGCAGAGATTTCTCCAAAGAATTTACCTCAGATTCATCGGCAATCATAATAAATGAATCTGCGGTAAAATATATGGGATTAAAAGATCCTGTTGGCACGATTGTGAAGTGGGGCACAGATGCCAACGCAAAAAATTATAAAATAATTGGCGTGGTTAAGGATTTACTTATGGAATCGCCATACGATGCAGTTAAGCAAACCATTTATTTTATGGATTATGACAATGTTAATTGGATAATCTTAAAATTGAATCCAAACAAAAGTGCAAAGCAGTCGATTTCCCAAGTTGAATCGGTTTTCAAAAAATATATTCCTTCTGTGCCATTCGATTACGAATTTGCTGACAGAGAGTTCGCGTCAAAATTTGCTGCCGAAGAGCGCATCGGCAAATTGTCAACTTTTTTTGCCGGGCTCGCCATCTTTATTAGTTGTCTCGGCTTGTTTGGGCTTGCTTCATTTGTTGCGGAGCAAAGAACAAAAGAAATTGGTGTGAGAAAAGTACTTGGGGCATCCTTATTCAATCTGTGGCGACTATTATCAAAAGACTTTTTATTGCTGGTGATGATCTCATTGCTCATAGCAGTTCCACTCTCATATTATTTTATGAACAACTGGTTATTGCATTATAATTATCGAACAAATATTTCGTGGTGGGTTTTTGGAATTTCCGGGGTTGGAGTAATCCTGATCACTTTATTGACAGTGAGTTTCCAGGCGTTAAAGGCGGCGGTGGCAAACCCGGTAAAAAGTTTGAGATCGGAATAGGTAATGGATCATGAAGTTCCAGAATGGTCAACGGTTTAATAGTGGATGAAAGCGATGGGCGAATACAATTTCTGCAGTACATAAATGGCACGTAACGATGCGGAAGAGTGAACATATGCCGGCCAACAAAAAATGAAAAATTGACAATAAATAATCTTTTATGATTAAAAATTTTTTCAAAACAACTTTTCGCAATCTGTGGAAAAACAAAACCTACAGTTTCCTGAATATATTGGGTTTGGCAATTGGTATTGCATGCGCCGGATTAATTTTTTTATGGGTGGAGAGTGAAATGAGCTATGATAAGTTTAATGTAAGAAAGGATCAGTTATATTTTGTCCGCGTAAATTCACAGTTGGAATCAAACGTGTTCACTCATGGATCAACTCCAGGCGTTTTAGGTCCGGCAATGCGAGCCGAAATTCCCGGTATCGCCAATACCTGCCGCATGAGCGAAAATGAGACCTCATTGCTTTTTCAAATTGGAGACAAGTCGGTTTATGCGGAAGGCAAATATGTCGAGCCTTCGATGTTTGACATGTTCACGTTGCCTTTTGTACAAGGCAATGCAAAAAGTGCTTTCGCGCAATTGTATTCCATCGTCATTACAGAAAAAACGGCAAAAAAATTTTTTGGCGATGATAAAAATATTATCGGCAAAACTGTGCGAGTGGATAACAAACAGAATTATGTTGTCAGTGGTGTATTAAAAGATATTCCTGAAAATTCCTCCCTGCAATTTGAATGGGTTGCACCTTTTCAGATCTGGTATCAACAGAGTCCATGGGCATACAAATGGGAAAATAATTGTCTGAGCACTTATGTAGAATTAAAACCCGGGGCAAATCTCGCAAACATTAATAAACAGATGTATGATTTTGTGCAGAAGAAAGCACCGACATCTACCGGCCGTGTTTTTTTATTTGGTATGAATGACTGGCATTTGTATGATGATTTTCAAAATGGAAAACAAACCGGCGGCGGACAAATAGAATACGTTCGCTTATTTTCCATCATAGCGTGGGTAATTTTATTGATCGCTTGTATCAATTTTATGAACCTGGCAACTGCGCGCAGCGAAAAACGTGCACGTGAAGTTGGCGTGAGGAAAGTGTTGGGCGCCGGCAAAAAAAGACTTATCTCGCAATTCATCGGCGAAGCCTTGTTAATGGCATTCCTCTCCGCTGCTGCCGCAGTAATTATCATGTCATTTACCTTATCTGCGTTTAACATATTGGTTCAAAAGAATCTTTCATTAGGATTGAGTAATCCCTTTCATATAATAATCTTATTGCTCATCACATTGATTTGTGGTGTTGTCGCGGGCAGTTATCCTTCATTATATCTTTCATCATTCAACCCGGTATTTGTATTGAAAGGAATAAAATTAAAATCAGGTAGCGCAGCATTAATAAGGAAAGGATTGGTGGTAATGCAGTTTTCTGTTTCCATCATATTAATTATCGGTACTATAATTATTTACCAGCAGATACAACATATAAAAAGCAGAACCCTGGGTTTTAATAAAGATAATTTGATAGAGATGAATCTGCAAGGTGATATGGCAAAACATTTTAGCGCGATAAAACAGGATATCTTGAATACAGGAATTGCAAACAACGTTGCGCTCTCTGATCACTCCATAATATATGGGGGCAATAATACCGATGGTTTGAGCTGGGCATCCAAAACGCCTGGCGCCAGAATTCTTATTTCATGGAGAAATGTGAGTCCTGAATTTATGTCTACTTCAGGAATGAAAATTTTAGAAGGACGAGATCTGCAAATTACTGACAGCGTAGAATTCGATCTCCCTCCTAAAAACATTAATGTTTTAATTACACAGTCCATGGCAAAACTGATGGGAAAAGGAAGCGCCATTGGGAAAATAATAAAAGATGAAAGCGGTGCGCTCAATGCAAATGTTGTCGGCGTTGTTAATGATTATGTCTACGGATACATGTATGGCAAACCTGACCCGGTCATTTTTTTCTGTGTACCACCACATGATGAAACCATAATGTATGTGAATACTAAAACTTCAAGGGACCCTGAACAGACATTGGCAAAATTAGAAGCCGTAATGAAAAAAGATAATCCCGCTTATCCATTTCAATACAGATTTGTTGATGATCAGTTCAACCAAATGTTTTTAAGCGAAATGTTGATCAGTAAATTATCGCGCGTTTTTGCGTCATTGGCAATAATTATTTCCTGCTTGGGTTTGTTTGGTTTGGCAGCCTACACCGCCGAGCGAAGGACAAAAGAGATCGGGATACGAAAAGTACTCGGGGCGAGCGTGTCTGGCATCACCGCATTATTATCAAAAGACTTTTTGAAGCTGGTAATAATTTCATGCATGGTGGCATTTCCGATTGCATGGATGGTAATGAACAATTGGCTAAAGAGCTATCCATACCGGATCAATATCAGCTGGGGGATATTTTTAATTGCAGGCGTATTGGCAATGCTGATCGCATTAATGACGATCAGTTTTCAATCCATCAGAGCTGCATTAATGAACCCGGTGAAGAGTCTGAGAAGTGAATGAGAATTATTGATAATGGTGAAAGTCCAGGGACACCATAACGTCGAAAAGAATTACAATTCCTCGAAAATAAAAAGGCGGTTGGCCAAAAGCCAAGAGCTATTAATATAATAAAGGATTCATAAACCTAACATCGAAAATAGAATTTATGTTCAAAACATTTCTAAAGACTACTTTCCGCAACTTGTGGAAAAACAAAACCTACAGTTTTCTAAACATCTTTGGATTAGCAACAGGTATTGCTTGTGCAGGATTGATTTTCTTATGGGTGGAAAATGAATTGACCTATGATCATTATTTCGCCAACCGTGATCATTTGTATAATATAAAAGATCAGCAAACCTATGATGGTACAACGTTTACCTTTGATGCAACGCCAGGTCCGCTGGCGCAGGCTGTAAAAGCAGAAATTCCCGGAATTAAAAATACTGCACGTTCGAGCTGGAGTAACCCAATGCTTTTTGCTTTAGGTGATAAAACAATTTATGAACAGGGCAGTTATGTCGACTCGGGATTTTTATCCATGTTTCATTTTGAATTTATTAAGGGAAATGCTGCGAGCGCATTTCAGCAATTATATTCCTTGGTGATCACTGAAAAAATGGCCAATAAATTTTTTGGTTCCTCCGATGCAGTTGGTAAAGTGCTTAGAGTTGACAATAAACAAAATTATACGGTTACCGGTGTGATAAAAGATCTGCCCGAAAATGTATCGTTAAGATTTCAATGGCTTGCCCCTTTTAAAATTCATGAAGACAGAAATACCTGGTTACGTGAATGGGGATCAAATGGAATATTAACGTATGTTGAAGTAGATCCAAAGGCTGATGTTGCTGCAATCAATAAAAAACTCTTTGGATTCATACAAACCAAACAGCCGGGAACGATCGCAAAAATGTCCATCTACCCCATGACGCGTTGGAGATTGTATAACAATTTTGATAATAACGGAAAGGAAAAAGAAGGACAATTAAAATATGTAAACCTTTTTAGCCTGATCGCCTGGATAATTCTAATTATCGCCTGCATCAATTTTATGAATCTTGCAACGGCAAGCTCCGAACAGCGTGCGCGTGAAGTTGGGGTCAGAAAAGTTTTAGGCGCACCAAAGCAAAAACTCGTTATTCAATTTATTGGTGAATCTATTTTCATGTCCTTATTGGCCACACTGTTCGCAATTCTGATCATTTATCTTTCACTCACTGCATTTAATACACTTGTCGAAAAACAATTGGCCGTTGATATTTTTAATCCGCTGCACATTGCAGGTTTTTTGATCATCACTTTATTATGCGGATTGATCGCCGGGAGCTACCCGGCATTTTATCTTTCTGCATTTAACCCCATAACTGTTTTAAAGGGATTGAAATTAAAATCAGGGAGCGCTGGATTTATAAGGAAGGGTTTGGTGATTCTGCAATTTGCAATTTCTATTATTCTGATTATCAGTACCATTATTATTTACCAGCAAATTGGTTTTGTAAAGAATCGCGATCTCGGTTACGACAAAGAAAGACTTTCTTATACCTATCTCACCGGAAATATGCGAAGGGATTTTGCCGTAATAAAAAATGATCTGCTGAAAACCGGTTATGTAGAAAACGCATGTTTAAGCAATAGCCAGGTTTTACAATTAGGAAGCAACACCGGTGATTTTTCATGGTCAGGCAAAGACCCGAATAAACAAGTGCTTATCACTGTTGAATCCATAAGTCCTGAATATATCTCGACAATAGGCATGCATTTGAAAGAAGGCAGAAATTTTTATGACAATATAAAATCGGATAGCAATAATATTATCGTTAATGAATCACTTGCAAAAATTATCGGGAAAAAAGAAATTGTTGGAAGTGTGCTCACCCGCAACGATGGCAAGGAAAAATACAATATTGTGGGTGTAGTAAAGGATTTTGTTTACAACTCGATGTACGCTCCCCCAGCGCCGCTGATTTTATATTCCGATACATCCAATGTTTATACATTGAGTGTACGCTTTAGACAAAATGCAGATTTAAAATCGGCAATTACAAAGGCAGAGGCTGTTGTAAAAAATGATAATCCAGGTTATCCCATTGAATTCAATTTTGTTGATGCGCAATTCAATCAATTATTTAAAACGGAATCATTAATTGGAAAATTAGCAAGTGTGTTTGCCGTGCTTGCCATTATTATTTCTTGTCTTGGTCTTTTTGGATTATCTGCATATACTGCGGAAAGAAGGACAAAAGAAATTGGCATCCGCAAAGTGCTGGGCGCCTCAACTGCAGGGCTGGCGAAACTTTTATCAAAGGATTTTATTATGCTCGTTCTTATTTCTTGCTTTATCGCATTTCCGCTTGCCGGTTGGATGATGCACAATTGGTTGCAGGATTATGAATACAGGATAAATATTGACTGGAAAATATTTCTTATTGCCGGTTTGCTGGCCGTTAGCATTGCATTGTTGACGGTGAGTTTCCAGGCAATAAAAGCAGCATTGGCAAATCCGGTGAAAAGTTTAAGAACGGAATAATTGAATTATCAAAATACATAAATAATATCTGCCATGATAAAGAACCTGTTCCTCGTTGCCATCCGCAATTTTAAAAGAGACAAATGGTATAGTTTGCTCAACATTGTCGGACTGATGATTGGCATAACCTTCAGTTTGTTCTTGATATTTTATATCAAAGATGAATTGAGTTATGACCGTTATAATAAAAATGCAGAAAGAATATATCGCATCAATTCATACATAAAAGAACCTGAAAAAGATGTTATGAAAATAGCGATTACTCAATTTACACTTGCGCCTGAACTTAAAAAAGATTTTCCGGAAGTGGAAGAAGCGGTAAGGTTTGTTGGTAATGGACGAACAATGCTTAGAAATGGCAACTTGCGTTTTTATGCAGATAAAGTATTTATTTGTGATAGTAATCTGTTCAAAATTTTTACCTATCAATTTATCGAGGGCAATCCCCAAACAGCATTGGTTGAACCCAAATCAATGGTGCTAACACAATCGGAAGCAGAAAAATATTTTGGCAAAAACAAATCCATTGTTGGCAAAACATTGCAGAACGATAAAGGGGAAGTTTACAATATAACAGCAGTTGTAAAAGATGTCCCCAAAAATTCGCATATCATTTTTAATGTATTAATATCAGCAAGTTCATTACCAAAAGATTTTGCCAATAGCTGGGGTGGATTTGGTGTTTATACGTATGCGTTATTAAAGCCAAATAGTAATGCAGCTGCATTTGAAAAAAAGTTGTTGCCATTATATGATAAATTTATGGCGCCCATTTTTGCCCAGTTTAATATTAAGATACATTATGGAATCCAGCCCATTCTCGCTATTCATTTACATTCAGACCTGGGAAGCGAGCCCGAAGAATTGGGGAACATTTCCTACATCTATATATTTTCTGCAGTCGCATTATTCATGTTGCTTATCGCCTGCATCAATTACATGAACTTGACTACCGCACGTTCCGCCCGCAGAGCAAA
Source organism: Chitinophagales bacterium (assembly GCA_021323755.1). GTDB lineage: Bacteria > Bacteroidota > Bacteroidia > Chitinophagales > Chitinophagaceae > Puia. Next base: position 233,979 of record JAJPKJ010000036.1, on the reverse strand, counting down.
GGAAATTGGTATTCGTAAAGTAACCGGTTCATCTCAGTTGCAACTCATTACGCAATTTCTTATTGAATCAACACTGATCTCCATTGTTGCCTTGTTATTAAGTATGTTATTGATCGCATTGTTTTTGCCGACATTCAATACATTATCCGGCAAGTCGATTTCTTTTCAAACATTATTGGAGCCAGGCACTTTCTTAATATTGATCGGCATTGTTCTATTTGTAGGATTGCTCGGTGGAAGTTATCCGGCATTTTATCTTTCAAAATTCAATCCTGTCAGCGTCCTTAAAGGAAGTCTTTCAAAAGGTTCGAGTAATGTAACCTTGCGACGCATACTGGTGGTTGTGCAATTTTCCATTTCAATGATCATGCTTATTTGCACATGGGTTGTATATGGGCAATTAAAATATTTGCGCAATATTGATTTAGGATTTAATAAGGAACAAGTGCTTACCATAACAGCAAATGCGAATGATGATATACGCAGTAAGATTCTTGCATTTAAGAATTATGTAAGACAAAACTCGCAAGTGCTTAATGTAAGTACAGCCAGCGCGGTTCCAGGTGGTAACATCGGCTTCAATCTTTTTTCTATAGAAACAAAAAATGGATTTACACAAAAAGGCGTGTGGAATTACGCTATTGATGAAGATTATTTCAAGACGATGGGAATGCAAATTAAAAAAGGAAGAGGTTTTACCGGACTTTCTGATACATTAAGAAGCATCATTGTTAATGAAAACATGGTAAAATATTACGGATGGGATAATCCCATAGGAAAAAAAGTAAAATTTCCGGGAGACACTACAGGATTTTATTTTGAAGTAGTTGGTGTTGTGAAAGATTTCAATCAGCAATCATTATATAACCCGATCGCGCCATTGATTTTACAGTACAGACCCAACAATAATAGTTTGCAACTAAAGCTCGATGCAAAAAATATTCCTTCAGCTGTTGCTGGTATTGAAAAATCATGGAAAGCCATTTTTCCAGATCTGCCTTTTTCTTACACGTTCCTCGACCAGGATTTTGATTCGCAATATGCAGCCGATCAAAAAAGAGGAAAAATATTCACCGCATTTTCTGTTCTTACCATATTAATTACGTGTTTGGGGTTGTTGGGATTGATCGCATTTACCACAGAGCAACGTCAAAAAGAAATCAGCATCAGAAAAATAATGGGTGCAAGCGTTGCTCAAATTGTGCCGCTGATCACCAGAAATTTTGTTTTTCTTGTAGGCATATCTTGTCTCATTGCATTTCCGGTTGCTTATTTCTTTATGGATAAATGGCTCAAATTATTTTCTTACAATACAGGTTTAGGGGTTGCTCCATTTTTGCTTTCTGCATTTGCCGTTTTATTGATCACATTACTAACCGTAATATTTCATACAGTAAAAGCGGCGATTGCAAATCCGGCGAAAAGTTTAAGAGCAGAGTAGGCAGATAAAAATGAATAATTGATAATGATGAAATCAGACAGCTCAAGATCAGACATCATAAATATCTATTTATGCTAAAAAATTATTTCAAAATCGCTTGGCGTAATATGGTTCGCGATCGCCAATTCACGTTGCTTAATTTGGTGGGATTGGCAACAGGACTTGCCTGTGCAGTATTAATTTATTTATGGGTCACAGATGAACTCAGTTACGATAAATTTTTTGCCAAAAGCGATCAGATGTACCAGTTGATGGAGCTGAGAAATTACCCAGGGCATCAAGGCATTTCAGATGAGTCATCCGGATTGCTGGCAAAAACAGTAAAAGCACAAATGCCGGAAGTGGAATTTGCAGCAACTGTTGCCCCGGCAAACTGGTTTCAAAAATTTACCTTGACTGTTGGCGATAAAAACATAAAAGCTTTTGGGCAATATGTTGGCGAAGATTATTTTAGTATACTTTCATTTCCACTCATCAAAGGAGATGCGGGTACTGTGCTTAAAGACAAGAGTTCAATCGTTATTTCAGAAGACCTTGCTAAAAAACTTTTTGGCACTACAGATGATGTTATTGGAAAAGCCATCCGTTTCCAGCATGACACTACTTTTTTTGTTTCGGGCATATTCGAGAATATTCCTCGTAATTCTTCCATACAATTCGATTTTGCGCTGTCGTTTGAATATTACGGAGATGTCTCTAATTGGGTAAGATCGTGGTACAACGGTGGCCCGCATAATTATGTTCTTTTGAAAAAAGGTACAGATATCAAGGCATTCAATAAACGCGTCTATGATATCATTACCCGCAACGCTAACGATACATTTCGAAAGGTGGAAGCCATCCCCGTCTCAACGGCTTACCTGCAAAACACCTTTGTGCATGGCGCAAGTACAGGAGGCAAAATGGAATATGTTCGTCTGTTTTCAGTTATAGCCATTTTTATTCTGGCTATAGCCTGTATCAACTTCATGAATCTTTCAACAGCAAAAGCATCGCGCAGGTTAAAAGAAGTGGGTATAAAAAAAGTTGTAGGTGCAGGACGAAAGCAACTTATTTTCCAGTTTTTGAGTGAGTCGGTTTTGCTGGCTTTTATTTCAGTCGTTCTTGCATTGATCATTGTACTGCTGTTATTGCCTGAGTTCAATCAATTAACGGGCAAACAGCTATCGCTTCATTTTAGTCCCCAAATTCTATTCGGTGTTTTGGGCATTACACTGCTAACGGGGCTTATTTCCGGAAGTTATCCTGCATTATATCTTTCGGGGTTTAATCCGATTACTATTTTAAAAAATAAACTTAATTCATCTGTTGGCGAAAGGTGGGCAAGAAAAGGTTTGGTAGTTTTTCAATTTGCAATTACGGTTACGCTGATAATTGCAGTACTCGTAGTATATAAACAAATTGATCTTATACAATCGGTTCAACTTGGTTATAATAAAGACAATATTCTTCGCTTTAATGCGGAAGGAAAGCTTTTAAGAGACGAAGAAAATTTTTTGACGGAATTAAAAAAAATTCCTGGTGTTGTCAATGCTTCAACGACAACACATGAAATGGTGGGGAGAAATTTTGGTGGCAATATGATTGAATGGCCGGGAAAAGATCCAAATGGACTTTATTATTTTGAAGGCATTAATGCAGGTTATGATTTTGTAGAAACCATGAATATGCAATTGGTTGAGGGTCGAAGTTATTCAAAACAATTTGCCAGTGATTCTGCGGCAATAGTCTTTAATGAAACAGCAATAAAAACCATGGGATTGAAAGACCCGATTGGGAAAACGGTAAAATGGTTTGGACGTAATGTGCATATCATCGGGGTGGTAAAGGATTTTCATTTTGAATCTTTACATGCAGCAGTAACACCACTTTATATTAGTCTGGATTATGGAGAAGTTTGGGACAAAGTGATGGTGAGATTGAATAGCTCCGGACAAAAAGAAACGATCGCCCGAATTCAGGATTTGTATGAACGCTTTAACCCTGGCTTTCCATTCGAATTTAATTTTTTAGATCAAGCTTATCAAAAACAATATGAAGCAGAATCTATTGTGTCTGTTCTTTCGAAATATTTTGCAGGATTGGCCATCATTATTTCCTGTCTCGGGCTATTTGGACTTGCTGCATTTACTGCACAAAGGAGACAAAAAGAAATTGGAATAAGAAAAATTATCGGCGCATCCGTGAGCCATATTTTTTTGATGTTGTCTAAAGATTTTTTGTTACTTATCGGAATTGCGATCCTTGTTGCATTTCCCTTATCGTGGTGGGTGATGAACAAATGGTTGCAAGGTTTTGCCTATCGCATTGACATCAGCCCAACCGTTTTCATTGTTGCTGGTGCGTCAATTATTATTATCACCTTATTGACGATAAGTTATCAGGCGTTAAAGGTTGCAGTCGCAAATCCGGTTAAGAGTTTGAGAACGGAATAGAAACAATAATGAATAATTGATAATAAAGAAATCAGAGATCAAAAAATCAAACATCAGAAACAGCTTATATGATTAAGAATTATTTGAAGATCGCTTTACGCAATTTGTGGAAACACAAAATTTTTTCTTTTATTAATATTATGGGATTGACAGTCGGGATGACCGCTTTTTTCCTGATCTTTTTGTATGTGAAATTTGAATTGAGTTACGATTCATTTCATTCGAAAGCAAATAGAATTTATCGTGTAGTTTGTGACATTAAGACTCCAACAGAGACGATCAATGCCAGCGGTCCGGCATGGGCAGTTTCACCACACATAAAAAGCGAATTTCCTGAAATAGAATCTTCCATACGCATTAGCGGCGCCAGTTTGCTGGTGCGAAAAGGCGATGTAAAGTTTCAGGAAGACAATACGCTGTTTGCCGATTCTTCTTTTTTTCATGTTTTCGATTTTAAACTATTCAGAGGAAATCCGCAAACAGCACTGAAAGAAAAATTCAGCATCGTTCTTTCTGAAACTGCAGCAAAGAAATATTTCGGTAATTCCAATCCAATAGGGCAAACTGTTTTGTTGACTGATGGAAATTTTGTTTCAACGATCACCGGCATAATGCAGGATATTCCGGAGAACTCGCAAATAAAGGCGGATATGCTGGTGAGCATGACGACCGTCACGCAAGAATTCAATAAAGGATTGGACGACCAGTGGGGAAATTATGGTGAGAATACATTTCTATTGCTGAAACCTGGCACAAACCCGCTGGCATTGCAGGCGAAGCTTCCTGCATTCTTGCAGAAATATAATGGATCAGAAATGAAACAATTGCAGATGTACCCAACATTATACCTCGAACGATTGCGTGATGTGTACTTGCGATCGACACGCGATGGGAGTAAAACTGGTAACATTAGTAATGTTTACATCTTCTCCATAGTGGCGGTATTCATTTTACTCATCGCTTGTTTCAATTTTGTAAATCTTACTACAGCCCGTTCTGCGGAAAGGGCAAAAGAAGTGGGCATCCGTAAAGTGGTTGGCGCATTGCAGACGCAATTAGCACGGCAATTTATCGGTGAAAGTGTTTTTCTTTGTTTGATCGCATTTTTTTTATCTGTTTTACTCACTGCATTATTATTTCCATTATTCAACCAACTTTCAGGAAAGATAATCGGTCATAATATTTTCTCACATCCGCAGGATATTCTCATTCTTTTTTTGGTGGCAATTGCCATCGGGATATTCGCAGGAATTTATCCATCGCTTGTGTTGTCTTCCTTCCAGCCAATCACAGTCTTAAAAGGACGTTTCGTTACCGGAACAAAAGGAATCTTTCTGCGAAAAGGGCTAGTAGTTACACAATTCACCATTTCCATTGCATTGATCATTGCCACAATCGTTGTGTTGAATCAAATGAATTATATGCGCAGCCAGGATCTTGGTTTTAATAAAGATCAAAAAATGATCATTGACACACATGGCGATTCAACTAAACTTGTTTTTGAGCATGAAGTTTCGACGTTACCCGGAGTAATCTCAACTTCAATGGCAGGAAGCGTTCCCGGCGGCGGTAATCCGGGCGCATATTCGCAAATAGAAAATGTAAAAGGTGATATGCAGATCGCTAATCTTGATCTGTACTTTGTAGATTTTGATTATATAGCACAATACAAAATGAAAATACTAGCCGGTCGCGCATTTTCAAAGGATTTTATGACGGACACCACACAATCAATGATCGTTAATGAAGCGGCTATGAAAATGTTCGGATACAGTTCACCAGAACAGATCATCGGGAAAAAATTTGATCAATGGGGAAGAAAAGGAATGATAATCGGTGTTGTAAAAGATTTTCATTTTAGATCACTACAAGAAGTCATAAAGCCTTTGAGTATTCGTATTGAGCCCAATGGTTGCAGTTTGGTTTCGATAAATGTAAATCCAAATAATTTACCTTCTACTATTTCTGCTATAGAAAACAAATGGAAAAGATTAGTGCCGAACCGCCCATTCAGTTATTACTTCTTAGATGAATTTTTTGATAAACAATATCGGAGTGAAGACAGGTTTGGAAGATTGTTTTTGAATTTTGCTATCCTCGCTATTTTCATTTCTTGTCTTGGTTTATTAGGACTTGCCTCTTACAGCACCATGCAGCGCACCAAAGAAATTGGTATAAGAAAAGTGATGGGCGCAACCGTAACAAACATTTTGAACTTGTTATCAAAAGAGTTTTTGGTCTTGATATTGATTTCTTTTTTGATCGCTGCGCCACTCACCTGGTATTTTATGAACAAATGGTTGCAGGGTTTTGCCTACCGAACAAGTATTTATTGGTGGGTTTTTGCCATGGCCGGTGTTTTAGCAATATTGATTGCATTAACAACAATCAGTTTCCAGGCGCTAAAAGCAGCGATGGCAAATCCAGTAAAAAGTTTAAGAAGCGAATAACGATAATTAATAATGAAAAACTAAAGATTAAAAATAATACGCAAAACAAATAAGTAAAACATGAAAAAACATTTTTTGGTAGTTCTGCTTGCATTTGCCACTTTAAGCATCAACGCGCAAAATCGCGATGCATTATATCTGACAAAGCCTTTGACAAATGAATCTATAAAAGAAGTGGAAGCAAAAACATCCGGTGGCAGCATTGATGTTGCCGGCGGAAATTCCCAGGAAGCACGTATTGAAGTTTATATTACTTCTAACAATGGTCATACATTATCCAAAGAAGAAATTCAACAAAGATTAAATGATTACGAACTGAATGTTTCTGCATCTGCAAACAAGTTGACAGCAATTGCAAAAACCAAGAACAGGATTACGAATTGGAGAAAAGCATTAAATATTTCTTTCAAAATTTTTGTTCCCCAAAATGTTTCTACGGACCTGTCAACCAGCGGAGGAAGCATTAGCCTGTCGAATTTATCCGGTACAGAAGATTTTTCAACGAGTGGTGGCAGTCTTACTGTTGAAAAATTATCCGGTAAAATTCACGGTGAAACTTCGGGGGGAAGCATTAATGTTTCTGATTCAAAAGATGATATTGACCTGGGCACAAGTGGAGGGAGTATCGAAGCAAATAATTGTACCGGAAAAATAAGATTGAGTACTTCGGGTGGCTCCCTTTCGCTCCGCAATCTGGATGGAGATATTAAAGCTGTTACCAGCGGTGGCTCCGTAGACGGAAAAATCGTTAAAGGTGAATTGAGCACACATACTTCGGGCGGTAGTTTGAGTTTGCGCGAAATGGCTTGCAGTCTTGATGCATCAACAAGCGGTGGAAATATTGACGCTGAAATTGCAGAAGTTGGAAAATATATTAAGCTCAGTAATTCAGGCGGCAACATTGATCTGAAAATTCCGAAAGACAAAGGTTACGACCTTAAATTATACGGGGATAAAATGGACAAGAATTTTACGTTTAAGAATTTCAGCGGAACGATAAAAGAAGATAAGATAGAAGGGACTGTGAATGGTGGCGGCATTCCGGTAACCGTAAATGCAGGCGGCGGTAAAGTTTATTTATCGTTCAAATAACCAGCAACTAAGGGTAATGCGTCCGTTTTTTGGGATCGGATGATCAGGATGAGTTGTGGATGGTTGTACAAATGAGTGACCGTCTGCCGCAGTCAGGCACATCGATGTTTAAGAAAGGAGTAATTGCTGGTTCCAAAAGGATCTATAGCTAAACGCCAATAACTGATAGCTATTACTGTGAACAATTCGATTGTAGATAAATAAATAAGTGTAGCCATGTTCAAGAATTATTTTAAAACAGCATTTCGCACCTTATTGCGAAATAAAAATTACACCATCATTAATGTGGCGGGATTAGCTGCCGGCACAGCTATTTGTTTGCTGATCTTCGTCATCATTAATTTTGAATTGAGTTATGATAAATTTCATGCGAAGAAAGATCGTATTTATCGTGTGCTCACAGAATATCATCATGCAGATGCAAATATTTTTTATGGGCAGGGGGTACCGTTTGCGTTGCCGGCCGGATTAAAAAATTCCTTTCCCCAAATTGAAGGCGTTGCGCCGGTATATTTTGAGGGAAATGACCAGATATTGGTGTTGGATAACAAAGGGCAGGCTATAAAGAAATTCAAAGAAGAAAAAGGCGTTTTTTTTACCGAGCCTTCATTCTTTAATATTTTCGACTTTCCTTTTTTGGCGGGTGATCCCACAACCGCATTAAAGGAACCGAATACGGCAGTTCTTACTAAAGAAATTGCAGACAAATATTTTGGCGACTGGCGAACTGCGATCGGCAAAACCATAAAGTGGAATAATGCAAATACCCTTAGGATAACCGGAGTATTGGCAACGATTCCAGCCAATACTGACTTTCAATTGAAGATCGCGATTGCTTATGGCACGGGCTATACAGCCGGTTATGCAAAATCAACCGAATGGTCTAATACCAATGGAAGCTTTGGATGTTATATTCTATTGTCGCCGAATTTGTCAGAAGAAAAATTTAATACTCAACTCAGAGCATTTTCAAAAAAAATGGAGCCGGCAGGTGATAAGGATAGTCATATCATTCAGTCGTTAAGCAAAGTTCATTACGATACACATGTTGGCAATTTTAGTGGTAAGACCATCAGCCCACAATTGATACGCGGATTGTGGTTGATCGGAGCATTCATTTTATTGATCGCTTGTGTCAATTTTATTAATTTATCAACTGCACAAGCAGTTAATCGCGCAAAAGAAGTTGGGGTTCGAAAAGTTTTGGGCAGCAATAAATCGCAGTTAAAACTGCAATTTATCATTGAAACATTTTTAATTGTCGTAATGGCGGTAATATTATCTCTGATCATCAGCACTGTATCATTGTCCGCAATAAGTAAAATACTTGATTTGCCGCTAACGTTTAATCTTCTTTTTGATCCAGCGGCCATCCTATTTCTTTTCATCATCACCATTGTGGTAACTGCGATCGCAGGTTTTTATCCATCTGTTGTGTTGTCGCGGTTCAACCCGATCAACGCGTTGAAAAGCAAACTCGCAGCAAAGAGCACAAAAGGGATTTCTTTGAGAAGAGGGTTGGTTGTATTTCAATTCATCATCGCGCAGGCATTGATAATCGGGACATTGATAATAGTGAAGCAGATGAATTATTTCACCAATCAACCACTCGGTTTTGATAAAAATGCAGTGGTAAATATTCCTTTTCCTGGCGATAGTGCAGGGGTAAGTAAATTGGATTATTTACGAAAAGAATTATCATCTGTAAATGGAATTCAAAATATAAGCTTCAGTTCAAATACTCCAGTTGAGGATGACAATGATAACTGGACAACTTTCAATTTTAATCATGCCGCAAAAGAAACTGATTTTTATGCCATAATTAAATGGGCGGATGATCAGTATATACCAACATATAAATTACCATTGGTTGCAGGAAGAAATCTGGAGCCTTCAGACACCTCCCGCGAATTTGTTGTTGATGAATTGTTGCTGAAGAATTTAGGAATCACTGATCCGAAGGATGCAATAGGAAAACAAATTGGTTTATGGGGACATATGAGTGGACCAATCGTCGGCGTAATGAAAGAATTCAATGCGCGCTCATTTCGCCGCGAGCTTGCCCCGGTGATACTCACCACATTCAAAAGGGGATATAGCAACGCCGGAATAAAATTATCATCCAATGATGCTTCAGCTACCATGAACTCAATTGAAAAAATATGGACAAAAGTTTTTCCTGATTTTGTTTTTGAATATCAATTTCTTGATTCAAAAATTGACAGCTTCTATAAACAGGAAAGGCAATTATCACAACTCTTTCAATTATTCGCGGTCATTGCCATCTTTTTAAGTTGCCTTGGCCTATATGGGTTAGCGTCGTTCATGGCTGTTCAGCGCATTAAAGAAGTGGGTATTCGTAAAGTGCTCGGAGCAACAACAAGTCATATCGTATATCTTTTTTCAAAAGAGTTTGTGATATTGATCATAATCGCATTTTTAATTGCATCACCCCTCGCCTGGTATTTTATGCATCAGTGGTTACAGGATTATGTATACAGAATTGACATAAGTTTCTGGATTTTTATTTTTGGGGGATTATTATCTGTGATCATCGCACTGGCAACAGTAAGTTTCCAGGCGATAAAAGCAGCAATCGCCAATCCGGTGAAGAGCTTAAGGACGGAATAGCTAAAAGTTAATAGCCGATAGTTATTGGCATTACCACCCGTAATGTATAATTGAAAAATTAGAAATCATATATCGCAAGTTCAGCAATCTGAAATAACATTTTATGTTTAAAAACTATTTTCTCCTCGGGTTTCGGAAATTAAAGAAACAAAAAATATTTTCTATAATCAATATTTTAGGATTAACAGTTGGTATTACCTGTTGTCTGATGATTTTTCTTTTCATCGCTCATGAATTGAGTTATGATGGTTTTCATAAAAACGAAAAAGATATTTATCGGGTAATGCGCGTTGGGAATCTTAACGGCGCAGGCAAAGAAGAAGTGGCCTGGTTGTCGCCGGCATATTCAACAGCCTTGCTTAACGATTATCCCGACGCAATTCAAAAAGCGGTGCGAGTAATGCCAGATAATGACCTGATCACTTATAACAATATCGGGTTCAATGAAAAGAATATTTATCTCGTAGATGATAACTTCTTTGAGTTTTTCAGTTTCCCGTTAATAAAAGGGAACGCCGCCAGTGTTCTAAAAGATCCGCTTAGCATTGTACTTACGGAAACAACTGCAAAAAAATATTTTGGCAACCAGGATCCGATTGGAAAAGTCATCGAATGGAACAAAACAATAAAATTAACGGTAACAGGTATTGCAAAAGATGTGCCTTCAAATTCTCATTTATATTTTGATATGGTTGCGCCGATTTCTTATTATAAGGACAGACCCTGGTACAACCAGTTTCCAAACAACATGTTGTTTACTTATATTCAGCTCAATCCGAATACCGATCCAAAAAAATTAATAAGCAGGTTTCCGAATTTCATGGATAAATACCTCGGAAAGTATTACAAAGAACAAGGTTTTTCAATGGATCTCACCATTGATCCACTGAAGGATATTTATTTTCAGAGTTTGCAATTTGACAATGTAAAACATGGCAGCAAAAGTGTAGTGTATATTTTTATGTCCATTGCTATTTTGATTTTGGTTATTGCCTGCATCAATTTTATGAATCTTGCTACAGCGCGGGCAACCGACCGTTCCAAAGAAGTTGGACTTCGGAAAGTATTGGGTGCATTGCGAAATCAGCTGATCACTCAGTTTATCGGAGAAGCATTTTTATTTGCAATACTTTCGTCAATTCTTGCGCTTGGGTTATTACAATTGTTAATGCCCGCTTACAATAGTCTATTGGGTTATACAATGCCATCGTACTGGTCTAATCCTTTGGTATATATTTTTATTGCCGGAATAATTTTAGTTGTTGGTTTACTCGCAGGAAGCTATCCGGCATTATTACTTTCTTCATTTTCTCCGATCGATTCATTAAAGGGAAAATTAAAAGTTGGAAAACGAGGATCTTTTTTCAGAAAGACTTTGGTTGTTATTCAATTCAGCATTTCGGTATTGCTGATCATCAGCATCGCCGTTATTTTAAAGCAGATGAATTATATGCAGAATATTGATCTTGGTTTTAATAAAGAACATGCAATCATTATCAGACTTGATAATAACGATATCTCCGAAAAGAAAATTCTTTTTAAGAATCAATTAGCAAATGATCAAGCTGTGTCCAGCGTTTCTTTGATGTCCGGTGAACCCGGTGGATTTCACGACACACATACATTTGAAGCGCAGGCCAAGCCGAACGAATCCTTATTGATCAATACAGAATTTGCAGATTTTGAATTTGCAAAAACCCTCGGATTAAAAATCATTGCTGGTAGAGATCTTTCTGCACAATATCAAACGGATTCTTTGCAAGCGGCTCTTATTAACAGGGCAACCGCAACAAAGTTAGGTTACACGCCGCAGGAAGCCGTTGGCAAATGGATAAAGAATAAAATGAGAGACAGTCTTCGCAGAAATATTGTTGGCGTGGTGGAGGATTTTCATTTTTCTTCATTGAAAGATCCGATCCAGCCATTTGTAATTGCCCCTAATGATGACCGGCGTCTTGCGCTGGTTCGTATTAAACCCGGAAATCTTCAGGCAACGCTGAACCGGATTAGAAATATTTATACAAGTCTTGCTCCGGCTTACCCATTTGAATACAATTTTTTAGATGAGCAGTTTAATCAACAGTATAAATCTGAGGAAAGACAAGAATCTATTCTCACCATTTTTTCAGCAATCGCCATTTTCATCGCCTGTCTTGGTTTGTTCGGATTAGCATCCTACACGGCAATGAAAAAAACAAAAGAGATCGGGATAAGAAAAGTGCTTGGTTCTTCAGTAGAAAATATCGTCATTTTGTTATCAAAGGATCTACTCAAACCTGTTTTGATCGGAACGGCAATTGCAATTCCTGCCGGGTATTTCATCACACAAAAGTGGCTCCAGGGTTTTGCCTATCAGGTAAACATTCACTGGTGGCTATTTGCAACGGCTGCCCTCCTTGCCGTATTAATTGCAATGGTAACAGTCAGCGCACAGGCAATAAAAGCAGCTGTGGCAAACCCGGTGAAGAGTTTAAGAACGGAATAGGCATTGTTGAATTAGGGATGCTGGTTTTGGGCCTTGCCATTTCTTAAATCAGGCAGCAGGCATCAAGAATCAGAAAATAATATGCTCCGGCATTGTAACATTATTCAAGATCATTGCGTCGCACTATGGTATGGTAAGGATGCTATTCGACAATGTGTGAAGCATGATTTTTTCCCTATTTCCCTCATTATTCTCAAATGAAGCATCAGGATGTAATCGCCAGCCAGATAACTGGTGAAAAAACATTATCCGAAAAGCAACATTCTTTTCTTGTTGAACGACTTTATTGCCATGCAATAGAAACCAAAAAGGCTATATGATAAAAAACTTCTTCAAAATTGCTATAAGGAATCTTTGGCGCAGCAAAGGCTTTTCTGCCATTAATATATTCGGACTGGCTATTGGTATGGCAAGCGCCATCGTCATTTTATTGTTCATTCAAAATGAAATGAGTTATGATCTCTTTCATAAAAATAAGGACGTCTTGTATGAAGTTTATGATCGGGAAATATTTGATGCAGATCTGCACAGTTGGAATACAACACCGAAAATACTCGGACCTACATTAAAACAGGATTACCCGGAGATAGAGAATACAACACGTGTGAATTGGGGTAACAGTTTTTTATTTTCACTCGGTGAAAAACGTCTAACCGCTGAAGGAACCTGCGTTGATCCTGCCTTTTTAACCATGTTCAGTTTTCCGATTGTAAAAGGAAATGTGAACACTGCATTGAGTGATATTTATTCCATAACACTGACAGAATCTTTTGCAAAAAGATTGTTCGGCAGCGAAGACCCGATGGGCAAAATAGTGAAGCTTGATAACCAGGATAATTTTACAGTAAAAGCAATAATGAAAGATTTGCCCAATAATACAAGATTCAAATTTGATTATCTGATTCCCTGGGCTTATATGGATAAAAGAGGATGGAGCGATAGTAACTGGGATAATAACTCCACACAGACCTTTGTGCAACTAAAAGAGAATGTTTCTCTGGCCAATGTAAATGAAAAGATAAAAAACGTAATTATAAAACATCTTGACGGCAAAGAAAAAATAGAAATATTTCTTCACCCGGCAAAAATGTGGCATTTGTATACAGATTTTGAAAAAGGAAAAGTTGTTGGGGGAGAAATAGAAACGGTGCGGATGTTTGGCATCATTGCAGCGTTCATTTTATTGATTGCCTGTATCAATTTTATGAATCTTTCTACTGCACGAAGTGAGAAACGGGCAAAAGAAGTAGGCATTCGAAAAGTTGTCGGCGCACAAAAACAATCATTGATTGGTCAGTTTATCAGCGAATCTGTATTCTTAGCTTTTATCGCCGGTCTTATTGCCCTCGGCGTGGTGCAACTTTGTCTTCCGGCATTCAATACACTCACTGAACAACAACTCCGCATTGGATATGGTAATATTTATTTTTGGATAGAAGGTTTGGCTTTTGTTTTGTTCACCGGCATACTTGCCGGAAGCTATCCTGCATTTTATTTATCATCTTTTCAGCCGGTAAAAGTTTTGAAAGGTACTTTCAAAGCGGCGCATGCGGCCATCAATCCGCGTAAAGTATTGGTGGTACTGCAGTTTACATTCGCCATCATTCTTATAATATGTACCATTATTGTTGAAAGGCAAATAAATTATGCGCAGGAAAGACAGGCAGGTTACGCAAAAGATAACCTTATTTATCATTTTATTACTGGCGATATTGATAAGAATTATAAATTAATCAAACAGGAATTATTAAACAGCGGAACGGCAACCGCTGTGAGTAAAACAAGTGCGCCGCTCACAGAAGGATGGAGCAATACCTGGGGAATGGAGTGGCCTGGAAAAGATATAAATGATAAAACAATTTTCAATCGTTTTTGTGCTGATGAAGATATCGTGAAGACTGCAGGCTTTACATTATTGGAAGGTCGCGACCTCGATCTGAGAGATTATCCTTCAGATTCGCTTGCATGTTTGGTCAACGAATCTGCGGTCAGACACATGAAATTAAAAAACCCCATCGGGCAAATTTTAAAAACAGATGACAGGGACTGGCATATAGTTGGTGTAATCAAAGATTTTATTCTTCAGTCGCCTTATCGTCCATTAGATCCAATGTTTATTGAAGGCAGCAAAGGATGGTTCAATGTTATTCATATCAAGTTTGATCGCAACAGAAGCATGTCTCAGAATTTGAAGGCAACGGAGAAGATTTTTAAAAAATACAATCCTGAATACCCGTTCGAGTACAAATTCATTGACAAAGAATATGAGCAAAAATTTGCCGATACAAAACGTACCGCAACACTCATCGGACTTTTTGCAGCGCTTACCATTTTTATTTCCTGCTTGGGATTGTTTGGGCTTGCCACTTACATGGCAGAAAACAGGATCAAAGAAATTGGTGTGAGAAAAGTTTTGGGAGCATCTGTTTTCAGCATCACTTCATTATTATCAAAAGAATTTCTTATGCTCGTTCTCATTTCAATTCTCATCGCTTCACCTGTTGCATGGTATGCTATGCACAAGTGGTTGCAGAATTATGATTATCGAATCAGCATTCAGTGGTGGGTTTTTGTTGCAGCGGGATTATTATCGATTATTATTTCGTTGGTAACGGTAAGTTTCCAGGCAATTAAAGCGGCTGTCGCAAACCCGGTGAAGAGTTTGAGAACAGAGTAAACAAATTGCTCGAAGCGAAAATCGATAATAAAGAAATCATCCACCTCAAAATCTGAAATACCTTTTTATGCTTAAGAATTATTTTAAAATCGCCTGGAGAAATTTGATAAAAAATAAGGTGTATTCTTTTATCAATATTGCCGGACTGGCTTCGGGTATGGCTGTGGCCATGATCATCGGTTTATGGATTTATGATGAAGCTTCGGCAAACCGGAATTTTAAGAATTACGAAACGCTATATCAGGTAATGATGCACCAGACTTTTGATGGGAAACGTTACTCGCAACAAGCTTTGCCTTTTCCATTGGGCGATGAACTGAAAAGTAAATGTCCTGATTTCAAAGGGGTGGCAATGTGTGATTGGGGACAACCTCATTCGCTTGTATATGGAGAAAAGAAAATAAGCAAATTCGGACATTTTATCGGCGATGAGGCGGTAAACATGTTCTCATTAAAAATCCTTGATGGCGACAAAGAGCCACTGCGGGATCCTTATTCAATTGTGCTGACAAACGAAACAGCTAAAATTCTTTTTGGTAATGAAAATCCCATTGGGAAAGCCGTAAAATTAGATAACCAGACAAACCTTAAAGTGACCGCTGTTGTTGAAAAGCAACCGAAAAACAGCTCTCTGAATTTCGATTACCTGATCCCATTTTCGCTGCAGGAAAAAATTTACGATTGGGTTAAATTATATCATAAAACAAATTGGGGAAATAATTCCTGGCAGGTTTTTGTGCAGTTAAATGATAATGCAACCGAAAAAAGTGTTGACGCAAAAATAAAGAATGTGGTGCTTTCTCATTTCACAGATGAAAACACTTTGAAACATATTATCCCTGAAGTATTCATTCACCCGATGAAAAAATGGAGATTGTATAGCGACTTTGAAAATGGTAAGAATGTTGGTGGTTTTATAAAATATGTAAAGATGTTTGGCATTTTAGGACTCATTGTTTTGCTCATTGCCTGCATCAATTTTATGAATTTAAGTACTGCACGTTCTGAAAAAAGAGCAAAAGAAGTTGGCGTTCGTAAAGCAGTTGGATCGGGGAGAAGTCAATTGATCAATCAATTTTTGAGTGAATCAATGTTGATCGCTGCATTGGCATTTGTCCTGGCATTAGGAATTGTGATCATTGCATTACCATTCTTTAATACACTTACCGATAAACAAATGAGCCTGCAGATTACCAATCCGATTTTTTGGGGGATAATGATCGCATTTACGGTTATCACTGGTTTATTGGCCGGAAGCTATCCAGCATTTTATCTTTCTTCTTTCAATCCAGTGCGCGTGCTGAAAGGAAATTTGAAGGCAGGCAGAAGCAGTTCATTACCACGCAAGATATTGGTTGTTTTACAATTTGCAAGTTCAGTCGTGTTGATGATCGGCACAATCATTATTAATCAGCAAATACAATTTGGGAAAAATCAACCCATCGGGTTTAACAATAGAGGATTGATTACTGTGAATTGGTCTGACGATATCAAGAAAAATTTGGAGATCATTCGGCAGGAATTATTGAGTTCGGGGGCAGCTATCTCGGTTTGTCAAACCAATTCTCCTCCTTCTGATATTTACAGCAACAATAATGGTTGGGAGTGGAAAAATAGCCAACCTGTTGAAAAAACCGTCGTATTTTCAACCATTGTTACCACTTACGACTATTCCAAGACGCTGGGAGTTAAACTGGTCGATGGCAGAGATTTTTCAAGAGACTTTGCAGATTCAAACGGAGTCATTTTGAACCAGGCTGCGGTAAAGCGAATGGGATTAAAAAATCCTGTGGGAGAAATGTTGAAGTGGAATGATAAGCCGATGGTTGTGCTGGGTGTAGTTCCGGATATGCAAATGGAATCTCCTTACCGGCCTATTTCTCCGCTCACCATAATATTTAATAAAGATTGGGTTGGTTATATTAATATTCGTTTAAATCCAGCACTCTCCGCATCGACAGCGATCAGCCGGATAAAACCCATCTTTGATAAATACAATCCTGCTTTTCCGTTCGAATATAAATTCGCTGATGAAGAATATGCCAAAAAATTTAATTACGAAGAATTGGTTGGAAATCTTGCAGCTATCATTGCTGTGTTGGCCATTTTTATTTCTTGTCTTGGGCTTTTTGGATTGGCCTCTTTTACCGCCGAGCAACGTGTAAAGGAAATTGGGGTGCGAAAAGTGCTTGGTGCATCTGTTTTCAATCTTTGGCAATTACTTTCTAAAGATTTTGTGATACTTGTTTTGATTTCTTGCGGAATCGCAATTCCCATTAGCTGGTATTTTATGAATGAATGGCTGAAAACCTATACTTATAAAACAGGTATCGGCATCAGCGTTTTTGTAGTGGTTGTATTGTTGTCCATTGTCGTCACCTTAATAACCGTAAGTTTCCAAGCAATAAAAGCTGCGGTAGCGAACCCGGTGAAAAGTTTGAGAACAGAATAAGTTGCAAAAATGAACTTTTCTCAACTGCTGAATTGAGCAATGGTCACCTTGGGCAACTAATAAATTTCATTTTATGTTTAAAAACTATTTAAAGATTGCTCTGCGCAATTTTTGGAAGAACAAAACTTCTTCACTGATCAATATTTTAGGATTGACCATTGGTTTGACTTGTTGTTTGTTGATTGCCTTGTATATTGACCATGAATTGAGTTATGATGATTTTGAGCAAAAGGGAAATCGGATTGCGCGCGTAATCATGGAATATAGTTTTGACGGAAGCCCGTCATCAAACAAAGGAAATTATACAAGCGTGCGCGTGGCATCTGTTTTCAGAAGAACATTTCCAGAAGTGGAATCGGCGGTAAAGATGGTAGAATATGAAAGAGTGATTGGTTATAAAGACAAACTCATTGATGAAAAAAAATTCATGTTTGCAGATTCAACATTCTTCGATTTGTTTTCATTTCAATTATTGCAGGGAAATATTCGAAACGTGTTATCATCACCGTACAATGTGGTGCTGACTGAATCTACCGCAAAGAAATATTTTGGTGATGAAAACCCCATTGGTAAAGCTTTGCATGTTGGTACCGACAGTAATCTTTACCAGATAACCGGAGTGATCCGGGATTGTCCATCGAATTCACAGATCAAATTTGATTTTCTTGCTTCATTTTCTTCCCTGGGATTAACAGTCGATTGGGAGAAAACATATTGGGATGCGAATTATACCACTTATCTATTATTAAAAAATGAAAATGCTGTCAATACGCTGCAGGCCAAACTTCCGGCTTTTATGAAAAAAGAAATGGCCGGACAGGGAGCTACGGTCAATTTCTATTTGGAACCCTTCGATAAAATTCATTTACATTCTCCTTATGGCGGCTTTGAACCGAATACCAGCATCACTTATATTTATATTCTTGCTGCCGTTGCATTATTGATATTGATCATCGCGTGTTCAACTTATATTAATCTGAGCACTGCGCGCTCAATTGAAAGAGCAAAAGAAGTTGGCATAAGAAAAGTTATCGGTGCAGAAAAAAAACAATTGTTCTGGCAATTTATCGGAGAGTCAGCGCTGGTGTGTGTTTTAGCGGGCATAATAAGTTTACTGATCTCCATATTAATACTTCCGTATTTTAATCAGCTTTCGCAAAGACAGTTGCAGGCAAGTTCATTTTTTTCTTTACCGTTTATTTTATTTTTGTTCGGAATTGCTATAGGTGTAAGTTTAATTGCAGGAAGTTATCCTGCCTTAATACTTTCAGGATTTCAACCGGTGAAAGTTTTAAAAGGTTCTTTTAAAAACAGCGATTCAGGACAATGGCTTCGAAAATCGCTGATCGTTTTTCAATTTGTCATTTCGGTTTTTCTAATTGTATCCACTTTCATCATGCAAAAGCAATTGTATTATGTCCAGCACAAAAAGCTGGGCTATGATCGCGAGCATGTTTTGATATTACCGCTTGATAATTCCATGCTGGCACATATTGATCTGATCAAAGAGGAATTCAGAGAAAACCCCGACGTACTAAGCATTTCACGTTGTCATCGTTCTCCGGTGGAGGGCGGGGGTGGTTACAATATGCGCTCGGAAATTATGCCCGAAAATCAACAAATCGCAGTCATTGCAAATCCGGCTGATGAAGATTTTATCAAAACAACAGGCTTGCAAATTATTGCAGGAACGGGATATACCAAACAAGAGGTAAAACAAGTCGATGAAATAGACATAAAAAAGATAGTGTATCATTTTGTTTTGAATGAATCCGCTGCAAAACAACTGGGATGGACCCCCCAAGAAGCCGTAGGAAAAAAAATGTTTTTGGGAGATAATCGTCCAGGATATGTGAGTGGCGTTGTAAAAGATTTTCATTTTCAATCGCTACACGATCCGATAAAAGGATATATACTTTTCCCGGAATCGTGGTCAAGAGAATTGTTATTGAAACTGAGTGGTAACAATCTTCCACAGACAATTTCTTTTTTGGAAGACAAATGGAAAACATTAGTTCCAACGCGGCCTTTCGAATATCGTTTCATGGATGATGATTATAATAAATTGTATGAATCGGAAATTCGTCTCGGGAAAGTGATGAATTTATTTTCCTCAGTCGCGATCGTCCTTGCTTGTCTGGGTTTGTTTGGATTATCTTCTTATGCGGCACAACAACGTTTCAAGGAAATGGGCATACGGAAAGTATTGGGCGCATCCGTAAGCGATATCGTAATTGCCTTGTCAAAGAATTTTATTCTTCTTGCATTAATTGCCATTGCAATTGCATTTCCCATTGCCTGGTTTGCCATGACAAAATGGTTGCAGGATTTTGCTTACCGTACCAACATGAGCTGGACGATCTTTATTGCTGCTGCCGTATTAACTATCTTACTTGCGATCCTAACTGTTTGTGTGCATGCAATAAAAGCAGCAATGATGAACCCGGTGAAAAGTTTGAGAATGGAGTGAGGTCAATCAATAATGGATAATGAGGACGGCAAACTTCAAGCTAGCAACAATGGATACCTGGAAATAAGAAATCTTAGATCGTACTTCTAACACCTTAAATATTTCGGCCATGCTAAAAAATTATTTCAAGATCGCCTTTAGAAATTTGATGAAATACAAAGTTATTTCTTCAATTAATTTATTCGGACTTACCGTTGGATTAACATGTTGCCTGTTAATCCTTGCTTATATATTAAATGAGTTGAGTTACGATAAATACAATGCAAATGCGGATCGAATTTACCGTGTAACGCGCACTTTTAATAACCAGAATGGTACTGTTTCATTACGATTGAGCACCATTGCGCCGGCATTTGGTCCTTATCTGCTCAACGATTTTCCTGATATCCAAAAAATGACGAGGCTGCTGAATAACGGAAAAACGTCTGTACGTTACCGGGAGAAATTATTTAATGAAGAAGTTTATTTCGCCGATGAGCATTTATTTGACGTTTTCTCCGTTAAAGTCACTGAAGGAGATCCTAAGACCGCGCTTAACGTTCCGTTTACCGTCATGCTTGATGAAGAAATGGCAAAAAAATATTTCGGTAGCGAAGATCCGATGAATAAGAGCGTCCGGTTCAACAACCAGTTTAATTTAAAAGTCTCTGGTGTTTACAGATCTTTTCCGTCGAGTGCGCACATCCATCCCGAGATAATGGTTTCTTTCAACACCTTAAATGATACAGCAGTTTATGGCGCAGAGGGCTTGCGTACAAGCTGGGGCAACAATTCTTTCTTTACTTATTTGCTGATGCCGGAAAATTATCCGGTGAAAAATATGATCGCACAGTTTCCTGCTTTTCTTGATAAGAACATGCCGCATAGTAACTATAATGGACAAGATCCATCTAAATTCACCAGTCTTGATTTGCAAAAACTAACAGACATACATCTTTATTCCCACACTGATTATGAAGCGGAGCCGAACGGCGATATGAAACGTGTATATATTTTTTCAGTTGTTGCGATGTTTATTCTATTGATCGCCTGCATCAACTATATGAACCTGTCTACCGCGCGCTCAGCTTTACGCGCGCGCGAAATTGGGATAAGAAAAGTTGTAGGCGCCGGGAAAAAAGAACTGATCCTCCAATTTCTAGGCGAATCTGTATTGTTATGCTGGATCGCCATTATTCTTGCCGGTTTATTTACATTTCTTGCTTTGCCTTGGCTCAATAAAATTGCGAATCAGCATTTTTCTTTCACAATTTTATTAAAATGGCAAATACTTGTTCCGTTGTTTATTGCCCCTTTTTTTATTGGTATTATTTCCGGAATTTATCCTGCATTGTTCATGTCGTCCTTTCAACCAATAAAAACCTTGAAAGGATTATTTAAAACAACAGGTAGCAATATTTCGTTCAGACAAATTTTGGTGACAACGCAATTTACGATCAGCATTATTTTGATTATTACAACTGCAATTGTATTTCAACAGCTGCGATACATCCAACAGAAATCTTTGGGTTATGATAAGGAGCACGTTGTTTTGATTCCTTACGGAAACGATGTTTCGAAACAATACGATGCATTCCGTACAGAACTTTTACGCAATTCAGGTTTTAAAGAAGTTGGACGTTCGTCGCGTGTCCCTACAGGACGGTTGCTTGATGATATGGGCGCTTATGTTGTTTCCGGAGATTCGCTGCAGCCAGTTAACACAGATATAAAATTCATTAACGTAGATTATGATTTTATGCCTGTTTATGGAATTAAATTTTTAGCCGGAAGAAATTTTTCGCGCCAATATTCAACCGATACCGCAAGTTTTGTTCTGAATGAATCTGCAATAAAAGCACTTGGCTGGAAAACTGCACAGAATGCGATTGGAAAAGATTTCAAATATGGAAATCAAAAAGGTCATGTCATTGGTGTGATAAACGATTTTAATTTTGAATCCATGCATCAGCAAATTGTGCCGATGGTTTTTATCATGCTGTCGCCTTCACAGACTTATTATAATGACGTATCTATCAAAATGTCCGGAAATAATATTCACTCTTCGCTCGATTATCTTGAAAAAACCTGGCGCAGAATGTTCCCCGAGGCGCCCTATCAGTTTAATTTCTTGGATGAACGCTTTGATAAATTATATGAGAGCGAACAAAAGCAAGGAACCATTTTTGTTTCATTTGCGTGCATCGCCATTTTTATTGCATGCCTGGGATTATTCGGGCTTTCCGCGTTTGCCATTTCACAACGCATAAAAGAAATCGGTATTCGAAAAGTGCTTGGAGCAAACGTCACCAGCATCGTAACATTATTGTCAAAGGAATTTTTGAAACTTATCCTCATCGCTGCGGTAGTTGCATTCCCGGTTGCGTGGTTTGCTATGAACGTTTGGTTAAAAGATTTTGCATATCGCATCGATATACAGTGGTGGGTATTTATATTAGCTGGAATTTTGGCGGCGTTGGTTGCCTTGATAACAGTCGGCATCCAGGCAATAAAAGCGGCAACGGCAAATCCCGTAAAGAGTTTAAGAACCGAATAATAGTCTATTTGCCGATCTTCTGTAACCTTTTTCAACATCTCTGCGTCGCACACAGGTGCGGTGACGATTCTATTGAGGAAATTGTATTTCACACAATTTGACAATCGGTAATGGAAAACCAAAAATTAATAAGGAAATTGTAGAGTTCCCGCCAGCCATAATCTTTCATCGTAAATAGCATAGCCATGTTTAAAAATTACTTTAAGATCGCCTGGAGAAATTTATTGCGCAACAAGACCTTCTCCATTATTAATATTGTTGGTTTGGCAATTGGTCTTTGCTGTTTTCTGTTGATCTCATTATACGTCCTCGACGAACTGAGCTATGATAGATTCAATACCAATGCGGATCGTATTTA
The DNA here is from genome assembly GCA_021323755.1 of Chitinophagales bacterium. GTDB lineage: Bacteria > Bacteroidota > Bacteroidia > Chitinophagales > Chitinophagaceae > Puia. The sequence goes on along the minus strand of JAJPKJ010000036.1, from coordinate 210,952 downwards.
TCGTATTAATGCCGATATTATTTTCGGCGGCGCTGAACTGAATATGCCTTTGTCTTCTGACATGATGGGGCAAGTTTTGAAAAAAGACTATCCCCAGGTTGAGCAATACACACGCATCTATAACAGCAATGGAAGCAAGCTTCTTAAGAAAGATAATTCATACATCAATGAACAAAGCGTAGCGCATGTTGATTCTACTTTTTTTGAAGTGTTTACATTCCCGGCAATTGCAGGTGATACAAGAACTGCCCTGAATGAACCCAACTCCGTGGTAATAACAGAATCAGCCGCAAAAAAATATTTTTCAACCACTGATGCAATCGGAAAAACGTTTGAAACAAATGATGATGGAAGAACTTTATATAAAGTGACTGCCGTTATAAAAGACATGCCGCACAATGGTCACTTTAATTATGATTTTTTATTCTCCATGAAAAATGTCCATTATCAATGGGGGCAATTTACCAGTCATAATTTTCATACTTATTTGTTACTTGCAAAAGGAACCGATTATAAGGTATTCGAAAAAAAATTTGATGAGTATACTGTTAAATATGTGCTTCCTTATGTACAGCAATTCATTAAGATTTCCAGCATGGATGAATTTAAAAAAGCCGGAAATAAACTGGAATATTCTCTAATACCGCTGAGAAAGATTCATCTCTTTTCTGATCGTCCCTATGAATTGGCACCAAATGGGAATATTCAATTTGTGTACATTTTTTCTATAGTTGCATTATTTATTTTGGCCATTGCCTGTATCAATTTCATGAACCTCACCACAGCGCGTTCTGCAAATCGTGCAAAAGAAGTAGGCATTCGAAAAGTATTAGGTACAGAACGCAAAGAGTTAATCGTTCAATTTCTCAGCGAATCAATGCTGATGGTATTCCTCTCGCTGATAATCGGCATTTTCATGGCATGGTCAGTACTGCCGTTATTTAATACCATCGCTGTAAAATCAATGCATGTAAGTAGCCTTTTCTCGCCAATTATTTTGCCATTACTTATTGCACTTCCGTTTGTAGTTGGATTAATTGCCGGAAGCTACCCTGCATTTTTTCTTTCTTCATTCAAACCGATAGAAGTATTAAAAGGAAAATTGAAATTGGGAGGCAAAAGTGGAAGCTTGAGAAGTGTACTCGTCGTTTTTCAATTCGCCACTTCTATTTTGCTGATCATCGGTACAATTGTTATTTACAAACAACTCAATTTTATTCAAACAAAAGATATTGGTTTTAAAAAAGACCAGCTATTAATTATTGATGGAGCTTATTCATTACAAAATAATGCACAAGCATTTAAGAATGATATTTTGCAGATGAATGGAGTCTCGGGCGCGACCCTGAGCGCATATTTGCCTGTTGATAATTCTTCAAGAAATGATAATAGTTTTTTTAAAGATGCAACGATGGACGTAAAAGGCGGAATCGATATGCAAAATTGGATGATTGATTATGATTATCTCAAATTGATGGGCATGCAAATGATCAAAGGAAGAAGTTTTTCAAAAGATTTCGGCAGTGATTCCAGCGCCATGATCATCAATGAAACAGCAGCAAGACTTTTAGGATATGAAGATCCCGTTGGAAAAAAATTATATACTACAGATGATCATAATAAACCGATTGGGTATAACGTCATCGGTGTCGTTAAGAATTTCAACTTTGAGTCCTTGCGTCAAGATGTAGGTCCGCTGTGCTTTCGCCTCGGTCAAAATAATGGGTTTGCTATTTTTAAAGTAAAGACATCAAACATTAAAAATCTCCTCGAGCAAATTGAAGATAAGTGGAAAGTGATGGCACCCGGCATGCCATTCAGTTATCGTTTTATGGACGAATCATTTGATGACATGTATCGTTCTGAACAGAGGATCGGGAAGGTTATTTTGATTTTTTCTGTGCTCGCTATTTTAATTGCTTGCCTTGGTTTATTTGGTTTGGCAACTTTTATTGCAGAGCAACGCACGAAGGAAATCGGAATAAGAAAAGTTTTGGGCGCCAGTGTTCGCGGAATTGTTCAATTGCTTTCAAAAGATTTTGTAATACTAGTCGGTATTGCATTTGTGATTGCTACACCCCTCGGCTGGTATTTTATGCATAAATGGTTACAGGAATTTGTTTACCGGATAAACATCAGTTGGTGGATTTTTGCTTTTGCCGGGATAATGGCATTGATCATTGCATTGATAACTGTTAGTTTCCAGGCAATTCGTGCAGCGCTAATGAATCCGGTAAAGAGCCTGCGGACGGAATAAGAATAAAAATGTGAACGATCAGTGATGAATCCTGAACGATGAAATGATGATATTGTCAGTCTATTCAGTTTATCATTCATCATAGATAGGCCTAAGTCTATTAATAAAATCACTGTATCAAAACCGAACACTCCCTGTATCAAAAACGAACTACTTCGTATATAATAATTAGCTATTATCCTGTAAATCATTCACATTGCTTCCGGCACATCATTGGGTAATTAATAACGGTGTAATCATCTGTAAAACAGCATTAATGATTTGGATTGGCAGAAAAAAAAGGAGCACTGTTTCAAGTTTGATTCAAGCAAGATAAATACATGAGAAATGATTAAAAATTATTTCAAGACTGCATTCAGAAATTTGATTCGCAATAAAAGTTTCACTTTTATCAATGTGCTCGGATTAACAATTGGTATTGCATCCTGCCTGCTTATTTTTCTTGTCATCCAGTTTGAAACAAGTTTTGATAATTTTCACAAAAAGAAGGATCGCATTTACAGAGTAGTCACTCAATTTAACCGGGCGGAAAATGTTGACTATACCAGCGGCGTTTCTATTCCTGTTGGCGATGCGATGCGGACAGCGTTTTCACAGTTGCAAGCTGTGGGAACTATTTTAGGCAGTGGCGGAAATCTGATCGTGGTGCCGGATGATCAAACAGGAAAAAAATTTAACGAGGCGAATATTTTCTATGCCCAGCCGCAAGTGTTCGATATACTTGATGTAAAGTGGTTATCTGGAAATCCGAGGACATCCCTGTCTGAACCCAATACGGTTGTTCTTTCAAAAACTATTGCAGATAAATATTTTGGTAATTGGAAAGAGTCCATAGGCAAAATAATTAAGCATGAAAACAGGGAAACATTAAAAGTTACAGGAATTATTGATGATATTCCGGTGAATTCCGACTTTCCATTTCAGGTGGTCATATCATTTAAAACCAGTGATAACGCCACCAGCACAGATTGGGGCAGTACTTCCAGTGACGTCAATTGTCTTATTGTCTTAGCGCAAAATGTTTCTCCACAACAGGTCAGTTCATTATTGCCCGCCTTTCGAAGCAAGCATGAAGAAAAAAATGACAACGCTGATATTAAGATTTCATATCTGCTACAACCATTAAATCAAATCCATTACGATAGCAACTTTGGGAATTATAACGAAAGAACTTTCAGTAAAGAACTTATCACAGCTTTGGCGCTGATTGGGATATTTCTTTTGGTGATTGCTTGCGTAAATTTTATCAATCTCGCGACAGCCCAGGCTGTAAATCGTTCCAAAGAAGTGGGTATAAGAAAAGTGCTGGGCGGCAATCGCTCGCAATTGGCATTTCAATTCATGGGAGAAACATTTTTGATCACCATTTTTTCAATCTTGCTTGCATGTCTGGTCGCACGATTTGCCTTGCCTTATCTTGGATTGTTATTAAACATTCCGCTTGAGCAGGCATTGCCGCAAATTTCAGTCATCATTTTATTTTTAGCTGCAGTGGCAGTTTTAGTGACGCTGTTGTCCGGATTTTATCCGGCGATTATCTTATCCGGTTTTAATCCTCTTAATGCTTTGAAAAGCAAAATAAGTGCTAAATCAGCCGGTGGAATCTCTTTGAGAAGGGGATTGGTTGTTTTTCAATTCACTGTGGCACAAATTCTAATTATCGGAACATTGGTTGTTTTGAGCCAGATGCATTTTTTTCAAACGCAACCAATGGGCTTTGATAAAAACGCAATTGTAAATGTACCTCTTCCGGGAGATAGCACCAGCAAATCGAAAATAGAAATTATTCGCCAGGAATTACTACAGCAGCCCGGTATACAAAATGTAAGTTTCAGTTTTACTCCCCCTGCGAATAATGGAGATTGGACGAGCGAATTTACTTTCAACCATTCTCCAAAGGAAACAAGTTTTGAACCAACATTAAAATGGGCTGATGCCAATTATTTCAAGACCTACGGTTTGCAACTTGTTGCCGGTAGATCTTACGTGCAAAGCGATACAGTAAATGAATTTGTCGTGAATGAAACCTTGATCAAAAAGCTTGGGCTTAAAAACCCTGAAGATATACTCGGTAAAGAAATTAGTTTTTGGAATAGGCGTATACATGCCCTTGTGGTAGGGGTGGTAAAAGATTTTCACCTTAATTCTTTGCGTGATCCGATCGCACCTGCTGTATTCGCGTGCAGAAAAAATAATTATCGAACTATTGGAATAAAAATGCAGCCAGGTAAAGAAAAACAAGTGTTAAGCGCCGTCGAAAAATTATGGACGCAGACTTTTCCCAACAGCATGTACGAATATAAATTTTTGGATGAAAAGATCGCAAACTTTTATCAGGAAGAAAATCAGCTTTCCAGACTTTACCAAATTTTTGCAACCATCGCTATTTTTATTTCATGTCTTGGTTTATACGGACTTGTTTCTTTTATGGCAATACAGCGCATCAAAGAAGTGGGCATCCGCAAAGTCCTCGGTGCTTCTGTTGCAAACATAGTTTATCTGTTTTCAAAAGAGTTTACCATATTGATTGGTGTTGCATTTTTAATTGCAACACCTGTGTCTTATTATTTCATGCACAAATGGCTGGAGAATTTTACATTCAAAATTGATCTGGGAATTCAGTTTTTCCTTTTGGCCTTTGTCGGTGCAATTTTAATTGCATGGGTAACGGTGGGGTATAAAGCTCTCAGGGCAGGATTGGCGAACCCGGTGAACAGCCTGAGAATGGAGTGATGGTAATGGGAATTGATAATTAATGAGGGTTTAATTAATAATAGCTTTTAAAAATCGTTCATCGTACACTGTACAACTAACATTTTAATTATGTTAAGGAATTATTTCAAAATTGCTTGGAGAAATTTACTGAAGAATAAGACTTCTTCTTTTATTAATATCAGTGGACTCGCTGTTGGCATGGCTGTAGCCATGCTAATTGGCATGTGGATATGGGATGAGTTGTCTTTCAACAAAAGTTTTGCAAACTATGACCGCATTGCGCAGGTAATGACCAATATGAAGTATAACGGCGGCATCAATACCGACTACAATACAGCCCCACCTTATGGTCCGGAGCTGAAAAACCTTTTTGGAAATGATTTCAAGCATGTGCTGATGACTTCGCGGGGATTGAAAGTGGTTTTGTCATCTGGTGAAAAGAATTTAATGAAATCTGGTTATTATTTTGAACCGGGTATAACGGATATGCTTAGTCTAAAAATGCTGAAGGGTACAAGGTCTGGATTGAATGATCCGGCATCCATATTATTATCGGCATCGGCAGCAAAAGCTTTTTTCGGAGATGTGGATCCGATGGGTAAACCCATGAAAATAGATAATAAAGAGAATGTGATCGTGACAGGAGTGTATGAAGATCTTCCTTATAATACTGATTTTAATGACATGGAATTCGTTGCGCCATGGCAATTGTATGTAAACAGCGATCCGTTTATAAGAAAAGATAATTGGGAGCAGGATGGATTTCAAACTTACGTTCAACTCGCGGATCATGCAGACATGAATAAGGTATCTTATGAAATCAGAAATTTGAAACTGAACAGAATTGATAAGGAAAAAGCAAAGGCTGATCCGCAGGTTTTCCTTTTGCCCATGAGCAAATTTCATTTGTATTCAGATTTTGACAATGGTGTAATTGTTGGCAAAGATGCAAAGTCTGTTTGGATGTATGGAATCATTGGAGTGTTCGTTTTGTTGCTGGCATGCATCAACTTTATGAATCTGGCTACGGCGCGCTCAGAAAAACGCGCAAAAGAAGTTGGCATCCGCAAGGCGATCGGCTCATTAAGAAATCAATTGATAAAACAATTTTTGTGTGAGTCATTATTGGTAGTTGCATTTTCTTTTATTTTCTCTTTGATCATTGCCCAACTCATGCTGCCTTTTTTTAATGATGTTGCGGATAAAAAACTAACGATGCCATGGATCAATCCTTTCTTTTGGATAATTGGTCTTGGATTCACTTTACTTACGGGATTGATTGCCGGAAGTTATCCCGCATTTTATTTGTCGTCATTTAAACCCGTGAAAGTATTAAAAGGAACATTTCGCGCAGGGCGTTTTGCGTCAGTTCCAAGAAAAGTCCTGGTTGTGTTGCAGTTTACTGTTTCCATTGCGCTCATTATTGGAGTGATTATCGTATACAAACAAATTCAATTGGGCAAAGATCGCCCGGTTGGTTATCAACGCGAGGGACTAATGAATATTTCTACACCCACTAATGAAATACATGATCATATCGATGTCGTGCGTGAAGATTTGAAAAGATCGGGCGCGGTGCTGGAAATTGCTGAAACAGTGAATCCCGTTACCACGCTCGGTTTCGCAGGAAACGGATTCCAATGGAACAATAGGCCAATTGACGAAAATTTTTGGATCGGCAAGGCTTATATAACTCCTGAGTATGGAAAAACGGTGGGCTGGCAAATTATAGATGGAAGAGATCTCTCCCGGGATATTGCAACGGATTCAGTAGGAATTATTTTAAATGAATCCATGGTAAAATATATGGGAGTAAAAAAACCGGTTGGCATGGTGATCAAAGAAACATTGTTTGGAAAAACAACTGCATATACTGTTGTTGGCGTTGTAAAAGATATGCTGATGCAATCTCCTTACCGGCCTGTAAAAGAAACAGTTTATATAGTAGATAATGAGAAAACATGGAATGTCGCTTTGCGATTAAATCCGCAAATAAGCGCCAGCGCTGCACTTACCCGGATTGAAGCCATCTTTAAAAAATATGCACCCCAAAGTCCTTTTGAATACAAATTCATTGATAGTGAATATGAGAGAAAATTTGGTGATGAAGAACGCGTGAGCAAATTAGCTGGTGTTTTTGCAATGCTTGCCATCTTCATCAGCTGCCTGGGTCTTTTCGGAATGGCATCATTCATGGCAGAACAGCGCACTAAAGAAATTGGAGTGCGCAAAGTGCTGGGAGCATCTGTTTTCAATTTGTGGCGATTACTCTCAAAAGATTTTGCGATGCTGGTTATTATTTCATTGCTGATTGCTGCACCCATCGCTTATTATTTCATGAACAAATGGCTACAGGATTTCCAATTGCGGACAGCTTTATCCTGGTGGATCTTTGCGGCAGCAGGAGCCGGGGCGATGATCATTACATTGCTTACGGTGAGTTTTCAATCAATAAAAGCAGCAATAGCAAATCCGGTGAAGAGTTTGAGAACGGAATGAGAATAATGAGAGGATTTTCGTCTTGCTCCGACCTTCAGTTCTGCGAGAAAGAAATTTGAGCAAATGGAAGAATCGAAAATGTGAAAATAGAGATAGCCATGAGTTTAGCGTAAAAGCAACTGTAAACCAAAGATCGAAACCGGAAACTAACAGAAAGGTATACTCGTAAATATAGAATAGAATTTTATGTTTAAAAATTATTTCAAGATCGCGTGGCGGAATCTTATCAAAAATAAAATGTATTCATTTATAAATATTGTAGGACTGTCCGGCGGTATGGCTGTAGCGACCCTTATTGGTTTATGGATATATAATGAAGTTTCATTCAATAAAAAATTTGATCATTATAGTCGCATTGCGCAGGTAATACAGAATGTAACCAATAATGGAGAAGTGCAAACATGGACAAGTGTTCCTTATCCGTTGGCGGATGAGCTGCGAAAAAATTATGGGAGCGATTTCAAATATATCGTCATGACTGAAGGATGGGGCGATCACACGATTACCATCAACCAAAAAAAATTAAAAGAAACGGGCGGTTTTTTTGAAAAAGACGCACCTGAAATGTTTACCTTAAAGATGCTGCAGGGAAGCAGAAATACCCTTAACGATCCTTCGTCGGTTTTGATTTCCGCATCCGCTGCAAAAGCATATTTTGGAAACGATGATCCAATAAATAGAATTATAAAAATAGACCAGGATCCTCCAGTTAAAGTATCAGGTGTTTACGAAGATTTTCCGCTCAATTCGACATTTGCAGGTCTGAATTTTATGGGTGCCTGGGATGCTTTTTATAAAAACAATGATTTAAAATCGATGGATGATCCCTGGAGACCAAATTTCACTACAATCTTTGTTCAGCTCAATGATAATGTAGATTTCGCTACTGCTTCTGCAAGAATCAGAGATGCAAAATTGAAAAGAGTAAATCCGCAACTGGCAAAAAAGAAACCAGCAGTTTTTTTGCAACCAATGAGCAAACTGCATTTATATTCCGAATTTAAGAATGGAGTTAACGTTGGCGGTGCAATTCAATATGTTTGGATGTTTGGGATAATCGGTGTTTTTGTTTTGCTGCTTGCTTGTATAAATTTTATGAATCTCAGCACAGCAAGAAGCGAAAAACGGGCAAAAGAAGTTGGCATCCGCAAAACAGTTGGCTCCGTTCGAAGTCAATTGATTTTTCAATTTTTTTATGAATCATTATTGACAGTGATCTTAGCATTTGCATTTTCACTCTTACTCGTTCAGTTCGCTCTTCCGTTTTTTAATCTCGTAGCAAATAAACAGATGACAATTTTGTGGGACAACCCTTTTTTCTGGCTGACAGGAATTTTCTTTATTATTTTCACGGCATTAATTTCCGGAAGTTATCCTGCATTTTATTTATCATCATTCAAGCCGGTAAAAGTTTTGAAAGGAACTTTTAAGGCAGGAAGATTGGCATCTGTTCCGCGCAAAGTGCTTGTGGTATTGCAATTCACGGTTTCCGTCACACTCATTATCGGAACTATTGTTGTTTATCAGCAAATTCAATTTGCAAAAAACCGACCTGTTGGTTATTCGCGTGAGGGGTTAGTGAGTATACCCACCAGCAATCCGAATATTCATAATCATTTTGATGCAGTAAAAAGTGAGTTGATTAAAACAGGAGTGATCACTGCTATTGCTGAAGCACAAAGCCCGGCAACAGCGATATGGAACAGCACCAGCGGAATAAGTTGGCCGCAGAAGGACCCGAATCTTTCCACTGATTTTGGCGTGGTGAGCGCTTCTTTTGATTATGGAGAAACAATCGGCTGGAAAATAAAAGAAGGTCGTGGTTTTTCAAGAGAATATCCATCGGATACCGCTGCATTTATTTTGAATGAAGCAGCTGTACATTTTATGAATTTGAAAAACCCTGTTGGCTCAATAATTACATGGTGGGATAAAAAATATACAGTGATTGGTGTTGCAGAGAATATGATAATGCGCTCTCCATACGATGAAGTGGCCCCAGTTATTTATAGTGTCCTAAATTATCCTGGTAATTTTGCGATTCTAAAAATCAAACCAACCGCAAATGCAAAAGATGCATTGAGTAAAATTGAACCGATATTTAAAAAGTTTAACCCTGATCAACCTTTCGAATATCAATTTGTAGACGATGAGTACGCAAAAAAATTCAATGATGAAGAACGGATCAGTAAGCTGGCAAGTTTCTTTGCCATATTGGCTGTTGTTATTTCCTGTCTTGGATTATTCGGGCTAACATCATTTGTTGCCGAGCAGCGCAAAAAAGAAATCGGAGTGAGAAAAGTTTTGGGAGCATCGATGTTTAATGTGTGGAACTTACTTTCGAAGGATTTTGTGACGCTGGTGATCATTTCTTTTTTTATCGCTGTGCCTCTGTCTTATTATTTCATGCATAACTGGTTACAGAATTATCATTACCGGACAGGTCTTTCATGGTGGATTTTTGTGACAGCTGGCGTTGGAGCTTTTTTGATAACATTGATAACGGTTAGTTTTCAGGCAATAAAAGCAGCAGTTGCAAATCCGGTAAAAAGTTTGAGAACGGAATAAGAATCGCGAATGTTGAACCTGAAATTGATGAATGTTTCGACGGGTTCCGTCCTTCAGGTCGGCATAATATTAAATGAAATCGTGAGCTAACAGTAATGAAAAACCAAAAGTAAACTAATCGCACAACCGACATCATAAATTGTAAATAGAATTTTATGCTAAAAAATTATTTTAAAACCGCTTGGCGAACTCTGGTAAAGAATAAATTTTACACAGTGATTAATATTAGCGGGCTCGCTGTTGGTTTGACCATTGGGATTTTAATATTGCTTTGGGTGCAGGATGAATTTAGTTATGATGCCTTTCACAGCAAAACAAAGAATATTTACAAGTTGGAAAATATGGTTGGAACCGGCAGCAGCCGGCAGTTGTGGACTCAAACTGCTTCGGCGATCGGAGTGCTTGCCAAAAAAAATATTCCTGATGTGACAGATGAGGTTCGCATTTCGTATAACGGATATTATGGTTTGTATAAATACGGTAATAAATTATTTGCAGAGCCTAATACTTTTTATACAGATCCATCTCTGTTTTCCGTGTTTGATTTTAAAATTATAAAAGGAAACGCAACAAATCCTTTTCCGGAATACAATTCTATTGTGATCACAGAAAAAACAGCAAAAAAATATTTCGGGAATGACGACCCAATTGGAAAAGTGATCAGCGCCGATGATAAAATAAATTTGAAAGTAAGCGGTGTAATAAAAGATTTCCCAAAAAATTCAAGCATACAGGGCGACATGTTTTTTTCAATGGACCTGCTCCAAAAAAATATGTACACGGGAAATAACGACGGACGAAATCTCAGTAACGATTTTATCCAATACAGTTATACCACTTTTCTCTTGATGAAACCAGGCGCATCATTAAGTTCCTTGCCAGACAAGTTGCGCAAACTGCATCTCGGTGTAAAATCAGATGATACCGATATTGGTTATGTAATGATGCCGCTAAAAAAAATGCATCTCTATCGTTCAGATGGCAGCGATGGAGGCTTGGCTGCAGTACGCATGTTTATTATCATTGCTGTGTTGATTCTTGTCATTGCATGTATCAATTATGTAAATCTCTCCACTGCCCGTTCAATGCTTCGTGCAAAAGAAGTAAGCCTTCGCAAAATTGTTGGCGCAGCGAGATTGCAATTATTTATGCAGTTCATCATTGAAACTGCTTTGCTTTTTGTTTTTGCAGCATTAATTTCCCTTACGCTTGTTTATTTCTTGATGCCTTATTTCAACGAATTTTCCGGAAAAGAGCTGGTAGTGAATTTGGTAGATTATCGTATTTGGGAGGTCATTTTCATCGCAATTTTCGGTACTTTAATAATATCCAGCATTTATCCGGCAATATTGCTTTCTTCATTTGAACCACTCAAAGCGATGAAAGGAAAAATCGCTGCAAAGATCAGCGATGCATTATTCAGAAAGATTTTAGTGGTCGTGCAATTTACATTTTCAGTCATTTTAATAACGGGAACCATTATCATTGGCAAACAATTGTCTTATGTGCGTGCCATGCAACTCGGTTATGATAAAGATCATGTTCTTTCTTTTAACATGATCAATATGAATAAGCATTATGATGCTGTAAAAGCAGATCTGATAAAACAACCCGGCATATCAAACATCACTTCTGCGGATGTGGATATTGTCAATTACGGTGGAGAAACGGGAGATAATTCCTGGGATGGAAAACAACCGGGCGAAACATTGATGTTAAGCCCGATAGGAGTTGATAAAGATTTTATTCCTTTCTTCAAAATGAAAATCACAGAAGGATCCCCATTTACCGGCGCTGTGTCTGACTCAGCACATTTTATTCTTAACGAAACGGCCGTGAAGGCTGCAAGACTTGCAAATCCTGTGGGGCATAAATTTAAAATGCATGGAATAGATGGAACTATTATTGGTGTTGCAAAAGATTTTCATTTTACCTCCATGCGTGAAAAAATTCAGCCGGCGATCTTTTATTATCGTCCGGCAGGCTATTATAAGATTTATTTGAAAACAACAGGCGCCGATGCGCCCAGAGCAATTGCTGCAGCAGAAACAGAATGGAAAAAATATAATGCAGGATTTGATTTCAATTACTCGTTTCTCGACGATGAATACAATAACCTATATAAATCGGAAACGAGAACAGGATTACTATATAATGTTTTTGCCGCAATAGCGATTTTCATTTCCTGTCTCGGACTGTTTGGTCTTGCTTCATACACAGCGCAGGTTCGCACGCGTGAAATTGGTGTGAGAAAAGTGCTGGGAGCAAGTGTTGCCGGTATTATACAATTGCTTGCGGTTGATTTTATAAAATTGATTCTGATCTCAATTGTTATTGCAGTTCCCGTGTCCTGGTATGTAATGAATAAATGGCTGGAGGATTTTGCCTATAAAATAAATATCGGATGGTCAGTATTTGTGCTGGCAGGATTTCTTGCCATACTCATTGCCGTTATAACCATTAGTTTTCAATCAGTAAAAGCAGCGATTGCAAATCCCGTTAAGAGTTTGAGGACAGAGTAATGCAATTGATAATGAAGAATTGACAATGATGAAAGCAGCTATCATGAAATCACACATTCAAAATTTCATTCTATGATCAAAAAATATTTTATTACTACACTGCGTCATTTATGGCGGCATCGCTTGTTCACAGTTCTGAATATTTTTGGATTAGCTGTCAGTATCAGTGCATGTTGGGTGATTTTTCGAATTGTTGATTATGAATTCAGTTATGATAAAGATCTTGCTAATAAGAACAAGATTTACCGGGTTATTTCGAAATTTAAGTTTGATGATAAACCTTCTTATAATGGCGGCGTGTCTGCGCCGATGTACCAGGGTGTTCGCGAGTCTGTAAGCGGTCTTGATTATGTTGTTCCTGATTTAGGTAAATGGGTGAACACAGTAGAAGTAAATAGTGCAAACGGAAAGCCTCTTGTAATAGAGGGGTCGCCTTATTTTCTTATTCATGGTACTGATTCTCTTTATTTCACGATGCTGCCTTATCATTGGATCATCGGGAATAAATCAACTGCGCTCAACGCGCCGGAAAGTGTGGTGCTTACAGAGAGCAGGGCAAGAAAATATTTCCCCGGGAAAAAGCCGGAAGATATAATCAATCGTACCATCACTTATTATTCATATCGAGATACAGTTCACAGAACTGTTACAGGTATTGTTGCGGATCTCGAAGAACCAACCGAATTCGCAGGACAGGAATTTATTCCCCTATCCACCAAACCTTTTGGATTGAATGAATGGACAAACACAAACGGTACGGACAGATTATTTCTGCAATTAAAACAAGGCGCAAAACCAGCGGATGTATTGAGTCAGATATCAAAAGTGGCTGAACAAAAAGAGAGAGAGTTCGCGCAAACGAGGAAAGAAGATTTTAAAATGAACCGAAGTTTTGAACTAATGCCACTTAAAGAATCTCATTTTTCAACCTATGCGCCGGAGTACCAAGTTCGCAAAGCAAGTAAACCTGTGCTGTTTGGATTAATGGGGGTAGGTTTATTTTTATTATTACTTGCCTGCATCAACTATGTAAATATGAGTGTGGCGGCGATGCCGCAACGCGCAAAAGAAATTGGAGTACGTAAAACTTTAGGCAGCAGTGGTGTGCAACTCATGTTGCAGTTTCTTATTCAAACATTGTGCACCACGTTTTTGGCGTCCATTTTTGCCCATGCATTAAGTCTTTTTGATTTTTGGTTATTGAAAGACATTATTCCGCCGGGTGTAACACCATTGGGAAACACGCTGCAATTATTAACATTTGTTGTTCTTGTTTCAATTTTGGTAATGGTGTTAGCCGGCATTTATCCGGGTTGGCTTATTACAAGAGTTAAAACGATTAATGTATTTCGGGGTTACTCCGTGATTGGAAACAGCGCAAAAAAAATCAGTTTACAAAAAGTGCTGATCGTTTTTCAATTTACAATTGCACTTTTTTTTATTACCGGCGCATTGATCGTTGGCAAACAATTGCATTATGCATTAACAACAGATATGGGTTTTAATAAAGATGCAGTGGTACTGGTAGAGGTGCCTTTTAAATATTTGTTTGATAAAAGATATGAGAACAAACAATTTGTATTATTTGATGAACTAAAAAAAGTGAGCGGCATCCAAAAACTGGCGCTTGGTACACCACCAATGGAAGAGGGATATTCTTCAAGCAGGTATGAATACGACCAGGAGGGAAAACCGCCGGTTAAAAGACAGGTTTTTAAAAAACGGGTTGATACGGGGTACCTCAGTTTATATAATATACCATTGCTTGCCGGCAGAAATATCCGTGCATCAGATACAACCAATGAATTTGTAATTAATGAAACAGCGATGAATCAATTTGGATTTAAATCGCCTCGGGAAGCTCTTGGTAAATTTATTGGGCAGTCTGATGGAAAATTTCCAATAGTAGGTGTCGTTAAAGATTTTCATCTGCAGAATTTTTACAAGGCCATTGACCCCATGGCTTTTCAATCTGAAAAAGAGGACCTGACAACTTTCAATATCAAACTGGAGAGCAATAACCCGGCTCAATGGCAGGCAACATTAAAAGCAGTTGAAAGGAAATGGTATCAATTTTATCCGGCAGAATCTTTTTCATACAAATTTTATGATGAGACAATTGAAGAAATGTATAAAACTGAGCGACATCTGGCAACCCTTATCAATCTGGCAACCGGCATCGCCATTTTTATCAGTTGTTTAGGGTTATTTGGATTGGCCGTGCTCACCGCTTTTCAACGCACAAAAGAAATCGGCATCAGAAAAGTCCTGGGAGCTTCTGTATTGGGCATCGTTCAGTTATTATCAAAACAATATTTGCAGTTGATCATTATTTCTATTTTGATCGCATCGCCAATTGCATGGTGGGCTATGAATAAGTGGTTGGAGGATTTTGCTTACCGCATACCCATCCAATGGTGGATGTTTCTGTTAGCCGGTTTGATCGCTCTTGTTATTGCATTGATAACCGTAAGTTTTCATGCGCTAAAAGCAGCAAGAGCCAACCCGGTAAAGAGTTTGAGAACGGAGTAGCGCAATGGATAACCAATAAATGATAATTGATAATGGGGAATCTAAAACCACCAAATTGTAAATCGGAAAATTGCAATCTATGCTAAAAAATTATTTCGTTACTGCCTTCAGAAATTTTTGGCGAAACAAAATTTTTTCGCTCATTAATATTCTCGGATTATCAATCGGCATCAGCGCCGCATTAGTGATCTACCTGATCGTTCATTACGATTTCAGCTTCGATAAATTTGAGAAAGATGGTAATCGTATTTACCGGATTGTATCTGATATGAAATTTGCCGGAACGCCGTTTTTCTTCTCGGGCGTAACATCACCGCTGGCAGCAGCAACCAAAGCAGATGTAACCGGACTTGAGCAGGCTGTCGCCTTCCATGAATTTAATGGCGATGCAAATGTTTCCGTTGCTAAAAATCAAAATGAAAAACCTCATGTTTTTAAAAAACAGGATAACATAATTTTTGCAGACGCTGATTATCTAAAAATGCTTTCTTATCAGTGGCTGGCCGGAACTCCTGAAAAAGCGTTGCAGGATCCGTACAAATTAGTGCTTACTGAAGAAAGAGCTAAGGTATATTTTCCATCCGTTAATTATGCTGACATTATCGGCAAACAGGTCATCTACGATGACACGATAATAACAACAGTGACCGGCATTGTGAAAAATCTCAGCGAGAATACAGATTTCAAATACAAAGAATTCATTTCGCAAGCTACCATCCCCAGCAGCGGCTTGAAAAAAATATATTCGTGGGATGAATGGGGAAGCGTGAACAGTGGTTCGCAATTATTCTTGAAACTGGCTCCAAATGTTTCCACAGCTTCCATTGAGTCACAGCTGAAAAAAGTGCTGGCAAAAAATTCCAAAGACAGCAATAAGGATAGTAAGAATACCACCGTGTATCGTGTGCAACCCTTAAGTGATCTTCATTTTGATGGCAAGTATGGCAATATCGGAGATCGGGTTGCAAACAAAAATACCCTATACGGATTGCTTACTGTTGCCGCATTTTTATTATTACTCGGTTGCATCAATTTTATTAATCTCACAACTGCACAGGCAGCACAACGTTCTAAAGAGATTGGCATTCGCAAAACGATGGGCGGTTCAAGATGGCAATTAAAGTTGCAATTCTTAAATGAAACTTTTTTCATCACCATCATTGCTACCTTATTATCCATCGCGATCACCCCGATATTATTGAAAATTTTTGGAGATTTTATTCCAAAAGATCTGCATTTTGATCTTTTAAAACAGCCGGGCATCTTTTTATTCTTGATCGCTTTGATAATTGCCGTCAGTTTTCTATCCGGATTTTATCCTGCCATGATCTTATCAAAATATAATCCTGCGCTGGTGCTGAAAAACCAGGCTTATACAGGGACAGCAGGAACACGAAAAGCCTTGCTGAGAAAGGGTTTAACAGTATCTCAATTTTTTATCGCGCAGTTTTTTGTGATGGCAACCGTGATTTCTGTAAAACAGATCAGTTACATGGTGAACAAAGACATGGGTTTTAGAAAAGATGCCATCATCTTTTTTGGAGCACCTTTCAATTTTCATAATTTCGAAAACCCGGATTCAAAACGCTTTGTATTGTTAAATGAACTGAGATCTATTTCAGGGATTGATATGGTGAGCATAGGAGATGCTGCTCCATCTTCAAGTGGCTGGAATATGAGCACCATGAAGTATCAGGATGGGAAAAAGGAAATTGAGACCGACGTGCGGCAAAAA
This sequence comes from Chitinophagales bacterium, assembly GCA_021323755.1. Classification (GTDB taxonomy): domain Bacteria; phylum Bacteroidota; class Bacteroidia; order Chitinophagales; family Chitinophagaceae; genus Puia. The sequence goes on along the minus strand of JAJPKJ010000036.1, from coordinate 194,124 downwards.
CATGGAGACAGCAATTATCTTAAACTCTATAATATAAGATTACTCGCAGGCAGAAAGCCAACGGAGAGTGATACGGTTAAGGAATATGTTATCAACGAGACTTATATGCACATCTTAGGTTTTAAAAATCCGGAAGATGCGCTGAATAAAAATATCAACAGCAAACCGATTGTTGGCGTGATGGCAGATTTTAATCAGCAATCATTGCATGAAAATGTAAAGCCCCTTGTATTTGCATCAGAAAATAAATACAGCTATACTTTTCACATCGCTTTAAAACCGCAAAGTGCAGATGGCACAGCATGGCCCGTGACGATCAAAAAAGTTGAGGCGGCATTTAAGAAGAATTATCCTGAAGAAGACTTCAACTATGAATTTTTTGATGCGAGCATTGCCAAATTCTATAAAAGCGAGCAGGATCTTTCAGGCTTGTTAAAATGGGCAACTGGTCTAGCCATATTTATCAGTTGTATGGGATTACTCGGATTGGTGATCTACACAACAAATCTTCGCACCAAAGAAATTGGTGTAAGAAAAGTTTTGGGCGCTTCCGTAGCAAATATTGTTTCATTATTATCAAAAGACTTTGTGTTGCTGGTGATGATTGCCTTTGTGATTGCAGCCCCATTGTCTTGGTGGGTAATGAATACCTGGTTGCAGAATTTTGCTTACAGAACTTCAATAAACTGGTGGGTATTTGCTGCAAGCGGATTATCGATGATAATAATCGCATTAATAACCTTAAGCATTCAAACCGTAAAAGCAGCGATGGCAAACCCGGTAAAGAGTTTGAGAACAGAATAAGATAATTTGGAAATGAAATCCCATTTTGAGAAAAAAAACGATAAGCTGAAGCTAAAAATTGAAAATTATTAGCCATGCATAACCGAAAATAAATTAATTATAAATCCCCTTATGTTCGGAAATTATTTTAAAATCGCAATTCGAAACCTTACCAGGCGCAGGGGCTATGCATTGCTGAATATATTTGGTTTGGCAATAGGCGTGACATGCTGCCTGCTTATATTTCAATATGTTTCTTACGAGAAAAGTTATGAGAAATTTAATAAGGAAGCCGGCGACATTGTAAGACTTCGGCTTGATCAATACCAGCAGGGCCAACTTGCGTGGAAGTCAGCAACGATTTATCCCGCGATTGGTCCAACACTTAAAAAAGAATTTCCTGAGGTGGAAGATTTTTGCCGGCTGCACGATGCGGAATTATTATTATCGAATCCTGAAAAAGATATAAAGTTCAATGAGAAAAAAGGATATTATGCAGATCCGTCTTCCATCGATATGCTTGGTGTCAAATTAGAAAAAGGAAATGCTAACGCTGCCCTGGATGCGCCGGATAAAATGATCGTATCGGAAACGATCGCAAAAAAATATTTTGGAACTGATGATGTCGTTGGAAAAACACTTACTTCAAAAGATCCGGAATTTGTGCAAACATATTTGATAACCGGGGTTTTTAAAAATTACCCGAAAAATGCTCACCTCATTATTGATTATTTGGTTTCTTACGCAACGATGGGAAAAATAAATCGCCTGGAAGGCGACACATCAAACGCAACAGAAACGAGTTGGGGATGGTATGATTTTTATACTTATCTCAAACTCAAACCTGGAACAGATCTGCAAAAATTAGAATCAAAACTGCCAGCATTTTGTGATCTGCACATGAATAATCTAAAATGGGCAAAAGCAAATAATTCAAGAAATGAATTGTTCGTTCTTCCACTTTCAGACATTCATTTGTATTCAAATTATAACCAGGAGGCGGAAGTGAATGGCGACGGACAAACCGTTGGATTCTTATTTTTGATCGGCATTCTCATCATATTCATTGCCTGGATAAATTATATCAATCTGGCAACGGCACGTTCTGTTGAAAGGGCAAAGGAAGTTGGCGTTCGCAAAGTGCTTGGCGCATTTCGTTCAGATCTTATCCGGCAGTTTCTCACGGAAAGTTTTATGTTGAATCTGATTGCCTTATTGATTGCATTTGCCGCCGCATATTTAATTACCCCAGCGTTCAACGCATTTATCGGCAGGGAAACAGCAACAAATTTTGCATTGCCTATTAATTACTGGGCAGGTTTTCTGTTATTGTTTTTTGCAGGAAGTTTTTTGTCGGGAATTTATCCGGCGTTTGTATTATCAGGTTATCAGCCGGTAAAAGTCTTAAAAGGCATTTTTAAAAATACCAGCAGCGGTGTGTTGTTGCGCAAATCGCTGATCACCGTTCAATTTATCACATCAGTGATCTTGGTTGCGGGAACGATGATCGTTTACCAGCAATTGAGTTATATGCGCAATCAAAAATTAGGAACCAATATCAGTCAAACTTTGGTCATTAACGGATCTGAGGCGATACGGGATTCTTTTTACCTGAATACTTTTCAACCCTTCAAGCAAGATGTTTTGAGAGATCCGAATGTAAAAAGTGTGACCGCATCAACATCAGTAATGGGTGATGAAATTTACTGGACGAGCGATATACGCAGATTGGATGCAAACAGCAAAGGAGTTACTTTATATCATCTTGGCGTTGACTATGATTTTATTCCTTCATTTAATATTTCAATAAAGGCAGGCAGAAATTTTTCAAAGAGTTTTTCAAGCGATAATAAAGCTGTCATGCTTAATGAAGAAGCAGTAAAACTATTGGGATTTAAGAGCGATGCAGATGCAGTAAATCAAAAAGTGATTCGGGCTGATACATTGACCGTTGTTGGCGTTATTGCGGATTATCATCATGAAGGGTTACAGAAAAAGGTGGAACCGATGATCGTTTTGCTTCGGCCTGATGCACGCCGGTATTATTCTGTCAAACTGGGAAAAGAGAATATCCATCAGACTGTTGCTTCCATCGAAAAAACATGGAGAAAATATTTTACGTCTGATCCGTTCAATTATTTTTTCCTCGATGATTCCTTCAACCATCAATATAAGTCGGATGAAATGTTCGGGAGCATATTCACGATATTTTCAATGCTGGCAATTCTTATCGCCTGTTTCGGACTTTCGGGTCTGTCGTCTTATAATGTTTTGCAAAGAAGGAAAGAAATTGGCGTGCGGAAAGTATTGGGGGCATCGATCGCGCAATTGCTTATATTATTATCAAAAGATTTTTTACGTCTGGTGACCATTGCATTCTTGATTGCCATTCCATTAACATGGTTGGTAATGAATAAATGGCTTGAAGATTTTGCATATAGAATTAACATCAGCTGGTGGGTCTTTGCGATCTCTGGAATCATTGCGATCGTAATTGCATTTGCGACAATAAGTTTTCAGGCGATAAAAGCGGCCCTGGCAAACCCGGTGAAGAGTCTGAGAACAGAATAGGTAATGGATAATTGATAATAATACAGACGATTAATGATAAACAACAAAATAATAAGCAACATTTGTAACAAATAACAAACTTTATAATTGAAACTATAAACAAAAATCATGATAGAACTAAAGAAAATTTCAAAATGGATAACGATTAACGGCAGACCAAATTTTATTTTAAAAGATATTAACCTTTCTGTTAAAGAAGGCGAATTTATTTCCATTATGGGTCCATCGGGCTCGGGAAAATCAACATTACTGAATTTGATCGGTATGCTCGACGATCCTTCTGAAGGTGAATATTTTTTTATGGGCAATGCGGTTCATTCATTAAAAGAAAGACAACGTTCACATCTGTATAAGCAGTATATCGGTTTTGTTTTCCAGGCTTATCATCTTATCGATGAGTTGACTGTTTACGAAAACATAGAAACCCCGCTTATTTATCAAAACATAAAATCTTCTGAGAGACAGGCCATGGTTGCAGACATTTTGGATCGTTTTCAGATTGTTGGTAAAAAAGATCTTTTTCCAACACAATTATCCGGCGGTCAGCAACAACTTGTCGGCATTGCACGTGCATTAATCGCCAAACCCAAATTATTATTGGCTGATGAGCCGACGGGAAATCTGAATTCGCGCCAAGGTGAAGAAATCATGGAACTATTTCAACAGCTTAATAATGATGGGGTGGCAATAATACAAGTTACGCATTCAGAAAAAAATGCGGGGTATGGTTCGCGCATTATTAATTTACTCGACGGTAGAATTGAATCTGTAAACTAAAAATCAAAAAATAATTATTTTAATAAGTATAGTTATGAAGAAACAGAAAATAAGTTTGTTGATGATCATCTTTTTTTTATCGTTCATGAAGGTCGATGCACAAAACGCAAACGCAGCCATCGGCGATGTGCTTACATTAAAGCAGGCTGTTGAAATAGCCATTAATAATAATCTGGTCGTTGAGCAAAATGATATAATAAAGCAACAGGCACGCCTAAATAATAACCAGGCGATTGATTATTTGCTTCCAAGCATTAATGCAAATGGGCAACAGGGAATATCATCCGGTAGAAGTTTGAATCCTTACACCTATCAATATGTTAACTCTCAAATTAATACGGGAAGCTATAGCATCAGCGGAAATCTTGTTTTATTCAGCGGACTTCAAACGCAAAATTATATCAAGCAAACTTCATTGGCTTATAATGCAAGCAAGCTTGACCTGGAACAACAAAAACAAAATATAACTTTAAGCGTTTTGCTTCAATATTTGCAAGTAGCAAGTAGTCAGGATTTGCTGGATGTTAGCCGAAGACAAGCAGATGTTGATAAAAAGCAATTAGACAGATTGGATCTGCAAAATAAGGATGGCGCGCTGGTTGACCTATCTGCTTTGTCGGATTTGAAAGGAGCATACGCAAATGACCTTGCAAACATAGCTACTGCGGTTAATACTTTGGAAAGCGCAAAGGTCAGTTTGTTCCAGTTTTTAAATGTTCCTTATAAAAGAGATGTTCAATATGAAAAGATTTCTCTTGATCTTCAGATGTCGGATTACCAGGGCAACCCGGACAGTATTTATCGTATCGCTCTCGGCACACTTCCTTCCGTTAAATCGGCAGATCTCAAAATAAGAGCTTTTGAAAAAGCAGTCTCGGTAGCGCGCGGTCAATATTACCCAACACTATCATTTGGTGCGAGCATTTATACCAGCTATTCAAATGCAGCAACAGCAACTACCCCGATAAATAGTTTTTTCTATGATACGTCCAGGAACAATTACGTATCTACCAACAACGGCGACTTCTATGTTATTTCCAAGGAGCAAAATTCAGTTACGCAAAATATTTCTTTTGGCGACCAGTTCAAAAACAACAAATACACAACATTCTCTCTTTCATTAAGCATTCCGATCCTCAATCAGCTGCGGGCAAGAAATAATGTTAAGCAGGCAAAAATAAATTTGGAAAATGCGCAATATAATGCAACGAACACCAGGCTTGTGATACAACAAAATGTTGAACTGGCATATCAGAATATGGTAATGGCGAACAGTCAGCTCAAATCCGATCAGGATGCGGCTGATGGTTATGCTGAATCATTTCGCATCAAAGAAATCAAATTTAATGAAGGGGTGATCACTTCAGACGTATATCTTCTTGCAAAGAATAATCTGGATCGAGCAACGATCAGTCTTACTATTGCAAGGTATAATTATATTTTTCGCTCAAGAATTTTAGATTATTATCAGGGGAAATTAAATTATTAAATAAGCAATGAATAGCCTGGGAAAAGGGAAGGGAAAGTAAACAGCTACTTTTTCTTCCCTTTTCCATATTGCTTACTCTTCATTTTGCAAGTCCTCAATCCATCTTCCCAGATGTTCAGAAATCTTTTCAGTCTCAACTAAAAATCCATCGTGACCGTAAGCTGAATCGATTTCAACAAGAGTCGCATGACGCAGGTATTTAAAAAGAAATCTTTGCTCTTCAACAGGACATAATATATCGCTGTTAATACCGATTATCAGAGCATTTTGCGAGATGGATTGCAATACTTCTTCGGTTATTTTATTTCTTCCTCGAGCAATATTATGACTATCCATTGATTTGGTGAGAAGCCAGTAACTATAGGCATTAAAGCGGTTCATTAATTTCTCACCCTGGTAATTGATGTACGCAGATGCCTTGTAATCATCAATTTTCTCTTTGTCCTGATCAGTTTGCTTCTGAAAAAAGATTTTATAATTACGATAGGTGAGCATGCCAATTGCGCGCGCCGCTTTCAATCCCTTTTTGCCGGCATTATCAGATTCATCTTTCCAGGTTGCATCAGCTTCAATTGCCAATCGTTGTGCGGTATGCACGGCTATCCCCCATGCGCTTTCCGTTGCAGATGTCCCAACAAGAAAAATATTTTGAATGATTTGTTTTTCCATCACACACCATTCTAAAATTTGATATCCGCCCATACTTCCGCCCATTGCCAAAAAAATCTTTTCAATACCGAGGTACTCACGGAGAAGTATATGAGCTTTTACCATATCACGGATCGTTACTATTGGAAAGCTGCTATAATATGGTTTTTGCGTGTCTTTATTAATGTCCAATGGTCCAGTACTGCCATAACATGATCCCAGCATATTTGCGCATACAATAAAATATTTTTCAGGATTGATGAGGGAGCCTTGCCCAACCAATCCATTCCACCAGTCTGCGGCGTCGGAATTGGCTGTTAATGCATGGCAAACCCACACAACATTGCTTTTGTCCTCATTTAGCTTCCCATAAGTGTGGTAGGCAATGGTTATGCCATTCAATTGTTCCCCATTCTCCAACTCAAATTGCCGTTGATAAGAAAAATGCTGCATTGGACAGTTTCTGATTTAAGGATGCAAAATAAGGGCATGCATGCATTACATTTGCAAAAATATTTTTTATGATAAAAATTGAGGTTGAGCGCACAAACGGCGACTTTGGTTTTGAGGCTAGAGATGCAAATGGTCATGTGGTGAAATTGGATACCAGTCCTGAAACCGGCGGCACCAATTATGGTGTCCGCCCGATGCAAATGTTATTAATGGGTCTGGGCGGATGCAGCGGTATTGATATTGTTTCGATCTTAAAAAAGCAGCGGCAAAAAGTTGAAGGATTTCGAATGCACATTAATGGAGAAAGAGAAGCAGGAAATGACCCTTCTTTATGGAAAAACATCAGTATAGTTTTTGAGTTGAAAGGGAATATCGATCCTGAGAAGGCAAAAAAAGCCTGTGAACTTTCTATGGAAAAATATTGCTCTGTTGCAGCGACTTTACGAAAAGCGGGTTGCCACATTAGCTGGGTGGTGAAACTGACCAGTGAATGGTAAGTAATCGAAAGATAATAAAGATCAATAAATCAGAAATCATAAATAGAATAAATGCATCCCATAACTAAAGCAATACGCACCCGGGCAGAACGGACCAATGAAATGGAACATTCTTCTCCACTATTCTTAACAAGCAGTTTTTGTTTTGATACTGCAGAAGAAATGCGTGCAGCCTTTGCCGATGAAACAAACGATAATATTTACAGTCGTTTCAGCAATCCTACCGTCCAGGAATTTGTAGACAGAATGTGCGCACTTGAGGGCGCCGAAGCGGGTTATGCCGTTGCTTCCGGCATGGGCGCCGTGTTTGCATCATTCATGACTTTTTTAAAACAAGGCGATCACCTTATTGCCTGCAATGCCATTTTCGGAAGCACCCATACGATCATCACAAAATATCTTCCCAAATATGGCATTGAATATACCTACGTTGATGCCAATGACCCTCAATCATGGGAAAGAGCTGTTCGTCCCAACACCAAAATGATCTATATCGAAACACCAACCAATCCAGGGCTGGAAATTATTGATCTTGAATTTACTGGCAGACTCGCCCGTAAGTATAATCTCATTTTTAATGTTGATAATTGCTTCGCTACGCCGGTAAACCAAACGCCGATACAATTTGGCGCAGATTTGGTAATTCATTCAGCGACAAAATGGATTGACGGACAAGGACGCGTTCTTGGTGGTGTGGTAGTTGGAAAAAAAGATTTGATTCATGAAATCTATATGTTTTGCCGAAGTACGGGACCGGCGCTTTCTCCATTCAATGCATGGGTATTAAGTAAGAGTCTCGAAACGCTAGACGTACGGATGGAAAGGCATGCATCAAATGCATTATATGTTGCGCAGAAATTGGAGAATCACCCCAAGATTTCTTTTTTGAAATACCCATTTTTGAATAGTCATCCGCAACATGAACTCGCAAAAAAGCAAATGAAAAATGGTGGAGCGCTTTTATGCTTTGAATTAAAAGGCGGACTGGAAAGCGGCAGAAGATTTTTAGATAATCTAAGAATGCTTTCTATGACTGCAAATCTTGGCGATACGAAAACCATTGCTTCGCATCCGGCAAGTACAACTCATGCAAAGCTTACCGAAGCGGAGAGACAAGCTGTGAATATAACGCCGGGGCTTATACGCATTTCAGTTGGACTCGAACACCGTGATGATATTTTAAATGATATTTTGCAGACACTGGACAAATGCTGACGACTTTAATTCGAGAAATTTGAATTTACTATGGATGATTCAATTTCGTCCTTTGTCTTCTGATCAAAATACATGGGACAAGGTTAATCATTATGCGCCCCTCGCTAAATTACATCGCTCTTTTCGTCATCGCCCATTGAATGCCGCCTAAGACATGTTTAAGATAATTTGGATCTGAATATGATTCATTGGTGTGCCCAAGCTCCGTGTAAAATGAGCGCCCACCTTCATAATATTGATACCATGCCATCGGATGATTGTCTCCCATTTTTCCATCTCCCGGATCGTAAGATGTTTCATCTATTTTAATCAAAGGATGAATATGCGGACTGAGATATTTGAAATTGTATAACTCGTCAAAACGTTCCCATACATCAGGCAGAAAACTGGTTGCGAGATGATTCTTATCTACCACCATAAATTTTGCCTGCTGCTGTTTGGGGTGAGATTTAAAATATCCACCGACGAGGTCTCCATACCACTGCCAGTTATATTCACAATCCGTGGCAGCATGGATCCCGACAAATCCACCACCACCGTGGATATAATCCTGCAAAGCCTTTTCTTCATCGGGACCGAAAACCTTTCCTGTCGGACTTAAAAAGATCAAGGCGGCATATTTTCTTAAATTATCAGTTCTGAAAGCAGTTGAATCTTCTGTGGCATCAACATCAAAATTATTTTCTGCCCCTAATTTCTTTATTGCTTCAATGCCAACCGGAATACTTGCATGACGAAAACCATTCGTTTTCGAAAATATCAGCACTTTAGGTTTAGCTGCATGGTGTGTTGCGCTGATAAAAAACAAGCAAAGAATAATGCATGCAGGTGCAGCAGCAAATCTTATTAATCTTGATATTTTCATACAAAGTTTTTTAAATGGAATAGACCCGAGAAGAGTGATATGATAAGTTTACAATTCTTTGATCTTAATATTGCGGAACCACACTTCGTTTCCATGGTCCTGCAAATCAATTCTGCCTTTTGTAAATGTCCCGAACACCGGCCATTCTTTGAATTTGCTTCCCGCAACCATTTTTTTCCAATTGTCATCCCACATTGTTGTGTGAACAACATTGTATCCGTTCAAAAAAAGTTTCAGGTCGCCGTGATTGGCGATGATCTCAACCTGGTTCCATTCACCGAGAGGCTTTACGGTTTCTTTTGAGCAGGAGATCAGGTCATATAAATCGCCGGCGCGATGCTTAGGAATTTTTCCATCCGGATGCCCGTCGTTATCTAAAACCTGCATTTCAGGTCCGCTTTCAAACGATGCTTCAATTTTTGGATCTTCTTTTACAAAGAATATTATTCCGCTGTTTCCTTTCGGAGAAATCTTCCATTCAATTTTGAGATCAAAATTGCTGAACTCTTTGCTTGTAACAATATCCCCTCGGCCATCTTTAATTTTTGGATCCAGGTGCAAAGCGCCATCTGCTACATTCCATGCACTGCCTGCTTTTGCTTCATTGTAAGTGTGCCAGCCATCTGTTGTCTTTCCATCGAATAAGGATACCCATCCGTCATTTTTTTCGGCAGCAGAAAGTATATTTTTAGTATTATCAGTTGCCATATTTTTTTTTATGAACGAAAATGAAATTAATGCAACCGTCATGATTGCAGCAAGAACAATCAAAGCCCTTTTCATAAATTTATTTTTTTAAAGTAAGAATATAGGTAACTATCGTCTTTACATCGTCTTCTTTTAATCCTGGGTGCGCTGTCATGGGAGCCGTTCCCCACACACCACTTCCACCTGAAATAACTTTTTTAACCAAACGGTCAATAGTTGTATCTGCAGCAGGAGCATATCTTGCAGCTACATCGCTATAAGCTGGTCCGATGGCCATCCCTGTTGTCGCATTTTTATCCAGCTTGTGACAAGTTGTGCAATCGCTTTGTCCAATCAATTCCAGCGCTTTTTCTGCGCTCGGGCTTACTGTTGTGGTGGTGCTTGTTGTGGTATCTGTTTTTTCAGATTTCTTATCACCCGAACTTCCACAAGCTGTTAGTAGCAATACGGAAGAAAAAATAATGAATGTTTTTTTCATGATTAATTATAACTAAAGGTTATGAGATCGTTTATAAATTCAAAATCGGAAGTAATTTAGTTCAAACCTAAAACTTTTCTATTAAAATTTTCATCGCTGCCCGTTCCTGCAAAATCATCAAATGCCCTTTCTGTCACTCGAATGATGTGGTCTTTAATAAATATTGCGCCTTCTTTTGCGCCATCTTCAGGATGTTTGATGCAACATTCCCATTCCAGCACAGCCCATCCTTTAAAATCGTAGGCAGTTAATTTACTAAAAATAGATTTAAAATCTACCTGCCCGTCACCCAAGGAACGAAATCTTCCCGCCCTGTCTATCCAACCCTGATAACCACCATAAACTCCTTGTTTTCCAGTTGGATTAAACTCTGCATCCTTTACATGAAACATTTTTATTCGTTCATGATAATAATCAATGTAAGTAAGATAATCGAGACATTGCAATACAAAATGAGACGGATCGTACAGCAAGCACGCACGCGGATGATCGTTGGTGTGTTTCAAAAACATTTCATATGTAATTCCATCATGCAGATCTTCGCCAGGATGAATTTCATAACAAAGATCGACGCCGCATTTATCAAACTCATTTAGGATCGGCATCCAGCGATTGGCTAATTCTTTGAAACCTGTTTCTACTAATCCCGCCGGTCGTTGGGGCCACGGGTAAACTGTTGGCCATAACAAGGCGCCGCTAAATGTGGCATGGGCAGCTAACCCCAAATTTTGCGATGCTTTTGCTGCATATTTTAATTGTTGAACTGCCCACTCCGTTCTTGCTTTGCTATTATTATGAACTTCTGCCGGCGCGAATCCGTCAAACAATGCATCATATGCGGGATGCACCGCAACCAATTGTCCTTGCAAATGGGTTGATAATTCTGTGATCTGTAAACCTGCCTCATTAATGATGCCTTTGATTTCGTCTGCATAATTTTTACTTTCAGCAGCTAGTTTTAAATCAATGCATCGCGCATCCCATGATGGAATTTGTACACCCACAAATCCTAAACTCTTTGCCCATTTGCAAATTGATTCTAACGTATTGAAGGGTGGGTTATCGCCCAAGAATTGCGCCAAAAAAATGGCAGGACCTTTTATTGTTTGCATAATCGCGTATATGGTTTGTCGTGTTTTGTTTTCTGTTCATTTGCCAGCAACCCGGCCGGTCATTTCATTAAACAAGTTAATGGCAACTTGATACCGGCTACAATTTATTGTGGCATTTCAAAGAATGTCCATTTCTCTGTGCTTTCGTTACTCTTCACCACATTATCAATGAAAGCCATTCCGCGAACGCCATCTTCAACCCCAGGAAAATCCAATGCTTCTTTTGGTGGTTCCCTGCCCTCGAGTTTCGCAGAAAGTGTGAGCGCAAAATTTCGGTATATATTTCCGAATGCTTCCAGATATCCTTCCGGATGTCCGCCGGGAGTACGGAAATTATGAGTTGCATAACTTGATAATGGTTCTTTATATCCAACCCCCGCGCGTAAAATTTGCGTTGGTTGATCAAGCCATTTTGAAATTAATGTGTTTGGTTCCTGTTGCGCCCATTCCAACGCACCTTTTTCACCGTAAATTCGGATTCTCAATGCATTTTCTTCACCGGCAGCAACCTGTGATGCCATCAGTACGCCGGTGGCGCCATTATCAAATCTTAATAAAACATTTCCATCATCATCAAGCGCACGACCTTCGACCATTGCATTAAGATCGGCGCATAGATGGGTGATCTTCAATCCGGAAATATATTCCGCAAGATGAGCAGCATGTGTTCCAATGTCGCCCATGCATCCGCTCTTTCCTGATTTTTTTGGGTCCGTTCTCCACGCAGCTTGCGCGTTTCCTTCGCGTTCGGTTAATTTACTTAACCATCCTTGAGGATATTCAACCCAAACTTTTCTGATCTTTCCCAATGCACCATTTTTCACCATCTGCTTTGCCTGCTTCACCATTGGATATCCTGAGTATGTATGTGTTAAACACAATATCAATCCGGTCTCTTCCACTTTCTTTTTTAATTGTCTTGCTTCATCTAAAGTAAAAGCAATTGGCTTTTCAATGACTACATTAAAGCCATTATCAAGCGCCATCATTGCCGGAGCAAAATGCGCGAAGTTTGGCGTAACGATGGTTACAAAATCAATTCGTTTATCGGCAGGCAGTTTGCTTTCTTTACTGATCATTTCATCGAAGGTGAGATAAGTTCTGTCTTCAGGAAGAAAAAGCATTTTACCACTGTCTTTAGCAATCTCGGGATTAATGCTCAGTGCGCCACAACATAATTCAACCAATCCATCCATATTGGCAGCAATGCGGTGAATGGCGCCGATGAAAGCATCTTTGCCTCCGCCAACCATTCCCATTCGCAACTTTCGTTTCATGTGTTTATTTTTTGATTATTAATTCGCGTATCATTTGCAATAAAAATCCATCATAACTAATATTAATCGCTTAAAAACTTTTATGAGGGCTCACCGAATAATCATTGTATTATTTTTTTGAATTGCTAATCTTCAAAATTTTTCTGTGAGTAAAAAAATAAAAATCTTTTTTAGAAATTGTCAAAATAACAGTTATTGCTATTGATTTTTAAAAATAAAAAATTACATTTATGAGCTGTTTTTAAAAAAACTTTTTTTGAAAGAACGGCAATAAAGTTACATTGTTCGAAAACCTTGTGAAAATAAAAAAACAGTGACTAACGATTTCTAAACCAAAATAACTTGCCATGACTTCTACCATTCAGCGCAATAAACTTTTTGTTGCCGCTCGCATCGCTTTAATATTTACAGCCATGACATTTGCTTTTCGCGCATCGCTGGAAGGGGTGTGGGGAGAATCTTTTCATCTCACCAAAGAACAACTTGGCTGGATATTTAGCCCGGCTTTTTGGGGATTTACACTGGCAATGGTCTTTGGTGGTCCTCTGTGCGATGTAATTGGAATGAAGAATTTATTAGGAATCGCTTTTGTCGGACACATTGCTGGCGTTATTATTTATCTCGTGGCTAAAGATGCAACCATGCTATTTGCCGGAACAGTGTGCATCGGGATTGGTAACGGCATGGTGGAAGCTGCCTGTAATCCCTTAACGGTTACTTTATTCCCTGAAAACAAAACAACCATGCTGAATCGGTTCCATGTATGGTTTCCGGGAGGTATTGTAATTGGTGGATTACTTTCTTATCTGTTTATTGAACAATTAAAAATTGATTGGCATTACTTAATTGCATTATTATTCATTCCGGCGATAATTTACGGGTTCCTGTTTTTGAAATTAAAACTTCCGCAAACGGAAAGGGTGACCAAAGGAGTCAGTACCAAACAAATGTTCCTTTCCTGTCTTACGCCTTTGTTTTTGGTCATCCTGATTTGCATGTTTATGACCGGCGCCACGGAATTGGGAACAAATACCTGGATTGTTGCTTTGCTGCAGGGCGCAAATGTTTCCGGGATCTTGATTCTTGTATTTATTAACGGGTTGATGGCCTTGGGCAGATCGTTCGCGGGACCCGTTGTGCATAAACTTAATCCCAACGGAATGCTTATCACCTCCGCATTTTTAGCAGGTATTGGATTGATATTATTAAGTTATTCAACGGGCTACATGGCATTTGGCGCAGCTTTTGTTTTTGCTGCCGGCGTCTGTTTTTTTTGGCCTACCATGCTGGGTTTTGTTTCTGAATATTTGCCCAATACCGGAGCATTGGGTTTATCATTAATGGGCGGTGCAGGCATGTTTTCCACTGCAATCATTATTCCTTTTATGGGCAGGTGGTACGATGACTTCAAATCCGCAGCAGTGGCCAAAGGATTGACCGGCCCACAGGCTGACGCAGTAGCTGGCTCCAATACTTTTTTGAAAGTTGCCATAATGCCCGCGATCTTGTTGGTCATTTTTGTGCTGATTTATGTTGTTCGCCGAAAACATTATGCTGCAGCTAAAGAAACGCTTAGCCCGATTGGAGAGTTGTGATTTCCCGTTTATTAAAAAATTAGCGTAGCTTATAAAATAATCGCCATAAAATAACATTCATTTTTGTAAATTACTTTTTTAACGGTTGAATTCATGCCCGAAAAACATTCTCGCCGAAGTGCTATCAAAAATATTGTTGCAGGAACAGCCGCACTTGGCACCGCATCACTTTTACCTACCTATGTATTAAGCGAAACTCAAAAAAAAATTGAATTGAAAGGTAATATCAATCATTCCGTTTGCCAGTGGACTTACAATTTTCTCTCTCTTGATGAATTGTGTAAAGCCGTAAAACAGATCGGTTTTAATGCCATCGATCTTCTCGGACCCAAGGACTGGCCAACTATTCAGGGATATGGCATTTACTCTTCCATGTGCTATCATGGCGGGAATGTCAGTTTAACAGATGGGTTTAATGAGAAAAAATTTCACGGGCAACTGATCAAAGATTATCTCGACGTTTTTCCGCTGATGGTTAAGGCCGGTTACAAAGATGTTATCTGCTTTAGCGGAAGTCGCCGCGGAATGGATGATGAAACTGGCTTCAGAAATTGCGTTGAGGGGCTGCAAAAGATTTTACCCGCAGCAGAAAAGAGCGGCATTACGGTCCATATGGAATTATTGAACAGCAAAATTGATCATAAAGATTATATGTGCGACAGATCTCCATGGGGTGTTGAATTATGCAAGCGGGTTGGTTCACCCAATTTTAAATTGCTCTACGATATTTATCACATGCAGATCGATGAAGGCGATGTGATAAGAACAATTCGTGAAAATGTTAAATATTTTGGGCATTATCACACAGGCGGTGTACCCGGAAGACATGAAATTGATCAGTCCCAGGAATTATATTATCCAGCAATTATGAAAGCCATTGTGGATACTGGTTACAAAGGATATGTTGCGCAGGAATTCATTCCAGCGGCACCAGATAAGATCGGATCGCTTAAAAAAGCGATTGAATTATGTGACGTGTAAATATGAAAATATCTCGATTACTCAATCGCTTCATCGGGCATTGAGTAATTTCAAATTGAATAATTTTAAAATCAATAATTATGGCAGATAATGTGTATGACGCAATCGTAATTGGCTCAGGTATCAGCGGTGGCTGGGCTGCAAAGGAATTAACTGAAAAAGGATTGAAGACAATCATGCTCGAACGTGGAATGGATATCGTGCACGTAAAAGATTATACCGAAGCAAATAAAGAGGCCTGGGATTATCCGCATCGCGGGGAGCGAACACAGGAGATGATCAAAAATTACCCTAATCTTAAAAGAGATTACCCGCTTAATGAAAGAAATCTCTCCTGGTGGGCAAGCGATAAAGATTCCCCATACACAGAGATAAAACGGTTCGACTGGTTCCGCGGATACCATGTTGGCGGTCGCTCATTACTATGGGGTCGTCAAACGTATCGCTGGAGCGATCTATATTTTGAAGAAAATGCAAAACAAGGAATCGGCACGGATTGGCCCGTGCGATATAAAGACATTGAACCCTGGTATAGTTATGTTGAAAAATTTGCGGGCATCAGTGGATCAAAAGAAGGATTGGCAGAGTTGCCGGATAGTGAATTTCTACCACCAATGGATATGACCTGTGTTGAAAAAGATGTTGCTGCTAGGATCAAAGAACATTATAAAGGCGCCCGTAAAATGATTATCGGAAGATGCGCACACGCAACTGTTCCATTGAATGGTCGTCAATGCATGTACCGCGATAAATGCTGGTATGGCTGTCCGTTTGGCGGTTATTTCAGTACACAATCTGCTACCTTACCCGCTGCGTTAAAAACAGGAAAATTGACGGTTCGTCCCTGGAGCATCGTTACAAAAATCTTATACGATAAAGATAAGAAACGGGCGACCGGCGTTGAAGTACTTGATGCGCAAACCAATCAAACCATTGAATACAAAGCGAAAATCGTGTTTGTCAACGCCTCTACATTGAACAGCGCATGGGTATTATTGAATTCTGCAACTGATATTTGGCCGGGCGGATTGGGTAGCAGCAGTGATCAACTTGGTCATAATTTAATGGATCACCATTTAGGCGTTTGGGCAGGCGGTACAATTGATGGCTATGAGGACAAATACTATGCAGGACGTCGTGCCAATGGTGTTTACATTCCACGTTTCCGTAACTTTTTTGGTGATAAAAGAGATTATATCCGCGGCTTCGGATATCAGGGTGGTGGCGGTCGCGAGGGCTGGGGACATGAAGTTGCCGAATACAGCATTGGCAAAGAATTTAAAGAAGCGATTGCTGAACCGGGTGGTTGGAATTTTGGGATGGGAGGCTTTGGCGAAACTTTACCATATCACGATAATAAAGTAACGCTTGATAAAACCAAAAAGGATAAATGGGGATTGAATATTCTTGCCATTGATGCGGAGCTTAAAGAGAATGAATTGAAGATGCGCAAGGATATGTTGAATGATGCCAAAGAAATGCTTGAAGCGGCTGGCGTAAAAAATGTTCAGGGCGGAGATAGTGAACCTTATCTCGGCAGGGGCATCCATGAAATGGGAACGGCAAGAATGGGAAAAGATCCAAAATCTTCAGTACTCAATAAATTCAACCAGGTATGGGATGCACCGAATGTATTTGTAACTGATGGGTCATTTATGGCTTCTGCAGCTTGCCAAAATCCCTCATTGACATATATGGCGTTCACCGCACGCGCAGCTGACCATGCAGTAAGTGAATTGAAAAAAGGAAACCTTTAAGAATTGATCATTGATAATGAAGATTTGATATTATGTCCATTTCTATAAAATACTTTAACGAATGGCTGTCTGCTAACAGCTATGTATAACCGTAATTCATAAATTCAAAACTATGCCTGAAAATATTTATGATGCCATTGTGATAGGCTCAGGGATCAGCGGTGGCTGGGCTGCGAAAGAGCTTACTGAAAAAGGATTAAAAGTGATCATGCTCGAACGCGGTGAACACATTGAGCACGTCAAAGATTACAAAACGGCGAACATGGAAGCATGGGACTTTCCGCACCGCGGACGACGGACACAGGAGATGATAAAAGATTATCCCGTTTTAAAAAGAGATTATCCGCTCAATGAAACCAACCTCAGCTATTGGGTGAAAGATGCTGAATGTCCCTACACGGAAGTAAAACGATTCGATTGGTTTCGCGGTTACCACACCGGCGGTCGCTCGTTAATGTGGGGCAGACAAAGTTATCGGTGGAGCGACATGCATTTTGAAGAGAATGCAAAAGATGGAATTGCAGTTGATTGGCCGATCCGTTATAAGGATGTTGAACCGTGGTATGATTATGTTGAAAAATTTGCTGGCATCAGCGGCAACAAAGACGGTTTGGTGCAATTGCCGGATGGACATTTTCTCCCACCGATGGATATGACCTGCGTTGAAAAAGATGCAGCGGTCAGATTAAAAGAAAAGTTCAAGAACAGAGATATGATAATCGGTCGTACCGCAAATCTCACTGCGCCGATCGAAGGAAGAACTCAATGTCAGTTCAGAAATAAATGTTGGCTGGGATGCCCGTTTGGCGCCTATTTCAGTACGCAATCTTCCACCTTACCGGCAGCAAGAAAAACCGGTAATCTCACACTTCGCCCCTGGAGCATCGTTACAAAAATTTTGTATGATAAGGACAAGAAAAAAGCAACCGGTGTTGAAGTACTTGATGCAGAAACGATGAAGACCTATGAATATAAAGCCAAAATTGTCTTTCTTAATGCATCTACATTGAACAGTGCTTGGGTCTTAATGAATTCCGCAACGGATGTTTGGCCGGATGGATTAGGTAGCAGCAGCGGAGAGCTTGGACATAATTTAATGGATCATCATTTAAATGTCGGGGCGTCAGGGTCTGTTGATGGTTATGAGGACAAATATTATTTCGGGCGTCGTGCGAACGGAGTTTATATACCGCGTTACAGGAATTTCTTTGGCGATAAAAGAAATTATATCCGCGGATTCGGTTACCAGGGCGGCGGCGCGCGTTCGGGCTATGCACGCTCTGCAGAAGAAATTGCACTTGGCGTTGACCTGAAAGAAGCATTATCAGAACCGGGAGGATGGACAATGAATCTTGGCGGATTCGGAGAGACGCTTCCTTACCATGATAATAAAGCAACGCTTGATAAGACAAAAAAAGACAAATGGGGATTGCCTGTCTTAGCCATTGATGCCGAGTTAAAAGAAAATGAATTAAAGATGAGAAAAGATATGCTGAATGATGCGCAGGAAATGCTCGAAGCAATTGGCGTAAAGAATATTCATTCACGCGATGCAAATCCATTCCTGGGTCGGGGTATCCATGAAATGGGAACAGCAAGAATGGGAAAAGACCCGAAAACTTCTGTTCTTAATAAATGGAACCAGGTTTGGGATGCCCAAAATGTTTTTGTGACAGATGGAGCATGCATGACATCAGCAGCATGTCAAAATCCATCATTAACTTATATGGCTTTAACCGCGCGCGCCGCAGACTATGCGGTGAGTGAATTGAAAAAAGGGAATATTTGAACAAGGTGAAAATATGAAAGTGGTATGATGGCTGTTCTGAGCCATTGAGCGATTTTCGATTTGAGTAATTACATAAAATATTTTATGCCCGATAATGTTTATGATGCAATTGTAATCGGCTCCGGAATCAGCGGTGGCTGGGCTGCAAAAGAGCTTACCGAAAGCGGATTGAAAGTATTGATGCTTGAACGCGGAAGAAATTTCGAACATCTCAAAGATTATAAATCTGCCGATAAAAACCCATGGGATTTTGCTCATCGCGGAAGAGCAACGCAAGCACAATTACAACAGCATCCTATCATCGCACGCACCTGGGGCAAGGTTGAACCAATTATGGATTATTGGGCTAATGATGTTGATTGTCCTTACACTGAGGTCAAACCGTTTAAATGGTGGCGATCGTATCAACTGGGAGGACGTTCTATCTTATGGGGACGACAAAGTTATCGCTGGAGTGATTTTGATTTTAATGCCAACGCGAAAGATGGCTGGGCGATTGATTGGCCAATTCGTTATAAAGATATTCAGCCCTGGTACGATCATGTGGAAAAATTCATTGGTGTAAATGGATCTCTCGAAGGTTTGCAACAATTGCCTGACGGGCATTTCTTACCGCCGATGGAATTGAATTGTGTTGAAAAAGATGTTTCTGCAAGGATAAAAGAAAAATATAACGGTAACAGACACCTGATCATTGGCCGAAGTGCAAATTTGACCGCACCGATCGAAGGAAGAACGCAATGTCAGTTTCGTAATCGTTGCTGGGAAGGATGTCCGTTTGGTGCATATTTCAGCACACAATCATCGACCTTACCGGCAGCAAAAAAAACCGGTAACCTCACTGTTCGTCCCTGGAGTATTGTTACAAGAATTTTATACGATAAGGATAAGAAAAAAGCAAAGGGGGTTGAAATTCTTGATGCCGAGAATAATCAAACATATACTTATCTGTCAAAAATCGTTTTTGTAAATGCATCTGCATTAAACAGCGCATGGGTATTAATGAATTCGGCAACTGATATTTGGCCCGATGGTTTGGGCAGCAGCAGTGGTGAATTGGGTCATAATATTATGGATCATCATTACAATGTTGGAGCTTCAGGTTTGGTTGAAGGTTATGAAGACAAATATTATTATGGAAGAAGACCAAATGGATTTTATATTGTTCGCTTCGCAAATTTGTTTGGAGATAAAAGAGATTTTCTTCGCGGCTTTGGGTACCAGGGGGGCGCAAGTCGGGAGGGATGGAGCAGAAGTGTTGCAGAACTAAGTATCGGCGCGCAATTCAAGGAAGAATTGACGGAGCCGGGCGCCTGGACAATTGGTATGACAGGCTTTGGCGAATTATTACCTTATCATGAAAATAAGATCACGCTAGATAAAAATAAAAAAGATAAATGGGGATTACCTGTGCTGGCGATGGATGCAGAATTGAAGGATAATGAAAAGAAGATGCGCAAAGCGATCGTTGAAGAAGCAAAAGCAATGTTTGAGTCTGCAGGAATCAAAGATGTGAAAACATGGGATGGCGGTCATGAAATTGGTGATGGTATTCATGAAATGGGAACGGCAAGAATGGGAAAGGACCCGAAGACATCGGTACTAAATATGCACAACCAGGTTTGGGATGCAAAAAATGTTTTTGTGACGGACGGAGCTTGCATGACATCAAGCGCTTGCCAGAATCCATCTCTTACTTATATGGCATTAACAGCACGTGCAGCAAATTATGCGGTGAGTGAGTTGAAGAAAGGGAATATTTAGTGATTGATAAAGGCAATTGAAAAAAAAGAAAATCAGATGTAACCTATAACCGCAAATTAGAAAGGCTGCATCATAAATAGTATGTTGAATGGGCGATACAACAAATGTCAATATTAACTCCGGTGGTGTTGCAAAGAACACGTACGATGCAATTGTTATTGGCAGCGGCATCAGCGGTGGTTGGGCTGCAAAAGAATTATGTGATCATGGATTGAAAACATTAATGCTCGAACGGGGAAAAAATGTTGTTCATTTAAAAGATTATCCCACCGCGACAAAAAACCCATGGGATTTTCCGCATCGCGGTCAAATGCCTGTTAAAGTTTTGGATGAAAATCCGGTTGTGGCAAGATGTTATGCTTTCGGTGAATCATCTCAACATTTTTTTGTAAAAGACAAAGAGCATCCATACATACAGGAAAAACCTTTCGATTGGATACGCGGCTACCAGGTTGGTGGAAAATCTTTATTATGGGCTCGCCAAACGCAACGCTGGAGCAGATTTGACTTTGAGGGGCCGGCGCGTGATGGTTTTGGAGATTGGCCGATCCGTTATGAAGATATTGCGCCCTGGTATTCACACGTTGAAATCTTTGCAGGCATTAGCGGCAACAGGGATGGATTGGAAACTTTGCCTGACGGAGAATTTCTTCCGCCATGGGAATTGAATTGCGTTGAAAAAAATATACAGGATAAAATTGCTTCAAATTACAAAGACCGATATCCGATTGTTGGACGTTGCGCGCATCTCACAAAACCAAACCCCATTCATATTGAACAGGGTCGCCAGCAATGCCAGGCAAGAAGTTTGTGCGAGCGCGGTTGTCCCTTTGGTGGATACTTCAGTTCTAACTCAACCACAATTCCATGGGCTTTGAAAACCGGTAATCTCACATTGCAGCCGAATTCCGTTGTTCATTCAATTATTTACGATGATAAAAAAGGGAAAGCAATCGGCGTAAAAGTTATTGATGCACACAGCAAACAATCCACAGATTATTTTGCCAAAATAATATTCGTTAATGCGGCTTGTCTTAACAGCAATCTTATATTGCTGAATTCAAAATCAAATCGTTTTCCAAATGGATTAGGTAATGATAACGGCTTGCTTGGAAAATATGTTTGTTTTCATAATTATCGCGGCACCGTATATGCCTCTTATGATGGACCGGCAGACAAATATTATTTCGGCAGAAGACCAACGCAGGCCATGATGCCAAATTTCAGAAATGTATATAAACAAGAAATGGATTTTCTGCGTGGGTATATGGTTCATTACAGCGCGAGTCGTGGGAATGCCTATGTAAAGGAAGGGGATGAGCAACTGGGGGGGAAATTCAAAGATGCAATCACTGAAGCCGGGGACTGGGGTGTGTTTGCGATGATGCAGGGAGAAACCGTTCCGAAAGAAACCAATCATGTTCGGTTAAGTGATGATAAAAAAGATGAATGGGGCATTCCGCAGTTAATAACTTCTGTTGGTTACGATGCGAATGATGAAAAAGTGTTGAAAGATTTTCTAACTCAGACTTCTGAGATGTTAGAAAAAGCAGGGTGCAAGAATATTAGCCCGAATGACAGTAAGCAGGCGCCTGGTTTGGATATTCATGAAATGGGAGGTTGCAGGATGGGTAAAGATCCAAAGAAATCAATGCTGAATAAATGGAATCAGTTTCATAATGTAAATAATGTTTTTGTAACAGATGGAGCAAGCATGGCATCAACAAGCACGCAAAATCCTTCAATAACATTTATGGCTTTGACGGCGAGAGCGGCAAATCATGCAGTGGAAGAATTGAAGAAAGGAAATATTTGACCAAAGCTATTGTCTGATGACATTTGGTTACTGAAGATAAGGGATAAGGTATATCAGAAAAAAAAGAATCGTACAACTAATATCGTAAATCTAAAATCGAATGGGCGATACAACAAATGTCAATATTAATGCTGGCGGTGTTGGCAAGAACACATTCGATGCTATTGTTATTGGCAGCGGGATCAGCGGTGGTTGGGCCGCGAAGGAATTATGTGATCACGGATTAAAAACATTGGTGTTGGAGCGTGGAAGAATGGTGGTGCATAATAAAGATTATCCAACAGCAACGATGAATCCATGGGATTTCCCGCATCGCGGAGAAATGCCGAAGAAATTTGTTGATGAAAACCCATTGATAACAGAAGCCGCTGGTTTTGACGAATCAACATCTCATTTTTTCATAAAAGATAAAGATCATCCCTATGTCCAGGAGAAACCTTTTGAATGGATCCGGGGTTACCAGGTTGGGGGAAAATCGTTGATATGGGGAAGAGCTTGTCCCCGTTGGAGTAAATATGAGTTCATCAATCCAGCAAAATATGGTTATGGCATTGAGTGGCCCATAAGTTATGATGATGTTGCTCCCTGGTATTCGCATGTAGAAACATTTGCAGGAATTTGTGGCAATCGCGATGGGTTAGAAGCAATGCCCGATGGAGAATATTTGCCACCTTTCGATTTTAATTGTCCTGAAAAAGACCTGCGCGATAAAATCAGCGCTCATTACAAGGATCGATTCATGATACAGGGCAGATGGGCGCAATTGACACAGCCCAAAGACATTCATATTCAACAGGGCCGCGCCAAATGCCAGGCACGCGACGAATGCATGCGCGGATGCCCGTTTGGCGGCTATTTCAGCTCGGTATCTTCTACATTACCCTGGGCGGAAAAGACAGGTAATCTTACCATTCGTCCTTTTTCAGTGGTGCATTCCATCATTTATGATGAGAAAAAAAATAAGGCAGTGGGTGTAAGAATCATCGATACAAACACTCACCAGGCAACAGAATATTTTTCAAAAATAATTTTTGTCAATGGTTCTGCGCTTAACAGCAATTTGATCTTGCTCAATTCAACTTCAAATCGTTTTCCAAATGGCTTTGGTAATGACAATGGATTGCTTGGAAAATATGCATGTTTTCAAAATTATCGCGGTTCTGTTGGCGGAAGTATCGAAGGTTATGAAGACAAATATTTTTATGGACGCAGAACGGCGGAATGCATGATGGCTAATTTCAGAAATATTCATAAGAA
This sequence comes from Chitinophagales bacterium, assembly GCA_021323755.1. GTDB lineage: Bacteria > Bacteroidota > Bacteroidia > Chitinophagales > Chitinophagaceae > Puia. The sequence goes on along the minus strand of JAJPKJ010000036.1, from coordinate 170,292 downwards.
CGATATGGATTTTGTCGGCGGTTATATGGCTTTCATGGGCTGTTATCGTGAGCGCGGGATCAACGATCCATCTGCAGATCAAATTGGCGCCGCTTATAAAGATGCCATGAGTGAAGCGGGTCCCTGGGGAGTTTATATTTATATGCAGGGAGAAACTGTTCCGAAAGAAACCAATACATTAACATTAAGCAAGGACAAGAAAGATCAATGGGGAATTCCATTACTGGTTACAAATGTTGGGTATGATGATAATGATGAAAAATTATTGAAAGATTTTTTAATCCAGAGTAGCGAGATGTTTGATCAGTGCGGAATAAAGAATATTACACAACACGATAATCATTGGGCACCGGGTAGGGATATTCATGAAATGGGCGGTTGCCGGATGGGAAAAGATCCAAAGACATCTTTGCTTAATGGATGGAACCAGTTTCACAATTGCAAAAATGTTTTTGTAACAGATGGCGCTTGTATGACGAGCACGGCAAATCAAAGCCCTTCCATTTTTTATATGGCATTAACAGCACGCGCAGCAAACTATGCTGTGAGTGAACTGAAAAAAGGCAATCTATAATAATGGAAAATTAATAATGATTAATTCTATGAGAAAAATCAAACATCATTAAAGCATAAATCAAAAATAAAATCATTGTTATATCAATAAAAATCAGGAAATTTAATTTCATAACGTTCTAAAAAAATAAATTATGAATAGACGTGAAGCGTTATCAAGTGTTGCACTTTTGCTCGGCGGAACAATCGTTGGCGCAGAAGTATTTTTATCGGGTTGCGGCCCTGCTGATAAAAAATATGGAGCGAGTTTAACTTTTACTCCAGACGATGTATCTTTTTTGGATGAAGTAGCTGAGACCATTATTCCTGCTACCTCTACTCCGGGCGCGAAAGAAGCCAAAGTTGGTCAGTTTATGACAGTTATTGTAAACGATTGTTATGAAGATAAAGACCAGAAAATATTTTTAGATGGCATGAAGAAATTGAATGATGCCGCTGTTGCAAAGTATAAAAAGAACTTTGTTGATCTTGCTGATACGGACAAACACGACTTTTTAGTTGCGTTGGATAAAGAAGCAAAAGATTATATGAGCAAGAAAAAACCTGAGGACCCTACGCATTATTTCCGGATGATGAAGGAATTGACTTTATGGGGTTACTTCACATCAGAACCAGGTGCAACAAAGGCGCTCCGCTATGTGGCGGTTCCCGGAAAATATGAAGGTTGCATTCCTTATAAAAAAGGAGATAAAGCCTGGGCGACATAGTATTGCAATTAAACGTATTAAAACCAATTGCCGCTAAATGACTTTAGCGGTTTTTTTTATTTCTACCAATTCGATAAATTTCTTGTAACCTTTAAATAAACACTTTCGTTCCCGATGCAAAATTATCACGGAAGCCTTTTGGTGTGCATCCTTTTTTTCTTTTAAAGATCCTGTTGAAATTGGAGATATTATTAAAGCCGCAGTTGTAGGAAATTTCTGCAATAGAATGAGTGGTGTCAATCAGCATTTTTGAAGCGTGTCCCAAACGAATTTCATTCAAGGTGTCAATAAAGGTATTCCCTGTTCTTTTCTTTATAAAGCGGCTGAACGAAACGTCCGTCATATTAACCAGCTTTGCCACCTCGCCAAGTGTGACACCTCTGTCGTAATTGTGATTCATATATTGAAATGCTTTTTCAATACGACGACTATTATGACTGAGTTGATTATTGACAAATGTTGAATCCGATAATGTTCTTATTTCAGAAGAAACGGACAGTTCATGCAGTATTGACATCAGTTCCAGCACGGACGCAAACCCGCTTTTTTGTTCAATCGATTTGATCCTCGGTATGATACGCTCAATGGTTTCTTTTGAAAAGGAAATTCCTCTCTGCGAACGTTCAAGCAAACACTTGATAAAATTGAGTTGATTTCTGCATAGCAATTTATCATCCAATAGATCTCTGTGCCACTGTATGGTGATCTCGGTAATATTCTTGCTTTTGCATTGATGGGTGAACCAGGCATGGTATAAATTTGGACCTATTAGCACTAATTCAAGATCATCAATCACTTCAATACTATCACCAACAATTCGTTTGGCACCTGATGCATTTAAAATAAGATTCAGCTCAAATTCATCATGATAATGAAGTGGGAAATTGAACTCTTTTTTTGTCCGGGAAAAAAGAGTGTAACAGTCGCTTGGCGTTAGCGGAATGATCTCCCGCATAATATCCTTTGGCATAGCAGTGTGTCAAAAGACAATTTGTGCAAAGCCTTAGCTGCACGAATTTCAAAAAAACCCTAAAAAAGTGTTTATTGGGATAAATAAGTACAATAATGATTTGGGCAAGGATTCTGTTCAATTTGCTTATGTACAATTCATTAGGATCAGGATAAGCGGTAAAAAGATAAACTTCAGCGATTAATAGGTAAAAAAGTATTAGTTAAAAGGCATCTGTCGGTTTTAGATTTGGTGTAAGATTGCCTGTCATTAAAAAAGAGTTTTGCTGGTTTGGATAATGCTCAGCAATCCGCAATAAAAAAACAATTCTCCGGCGGGTTCAGCAAAAAATTGACTCTTCGTAATCAATTATTTTATTGCTTTCACTTTTAATTGGCTGCTATATGAAATTGCTTCTATTGCTAATCTTATCACCATTAACTTTCATTGCATTTTCGCAGCCAGTTCCTGCCGATAAAAACGCAACTAAGGAAACAATTAATCTTTATCACAATCTAAAGAAATTACTCGATAAAGGTTTTATGATCGGTCACCAGGACGACCTCGCTTATGGCGTTGGATGGAAATATGAAAATGGACGAAGCGACATTAAAGATGTGACCGGCGATTATCCTGCCATTTATGGTTGGGAATTGGGCAGACTTGAATTGGATCATGATGTTAATCTCGATAGCGTTCCTTTCGAAAAAATGAGAATGTTCATCAAAGAAATTTACAATCGGGGAGGAGTAATCACCATTAGCTGGCATCTCAATAATCCGTTAACAGGAAAAACGGCATGGAATCCTGCACCCGGAACCGTTGCTGCAATTTTACCCGGCGGTGAAAAAAATGAATTATATAAAAGCTGGCTCGATAAGATTGCAGCTTTTATGCTGAGCCTGAAAGGGGAAAAGGGGGAGTATATTCCGGTGATCTTCCGCCCGTTTCATGAATTGAATGGAAGCTGGTTTTGGTGGGGCGGAAAAAATTGCACGCCTGATGAACTGAAGCAATTGTACCGCTTCACTGAATCGTATTTGCGCGACACAAAAAATGTTCACAATCTCTTGTACGCCTACAATACTGATAAATTTTATTCGCGCGGTGAATACATGGAAAGATATCCGGGTAATGATTATGTTGATGTTCTGGGTTTTGATATTTACCAGGCTTATAACACTGCTTCAAATAATGATTTCATTAAGCTTGCCGGAAATATGCTCAGCATGCTGGATAGCATTTCAACAGAAAATAATAAAATTCCAGCACTGACAGAATTTGGATATGGTGGCTTGCCCGATAGCACCTGGTGGACAAATGTTTTGCTGAAAGCAATTGCGCCATATAAAATTGCCTATGCTTTAGCATGGCGTAATGCAGGTTTCAAAGGAAATGGAAGCTCTGAATTTTATGTTCCATATAAAGGGCAGGTCTCGGCAAATGATTTTGTAAAGTTTTATGACGATCCGAAAACATTATTTCAAAAGGAAATAACAAAGGAAAATCTATACCATTGATACTGCATTAATCTTTTGAAGACTAATAAAAATTGGTTATTGTGCTCAACTCTTCGTGTTCGTATATTGGTGCACGTTAGCGCAAAAAAGTATAAATGAAATTACACGCTATTGATCTGATCATTATTGCTGCATACCTGATCACGATGGTATGCATCGGATGGATCATGCGTAAGAAAGCCAGGATAAATAAAGAAAATTATTTGCTCGGTGGCAAATCGCTTCCCTGGTATATGCTTGGACTCAGCGACGCTTCTGATATGTTTGATATTTCAGGAACCATGTGGATGGTGAGCTTGTGTTTTGTTTATGGAATGAAAAGCATCTGGATTCCATGGCTGTGGCCCGTCTTCAACCAGGTTTTTTTAATGATGTATTTATCAAGATGGCTTCGCCGCTCAAATGCAACAACGGGAGCTGAATGGTTAGTCAGCAGGTTTGGTAATTCAGGCAAAGGAGTGAAGGCATCACATAATGTGGTAGTGGCATTTGCATTATTAAGCTGTCTTGGATTTATGGCTTATGGTTTTGTTGGTCTGGGGAAATTCATGCAAATATTTATTCCCTGGAATATCATTCAACCATATATTCCGTTTCATGTCGCAGCAGAATATGTGCCGCATGTTTATGGAATTATCTTCACTTTATTCGCCATGTTTTATTCAATACTTGGCGGCATGCACAGTATCGTCCTCGGTGACGTGATCAAATATCTAATAATGACAGTTGCCTGCATCAGCATTGCCATTATCGCTATGATTCATTTGCGCGGAAACAGGGTAAATGTTCCAAATGGCTGGGCAAATCCTTTCTTTGGATGGAAATTAAATTTGAATTGGACCAACATTGTGGACGATGCGAATAAAAAAATAAATGATGATGGCTTTTCGATGTTCGGAATATTTTTTATGATGATGTTGTTCAAAGGGGTGTTTGCAAGTATTGCCGGGCCAGCGCCAAACTACGATATGCAAAAAGTGCTCAGCACACGTTCTCCTCAGGAAGCAAGCAAGATGAGCGGATTTGTTTCTATTATCCTGTTACCGATCCGGTATTCAATGATAATCGGATTGACCGTTCTTGCATTATTATATTATTCGCAAATTCACGGCGACCTGCAAACACCAGGGGGAACTGATTTTGAAAAAGTGTTACCGGCTGCTATCAATAATTTTTTACCGATCGGTTTGATGGGATTGGTCCTTACCGGTTTACTCGGCGCTTTTATGGGAACATTTTCAGGAACATTAAATGCAGCACAAGCCTACATTGTAAACGACATCTATCTTAAATACGTTGACCCGAACGCTTCCAACAAGAAAATCATATCAATGAATTATCTCGCAGGTTTGGCAGTTGTTGCGATAGGCGTTGTTTTGGGATTGTTTGTAAAAGATGTGAATACTGTTTTGCAATGGATCGTTTCCGGATTGTACTGAGGATATATCGCAGCCAATATGTTGAAGTGGCATTGGTGGCGTTTCAATGCCAATGGATTTTTTTGGGGCATGCTCGCTGGAATTCTTCCGGCAATTGCCTTGGCAATTTTAAAATCCAAAGATGTATTGCATGGGTTAGATCTTTATTATTGGCCAGTTCTTTTTGTTTTATCATTGCTCGGTTCTGTTGTGGGAACTTATGCATCGCCCCCGGTAAATGCAGGGACATTGAAATCTTTTTATAAGAATGTTCGTCCTTGGGGATTTTGGAAGCCTGTTCACGAAATGGTTCTTGCAGAAGATCCTCAATTCATTGCCAATAAAAATTTCGGCATAAACATGTTCAACATTGTGCTGGGGATAATCGGGCAACTGTGTTTAACCATCTTGCCCATGTACATTGTATTATGGCTTAAACTTCCATTGTTCATTACCGTTCTCATTCTTTTCATAATTATCCTGGTCCTAAAAAAAACCTGGTGGAACCGACTTGGCGAATATTAATTTATTGATGCAAAATATTATTTTATGAAGGATGTGTTTGAAAAAAGGTTGAAGAAGCTGAAAAAAAACCATGAAGAATTGCTTTCGAAAAGGAATGTAATGATCGAGGATGATAATGGAATATTCAACCGGTATAAATATCCTGTTCTTACTGCAGAGCACACGCCATTATTTTGGCGCTACGATCTTGATAAAAAAAACAATCCTTACCTCATGGAAAGATTTGGAGTGAATGCGGTCTTTAATGCCACAGCGATGAAATGGAAGAATAAGTATATCGTGCTGGCCAGAGTGGAATCAATAAACAGAAAATCATTTTTTGGCATTGCAGAAAGCGATAATGGAATTGATAATTTTCGTTTTTGGGATTATCCGGTAAGGATGCCGGAAACGGATTTGCCTGACACAAATATTTATGATATGCGATTGACTGAACATGAAGACGGATGGATATATGGTTTATTTTGTGCAGAAAGAAAAGATTTTGCTGCGCCCGATTATGACCAGTCTGCCGCAATTGCAGAATGTGGAATTGCGCGAACAAAGGATTTAAAGAAATGGGAACGATTTGCCGATTTAAGAACACCATCTCCTCAGCAACGCAATGTTGTGTTACATCCTGAATTTGTCAATGGTAAATACGCTTTTTACACACGCCCCCAGGATGGCTTTATCGGCACCGGAACCGGGGGGGGTATTGGATTTGGTCTTTCTTCTTCCATAACCAATGCCGTGATTGATGAAGAAATCATTGTGGACCCTAAAATTTATCATACCGTTAATGAAGCAAAGAATGGCTTGGGTCCGGCGCCAATCAAAACAAAATTCGGATGGCTTCATCTTGCGCATGGTGTTAGAAATACGGCTAATGGTCTGCGTTGTGTTCTGTATGTTTTTATGACCGATCTGAATGATCTTGCAAAAATCATTTATAAGCCCGGCGGTTATTTTCTTGCACCACAGGGAGAAGAACGGGTTGGCGATGTTTCCAATGTAGTCTTTTCGAATGGATGGATCAAGGATGATGATGGCAGCATATTTATCTATTATGCTTCATCAGATACGCGTTTGCATGTTGCTACAACTACCATAGAAAAGTTGCTTGATTATGTGATGCATACGCCGGAAGATGGGTTTACTTCCTCAACTTCTGTGAACACATTGAATAAAATTATTACCAAGAATAAATCTATAATCACCAGGAAAAAATTAGCGGTGACATAGTTCAACATTTAAATCAAATATTGGATAATTAGCTGGTATGCAGGACCAACTCCTACAATACAAAAAAGAATTGCATCGCGAACTGGAAAATATTTTGCGGTATTGGATGAAATATCCGCCAGATAATGACTATGGAGGTTTTTATGGAAGGATTGATGAGTCTAATAATGCTTATCCCGAAGCGGAGAAAGGAGTTGTTTTAAATGCACGGATATTATGGAGTTTCGCGGCAGCGTATAATCATACAAAAAAAGATGAATACCTGATTTTTGCAAAGCGTGCTTATCATTATATTGTCGATCATTTTATTGATAAGCAATATGGTGGTGTCTATTGGAGTGTTGATCACCAGGGAAATGTTTCAAACAACCGCAAACAAATTTATGGTTTGGCATTTTGTATCTATGCATTCAGCGAATATTATAAAGCAACGCGATTAAGTGATGCAGCCGATCATGCGATAACACTGTTCAAGATCGTTGAAAAGCACAGTTACGACGAAAAACGGAAAGGATATTATGAAGCATTTTCGCACAATTGGAAACCGGTCAGTGATCTGCGTTTAAGCGCGAAAGACGAGAATTATGCAAAAACAATGAATACACATTTGCACCTCTTGGAGGCTTATGCAAATTTATACAGCATTTGGCAGGATGGTTTTCTTGGAATGCAAATCGAAAATCTTCTTGAAGTTTTTGCGCATCATTTTATAGACGATAAAACGCATCATCTTGTCTTATTCTTTGATGAAGACTGGACGAGCGAATCGAATCTGATCTCTTACGGACATGAAATCGAAGCTGCGTGGTTATTGCAACATGCAGCGGAGATCATTAATCATGCAGGCTGGATCATCACGATGAAATCACAGTCATTAAAGATCACAGAAGCTGCTACACAGGGCTGGCAGTATGATGGAGGCATGAAATATGAAAAAGACGGGGATCGTCAAAACAATCAGAAACACTGGTGGGTACAGGCTGAGGCAATGGTCGGTTATTACAATGCCTTTCAAAATTCACAACAAAAAAAATATCTTGAGCAATCATTAAAAAGCTGGGAGTTTGTGAAAAAATACATCAGAGATAAAAAAAATGGAGAATGGTTTTGGGGAGTCAATGAGGATTTGTCCATTATGAAAGATCAGGATAAGGTAGGATTCTGGAAATGCCCTTACCATAACAGCAGGGCATGTTGTGAAATTATTAATCGAATTAAAGTGCGCTCTAATCCCGCTCAAATTGTAGATTTGAAATAAAATTAGCTATATGAAATTCTTTTTTCGGTCAATTCTTGCTACCGCATTATTTTTTCTGGCAACATCTATGATCATACAAAAACCAAAACGAGTAGTTTTTTTTGGCGATTCTATTACCCAAATGGGTGTTAACCCGGGCGGCTATATTACAAAAATAGGGGAGCTGCTTGAACAGAAAGGGTTGGCGAAGGATTATGAACTGATTGGCGCCGGCATTGGCGGAAATAAAGTCTACGACTTGTATTTGCGTATGGAAGACGATGTGCTGGCGAAAAATCCCGATATCGTTTTTATTTGGGTTGGCGTAAATGACGTTTGGCATAAAGCAAGTTCTGGAACAGGGACTGATCCTGATAAGTTTGAAAAATTCTATGTAGCAATAATTAAAAAATTGCAGGACAAAGGCATCCGCGTGATTCTTTGTACACCCGCATGTATCGGAGAAAAAACAGATTTTACGAACCAGCAAGATGGAGATTTGAATAAATATGCGCAAATTATTCGAGGACTCGCGAAGAATTATCATTGCGATCTGGTTGACCTTCGCGAAAATTTTCTTTCTTATAACCTGAAAAATAATCCCGAGAATAAAGAATCGGGAATATTAACTGTCGATCGCGTTCATCTCAATCCCAAAGGCAATGAACTTGTCGCAAACAAAATGCTTGAAGTATTGTTATCGAAATAAAAAGCAGACTTTTCATCACATTTTGTTCCAATTTTTTAAAAAAGCCTCATGCCTAAAACGATCATCATTACTGGCGCAAACGGAAATTTGGGAACGGCAACAGTTAAAAAATTTTTAGAAGAGGGATACAGAGTTGTTGCTGTTGATCATTCAGGAAGTCATTTAAGTTTTGCCGAAAATAACTCTTTGTTTGAATTGATAAACATTGATCTTTTACGTGAAAATGATGTGCACAATTTTGTTCAGCAAATTATTTCCAAACATCAAAAAATTGATGGACTATTATTATTAGCAGGTGGATTTGCCATGGGAAATATTAATGATGTAACCGGTGACGATCTTAAAAAAATGTATTCTCTGAATTTCGAGACCGCTTTCTTTCTTGCCAAACCTTTATTCCAGGACATGATGAAGAACGATTATGGGAGGATAATTTTTATTGGCGCGCGCCCAGCATTAGTGCCTGAGCAGGGAAAAACTGCAATTGGATATGCTCTATCGAAATCATTATTATTTCGGTTGGCAGAATTATTAAATGCTCAAGCGAAGGGAAAAAATGTTGTCGCATCAGTTGTTGTTCCAAGCACCATTGATACGGCACTGAATCGGCAAAGCATGCCTGAGGCGGATTTCGATATTTGGGTGAAGCCAGAACAAATTGCTGAAATACTGGAATTTATTTGTAGTGATAAAGGCTTGCCACTTCGTGAATCCGTTTATAAAGTGTATAATAAGGCCTGAATAATAAAAAAAAATTTAACCGTCAAATGGTTAACACGCTGTTCCATCCGGCAACACCATCAGGTTCGCGAAGCGGGTTTTCGATATCTTCCATCCACATCTTTTCATCAATAAAAAATTTGTAAAAATATTTACCGTGCGGCAGCATTGGAATTTCGATTTTCCAGTCGCCTTTTCGGCCATGTTTCATCGGCAACTCATTTTTTTCCCAATGATTGAAAGTTCCGGCAAGTGAAACTTTCTTTGCGCAATCAAGATGATGGATAATAAACTCTATCGTTCTTTTTTTCTTGTGAATAAAAGGCAATTCCTGTAGTTTCATAAGAGCAATTTTTAAATTTCTAAAATGGCACTACCATCAATGTAGGTTCAACGGGCAGAGGATTATTAACGGGAAGACAACAGAATTGAATGCATTTTGACCGGTCTGTCAAACTTTAGATCATACGTAATTTACATTTTTCCAAGCTAGATGAAAAGCAAATTTTTTGCACACGTTGAGAGTAACGTAATAATTTGAAAAATAATTGTGTAAAGTTGCCGTCAACTAATAGCTAACATTTATTTACTCATATCTTAATGCTTCTATCGGATCAAGCCGCGATGCTTTTTGCGCCGGATAATAGCCAAAGAATACTCCTGTTAATGCACAAACAAAAAATGATAATCCGATGGATGATTCAGAAACCAATGTTGGCCATCCCAAGAATGATGATACCAGTTTGGATGCAGTGATGCCCAGTGCAACCCCAAGCAATCCACCGGTGATGCTAATTAAAATGGCTTCTATCAAAAACTGTAACAAGATATCAACTCCACGAGCACCAATTGACATGCGCAAGCCGATCTCACGCGTGCGTTCCGTAACAGAAACATACATGATGTTCATAATTCCGATGCCGCCAACGACCAATGAAATGCCTGCAATGGCCGTGAGCAGCACAGTTAATAATTGACTGGTTGAACTGAACGTGTTGATAAGTTCGGCTTGTGTTCTCACTGCAAAATCATCAATGTCCGATGGTTTCAATCTGTGCGATGCGCGTAATATTTCTGAAATTTCATTCGTTGCTGAATCAGTTAAACTTTCATTTCTTGCTGAAGCATAGATATTTTGAAAATAAATAGTGGCGGTGATTCTTTCCTGAACAGTTGTATAAGGAGCAAGGATAATATCATCCTGATCTTGTCCAAATGCGTTTTCTCCTTTTGTTGCAAGCACGCCGATAACTTTAAATGGAATCTTATTAAAACGAATGGTTGCCCCGACAGGATTTTCACCCGGGGAAAAAATATTATTCACAACAGTTTGGCCAAGCAAGCAAACTTTCGCAGCACTCGTAACATCTGATGAAGAAAAAACAACACCATCTTTTATTGGCCAATTGCGAATGTCCAGATAGGCCGGACTAACTCCCTGCATACTGGTTGACCAATTCAGTGAGCCATTAATAGCTTGCCCTCTGGTAGAAGCGGCCGGTGAAACTCCATTAATATATTGCGCCTGGTTTTCTATTGCTTTCACATCGGCGATGGTCAATGTTTGCACATTGGTTGCATCCAAACGAACACCAGCGGCCACGTTGCTATTGGGACGAATAGTGATCATATTTGAACCCATACTCGATAACTGATCCTGGATACTTTTTTTCGAACCCTGCCCGATAGCAACCATCGCAATAACAGCAGCAACGCCGATAATGATCCCAAGCATCGTTAAGAATGCCCTCAACTTATTGCGTTGCAAAGCATTTACTGCAATTCGAATAAGACTGAATACATTCATAAAAAAGTTTTTAATTCGTGGTTGATGATTCATCGTTCATGGTCGTAAGAAATCCTATTGTCCATCAACCATGAACTGCATCCTCATATTCTCAATAATCATTACTCACCGGCAATGATGCAAGCACTTCCCTGGCCGAGCGCTTGTTTTCATTCATCGTGTCTCTTATCACTTTTCCATCGCGCAACATCACTGTTCTGCTGCTGAAGGAGGCGATATCGGGTTCGTGCGTAACAAAGACAATTGTCTTTCCCTGTTGTTGATTCAATTCCTGCATTAGCGCCATTATTTCAAATGATGTTCTTGAATCAAGATTACCGGTTGCTTCATCGGCCAATATCATTACCGGTTCATTCACCAGTGCGCGTGCAATGGCCACCCGTTGTTGTTGTCCGCCGGACAATTGATTCGGGGTATGATCAAGCCTGTCTGCCAGCTTCACGGCTTCCAGTGCCTTCATTGCCTTTTCTCTTCTTAGTTTTGAACTGATGGCATTATTGTATAAAAGCGGCAGCTCAACATTTTCCAATGCTGAGGTTCTGGGTAATAAATTATAAGACTGGAAGACAAAACCAATTTTGTGATTTCTTAATCTGGCCAATTCATTGCGTGAAAGCGTTCCTACATTCACGCCATCCAATAAATAATTTCCCTCCGTTGGTTTGTCTAAACATCCCAGTGTATTTAATAATGTTGTTTTACCTGAACCGCTGCTGCCCATTATTGTTACAAATTCACCCGCATTTACATCGAACGAAACACCTTTTAGTGCCCGAACAATTTCACTGCCCATCCGGAATTCGCGTTTGATATTTTGTAGTTCTAAAATTTTATTGCCCATGTCCTTAAAAATGTTTGCTGATCATCACTCAATTTTTATTTTCCGCCGCTTCCTTGCGGACGATTACCTGCAGCACCTGAAGCACGATTGCCACCCGGACGTGCCGGCATAAACGGACTTCTTTGTGAATTACTTTTAGCGCTGCTGTTTGCCTGCGGAGCTTCAACTCCTGTTATCACTTCATCATTTGTCGTAAGTCCAAAAAATACTTCGACATTCGTGTCATCATTTAATCCGTAAATAATTCTCTTTTCGACAAGACTATCATCTTTTTTAACCCAAACATAAGCTCTCGTTTTCTTCACTGTGCCGGCAGTATCACTCATTTTCTTTCTTGATGTATCCAGTCCCGTTCTTTTCTTATGGGTTGAAGAAGAATCAACAATTGGTTCTCCAATCTTGAATTGTTTTGCTAATTCTGCTGGCGGCTGAAATTTTAATGCTTTTGCAGGAATCAATAATGCATTACTGTCTTCTTTCGTGTACACGGCAATATTGGCCGTCATTCCTGGTTTCAACTTCATATTATCATTGGGAGCACTGATAATGGTCGAATACGTAACAACATTCGAAGATACGGTTGGCTCCAGCCTAATTTGCGAAACCGTTCCGTAAAAAACATCATCAGGATATGCATCAACAGTAAATGTTACACGCTGACCTTGCTTTACATTACCAATATCTGCCTCATCAACTGCGCCTTGTATCTGCATTTTGGTAATGTCCTTTGCAATTACAAAAAGTGTTGGCGTGCTAAAACTGGCCGCAACAGTTTGCCCGGTGCTAACATTACGTGTCATTATCACCCCATCAACCGGCGAATAGATACTTGCATAGGAGAGATTTTTATTTGCAGCATCCAACTGTGATTGCACACTTTGCACATTTGCCTGTGCGCTATTGTAATTGTACAAAGCAGTTTCATAATCTGCCTTGCTTATCGCTCCGGTTTGATATAAAAGATTTTGCCTGTCGTAGGTGCTTTTTTGATATACCAATTGACTTTTTGCCACCTCAAGATTGGCTTTGAATTGATTGGCGGAAGCCAATAATAACGATTTGTCCAGTTCAGCAATTAATTCTCCTTTCTTAACTTTTGAATTGAAATCGGCATAAATATTTTTGATGGTTCCAGAAACCTGCGTACCTACAGAAACAGTGTCAACAGGTTGTACGGTACCCGTTGCTGTTACACTTCGGGATATATAACCGTATTGCGGTTGCACATATTCAACAACAAGAGGTTTTGCTTCTTCTTTCGAGAGATAAAACCATACTCCAAGTCCTACACCAGCAATGAGAATAATAATGATAATGACTTTTAAACTTTTCATAGCTGTTTCGATTTATAGTTTAATAGGTTCTCCTGTATAAAATTGATATATTCTGATATTAAGGGCTGTACTGTATTTTGCCTGAATGTAGGCCTGTAAAGCCTGCACATATAAATTTTTCTGGGTAAGATAATCTACCAGGTTTGCAGCGCCAACCTTCAACTCTTCTGTAACGATGCGATAACTTTCTTTAGAAGCATTCAATTGTTCTATCGATGCATCATATTGCGCTTGTGCATTCAACACATTGATGTAAGATTGTTCAACGCTTTGCGATAGAACAGCTCTTGTGTTTTTTAAGGTCAACTTCGATTGCGCCACTTCAATTTTTGCATTCTCAACATTTGTTTTATTGATTCTTTTTGTAAAAATGGGAATGGATAGGGTGAGACCGATCTGTTGATAGAAATTATTATCCAATTGTTTTAAATAAGTAGCAGATAAATTGTCGGAATAACCGGTTGCCAATCCTGCGCCGATCGATGCGACAGGATAATAACCAGCTTTTGCTTTGGCAAGATCCAATTGTGCGATCTGCACACCCAACTCGCTGGATTTAACTTCTGGTCTTGTTTGCAAGGCTGTTTTTTGTGCTTCTTCCAATGAAGGGGCAAGCGCTGATGCCATTAATGTATCAGGAATAACAATATCAAATTGCACTTCCGTTGGCAGTAACAACAATTGTTTTAGCGTTAATGCATTTTGTCGCTCAACATTTTTTGCCGTAACAAGATTGTATTTGTCGGCAGCCAGCTGTGATTGCAATTCTATCAAACTGACTTTTGCAATACTTCCCGCGTTATATTGTTTTTGCCCCTGATCAACCTGTGCTTGTGAGGTAGTGAGAAGATCTTGCAAATACACCACATTTTCTTTTGCCAATAAGATATTCAAATAGGCCTGGGTGATCTGCAATGTGATGCTATTTTCCTGCTGTAGAATGTTGAGATTGGCAGATTGTATATTAAGCTGATTTTGTTTTACTACATCATTTAAATAACCACCGTTATAAATTATCCAGGATGAACTCACGGAAAAATTATTTGCAAAACTTGCTTGTGTTTGAAAACCCCCAACAACCGGATTTGCATTTTTGCTGTTTGTTAATGAAGCTGATGCTGATCCGTTGACACCCGGTAATTTTGCCGCTTTCGATAATAATAACTCCTGCTCTGCAGTTTGTTCGGTTAGCCGTAAGCCATTGATCTGGATATTATTTTTATCCGCATATTCAATGCATTGTTGTAAACTCCATTTTGCAGGCAGCTGCGAGGTATCTTGTGCATGCACAAGACCTGCTGATGCTAATAAAAGTAAACATATCACTGATATTCTTACCATGGAAACGCGTTTAGTTACGGCAATAATAAATAAATTATAATGCGATTTTTTTTAAATACAAGGCACTGCGAAAATAATAAAATCAATAAGTTGAAAAGGTACATTTAAAAATTAATATTCCGCATCCTAATGAAGCTTTCAGAGATATGATCAGGAGTACATGATTTCACAAATGCAAAGCGCAGGCCAAAACAAATATATTTAGCCGGGTGATGGAACTTTATCTCCGTTGGTCACCACTTTATTAAAAATAGAAGAAAATAAAAGCCCTGCATTTTTGAGGGGTTTTGTTGGTTCATCTTGGCGCTTATTATGGTGCAAGATTATTTTTCAGGAATGCCATTGTCATTGCCCATGCTTCTTTTGCTGCTTTTGGATGGTAAGCCGGTCTCTCATCGCAATTGAATCCATGATCAGCATAAGAGATCATCACATTAATAAATTCTTTTGATTCGTTTTTCATTTCTTTTATTACCGTATCAATTTGTTCAGGCAAAATATGTTTATCCAACCCGCCCCAAAAAAATAATTGCGGGGCTTGGATATTTTTGATTCTGTCTGCAATCGTGTGCATCGAACCGCCGTAATAGGAAACTGATGCTGCAAGCGGAAAGCTAGCATTAGCAAGAAAAGCCACTCTCCCTCCGAGACAAAAACCCACTGCGCCAATTTTATTTTTTATAACAAATGTATTTTGCTGCAACCAATCATATGTTGCACGCAGATCTTCCATCAGCGCTTCAGTGTTTAATTGCGCGATATGGGGCCTTACTGATTCAAAATCAGTATAGCTCATGGTAAGTCCTGGCGGCGCCGAACGATGAAATAATTCTGGTGCAATAGCGATATAACCTTCGGCTGCAATCTTTTCCGTTACCTTTTTTATATGATTGTTCACGCCAAATGCTTCCTGCAAAATGATCACAGCTGCATAACTGTTTTTATCATCAGGTGAAACGATATACGCATTCATATCGCTTGCATCGTTTACCTTGAGCGTAACAATTTGCTTTTGCATGATTTTTTTTGCGATGCTTTAAATAATGATCACAAAAATAATGGTATTGCATTTTAATGAAGAATCAGGATCAGCAGAATAATGATAAGAATAAGACCTCCGACTGAAATGTAAACGTAAGTTGTTCCCATTGCTCTTGCTTCTTTATTCATATCACGCAACTCTTGTCTTAATGCCTTGCGTTGTTCTTTTGTAAGTTGCGATTTATCCATAGCTTTTATTTCTTTAACGCGCGCTTTCATTTCGTCTATCCTGGCCTGCTTTTGTTCGGGACTCATTAATGCAGCCTTTTCTTTGTATGATTTATAAATAATGGTTGAGTCGTTGCTAATGTGCGAGATTGCAAAAGTTTTTGTGTTGCTTAATGCAAAAAAAATGGTGAGCGTAGCAATCAGAGCTTTGATTTTCATAATAAATAATTTTAGCTGATGAATAATTTACTATTCGAAAATTCAAATTCTGTTCCGATTATATATTGGTTAGTAATGAACGAAGTAAATAAGTATGGAAGGGAGAATGGGTAATGAATGCAGTTGTTTTTCAAAGGAGTGGGGAATAATTTGCTCAAATTCGGCAATATCTATTACTGAACACAGTTGGGGAAATTACAGGTAGTAACCCAACCGGAGCCGATAGCAGCAATACTGATGATATTATAATCGCTACATATTTCTTCGGTATTGACCACCAACTTCATAAAGTGCATGCGTGATCTGACCGAGTGAACAATATTTTACGGTCTCCATTAATTCTGCAAAAAGATTTCCATTATTGATGGCAACATTTTTCAACACAGTCAACTTTTCGGCTGCAATTTTTTCATTGCGTTTGTGGAATGCTTTTAAGTTGGCGATTTGTTGTTCCTTTTCCTCGCGCGTGCTGCGGATCACTTCGTTTGGAATTATTGTTGGTGAGCCTTTCTTGTTAAGAAAAGTATTTACACCTATCAATGGGAGTTCACCGGAATTTTTTTGCATTTCGTAGTACAAACTTTCTTCCTGGATCTTATTTCTCTGATACATTCGTTCCATTGCACCAAGCACGCCGCCCCTTTCGGTGATACGATCAAATTCTTTCATTACAGCTTCTTCAATCAAGTCGGTTAATTCTTCAATGATAAATGAACCTTGAATAAAATTCTCAGTTTTTGCTGAACCGAGTTCCCGATTTATTATTAACTGAATTGCCATTGCGCGGCGAACGCTTTCTTCTGTTGGTGTAGTGATCGCTTCATCATAAGCATTGGTATGAAGCGAATTGCAATTATCATAGATAGCATATAATGCCTGTAACGTTGTGCGGATATCATTGAAGTCAATTTCCTGCGCGTGCAAACTCCTTCCGGATGTTTGGATATGGTATTTTAATTTTTGTGAGCGAATGTTTCCCTGGTATTTGATTTTGATGGCTTTCGCCCAAATTCGACGCGCCACACGACCAATCACGCTGTATTCTGCTTCCATCCCGTTACTGAAAAAGAAGGAAAGGTTTGGCGCAAAGTCATCTATGTGCATTCCCCGACTGAGATAATACTCCACGTAGGTGAACCCGTTAGACAATGTAAAAGCAAGCTGTGTTATCGGATTGGCGCCGGCTTCAGCGATATGATAACCGCTAATGCTTACACTGTAAAAATTGCGCACTTTATTTCCGATAAAATATTGTTGCACATCACCCATTAATTTTAATGCGAACTCCGTAGAAAAAATACAAGTGTTCTGCGCCTGATCTTCTTTTAAAATATCAGCCTGTACGGTTCCGCGGACCTGAGATAATGTTTCGGCTTTTATTTTTTCGTAAATATTGGCTGGCAATATTTCATCTCCACTGGTGCCTAACAATTTTAAGCCAAGTCCGTTATTCCCTTCTGGTAATCTTTCCGGAGAAGAGGGGTTATAATAAGATGGTTTAGGGAGACGAAGAAATTTTTCATTGATCCTCACATTCGTCTCATCCCACTTACCACTTTGCTCAATCCATTTTTCACATTGCTGGTCAATTGCTGCGTTCATAAAAAATGCAAGAATGATCGGCGCCGGGCCGTTAATGGTCATGCTAACAGAAGTTTTTGGATCGCACAAATCAAAGCCACTGTATAATTTCTTTGCATCATCAACAGTTGCAATGCTAACGCCACTGTTTCCTACTTTCCCAAAAATATCCGGGCGTATGGCGGGATCTTCTCCATATAAAGTAACGCTGTCAAACGCCGTGCTGAGGCGCTTTGCAGGCTGGTCGAGAGACACATAATGGAAACGTTTATTGGTGCGCTCGGGCGAACCTTCTCCAGCAAACATTCTTGTGGGATCTTCTTCCGAGCGTTTTAAGGGAAATACGCCCGCGGTGAATGGAAATTTTCCTGGAAAATTCTCCTGCAGTCGCCATCTTAAAATATCCCCCCAATCCTTAAATCGGGGAACCGATATTTTTGGAATTTTGGTGTGCGATATTGATTCAGTGAATAATGGTTGTTCAATAATTTTTCCGCGAACATCATATTCAAAAAAATCTTTTTGATAGAGCTTTTTGGTTTCTTCCCATTCGTGAATAAGTTTTTTGGAAATGGTCATTAACTGGTCTTCCAATTTTGATTTTGCATCAAACAAAATTTTTTGCACTGCGCTGTCACTATTTGATTCTTTCAAAATCTCCAAAGCGCCATTGAGCTGGTATATCTTTGATGCAATCGCAGATTGCTCAGTTGTTTTATCATTGTAATCCCTGACGATGCCGGATATTTCAGCAAGATATCTTATGCGCGAAGGGGGAATGATCGCTTCACTTCCAAAGCCTCTTTCTGATAGCACATTAATTTTTGATTCGCCAAAATTTACCCCGCATTTGTCGCCCACTTTTTTTAATAAAAGCGAGAATAGTTCATTCACTCCTTTATCATTGAATTGTGCCGCTATCGTGCCGATAACCGGCAGTTCATTATCCTTTGCGGAAAATTGATTGTGATTGCGTTTAAATTGTTTACGCACATCGCTTAATGCGTCAAGAGCCCCGGATTTGTCAAATTTATTAATGGCTATGATGTCAGCATAATCTAGCATGTTGATCTTTTCCAACTGCGATGCAGCACCATATTCCGGCGTCATCACATATAAACTCACATCGCAGTAATCAAGAATTGATGCGTCACTTTGTCCAACGCCCGCCGATTCAAGAATGATGAAATCGTAACCGCCTTTTTTGCAAATATTGATCGCTTCCTCAACATGCTCGCTTAATGATCTATCGCTTTCGCGGGTTGCAAGACTACGCATATAAGCACGCGGCGAAGAAATGGAATTCATTCTTATTCTATCGCCAAGTAAAGCGCCTCCGCTTTTTTTCTTTGACGGATCAACAGAAACGACAGCGATCGTTCTCTCGGGAAAAGAATTCAAAAACCGACGAACAATTTCATCTGTTACCGAAGATTTGCCCGCGCCGCCGGTTCCGGTAATTCCGAGAACAGGCGCAGGAGTCTGCTGCTGGCGGTTCTCAGTTGAAAGATTGTTCTCTGCATTAGTGATCTCTCTTGCGATTTTTCTAACATCTTTCCATTCACCAAGCGTCATTTTATTTTTATATTCTCCATTCCCATTCAGTGAAAAATCGCAACGCAACAGCAGGTCTTCAATCATTCCTTCCAATCCCATTTTTCTTCCATCATCCGGCGAATAGATTTTAGCAATGCCATATTTATGGAGTTCATTGATTTCCTGGGGTAAAATAGTCCCGCCGCCGCCACCAAAAATTTTAATGTGCCCGCATCCGTTTTCATCAAGCAAGTCTTTCATATACTTAAAAAATTCCACATGCCCTCCCTGGTAAGAAGTTATGGCAATACCTTGTACATCCTCTTCTATGGCGGCTTCTACGATTTCATGTACACTCCGATTATGTCCGAGATGAATGATCTCTGCGCCTTTTGCCTGCATGATACGGCGCATGATATTAATGGCAGCATCATGTCCATCGAACAAAGAGGCAGCGGTGATTATCCTGATCTTATTTTTGAAAGAGGCGTTCATTCATGCAAATGTAATTCAAAAACTAATGACTGTTAGTTTTTGAAAAAGCCATAATAATTGATCAAATCTTAATGATAATTGAAGAGCGTTCTGGTTCCGGAACAGCCAACCGGATTAATCCGGTTTTTTTTTGTTCTTCTTTCTTTCATACAATTCATTTGCATATTCCATTAACGCATCCTGCCATTTGCTTTCGGCATCAATCCAATCTTTTTTTGCATTACTCAAAAATTTTTCTGCTTTTAAATACAATTCATATTTTTCAATTACTTCAGCTCTCAATATTTCAATTTGATTTGCATCCATAAAAACTAAAAAGATTATTGGTGTATTTCTTTTTGAGTTTTTAAATCACAAACTACTGAGTAAGCCCTTTTTTCAATTAAAGGTTTTAGTCGAGCGCATTTGCGCATTTCGCCTTCTTAAAGTTAGAAATAAATAATTTACCATTAATATCTTTGAGGCAATAATGAGTGAACAATTTTATAACTTCAATAAAACAAAAATTGATGAAACGATATTGTCTTGCCCTTGATTTGAAAGATGATGCCTCATTAATTGCTGAATACGAACATTATCACACGCAGGTTTGGGAAGAAATCATTGCGAGTATTAAAGGTTCAGGAATTGAAGCAATGAATATTTACAGAACAGGAAACCGGTTGTTCATGATTATCGAAGTCAGTGAGGATTTTAGTTTTGAGAAAAAGGCCGCTGACGACGCAGCAAATGTAAAAGTGCAGGAGTGGGAAAGATTAATGTGGAAATTTCAGCAACCGATACCCTGGGCAAAGGAAAATGAAAAATGGATCTTGTTGGAAGAGATTTTTAGTTTACAAAAATAAATATTTATCTAGCAAAGGCTACAAACACCACTCAATTTTATGACTATAGATTCTCATGTTCATTTCTGGAAATACGATAAACAACGCGACGCATGGATGGCTGAGATGAAAATATTGCAGCAGGATTATTTGCCTGAACATTTATCACTCAATTTAAAAAGAAATGGCATTGACGGCTGCATTGCCGTTCAAGCGGATCAATCGGAAGTTGAAACAAGATTTTTGTGTGAGCTTGCAAAAACACACGATATCATCAAAGGCGTTGTGGGTTGGGTCGATCTTTCTGCGGATAATATTGATGAGAGGCTGGAGCATTTTTCACAATACACTACCATAAAGGGGTACAGACATATTGTACAGGCAGAACCTGAAGGATTTTTGTTGGAGCATAATTTTTTGCGTGGAGTCGCTGCGCTAAAAAAATACAATTACTCATACGATATTTTAGTTTATCATGATCAATTACCGGATGTTGCAAAATTTGTAACGAAATTTCCAGATCAGAAACTAATAATAGATCATTGCGCAAAACCGGATATAAAAAATAAAAACATTGACGATTGGAAAATGATGATAAAAGAAATTGCACAGCAACAAAATGTTTATTGCAAAGTGTCAGGATTATTTACTGAAGCGGCATGGAAAGGGTGGAGTGTTGGTGAATTCTATCCATATCTTGATGTGGTTTTTGAATATTTTGGAGTCGATCGGTTAATGTTTGGAAGCGATTGGCCGGTGATCCTTTTGTCCGGGATGTATGTGCAATGGAAAAGTTTGCTGGAGAATTATATGCAGCATTTTATAGAAGAAGATAAGGAAAAATTTTTTAGATTGAATGCAGTTCAGTTTTACAACTTATAATCCCAAAGCCATAAACTTATTTTTCGTCCCAAAATTCACCCAGATCCCTGCGTTGTTTTTTTGTAGGCCTGCCGATCTTGCTTAATCTTTTCCCGGTATGAAAACTGGCGGATTGAAATTCTATTCTTTCTATTTCTTCCGCGGGAGTAATATCGAGGTAATATTTTATTGCTTCCCCATATTGAACACGATGATCTAATAATCCGGTCACTTTAATTCTCCACCTTTTTGCTTCTGTTTTTACTTCAAATTCTTCATCAACATGAACTTGTTTGGAGGGCTTTACCTGAGCTCCGTTATATTTCACTTTTCCTTTGTCGCAGGCTTCAGTGGCAAGCGCCCGTGTTTTAAATAATCGGATTGACCAGAGATATTTATCCAAACGAATTTTTTCGGCAGGCATTTGCAATGAAAATTTTATGATGAAATTCAACTCATTTCTGCAAAATATTTATGGAAATAAGGGATCGTTTCAATGCCTTTATAAAAATTAGCGAGATCGAATTTTTCATTTGGCGAATGAAGATTATCGCTATCCAATCCAAAACCCATAAAGACAATTTTAATCCCCAATTCTTTTTCAAACAATGAACAGATCGGAATGCTTCCACCACCGCGAACCGGAATTGGTTTTTTATTGAATGTGGCTTCAATGGCTTTTTCTGCTGCGCGATATGCTTTTGAATCAATCGGTGTCATGTACGGTTCACCGCCATGGTGTTCTTCTGCTTTCACGGTGACTCCTGGCGGCGCGATGCGCTCAAAATATTTTATCAATAATTCCGTGATTTTTTTTGATGATTGATTTGGAACCAGTCTGGCAGATATTTTTGCGTAAGCTTTTGATGGTAAAACTGTTTTTGACCCTTCTTCAGTATATCCGCCCCAAATTCCATTCAGCTCTAATGTCGGGCGGATGCCAGTTCTTTCATTGGTGGTGAATCCATTCTCTCCCCACACAGCTTTAATGCCCAGATCATTCTTGAATTCTTCTTCATCAAAAGGAGCTTCCCCCAACATTTTTCTTTCTGCCACTGAACATTCAACTACATCACCATAAAACCCGGGAATGGTAATGTGATTATTTTCATCGTGACAAGTTGCGATCATCTTGGCCAGCATCGTGATTGGATTAGCGACAGCACCCCCGTAAACGCCGCTGTGCAAATCGCGGTTTGGACCAGTCACCTCAACTTGTATGTACGATAGTCCGCGAACACCTGTATCAATTGATGGATGCTCCAGGCTTATCATCGCCGTGTCGCTGATCAATATCACATCCGCTTTCAACAGATCTTTATGTGATGAAATAAATTTTCCAAGATTCGGTGAACCCACTTCTTCTTCACCTTCAATAATAAATTTGATATTGGTAACCAGTGAATTTGTCTTCGCCATTGTTTCAAATGCTTTGACATGCATGTAAAACTGACCTTTGTCATCACAGGCGCCGCGAGCGTAAATTTTTCCATCTTTGATTACCGGCTCAAAAGGACCGCTGTGCCATAAGTTCAGAGGATCGGGCGGTTGCACATCATAATGGCCGTAAACCAAAACGGTCGGCTTGGTCCTATCAATTATCTTTTCAGCAAATACAACCGGGTGACCATCGGTTTCATATATTTCCGCTTTATCCACTCCGGCCTCTAAAAATTTTTGTTTTACCGCCCCCGCACATTTTTTCATTTCGTTTGAAAATTCACTGCGTGCACTTATTGATGAAATGCGCAACAGGTCAAACAACTCATTCAAAAAACGATCTTTATTTTTTTGCTGATAATCCTTCCAGGCCTGCATAAAATTTTATTTTAAAAACGAATGTAATGAAAAGTAAAAAGGAAAAATTAAAAAAATAAAACTTAAGCTGAGGGTTTTTTTTGCAATCAGTGTCGATAATTTGTTAATCATCGCTACAGCCCATTGGGATCTTCGGGCGCTGATGAACTTCAGTTTTACAAACGGCGAGATAAGATTGTTCCGGATTTCTATATGGGCGGGAGCTGCGACCAAAGAGTCAGGTGTTTTCGTCAACCCTGCCAAAAACTTTCATCGGAATCATTGTTGCCGATTTTCATTTTAACATTTTCATCTGTCCGTCACTTTTTATGACCGGTATTATAATTGGGAGAAAAATAATAGAGAAGTAATCTTCCCAACTCATTCACCGGGTTATCTTTAGGAAAATAATTTTATGAAAAAATATTTTCCGTTTTTTACAATGCTGATTTTTGCATCATGTAAACCGACTCAAAAGCCGCTGTCTTCTATCAGGGCGGTAAATAATGGCACATACACCGTAGAATATCTCTTTGAACATGCGGGATGCAAAGTGTACCGCTTTTTTGACATGGGAAACTATGTTTATTTTACAACCTGCAATGGTGAGGCAATAAGCAAAACAGACAGCACAACCATAAAAAATTCAACTAGAATAAATAAAAACTGAGTGTGATTGATCAGGGTTCTGATTAATAAATTTTAACTTGGGTTATGATTGTTCCATTTCTTTGAATCCCAAACGACTGCTCGCCATGAAGAACTTAACTGCTATTGCAAGAGCCTTTTTTTGTATTGGTATTGCCGGAATTGGTGTGCTCCAATTTTATTATAAGGGCTTTCGTCCTGTGATGGTTCCACTTTGGCCGTCATGGCTTCCCGGCATGCTGACATGCGCTTATATTTTGAGCACCATATTTATTCTTTTCAGTCTTTTCATTCTCTTAAATAGAAAAGCGAAAGATTGTGCATTATTGCTCGGCGGAATTTTTTTGCTATTTCTCGTGGTCGCTCAAATTCCGTATATGCTTATCGTATATCCATATCCGTGGCATTTGGGATCATGGACCGATCCGCTTAAAGTACTCGCATTATCAGGAAGTGCTTTTGTGGTCGCAGGCTCCTATTCTTCAAGGGTAACGAGAGATAATGCAATGATGAAAGTTTTAGCAGCCATTATTCCTTACGGGAAAGTATTTTTTGGCATAATGCTGTTGTTGTTTGGGATCGATCACTTTTTATATGTGCAATTTGTTTCCACACTTGTTCCGGATTGGATCGGTAATATCGTTTTCTGGAGCGATCTGGCGGGTGTTGCATTAATAGGAACCGGATTATCGATTATTTTAAATATCAAACGAAGATTGGTTTGCATGCTTGCAGGCATAATGTTATTTATTTGGGTTATCGTGCTTCACATACCAAGATCGATCGGACATCCTGAAATAGCTGATAAAGCAAATGAAATGACCAGCGTTTTTGAGGCAATATTGTTTAGCGGCGTTGCATTCTTAATTGCAATAGAGAATGATAATCGCAGAAACCGGCGATGAAAATCCACATAAATTAATCGCACACACACCAAATTCCCTCAATGGAAATGTTGCTATACAGAAATGCAATGTAACGATACTCGATAGACATTGTCAGCAGCGAGCAAGATCACTTTTTATATTTCGACAAGTTCACCAATAATACGCCTGATAAGATAATGAACAGCGAAATGATCTGAATGCCTGTGATTTTTTCGCTGAGTATCCACCATCCAAGAAACATGGCAACGGCGGGGTTTACATAAGCATAGGTGCCGACAATAGCGGGCGGACGAACATCCAATAGCCATATATATGCGATAAAACCAACGAGAGAACCAAAGGTGATCAGGTAAAGCATCGCGTTGATAGAGCTCCACGTAATTTGACTCCAGGCAAAATTGTTGAACTCGCCCACTATCAATGAAATCAACAACGCAAATAAACCTGCAGCCATCATTTGAATACTTGCCTTGATGCTGGTGCTGCCACAGGTTACTGAATATTTTGAATACAATGAACCGGTTGACCATAAAGCACTGCCCATCAACAAAACAAAAAAACTAATGATCTGCATCTTACCTCCGTGCCAATTGATGGAGCCCTTGTTTGCAGAAAGCATAATGATGCCTGTTAAACCGATCATCAGCCCGATCAAAATAAATTTATCGGAAAAATTATCTTTCCAATGTTTTTTGTCCAGAAGAATGAACCAAAAAGGGGTGGTGGCGATAATGATGGAACATAGTCCTGCAGGAAGATATTGTTCGACCCAAATTAATGAGGTGGTTCCGAAAAACAACATTAGTATCCCCGCGAGTGAATTTTTTGTGACAGACATTTTATCAGGAACTTTTTCGCCTCTTGCCATGCACCATATAAATAAAATAATCCCCGCTATAAAAAAACGGATGGCAGCCATCAAAAACGGCGGTGTGCTCTTTATAGCCAGCGCAATAGCGATATAAGTGGATCCCCAGAAAATATACACTGACGCAAACGCAGCAATGATAAGCGCTTTGGAAGGCTCTTTCAAGGCTAGTGTTTTTTCCATGCTGTTGGTTTTGGTATGGGCAAATAATTATCTTCTTTCAATGTCTCTAAAACTATTGTTGTTTTGGTAGATAAAATGCCTGATATCTTGCTCATTTTTTCGCGCATAAAATGAATCAGCGAGATGGGATCTTTAGCACGCACTTTCATCAAATAACAATCTTCGCCGGCGATGTGATGTAATTCGAGCACTTCAGGAATTTTTACCAAATGCTTTGCCACGGCTACATTTCCCGGACCCTCACTGGTTTTGATAAAAACGAATGCAAGTAATTTCAAATCCAGAATATCCGGATTGATGCGCGTAGTGTAGGCCTGAATGATACCTTTTTGTTCTAGTTTCTTTACTCGTTCTAAAACAGCCGATGGGGCCATTCCAAGTCTTTTTGCCAGTTCCGTGTTTTGCAGACAGGCATCCGCTTGTAATGCAGCGAGAATTTTAATATCCGTTATATCGATAGAGATTTCCAACTCAGAATTTTATTCTGCTAATTTAATAATTTTCAGAATTAAATTCAAAAAATATTATTAAAACAAGAATTATTAGGTGCGATCATTTCAATAGATCCGTTTACCACTACTCACTATTGCTTTTGATAGAGTGTTTACGGTCTGTGATCACATTTTGCAGAGTCCATTCTATTTTTTTGCCGAATTCTTCTTTTCTTACTCCGCAATTTTTTTTCAGGCAAATTTTGCAGGAAAAGTCAACGCAGGGGTCTGTATGAACGAACATTTCCACAGCATCACCGAATTCTTTTTTGACGAGTGCTATCAATGCTTCTACTTCATCGTGCGCTTCGCGGATATTTAAATACCAGGGGATGGTGAGATGGCAATCAATATGAAGCACATTACCATATTTGATCACCCGCAGATTATGCAGATCAATCCAGTTCTCGCGGCGACTTGTATTCAATGATTCCACCAGTTTGGTTAATATTTTTTCATCGGCCTCATCCATTATTCCGGCAATGGATACGCGCAAAACGCGGTAACCAGTATTAATAATGATTAAGGCAAAGATCAACGCAACGGCACTGTCAAGCCAGGGATAGTGCGTGAAATAGATCAATCCTAAACCTACAATAATGCCGATGGTAGAATAAGTGTCAGTATAGAGATGTTTACCACTCGAGATCAATACAACAGAATTATTCTTTTTTCCACGTTTGATGCTGATATAACCGACGATAAAATTGACAACACCGGTGAAGGCAATCAGCAAAATACCATAATCAAGCTTTTCAAGCTGACGCGGATGAATCAGCCCTTTGATGGCTTCATAAATAATAATGATTCCTGCAATAATTATTAAAACGCCTTCGACCGCAGCGGAGAGAAACTCTGCCTTGCCATGACCATACGGATGATCCTGGTCACGCGGTTTGGAAGCAATGTACAAACTGTATAATCCAACAAAGCCGGCGATGACGTTTACGATACTTTCCAAAGCGTCAGTTAAAATAGCAACGGAGTGAGTTAAAAAATAAGCGGCAAATTTCAGCAAGAACAAAAAAACAGCAACAAAAAAAACCAATCGTTGCGTCTTAAGATTTTGATTGCTTTGGTCCAATTAAAAAAAATTTGGACAAAAGTAGATAACAAAAACTATTATTTATTATTGTTAAGATGATAATCTGTGAATCAGGCTGGTGATTGATGATCAGCGCCTGATTTATTTTGTAATCGCTGCCAAAGAAGCTTTATTCTTTTTAATGCGCGCGAATAGGATTCCTTGTTGAATATTTGCGAATCGTGTAAGGCTTTGTAAGTAAGAAATATTCCGATCGGTAAAAGAATATAGGTTGCCATCCACATTCCGCCTATTGGCGTTAATACATCTTGCTTGACGAATTTTGTTCCATAGTTATTAAGCAAATAAAATATAACAAAAAACACAACGGCAAAAACCAGGGGGAGTCCGACTCCGCCCTTTCTAATGATTGAACCCAAAGGTGCACCTATCAGGAACAAGACCAGGCATGCTAAAGACATGGTTAACTTTTCATGCCATGCGATCTGATGCAGACGCAATTCTTTTTGTTCACTGGTAAATACCAGATCGTTCTGATCAAAAGTGTTCCGGATACTGTTTACCACTGATGATCCCCTGTTATTGACGGCAGATTGCACACTGTCTGGTATCAGATCTTTAAACGATTTTGCTTTACTGTTCTGTTGCGCATTTATTTTCCAGTTTGAATCGAGATATTTTGGGAAACTCAATTGCAACTGCATGCTATTATTGGTGCTATTGATATATTCATTGTCCTTTTTCTTCAAAGAATCAATGGTTATGCTCAATTGCCTGATGTTAAGCATCTGATAATTATTCTTAAAAGTATTGTCATTACTTCTGCTCAATTTAAACGAGCTGAGATCAAAAACTTTTCGATAATATTTAAATCCAACCCGTATATATTCCGTGTTGGTCGTCATGTGTTGCCCGGTTTCCTGGTATAAGGATCCGTTTTGCAAATCGAATTCCAGAAAATTATCCGGCGTTACGCGCATCTTTCCTTTATCTGCAATAATGATATTATCCTGCAGTGAATTGGCGCTTGTCGGCTGTTCGTAAATGATTACGTTTTCTATGGTTGAATTGTCTTTTTCTTTTTTACCGATCTTGATAACATAACCATCGATCTTATCATAAAACACACCTTCTTTAATATCAAATGCAGGTTTTGCAACAATGATATCATATCGCAGCGTTTGCATTTTTAAATTCACAACGGGGTTGATATAGTTGTTGAATAAGAAAGAAATGCCGCAAATAAAAATGCAAACAACAAACAAAGGCATCATAAAACGAAGCAGCGAGATGCCGGCAGATTTAATGGCTACGAGTTCAAATCTTTCTCCAAGATTGCCAAATGTCATTATAGAAGATAATAAAACGGCAAGTGGCAATGCCAGCGGAATAAGCGTTGCTGAAACATACACGATGAATTTGGCGATGGTGATGGTATCCAAACCTTTGCCGACAAAATCATCTATCCAAAGCCAAAAAAATTGAAGTACCAGCACAAATAAAGTAATAAAGAAAGTGGCAATGAAAGGACCTACAAATGATTGAACAATAAGTTTGTCTAATTTTTTTATCACGCGTTATACTTTCTGAAATGATAATAACTTTAGCGAATGAATAAAGCAAAAATACAGCTTTCGGCAGACGAATTATTATTGGTGCAAAACGGCGAGTGGATTTTAACAAAGAATATCATTATAGAAAAGGTCTATTCTTTGTTTGGTTCCTTGGCCGAAGAAATGAAAAATATAACTCGACAATTTTCATTACCGCAACAAATTTCCCAAACGACACCCAAAATCTACAAAGGAGAAAATTATAAAGGATTGCCTTAT
Organism: Chitinophagales bacterium; assembly: GCA_021323755.1. Lineage (GTDB taxonomy): Bacteria > Bacteroidota > Bacteroidia > Chitinophagales > Chitinophagaceae > Puia. The sequence goes on along the minus strand of JAJPKJ010000036.1, from coordinate 140,911 downwards.
GTAATGCTGGACTACCCACGGTTTTTTACAAAAGAAAATATTTTTGCCATCCGGGTACTATTTTGGTGGGCGAATTATTTCAGTATTACCCTGCATGTAAAAGGCGAATTCAAAAACCTTTTCAATGATGCGCTGAAAAGTAATATCAGGTATCTGGGGAATAATCTTTTTTATCTGAATATTACCGAAGACGAATGGCACCACAATATTGATACCCACAATTACATTTTCTTGAATGAAGCAAGCGATTTAGTAATTCAAAAATATTTGTTGCAGGCTTCATTTAGCAAGCTCTCTGCAAAAATAAACCTGAACCAGTGGAACGATGCTGAAAAATTATTGTTGAATTTCTATGAAGTATTGATGCGGTCGCTCCAACACTAATTGCCAAGGCGGTGAAAAAGATCCTTTACTTGCGAGCCCCATAATTGGCTTTGATCTTTTATATCTTTTTTATCGGCAAAATCTTTTATGATCAAAATGGTTTGATTGGTAACTTCTGACTTCTCAATTCTAAATTCAAAAAATTCATCTTTTGGTGCATGCGTCCAGTGAAAGCGAATGAATTTCTCCAATTCTGTTTCTAGCACTTCGGCCTTATCTACCGAACCGTTCCATGAAAAACTGAATACATTATCGCGTTCATCAACCTTGTCGGCAAACCATTCTTGCAAACCTGAAGGACTACTTAAGAATTCATATAAAATAGACGGAGAACATCTTACCGGATACTCTAACGTAAATAATTGTTTTTTGCTCATCAACAAATCAATTGAATCTTTTTATCAAACATTCCGGTAAATTTTTTGGTGATATTATCATCATCAGCTTACCAGTAATTAAAATTGTCTCAACTTTTAAATTGAAAACATGACGTGCAATAATAAAGAAATATTTGAACCATCAAAATTTTTTTCTTCATATTACCATTAATATAACCTTGACTTTGAAGCAATTAAGACCTAACGTGGCTGACTACCAACTGATTATAAAAATTTTTTTTGTTAGTAACCCATAAAACCCTTAAATTACCTATCCACTTGAATGATGTGCACAGATTATTTAAAAAATTGCATAAGAAATCATTCAATTGTGCGTTTTTAATTATCACATAATCCATTGAATAACTGAATATTTAATTTAAACCCTTTAAAACGGCTCACCTATGAGTATGCGTCAACTCAAAATCACGAAAAGTATTACTAATCGTGAATCACAGAGTTTAGAAAAGTACCTCCAGGAAATCGGAAAAGTTGAATTGATCGGACCGGAAGAAGAAGTAAAGCTTGCAGTCCGCATAAAACAAGGCGACCAAAAGGCTCTTGAAAAACTTACCAAGGCAAATCTTCGATTCGTGGTGTCTGTTTCCAAACAGTACCAAAATCAGGGACTTTCACTTCCAGACTTAATTAATGAGGGCAATCTTGGATTAATCAAGGCAGCGCAGCGTTTCGATGAAACCCGCGGCTTTAAATTCATCTCTTATGCTGTATGGTGGATCCGTCAAAGCATTCTTCAGGCTTTAGCCGAACAATCTAGAATTGTTCGTCTTCCTTTAAATAAAGTGGGACTGACCAATCGGATCCAAAAGGCGTATTCGCAACTTGAACAAGAATTTGAACGCGAGCCTTCTGCAGAAGAATTGGCAGAAATACTAGACATGGATATCGATGAAGTCTCTTCAACCCTGGGCATATCAGCCCGTCATGTTAGTGTAGATACCCCTTTATCTGAAGGAGAAGACAGTACATTGATCGACGTGATGGAAAATCCGAATGCAGAACGCGCGGAAAAGAATATCGAACACGATGAATCGCTGAAACAGGAAATAGACAGGTCGCTGAAAAGCCTCACTGAACGCCAGAAAGAAGTCATCTGCTTTTTCTTTGGAATTGGAATTGATCATCCGATGAGTTTGGAAGACATCGGTGAAAGATTCAACCTGACCCGTGAACGTGTGCGCCAGATTAAGGATAAAGCGATCACGAAACTCAGAACCAACACTCGTTCTGAATCTTTAAGAACTTTTTTAGGAATTTAATAAAAACATAAGCACAACATCAATAAACTTTTACTCCATTTTCATAAATTTGCGATTCTTTAAAGTGAATATGATCTCAAATTATATTCACTTTGTTTTTTTATGCGTACTTGAAGAAATGTAAAATCATAGATCATGTTTGAGAATTTATCAGATCGGCTTGAATCGGCGTTTAAACAAATAAAAGGTGAGGGAAGAATTACCGAATTAAATATTGCTGCCACCATTAAAGATATTCGTCGTGCGCTTATTGACGCAGACGTGAATTATAAAATCGCAAAAGAATTTACCGACACGATCAAAGAAAAAGCATTAGGTCAAAAAGTGCTTACTGCCGTGAGTCCGGGACAGTTAATGATCAAGATCGTAAAGGATGAGTTGGCTGAATTAATGGGTGGCAGTGAAACTGAATTCAATGCAAAAGGTAATCCTGCCGTAATACTGATTGCGGGACTGCAGGGTAGTGGAAAAACAACATTCAGCGGAAAGCTCGCCAATTATCTCAAAACAAAAAAAGGATTATCCCCATTATTGGTTGCTGCCGATATTTATCGTCCTGCGGCAATTGAACAATTGAAAGTCCTGGGCGAACAGATCGGGGTAGACGTTTATAATGAGCCTGAAAATAAAGATGCGGTTCAAATAGCACAGAATGCGGTTAAAGAAGCCCGCAGCAGGAATAAAAATGTGGTGATTATTGATACTGCAGGACGATTAGCCATTGATGAAATGATGATGACAGAAGTGGCAAATATCAAGTCTTCGGTAAATCCGCAGGAAATCTTATTTGTTGTTGATTCGATGACAGGCCAGGATGCGGTCAATACGGCAAAAGCGTTTAATGAGCGTCTTAATTTCTCTGGAGTTGTATTAACGAAATTGGATGGCGACACTCGTGGCGGTGCAGCGCTTTCTATTAAATATACCGTTGAAAAACCAATTAAGTTTGTTAGTACCGGTGAGAAATTAGACACCTTAGATGTTTTCTATCCGGACAGAATGGCGCAGCGTATTTTGGGCATGGGTGATATCACCACATTAGTTGAAAAAGCACAGGCACAATTTGATGAAGAACAAGCCAAGAAACTCGAAAAGAAGATCCGGAAAAATCAATTTGATTTTGAAGATTTCAAACAGCAGTTGGAACAGATAAAAAAGATGGGAAATATCAAAGATTTGTTGGGAATGATTCCGGGAGTTGGTAAATCAATAAAAGATATTGACGTTAGCAATGATTCCTTTAAAGGAATTGAGGCCATGATCAACTCTATGACGCCCATGGAACGTGCCAATCCTGATGTAATCGATCAAAGCCGCAGGAAAAGAATTGCCGCCGGAAGCGGGAAGGATTTGACTGAAATAAACGCTTTTATGAAGCAGTTCGACCAAATGAAACAAATGATGAAAACAATGAACAAAATGCCCGTTGGTGGACGTTTTGGATTGGGGAAAAGATGATTTCATCCGTTGATAAAAAAATGCTCTTAATATTATTGCTTTCGTTCGCGATGTATTAATTTTGAGTAGTTCAATGGGTTTATTACCTTTGCATTCCTAAAAATTAACCTTATTAATTAACGCATTTAAATATCTATTTAAGATGCCAGTAAAAATCAGACTTCAGAGACATGGGTCTAAAAAAAGACCTTTTTATTTTATTGTAGTAGCCGATGCCCGCGCTCCCAGAGACGGGAAATTCATCCAAAAAATCGGTACGTATAATCCCTTAATCGTTCCTGCAGCAGTTCAGTTAGACCGTCAAAAAGCGCTCGATTGGTTGCATAAAGGCGCTCAACCCACCGATACTGTTCGCCGTATATTATCATATAAAGGCGTTCTGTATCTTAAGCATTTATTGCGTGGCGTAAAATTGGGTTTATTCGATGACGCGGCGGCAATGGAAAAGTTTCAGAAATGGCATTCAGAACATGAAGTGCAATTGAAGAAACGCCAGGAAGACCATCGTAAGTCAAGATTTGTAAAAAGAAGTCAGCCTCCTGTGAGACGCGTTGAAAAGAAAGAAGATGGAGAGGTTGGAGCAGAATAATTTTTTAAACTGATCAAATGAACTGATAATCCCGGTGAAGCCATTCATCGGGATTTTTATTATTGAATGAACGAATACAGGAACATAGGAAAATTGGTCGCCGTTTATGGATTTAAAGGCGATGTCGTTTTACAACATCATTTTGGGAAGAAAACTTCCCTTAAGGGGTTAGAAACTATTTTTTTGAGTAATAAGGAAGATGCGATGTTTCCCTATTTCATTCAACAGATAAAAATCAAGAGTGAAAATGAGGTATATATTAAATTAGAAGGAATTGATTCAAAAGAAATAGCAGAAAAGATCCTGAAAAAAGAAGTGTGGATCACCGATGCTGATTTTCATAAATATGTGCATTCAACGGCGCCGGCCTCTTTTGTGGGATTTCATTTGCTGGATGAAGGAGTTGATCTGGGAGAGATCGTGGAAGTGATTGAACTTCCACACCAGTTGTTGTGTAAGATTTTTATCAAAAATAATGAAGCGCTGATTCCCCTGCACGATGAAACCCTAAAAAAAATTGATAAAAAAAATAAACAGGTCCATGTCGTCCTTCCGGATGGATTGCTTGATATTTATCAATGAGAGCCGGATTTGATAAAATCTGCCATTAACTTCATTCGATAATAAAGATTACTGACCATCTGTGGAATATCGTTCTTAATATTCTTGAAAGAGCCTCCATTTAATTTCTTTATATTTTTCAATTCAACGATTTTCTCGTCAATTTTATCGGCTAGTTTTTCTACTGTCCAGCCAATGTATCTTTTATTCCTTTCTTCAAATACATGTCTTGCTTCAATTGCGCCATTTCTCAATTTCCTAAATGAAAAACTATTCTTAATGGCATCCTGGTAAGCGTTGTTTTGCAAAAGTTCAACCAGATTATCGTAGGGAACATCATTGATAAAAGCGTTCCTGAAAACGTTCAGGTTGTCCCGCAATTCAATAATGATATGCTTTTTCAGTACATCATTGGTCTTCGACTTTTTATGAAGAAAAGAAATCAGGTCCTTTAATTGCGATATGCCTGTCGTTAACCATTCCATAATATTAAAAATAGATTTTTTTAAGTTATCCTGGAATTTTTGTACTAAAAAAATTAGTATATTTATAATGAATATTTTATGGCAGATAATAAACAAAGAATAATTGCGCATTTTGATCTGGATGCTTTTTTTGTGTCCGTAGAGTGCTTGAATAACCCTTCACTAAAAGGCAAAGCCTTGATTGTTGGCGGGCATAATGAGCGGGGAGTAGTGTCTGCATGCAGTTATGAAGCAAGAAAATATGGGGTTCATTCTGCTATGCCCATGAAAACGGCGATGCGCTTGTGTCCTCATGCGATCGTGGTCAATGGCTCCTACCATGACTACGGGAAATATTCAAAATGGGTTACGGATATCATTGCCGAGAAAGCTCCTTTATTCGAGAAAGCGTCCGTAGATGAATTTTATATTGATCTAACGGGCATGGATAGGTTCTTTGATCCTTATCAGTGGACAATAAATTTGCGGGAAGAAATTATTGCAAAAACAAATCTTCCTATTTCATTTGGAATGGCTTCGAGTAAGCTGGTTGCAAAGATCGCAACGGATGAAGCTAAACCCAATGGCTATCTATATGTTCCATATGGCTCTGAAAAAGAATTTCTGGCACCATTGAACGTTGCAAAGATTCCCGGTGTTGGCAAACACACCTGCAAAGCCATGTACGAGATCGGAATCAATACAATTAAGGATCTCAGCGATCAGCCGGTTAAATTATTAGAAAAATATTTTGGTAAGTACGGCCTTGATTTATGGAATAAGTCAAATGGTATACATGCCCGGCAGGTAGTTCATTCCCGCCAGTCAAAATCTATTTCAACCGAGAATACTTTTTTTGAAAATCTAACCGACACCTCTTTTTTGTTATCTGAAATTATCCGCATGACAGAGAAGATCGCGTATGAACTGAGGCAGGATAATATGATTGCTGGCTGTATTTCTGTTAAGATCCGATATTCTGATTTTGAAACGACTTCGAAACAAACTACGATCGATCACACTTTTTATGATGATAGACTCATCAGTAAAGCAAAAGAACTATTCAGACAATTATATAAAGGCAAAAAGCCCGTTCGCCTGGTTGGTGTAAGACTCAGCCATTTGACCGATGAGGCTGTTCAGGCAGACTTATTTGATGACACCGAGAAAAAGAATGCTTTATATAAAACGATCGACGAGGTAAAGAACCGGTTTGGTAAAGATTCCATCTCGAAAGCTGCTTGTATATAGTTTTTTTTAATTTAGTCTATAATATTGGTAGGGAATGAATATCTTTGTAGCCCTATTTTTAAAAACTGTTTTTTAACTTTAAAAAAATATATTTATGAGTTTACGTTTAGGAGACATAGCGCCTAATTTCCAGGCTAAAACGACAGCCGGGGATATTGATTTCTACGAATATCTAGGTAATGGTTGGGGTATTTTATTTTCTCACCCCGCAGATTATACACCAGTTTGCACTACCGAGCTGGGAAAAACAGCATTATTACAGGAAGAGTTCGCCAAGCGTAATGTGAAAGTGCTGGCTGTCAGTGTTGATCCTCTGGATAAACATCTTGGTTGGGTTAAGGATATAAATGAAACGCAAAACGTAAATGTGAATTTTCCGATAATCGCTGATCCGGAAAGAACAGTTGCTAATTTGTACAATATGATCCATCCAAATGCTTCAGAGACTTTCACGGTGCGTTCTTTATTTGTGATCGGTCCAGATAAAAAAGTGAAGCTTACATTGACTTATCCTGCATCAACAGGAAGAAATTTTCATGAAGTTTTGCGTGTTATAGATTCATTACAATTAACGGCCAATTATTCTGTAGCAACACCGGCAGACTGGAAAGAAGGAGAAGATGTAATCGTTGTTCCTGCAGTTTCAACAGAAGATGCGCAGAAAAAATTTCCTAAAGGGGTGAAAATTATTAAGCCATATTTACGATACACCCCGCAACCAAATAAATAACTATCCAAAGAACTATTTCTTTTTCATACTACGAAGCTCCGCCACCAGCGGGGCTTTTATCATTCCAGGCAGGCTGTAAAATAAAAAGGGGCCCGGATGAAAATCCAGCCCCGTTTTTAAAATCCAATATCCTATGAAAAACCGTGGTAAAAATAATAAAACAATTCTATTTACCAATAAATGCTTTTGATCAACTTAATTTTTTTTGATTATGTGCAAAATTTTTTTGCAAATGTTCACATAAATAAAAAAGGTATCGTAAATCTACGATACCTTTTGTGAACAAATTTTATGCTGATTATTAATAAGACCAGAGATCCTGTTCGTAATTGAATATTTTTTCTTTGATATTATCTCCTTCAAGCAGAGCAAGAATAGGATCCTTTACATATTCTTTTATGTATTTATCGCCAGGATTATCAATTGTTGATTTGATAATACGACTTGCAAACATTCTGCTTTCAAATAATTCTTCCCAGCTCATTCTTGCTCCATAATTTTTTCCATTATATGCTTCATATTTTGCAAGCATTGCTCTGAGATCAGGATAATAAACCCAGAATACCGGAGCTACATCACGAAAAGTTCCGTCACTATTGGTAATTGTTTTTAAAGGAGCGATACCAAGTATTCTGGCATACATCCTTGAGGTTTGTTTGTCAAATACCCATTCTTCTTTGATCCAATATCTTTCTATTGATTCAGGGTTAAATAATTCAGAAATGGTAGTGTCCTTCATTATGCCTTTAGAACCATCGGGGTCTTGTACTAAATTTGGAACCTGAATGGTATGGGGCTTTCCAACAAGGCTGGTTGCAATTTGCTTGAAGGTGTAGGGCGTTGTAAATCTGTCATCAATTGGATCAAATGCTGTTATCTCACCGCTTCTGATGCCATTTAATAAGATATTAATGAAACGCTGGCTGCCATTATCCTCTATAGCTCCATAAGCAAAAGGCAGATTCATTTTTTCGTGTACGTCAATTTCTCTCCACACACGCTGGCGGTATACCGCATCATCTTCACGGATATATTGATAATTAAGCGGAGTGCGATCTTTAATAAGATTTCGTTCTATTACTGCATCATTGCGCAAAGATTTAAGCGGAGTATCCAGTTTGATATCTGCTTCCATCTCAACAACTTTTTTTGTTGTGTCTTGCGCAGGAGTAACTGCCGCAGTATTAGCATTGTTTTTATTTGTAGTTTTTTTAGCTGTTGTGGTTCTTTTTTTCTTCTTGCGCGTTGTTGTTTGCGCATTTACGGTTCCTGCAGCTAAAGCAATTACAATTGCAAACAAGCTTAATCTGATAACACATTTTTTCATTTCAAAAGAATTTACTTATTAATGATTCGCAAAAGCATTGATCTATCAATATTCTCTTATCTTAAAGTAAAAGATATCGGTTGAATTTCCCTTTGCCTTCCATCTGGACCGATAACGGTGATCTCATCAAAAAATACTTTCGTACCTGGTGTGACCCTGTTAACGATCTCAGCAGCTTTTCCCGTCCAACGAGTTCCGTCATTACTTGATTGCGTGTATATAGAAAAAGCTCCACCCACAGCACTCAATTTATAACTTATAACTCTGAATGCGGCTTCAAACTCGGCATTATCAAGGTGAGTGATCAAACCCGCATTGGCTTTGAACTCAGCAGCGGACATTGTTCCGTTCTTGTGAGTACCAACAAAGGCAATCGGATCAGGCAAATATTTTACACGGAATTTTTTAGCGGTTGCTTTTCCATCAATTGTAACATTGATGGTTTGTTCTCCGGGAGTTTTCGGGTAAGCCTCCCATGAAGAACCCTGAATGTGTTTTAAGGTTCCCCCCGTAAGGGTTGCCTGAATTTTTTCACTTCCGGATCCGCCACTGATTGTTAATGGATTCGGCTGATCTCCCATAATATAAAGTACATTCATCTTGTCTGCAGAAATTGCAACACCAGAAGGAACACCGACGGTGTATTTAATTTCTTCATTGATTGGAATTGTTTTTCCATCCTGATCCTTATATGAACCACCTACTCTGATGGTCTGTGTTCCGCCACCACCAACGGTAATATCTTTTGTTGCTTTACCATCTTTATCAACATCAACTGGCTGCCCATTAATGGTGATCGTAGGATGCGCAGCAGAACTAAATGCGCCAACGCCTGCATAAACGGAAAGCTTATCGCCAGGCATTAAGTAAGTAGCATTTGCTCCGGCAATAACACCTGTTTTGTCAAAACGCACTTCAACAGCGCCAATCTGATCGTGACAATAAGTGATGATATTATTTTCTGAGTTTTTAATGTCATTTTGGAATTTGCTTAGAATGGTTACGGCCGCTACGGTAGGAGTCATGTTGAAATAATTCACTGTCCAGTTTCTTGAAATATCTCCGCTTGGAGTAATTCCTTCCTGAGAGGGAGGAACTGATAAATCAAGAGGCAGCTTTCCGTCAAATTCTTTAGCGATAGCTGGATCCTGAAGGATCTTTTGTTTATAATTTACCAGCATATTATACAGCTTAGGACCTTCCCCTTCTTCATCAAAAATTCTTGTTGCAGCATCAAGATCATCGGGTTTGTAGGAGGTTGTGTCACCTTTTGCCAAATCATATCCGGATTCACGTAAGAGTCTGGTTTTATAAGCTTCGATGGTATCGTATACATCTTTGGATAACTGTTCGACTGCGTATGCTTTTGGGGCCCAAACGGCTGCTTTATCCCTTGTTTCTGCAGTACTTTGTTTTGCTTTTAATGAAGTATAGATATTATTATTTTCTGTAGTTAAAACATCATTAGAGTTTTTGATGCTATTGTTAACTACTTTAAAAGCGTTTAATATTTCAGCAGATACATTTAGCGCCAGCAATGCTGTGAGCACCAAATACATCATGTTTATCATCTTCTGCCGGGGCTCTTTTGGTAAGGCCATTGGATTAGTAGTTTAATTTTAAAGAATCGGGTGTTTCATAGTTCAACTAATGAATTATTATCTTCCTTGCATTGCAGTTAACATGTTACCATAAACATGGTTAAGACTGCCGAGGTTTTTAGCCAACAAAGCTATTTGTTCCTGTGTTTTCTTCGCATCATCAACACTGCTCTGCATTGCTTGTGAAGCCTGAACCAGGTTACCATAAAAGCTGTTCATTGCCTTTAAATGGTTATTGGTGTCCTGCAATTCCAATTCATAAATAGCATTCAAAGAACCTAAATTCTTATTTAACACCTGAACCTGCTCGTGGAATTGTTTTGTGCTTTCTGCAGCTGCGTTAAAATGTCCTATTGTGGTAGTTGCATTCTGATAAGCACCTTTCATGCTGTCGAGTGCGGCAGTGGCTTCTTTTGTCTTAGCTGCATATTCACTGGTTGCCGCGACTGCGCCCGATACATCGCTTATTTTGTCAACTGTAGTTCCGAATTTTTTGAATCCTTCGCTTAAACGACCAAGATTAGCAGGAGTAATTTCTGCTTCCTGTAACATTTTGTCAAATTTATCGAGAGCTGGATTTCCGCTGGAGTTGCCTGCCAATTTAGGTAATGCTTCAGCAATTGCATGCATTTCAGATCCGGGAGGCGGAAGGAACGCATAAACGGTGAAGATCAGAGCTTCAGTAATCAAGCCCGCAGTAAGAAAGAAGTTAGCTAGTTTTTGGTGCGTGATCTTTTCCCATGCGCCAAAGATTACTATTGCAGCGCCCATACAGACTATTACGTTAACTAATTTTTCAGTTTGTTTAGAAACACCGGCCATAATTGTAAGTTTAAATTGTTTTTAATAGGTTTAAAAGGGTTGTCGGAAAATAAAATTCGTTTTGATTTTTTATTCAAGACTTAAAATCAAAAACGAATTTTATGAAAAAAAATTTTGTTATTTCTAAGAAAATTACTTGTGATAAGCTAATGTTGGTGGAAGATCAATTATACAACGGAAACCAATGTACGATTTTGATGTATCCTGATATTCGTAAGTACGCGTGCTTGTCTGAAGGTAAAAACCAACATCTTTCCAGCTACCACCGCGAACAACCTTACGTTTCATACGAGGAGGATCAGAATCTTTGGCATTATAACGAATATCCGGGTTCATGTCATGTTCAAAGTTATAAGCGCCTTCATAATATACAGATGATGTCCATTCTGCAACATTACCCGCCATGCAATACAATCCAAAATCATTTGGCCAATATGCATCGGCACGGGCAGTATAAAATGCGCCATCTTCAGGATAGTTTCCACGACCTGGTTTGAAGTTGGCTAATAAACATCCTTTTTTATTTCTTAAATAATAGTTACCCCAAGGGAACATTGATTGTGAACGTCCGCCGCGCGCTGCATATTCCCATTCAGCTTCACTTGGCAAACGATACTTTGATTCTGTGGCTTTTCTTTGCCTTTCCAGCGCTGAATTTTGGATAAGCGTTCTCCACTCACAAAAAGCGGTTGCCTGATTCCAGTTAACCCCCACAACAGGATAGTTTCCGAAAGCAGGGTGTGAAAAATATCTTTGGGTCATTGGCTCATTGTAAGAGTAGGAGAAATCACGGATCCATACCAGTGTATCCGGATAAACAGCCACATTACTGGAATCAATGAATTTTGAGCGGGGTTTTCCTTCATTTTCTCTTTTTGCTGCTTCTTTTAGATCAAATCTCTCATAATGAAACTTCAATTTTGAAGGATCGATCTCTTTTTTTCCAAAAATGCGGTTATCGGGAGTTAAAATAATTTGATCTATTTTTTCAATAGTTGCTTTATCGCTCCATTTTATCATCTCTGCTTTTTTCCAATCAACCTGAAATCTTCCGTCAATTTCTTTCCCATAATTCATCAAAGTGGCTGCAATTGAGTCTCTTACCCAATTTACAAACTGACGATATTCATTATTGGTGATTTCTGTAGCATCCATCCAAAACCCATTTATGGAAATTTGGCGATTTCGTGCTGTAAACGCATAATTTACGTCCTCATCGCTGGGTCCCATATGAAAAGTCCCTGAGGGAACATAGACCATGCCCGGAGGTTTTGACAAATTGTACTTGCTTGCAGGCGCAACACCATGCAACTGACCGTCTTCCGGAAAACTTCTGCCTACGGAACTTCCACCAGATTTGCTACAACTGACTGCAAGAAAGGCTGCGGGGAGAATTAGCAGGAAATAAAGGTTTTTCATTTTCATAATATTAAAGGGTATTGGGCAAAGATTTTTCATTCGCGCCATCTTAATTACAATTTTATAATTTATTTTTTAAAAGTCAAAACTTTAGACACAGTTAATTTTAACGATTCCTATGGCTTTTTTATTGTTTTGCTACTCGTTAAATTTTTGCACATTTTTCAGGACTCGGATTAATTCAGCAGTTTCAGTTACAGGTGATTGGCAATTATAGCTTTTGCACAAAAAAAGCAGCGGTTGGTCTTTAACAGGTTTGCCCTTAAGGAGGGGAAATTGTTCATCTTTTTGGGTTGCGGATTGGTAGACTTTGAAAGGTATGAAATTACTCAAAAATTCCTTTCTTACGGAATTTAATTTTTCACCGGTTATTACCACTTCAGGTATATCATACGAAATTGACTGTATCAAAGTTGCCCAGACGCCGAATGAGGTAGGGTATTTAATGATTACTTTACCTAATGAGGTACATAATTGAATGCTCTTTTCTTTCCAAGCCGATTCGTCGAAAATTACCGATAGGTATAGAAGATTTAATGCCATTACGGAATTGCCCGATGGAATGGCTCCGTCATAAACTTCTTTTTTTCGCAAAATAATATCTTGTTGATCCTGATGGGTATAAAAAAAGAAGCCGGTTTCTTCGTCCTCAAAATGATCAATGACAAATGAGGTTATTTCCTTTGCTTTGATCAAGTAAAAAGTATCCCCAGATATTTCCTGGAGTTTGATCAATGCAGCAATTAAAAAGGAATAATCATCCAAAAAGGCTGGAAATTTTGTTCTGTCATTCTTAAAGCAATGCGAGAAATAAAACAAGCCTTTTTGTTCAAAATTTTTAAGCAGGAAATTCATATTATTAATTGCGAGTGCTTTATACTCTTCGATTCCCAAAGCTGCAAAAGCGTGGCTGCATGCGGTGTTCATTAAGGCATTCCAGCTTAGAATTATCTTATCATCGAGTAATGGGGCTGCTCTTTTGTTTCTTTCAGACAATAATTTTTTTTGGGCCTCGCCCAGCCGCTGCAACAATTCATTTTTATTGATCCTGGTTCCTGCTGCAAATTCATCCAGGCTGATATTTGTGTGAAGAATATTTTTGTTTTCCCAATTTCCTCTTTCTGTCACTCCATAATAGGAACAGAATAATTGGCTTTCTTCCTGCAATATTTCATCAATTTCTTTCTTGCTCCATACATAATATTTTCCTTCTTCTCCCTCACTATCTGCATCAATGGAAGAATAAAAACCTTGTTGGGGAGAAAACAATTCTCGCTTAATAAATTCCATTGTCTGCTTTATAGTGTTGGCATAAATATCCTTTTTTGTGATTTGGTAAGCTTCACTCATAACGATGATGAGGAGTGCATTATCATAAAGCATTTTTTCAAAATGAGGAGCAAGCCATTCATTATCTGTAGAATATCTTGCAAACCCCCCGCCGAGATGATCATAAATTCCTCCTGCTATCATTTTATCAAGACTAAGACAGGCCTGTGTTAACGCAGACTCGTTTGCAGTGTGATAATAATAATGAAGCAGGAATTGGATGGTGAAAGTTTGGGGAAATTTGGGTGCTATACCAAAACCGCCATCCGTTCTATCGGCGGATTTCATAATGTTATTAAAGATCTCATCCATTTGCGTTGGATCAAATATTTGCTCAAACTCATTTTGTTGATCTCTATTTTGGATGCCGAAAGAATTCGATTGAATGATATGGGCAGTAAGATTTTCTGCCTGTAATTTCAAGTCATCATTTTTTTTCTGAAATGCATCAATCACACTTTCCAAAATCTCCCTCCAGGAGGGACGATTAAAGGCTCGTTTTTGGGGATAATACGTGCCACCATAAAATGGTTTGCAATCCGGCGTTAAAAAAACATTCAAAGGCCATCCGCCGTTTCCGCTGATGGTTTGTACAGCATCCATATAAATATGATCGAGGTCGGGGCGTTCCTCTCTGTCAACTTTTATATTTATGAAATGAGCATTCATTATTTTGGCGATGTCTTCATCCTCAAAACTTTCGCGTTCCATTACATGACACCAATGACAAGCTGCATATCCGATGCTTACTAAAATGGGTTTGTTCTCTGATTTTGCTTTTTGCAATGCTTCATCGCTCCATGGATACCAATCCACAGGATTGTGCGCGTGTTGTAAGAGATAGGGACTTGTTTCGTCGATTAGATGATTATTGAAAGCGGGCATTGCTTTTTTTGTCTGTAAGTTATTAATGATCTATCGCAAAAATGGGTTTAGTTTTTTAAAACTAAAAAGGCAACGATGAAGTTGCCTTTTAGATTTTATGTAGTAGAAACTATTTCTTTTTTATAGTTGCAGACAAATATTTTTCCAATGCAGAAACCATTGATGGCGCCTGTGGTAAGGGAGCTTTAATATCCAATGTTAATCCGGCATCTTCTGCAGCTTTGGAGGTATTATTTCCAAAAGCGCCGATCTTGGTTCCGTTTTGTTTGAACTTGGGGAAATTATCAAAAAGGCTCCTGACCCCACTTGGCGTAAAGAAGCAAATGATGTCATATTCACTTTTCAGCATCAATTCTTTAATATCATTGCTGATGGAGCGATACATGAAAGGAGTTGCGAACTCGCAGTTATTATTTTTTAGCCAGCTCACAATTTCATTATCCTGCTGATTTTCGGACCCGGGATAAAGAAATTTTTCATTCTCTTTGTGTTTATTGATCACATCAAACATGCTTTTATTGGTGCCGTCAGCACCATAAAATACTTTTCTTTTCCTATATAAAATAAACTTTTGGAGATATAATGCTACCGCCTCGGTGATGCAAAAATACTTCGTGTCCTGAGATACATTTATCTTCATTTCCTCACAGATCCTGAAAAAATGATCAATTGCATGACGGCTGGTAAAAATGATTGCCGTGTAATTAAGAATATCTATTTTTTGCTTACGAAAGTCTTTTGCGGCAACAGGCTCAAGACGAATGAAGGGATGAAACGCCAATTCAACCTCATATTTCCTGGTCAATTCAAAATATGGAGACTTATCAGTTTCCGGCCTGGGTTGGGTGATTAAAATTTTCTTGATGAGTTTAGCGGACGATAAATTGCCAGCGTTTTTTTCACCGTTTTTAATCATGTGAATTAGCTATAAGATTTTGCAAAGTTAAAAAGCTTTTTCCAAATTCGACAAGAACAACTTATAAATCAATATAAGCGGCGTTATTTCGAAGGCGCAAAGGTAGATAAAAAAATGGAATATACTTATTTTTATTTCTGTTCTTACTTGCCTGTAACCTGCACTAAAGCGATAAATGAATAATATGATCAAAAGGATAAAAGAAATGGTAATGATGATCTGGTCAACATCATTATTATTCGCAAAGGCCATTATAATGAGGAAGGGGATCAGTAATATGCCCAGCATTTTATTAATCAGGAAAACAACAAAAATATAGGCATCCGCTGCCTTTTTTATATTGAATATCCAGCCGCAGCATTTGAGCAAGGCAAATTTTACCAGGTACAGTAAGAACAGACTTCCGCAACAATAAGCCAATAATGAAGGAAAATTAAATTGATCGGTCATCCGATAATATTCAATGAGAAAACAGCCATATAATCCGCCTGAAATGACAAACAATACGTTTAACAATAGTGAAGGCAATGGCGTTTGCAAGAGTTGTTCCCGTATCTGTTGCTGGCGCATGGAAATCCGGAAGAAAAGTTGAAAAAGGTTGTTCATGTATTTTTCAAAGAACACACGTATCAGTCCAAAATAAAGCAGGATGCTTACCAGCAAATAGAATAAATAATCTGTTGATGATGAATTGTGCTCCTGAGATAACTGGACTTGTCTTTTCCCTAAAAAATTAAAATAAGCATTCATTGATAATACTTTCTTGAATAAGACAATCTCGTCTGGGAACTCTGATCCCTTATTTGGGAAAGTTGAAGAATCCGGTTTTATTATGGTACTGTCTTTTGTATTGTTCGTTGAATCCCGGATGGGTGCGAGTTTAGTTTCAACCGGAGAGTCTTTTTTGGTTGAATCATTACTGGTTTGCGCAACCAGGCCGGTTGTAAAAAAGATCGCAGTAAAAAAGGAGAGGAAGAATTTAATCACGGTTTGTAGTTGCGTTACAAAAATATTATAGTAGTTTAATTCAACAATCGTTTTATTATAAAGAACTTCTAAAAAAAAGTTGCATAACCCAAATGAATTTTCGCCTGCCTGAAATTTAAACTGCTGCCATCTTGTTTTCCGATCGCATAGGAGAGATTAAAAATGCCGGCTTTCGTTTCAAATGCAAGCCCGAGCCCAATTCCTAAATAAATGCTGTTTAAATTATATCCAGACAAATTATTATTGGCCCATCCATAATCAACAAAAGAAAACAGAAAAGAATTTTGCCCGATAAGGTAACGATATTCTACAGTGCCCACTGCATATTTCGATGCATAAATGCTTTCTTCATCAAAACCGCGTAATAATTTATAACCTCCGATTTGAAAAAGTTCATTTAAAAAATTATTCGGACTTTGGAATAAACCGGCATTGTAGCCGAGTTTAAGTGTTGTCGCATGCCCAAGCGGAAAATAATGTGCACCCGAACTTTGCAATTTAAATTGGTATGAACTTAGCTTTATGGTATCATATAACGCGTTGAATGAAAAACCTGAATCCAGAGGATCTATAAGCTTAACAATCGTCGCATTCTTTTTTATTTTTTTTATGCCGGTTGAACCGGTAAAAGAAAATTCATTGCCTCTCTGCGGGTTAAACCGGTAATTGGTGTTATTGAATTCATAACTAAGCCCGATATTCACTGAGCTTACATCTGCTTGGTTTGGTAATTGATGGGTGGCTATTATCTGCGCGCTGTCTATTGTAAGTAAATTGGAAATGAAACTTTGGATGAAAATGCTGCTGGTTTGAGTTGCAGAGGCAGCATATTGCAAGCCTAATAACAGATTGATATTTATGTAGGAAGAATCTTTTTTGAAAAGATCAAAAGAGGTATTTACGCCAAATGGCGAATTAAACAAATAGGGCTGTTTGAAAGATAGATTCAACCGGGGGGAACTTTGCTGAATCTGCTCCCAGTTAAGTCCGATCCCTTCTCCATTCCCCAGCGCATTTTGTAAACTGATGGTCGCCTGACCCGTGATCAATATCTTGTTCGAGGTTAACGCATTATTGCTCGGCATAAAACCAACAAGAGCATCTATCTGGCTGCTTTTTTTAGGTTTAAGATAAACGTTTATTACGCATCCGGTTCCCAGTAATGTAAGATTCCATGGTTGTTGTTCCTGCACGTATGGCAACTCTAATAATTTCTTGCTGATTTGCTGAAGCTTTTCTTTCTTATAAATGCCGCCATTGGGAATATTCAGGTAATGCTGTAAAAAATCGGCAGATATTTTTGCCGATCCATACACGCGAATGCTATCGATCTTGTATAATGGACCTTTTTCAATTTTTAAGTTTGCTTTTAGGTCATCGTTATTCAAATTAACACTGTCTAATTCTATCTTGGCAAATGGGTAACCGTTGTTCTCCATATAATCCAGCATGTTTTGCTCAACATGCTGTAATTGTTCAAAATTGATAGGCTTTCCCGCGAAATTCTTTTCATTCCAGGCTACTGCTTCTAAAACTGCTTTGTCAATATATTTGGTATCTATATAAGCCCATTTAAAGCTATTGCCGACATACAATTGAACCATTGCTTTTGCTGAATCAACCTTCATGCTGTCAATGGATGCATTAATAAAACCTTTTGATTGCAATAGTGTGGGTAGCTCATAAATATATTCCAGGCAAACGGATTTGCTCTTGAATAAAGTTTGTAACGGCAGATTTTTATCGAAAAACGAAGAGTCCTTGTCTACGGATTTTACTTGCAATTTATATTGGGAAAAACCTTTTCCATAACTCAATAGTATTATCGCACACAAAAAACAGTATGGTTTAAATTTTGTCATTAAGCACATTAGCTTGTTATATTCGCTAAAACAATTCAACCGCATGGCAGGCATTTATCTTCATATACCGTTTTGCAAACAGGCATGCCATTATTGTAATTTTCATTTTTCCACCTCTTTGAAATACAAAAACGATTTTGTTTCTGCTTTATTGAAAGAAATAAAACTTCAACAGGAATATTTGCAACACGAACTTATAGAAACCATCTATTTTGGCGGCGGAACACCATCTTTATTAACATTTGATGATATAAATAGAATAATCTCAACGCTGCACCAAACATTTACCATAAAGGAAGATGTGGAAATAACACTGGAAGCAAATCCCGATGATATCAACACGGGAAAAGTCAAACAATGGAAATTATCTGAAATAAACAGGTTCAGTATCGGTATTCAATCTTTTTTTGACGAGGACTTGCAATGGATGAATCGGGCCCATAATTCCACAGAGGCGATCAATAGTATTCATGCCATCGCTGACGAAGGCATTGAAAATATTACCATTGATCTTATTTATGGAACACCGACACTGAGTGAGGCAAACTGGAAAAGGAATATTGACCGGGCAACTGAATTAAATATTCCTCATCTTTCCTGCTATGCATTAACCGTTGAACCGAAAACGACGCTTGCAAAGATGATAAAAGAAAAAAGGACAGAGGCTATTGATCAATCAGATCAGGCACGACAATTTTTGCTATTAATGGATTGGCTGAGGACTGCTGGTTACGAGCATTATGAAATATCAAATTTTGCGAAATCAGGCTTTAGAAGCAAACACAATTCTTCATACTGGCAAGGCAAAAAATATTTGGGATTAGGCCCTTCGGCTCATTCATTTAATGGAAACTCACGGCAATGGAATGTTGCCAACAATATGCAATACATTCAATCTTTGCAAAAAAATGAATTGAATTTTGAAAAAGAAGCATTATCGCCGATTCAAAAACTTAACGAATATATTATGACGTCGTTGCGAACGGTTGAAGGATGCGATTTGCATTATGTCAAAGAAGAATTTGGTGAAAACCGAAGCCGTATTTTGCAGGGATCTGCCAACGATTGGAGTAAAAAATCATTATTGATCATTCAGGATTCAAAAATGATATTGACTGATGAAGGAAAATTATTTGCGGATGGAATTGCGGCTGATCTTTTTTTTGAAGACCCAAAAGATCAATAATTTTTTTGGTGCTTATTGTTGTGAAAATAATTCCTGAGCGATCGAATTGCCTGGTTAATGGTAAGAACCGCCAACATCAGCATTATTGCTGTAAAACCAAATCCTTGAAATGAGAGCGGCATCATGATTCACGTTATTGTTTCAAAATATCAGACCAGTATTTCTTCAATTTGTTTAAAACCTTTTGCAGATTTAATATTCTTCCACAAAATTTTATAAATGGTTTCAGCTATTGGCATTTCTGCTTTTATTTTTTTGTTAATGTTGTAAATGCACTTGCTGGCATTATAACCTTCAGCAACCATATTCAATTCAAGCTGAGCTGCATTGACCGTGTATCCTTTGCCGATCATGTTTCCAAAAGTTCTGTTCCTGCTGTAAGGCGAATAACAGGTTACTAACAGATCGCCCAGATATACAGATGCTGCATAGTTTGCTCTCTTTTTATGCGATACCGGATCTTCTTCATTATGCACGCCGACCTCAATGTGCTGAATACCAACTTTACGAAGAAAACCGGCCATCTCGTCTGCACAGTTTGCTATCAAAACACTTAAAAAATTATCGCCGTAATCGAGCCCGTGTGCAATGCCGGCCCCTAACGCATAAATATTTTTAAGCACCGCAGCAAACTGGACGCCATAAATATCATTATTGATGACCGTATTCAAATAATGTGTTGTAAAATGAGACGCAATTTTGCGATTGACGGTTTCGTCAATTCCCGAAAAAGTGAGGTAAGAGAGTTTTTCATCAGCAACTTCTTCTGCATGGCAAGGTCCCATGATCGTAAAATAATCATTGAGTGAGACTTTGAATTGTTGGTGCAGAAATTCATTAAGCAATTGATTGCTCTGTGGCAGGATCCCTTTTACTGCAGATATTATTTTTTTATTGGCAAGAACATTTTTTTTCAACGGTTTTAAAGTATTGATGATATATGCAGAAGGAATTGCAAAAATGATGTGGTCGGAATTATTGATCACGGAATTGATATCACTGCTGAGAGAAAGTAAATTCTTTTTAAAATAAACTGAACTGATATAATTGGGATTATGATGTCTCTTTTCAAAATGCCTGATAATGTTTTCATTTCTTATCCACCAATTGATATGAATTTTATTGTCAGTAAGAATTTTTGCTAACGCTGTTGCCCAGCTTCCGCTTCCAAGAATAGCAAATCTCATTTGGTGAAATTATATTTATAGAAATAAAAAAGTTTGAAAAGGGGTACTCTTCAAACTCTAAATTATATTTTTTACCGGAAGTATTTACTGAATCTTAATTTGACAGACTAGTTATTTTTTTGCTCAAACAATTTGTCTTTTGCCACAACCTGCACTTTTGTACCATCTTTCAAAATCTTGCTTATGGTGCCATAAGGCCCGGTAATGATCTCATCGCCTTCTTTCAAACCATCTGTTATTTCGATGTAATTTATATCCTGTATGTCTGTTTTTACTTTCACTTTTTTTACAGTCCCATCCGTTTTTAAAACAAATACAACTTCATCAAGATCTGCTGAAGAAGTGGTTTTGGGGGCATTATCACCGTTATTACCGTTATTACCGTTGTTTGCCTGGTCGTCGCTCTTTGTATTTTTCTTTTGTGCAGCTGTGCTGTCACTGTTTTTTTCTCTTGTGGTGACGGAGTTGATCGGAACTGATAGAACATTACTGTGTGTGTTGGTTTGAATATCAGCGCTTGCGCTCATCCCCGGTCTGAATGGGAGGTTTTTCGGAATTTTTCTATTAACCAAATCCTTATAGGATTCGGGGGAAAGCCGTATATGAACCTTATAATTCGTGACATCATTGGTTGATACGGATGAACTGGATGTACTGCCCGCACTGGCAACGCTGCTGGCAATTTGGGTAACCACACCTCTGAATTTTCTATTATTATACGCATCAATTTCAATGTTCGCTGAATCGCCCAAATGTACTTTAGGAATATCATTTTCTCCAACATCAACTATTGCTTCTATTTTGTTCATATCTGCTACGCGCATCATTTCTGTTCCCGCCATCATTGAATTACCCACAACACGCTCACCTTTTTTTACACTCAATAATGAGATTACTCCCGTTATGGGCGAATAAACAGTCGTACGACTAAGATTTTTTGCTGCGATTGACAGATTTGCTCTTGCACTAGCCGCACCAGCCTGATTACCAATAATGCTTTGTTGAGCCGCATTATAGTTTGCTTGTGCAGATAACAGGGTGCTTTCTGCCTGATCAAATTCTGATTGTGAGATTACTTTGTCGCTCAATAATTGCTTTTCACGGTCGTAGTTTTTTTGAGCCTGATCCATTGCGGCTTTCAATCCAGGCAATTGCGCGCTGCTATTGGAAGCCACGGCTTGTTGCTGATTTAGCTGTGCCGCAGCCTGATCGCGCTGCGTTGTATAAATATCAGCATATATTTTTGCCAACTCTTCCCCTTTATGAACACTGTCACCTTCCTGTACAGTTAATTCTACGATCTCCCCGGAAATATCCGGACTTATTTTCACTTCCACTTCGGGATATATCTTTCCGCTTGCCGTAACAATTTCGGTGATGTTTCTTTTTATCACTTTTTCCGAAGAAACTTTGATCCCTTCATCTTTTCCGAAAACGCCGGCTTTTTTTAAAACGACCAACAAAATGATCATTACTACCAGGCTAATAATGATCCAAAGTAATTTTTTGCTCATGATATTTTAAGGTTATTCTTTTTATAATTTAATTCCCATGCCTTTATAAAACTCAAGCACTTTCATTTTAAAAACAAAATCAAACTGATCCGAAAGCAAATCAAGCTTCGCTTTAAAATAATTATTTTGATTGGTCAGCAGATCGATGGTGTTCAGTAATCCTACATTATATCTTTTCTGCGCAAAGTCGAAACTCTTTTTTGTAGCTTCCAATGTTATTTTCTGAGATTCGAATTTCTGCATCGCAGCTATTGCCAGTGCATAAGCCTGGTAAATATTTTGTTTCAGTGTAAGGTTATCGGATTGCTGCTGTAACTGGTAATTCCTCAAATTGAGCTGGGCGCGACGATAATTGGTGCGCAAAGTACCTCCGTTTAAGATGGGAATATTCAAACTAATACCGACCGATTGTCTAAAGTTTTGGTTTAGCTGGGTGAAATAAGGAGTTTTTGTGCTATTAATTCCCTGGTATGGATATGACAAAAAAACGGAATCACCGGTGTTTTTCACGATACCTGAAAATTGTGAGAGCGTGACGGGCGCTTGCTTTGAATAAGTGAAAGATTGATTGGTAAAGGTTGTATAGAATTGTCCGAATAATGAAAGGGTAGGAAGCATGGCAGCTTTGTTCGATGCTACATATTTTTCGGAAGCAATAATATTGAGTGCATCTTCTTTTTGCAATGGCTGATTTTGCAAAGCAAGAACATAAACTACTTCAGGCTGCAGGTCAGCTATATTTTCTATCGGGATTTGTTCAATCGGCGGAGTTGCGATATCAAAGGCAACTGCTGCATCCAGACTCATATAGCCCTTTAATGTTAATACGGCTTGTATGGAATTTGACTTTGCTGTTACAAAAGTTGAACTGTCCTGTGCTACCTGGGCTTCTATTTCTGCAGCATTCAGTTCCGGCAAGGTCCCCGCATTGACCTGTTTTCGGGTAATGTCCAATTGTGATTGCGAAAGCCTTAATTGCAATTGCGCCGCATTGGCTGTTTGAACGGCTAAAAGTGCCTGTAAATAAGCATTTGCAACATTTAATGAAACATCGTTTTTTAATTTGTCAGTGGCTGCGTCGGCTGCTTGCATCGCCAATTTGCTTCCCTGGATATTATTTCTAAGGCTATTAAAGTTAAAAATATTCACTCCGGATTGAATGAAATATTGGTTAGACCAAAGCCCCGATGTGATCAATGTAAAGTTTACCGGATCCTGGCTCTGCCCGGAACTGTACCCAAGATTTCCACCAAAGGCAAGTGTTGGAATTTGTGATAATTGGTATTGTTTAAAAGTGAGTTCAGCTAATCTTGCCTGCACATCGGCCTGCTTAATGGATATATTATTACTTACGGCGTATTCAACGCAACGTTTCAGATCCCATTTGTCCTGTGCTGAAATTGAAAGAACCAACAAGCAGCTTATTAGTAAAAAGGAAAGTTTTTTCATGGTCAATGCTCAAATTTATAAACTTGTCTGCAACCACCACAGATTTTATGATAATCGGTTTTGGTAAAAAATTTCGCTAAAATAATCAATCATACGTCATTGGCCAGCAAAAAGAAAGGTTAAAAAGAGAATAAATTTTCTTTGGCATTCACCCACATTAAAAAAACATATTATTTCTGCTCAATTTTGCCGCTGCTGATTTTTTTGATGATGAAATACAAAATGAGGAAAACAATAAAGACACAAAAGCCAATGATCGCATATTGTGGGAAAGTGATGGCAATGATAGTTCCTACGAAAATATAAGTGATTACAAATACGATTGGCAGCAAGGGGTAAAATTTCATGGAATAGATTCCGGTATTATTAAGATGTTTGGTTTTTTTGCGAAGCACAAATATTGTGGCAGCCGATGTGGCCATGCCAATGGAATCCAGAAAGATCGAAAAACTCAATATCTTATCAAAGGTGTCTGCAAAAAACAAAACGACCACACATACGATGGCAAAAACAGTTAAGCTAACGGTAAGAACGTCTTTTTTTTCATCCTTTTTCTTAAATGCCCGCGGAAGAATTCCATCTTCACTCATGGCATACATTACCCGCGGGTTACTCAGTAATATTACATTCACATAAGCCAGTACTGCAATGAATAATAAAATGGAGGCCACATTTCTCCCGGTTTGTCCAAACATCTTTTCGGCAACAATAGACGCTATACCTTTTGCGTCTTTCAATTCTTCAAAACCAATTATTTTATAGTAAGAATAACTGACGCATAGATAAAGAGCGATGATTATTAAGATCCCAATAAATACTCCGCGCGGAATATTTTTTTTAGGATTCTCGATCTCTTCACCAAAATTTATTGTTTGCTGATAGCCTCCATATGTGAATGAGGTGGCTTTGAGCGCAATGCCAAATGACAATACAATTGCCCATAGGCTTGCATTATGTATTGTATCGTTATGTGTTGCCGGATGATATAATTGAGGAAAGAATAATGCCGAAATGATTATTACCAGCATGCCTACCTTAATTAGCATTAATATGTTCAATACTCTTGAACTGATGCGAAGCCCCATCATATTTACTCCATAAAATGCGACAATGGCGCTCATGGCAATCAACGATTTTACAAAAGAGGAGGGCTCGCTCGCAAAAACAATTTGTGAAATATATTCGCTGCCTATCAATGCCACTCCTGAAAGCGAGGCTGCATTTGAAATAAGAATGATACAATTAATAGCAAACGCTATAGAGGGATGATAAGCGTAGGAAAATATTTTATAATAGCCGCCGGTGATCGGGTAACGACTTCCGATTTCAGCATAGGTCAGCGCGCCGCAAAAAGCGATCAATCCTCCAAAGATCCAGGCTGCAAAGAAAACAGAAGGTGTCAGCGCGGCCTCTGCTGCATCTTTGGAAGTTCTGAAAATTCCCAATCCGATCACCAATCCTATCACAATCATCGTTAGGTCGAAAAGGTTCAGTTTGTTCTGTTTATTCATAAATTCTAAGGTGGGGTGCAGTTGTTTTTTTAATGTCGGTCAAGATAACGAATTATTCTGTACTAACTTTAGGCGGTAAACCCAAACTAAAATGATGAAACGAACCATTACGTTTACTGCATTAATGTTTTATTCAGTTTCATTATTCTCTCAAACTTCCAATTCATTTTCTGAACAGGATTCATCCGATGCAAAAACATTAAGCGAGATCGTGATAAAAGCCTATGAGCAAAATCGCAGGTTGATCGACGTTGCGGCGCCGGTTTCATTTACAGGTCAGGCGCAATTAAATCGTTTTAGCAACATGAGTATTTTGCCTGCGCTCAATATTACTCCGGGAGTGAGTATGGAAGAACGTTCACCGGGAAGTTATCGTTTAAATATCCGAGGAAGTTCATTACGTTCTCCTTTTGGCGTGCGTGACGTAAAGATCTATCTTGATGATGTGCCTTTAACTGATCCGAGTGGCAATACCTATCTTAATCAATTGAGTTTTTATAATTTCCAATCTGCTGAAATTATTAAAGGTCC
Source organism: Chitinophagales bacterium (assembly GCA_021323755.1). GTDB lineage: Bacteria > Bacteroidota > Bacteroidia > Chitinophagales > Chitinophagaceae > Puia. The sequence goes on along the minus strand of JAJPKJ010000036.1, from coordinate 115,291 downwards.
GGCTGGGAGTCTATATGGTGCAAATATTGGCGGGGCAATGCTCATCCACACATTGCCAGTTGCCTGGCAAAGCGGTGCCAGTGTTGATTATTCAGCGGGCAGTTTTGCTACTAATAATATCAATGCAAACCTCAGACTGGGCGATAGCGATCATGAGAATATTTTTAATTATTCTCACCAGACCAGTAATGGTTATCGGCAACAAACCCAAATGCGGCGAGATGTTCTTTCCTGGGAAACCGGGTTAAAACTGTCGGATCAACAAACCCTACATGCTTTCATGTTCTATGGCGATCTGTATTATCAAACCCCTGGCGCATTAACCAAAGCGCAGTACGATTCCAACGCAAGGCAGGCAAGACCGGGGGCTATTCGGGCACAGGCAGCAATCTTTCAAAAAACGTTTATTGGCGGCTTTAGTAATGAATATCATTTTAATGATAACTGGCAAAATGTAACTGCTGTGTATGGATCTTACACCGATTTCATAAATCCCGGTTTGCGCGTTTATGAATTGAGGAAAGAACCGCATTTTGGCGGTAGGAGTGTTTTCCAATTTAAAAAACAAATTGATCAGACACGATTGCAATTAAATCTTGGAGCCGAGGCACAGAAAGGATTTTTCAATACAAGAGATTATGGTAATAATGCCGGCGTTGCGGATTCCCTGGAAACAGATGAAAATATTAATTTATGGCAATACTCGGTTTTTGTTCAGTTGGACCTGGAATTTAATCATGGATGGATCATTACTGCCGGCGGCAGCTTGAATAAATCTTCTCTTCAATTTATTAATTTGTTTACGCGGCCATCTTCAAATGCAACAACACAAGCACGAACCTTTGAAAATAAATTTCCGCCACATCTTGGGGTGTTAAAAAAACTCAGCGGCACAGTTTCTGTCTATGCAAATATTTCCCGCGGATTTTCAACGCCGACTTCTTCTGAACTACTTCGCTCAGACGGACTATTGGGGACAAATCTTCAGCCGGAAGATGGAATGGATTATGAAATCGGACTGCGTGGAAGCTTGCTTCATGATAAATTGTATTTCGACATCAGTGGTTTTTTATTTCATCTGCACAACACCATTGTTCAGCGTATTGATACCAATGGCGTGTATTATTATGTGAACGCGGGTTCCACAAAACAAAATGGAGTTGAATCCTATGTTTCTTATGAACTTGCTGATAACGCAAAACAATTTATCAGCAATGCAAAAGTATTTGTGAGTTATGCCTGGCACGATTTTCATTACGGCAGTTTCAAGCAAGTGACATCTGATTTTTCCAATAATGAAATGCCCGGCGTTGCCCCGCACACGGTAATAGCAGGCTTTGACATTATTTCGAAAATGGGAATTTATCTCAACGCAACATATAATTATACTTCATCCATCGCATTGAATGATGCAAATACCGGCCGTGCCAGTGCTTTTAATTTGATTGGAGCGAGGTTGGGATATAAGAAAATTCACGCAAAAAAAATAAATGCAGAAATTTTTATTGGTGGAGATAATCTTGCCGATACTAAATACAGTTTAGGAAATGATATCAACGCTGCTGCCGGCAGATATTATAATGCAGCCGCAGGAAGAAATTATTTTGGCGGAATAATTATTAAGTTCATTAAATAGAACTTTTTCTTCCGTTTATTTTTTTTTGTTAAATAGTAAAACTTCGGTGCTATTTTTGCCTATTTTTGCTCCACACATTTACCTTAAAATATCAATTATGAAGAAGAAGTTATTATTAGTTTTTGTTGCCTTGATAGGATTATCATCTTTGACATTTGCGCAAAAAGCATATCAGGAAGGAAGCAATGTTATTAATGCAGGTATCGGATTAGGTGCCACTTACTGGGGGTCAGGTTATTCGAATGGCGTAAGTTTAGTAGGCAGTTATGAACACGGAGTTACAGATAACATTAGCGTAGGAGGGATACTGGGTTATTCCGGTTCATCGTATTCAGGTACGTATACTTCTGGCGGAAACACAGTTAGCTTTAAAGATAAAGCCACCGGTATTTTAATTGGCGCTCGGGGTTCTTATCATTTTTTAACCACTGATCAGATTGATCCTTATGCAGGCGCTGACCTGGGGTATGTAATTACAAGTTATAGCAGCAGCTCTACTAATGGCGCAACTTTCAGCGGTTCCAAAGGAAGCGGACTTGGATTTGGGATACACGGCGGCGTTAGATATTATTTTAATCCCGGTATAGGGGCTTTTGCCGAATTGGGTATTGGAAGTTTTTATATTCTTGCCTTAGGGGTCTCTTTCAAATTCTAATTATCAAAAATAATTTTTGCGAAGCTGCTACGCTATCAGTGTAGCAGCTTTTTTATTTTTTCAACAAGAGTGTGCACATCTATTTTTTGTTTCTAATTCTTTAATAAGATATTTGTATCCGATTACGGTTCATTTCGCTAAAACGAAATGATGAAAAGGGAAGCCGGTGTAATTCCGGCGCTATCCCCGTAGCTGTAAGCTCTTTTAGTTTGTGGCGTTTTATTCGTTACTGGGGTTCCTGAATGCCGAATTTGTACTCAAATTTGGATACCAGAACTGAAGACCAATAATGCAAACCATAAGCTAAAGCTGTTCAATCTGCATACCACTGTCGAATTATTATCAACGATGGGAAGGTGTTGAACAGCAGAGCAAGCCAGAAGACCTGCCATAATCAATTCTAATTTATTTCAAAGCTTTCGGGTGAAAAGCGGAGAGAATATGATTTCAATATTGTATTTCTTTCACTATTGCCTGTACGCTTTTAATTTAAAAAGCAAAATGATTTGCAGGCGACACATATATCAACGGGTCAAAAATTTTGGACAGCGTGTTTTTGTTTTCACCCTAACGATGATATTTTTTCTGAGGGGTTCTTATGCTCAACATGACAGCAGCAAGCTTTTGCAAAGGGTGGTTATCTCTGCAGAAAAAAAACCGAATGCATTTATTGCAAATATCCCCGCGCAATTATTAAATCATGAAACATTGCAACAGATCAGTGCAGAATCAATTGCTGATGCTGCAAAATATTTTTCGGGGGTATTGATAAAAGATTATGGAGGAGTTGGGGGATTGAAAACAATTTCTGTTAGAAGTCTGGGCGCATTGAATACCGGAGTAATGTATGATGGTGTGCCCGTTGCAGATGCGCAAACCGGGCAAATAGATTTGAGTAAATATTCATCCACTTTTGTCCAATCACTTGAATTATCGCAGGCTAATCCGCAACAAATACTTTTGCCGGCCCGAGCTTATTCATCTGCTGCGGTTTTGGCAATTACCACCAATGTTTTTGATCCGATAAATTTTCAACAAACAAAATGGCAGGCTGGTTTTAAGCAAGGCTCTTTCGGTTTGTGGCAACCATTTGCCGGAGTTTATTTCCCGACCGGAAAGAATATGGTGATCAGTGCAAATGCAGAAGCGATCTGGGATAAAGGTGATTATCCTTACTATATCAATAATGGAATTCTTTCTCAAAAGGCCGATCGTCATAATTCAGATATTAGTTCTTTCCAGGGAGAAATGAATATCACGAAACAGTTTTCCGATAGCTCTCAATGGCAAACAAAATTGTGGGGTTATACTGCTAACAGAGGATTGCCGGGCAGTATAGTCTTCTTTAACAACATTTCCAATCAGCGTTTGTGGGATAAAGATTTCTTTGTTCAAAGCCGTTATAAGAAAAAAATAAGCGAATATACATTGCTGTTGATTTCAGTAAAACTCAGCTCCCTGTTCACTCGTTATCGCGATCCTGATTTTTTGAATAATGCCGGCGGATTGGATGATCGATATACTCAGCAGGAAGTTTATGCCAGCGTTGCCTTAAGTCAGCATGTCGGGAAATATTTTTTATTTTCTGCAGCTTCGGATTTTGCATCGACGCATCTTTCAGCAAATATTACTCCTTTTGCTACGCCTACTCGTGACGTATGGTGGAATAGCATCGCGGCTCAATTCACAAAATCGAAGTGGCAAGTGAATGCAACATTACTAAACACGACCGTTAATGATAAATCGAGCACGCAAACCGGATCAGCAAACAGAAATGAAATAACGCCAACCATTTCGGCCAGTTATAAACCGGGCACTGAAAGTCCCTTGTTGTTCCGGATCTTTTATAAAAAGATATTTCGATTGCCTACTTTCAACGATCTATATTACACATACACGCAAAGCGTTGCTCCAAAATTATCACCGGAATATTCGCAGGAATATGATGCGGGGATTATTTATTCGAAAAGATTTACGGGAAGCGTACAACAGTTCAGCATAAGTGTCGATGGATATTACAGCGCCGTGAAAGATAAGATCATTGCCGTTCCTGCTCAAAACCTCTTTATTTGGACGATGGAAAATCTCGGTAAAGTTCGTATCCAGGGAATAGATATTTCCGGAGAAGCAAACGGAAAACTTTCTTCATTGATAAAATGGTCTGCGCGTATTGCCTACACTGTGCAACATGCGCTGGATGTAACTGATCCATCGAGTAGTGAATACAAGAATGAAATTCCATACACGCCGGATAATTCAGGATCTGCTATCGCCACTTTTTTTTATAAGAACTGGAGTACAGGTTACAGTTTTTTATTTTCAGGGGAGAGATATACGCTCGGAGAAAACAATCCCGCCAATCAATTAGCGGGATGGGGTACACACGATGTATTTGTTGCACACAACCTCAAAATGCAGCATTTTCAAACAACTATAAAACTGGAAGCAGATAATCTTTTTAACGAAAGGTATGCCGTTATCAATTATTATCCAATGCCCGGCAGATCTTATAAGATCAACATCATAATTAATAATTTATAAATCTCAACAAATGAAATCAGGAAAATTTTTCTTTAGTTTAGTGATGATCTCATTCGGTATTATTTCTTGTAAAAAAGATAATGTGCCAAACACAACGCCACCGAAAACCACTACAGGCGTTTATTCTTTAAACCAAGGTAATTATGGTAGTAACAATACAACGCTTACTTATTATGATTTTACTAAAGCATCTGCAACGACTGACTTCTTTAAAACGGTAAATGGTTTTGGACTTGGTGATACAGGAAGTGATTTCATTATCTATGGGAGTAAAATTTATATTGTGATGAATGTTTCCGGAAACGTCGCGGTGGCTGATGCGGTGACTGCAAAATACATTGATACAATCAGCTTCACCGCAGGCGGTACCAATAAAGGTCCAGAAAATATTGCCTCCTATGGAGGTAAGGTATTCGTTTCTTCAACGGATGGAACTGTTTCTGTTATCGACACCACAACTCTTGCAATCGAAAAATCAATAACGGTTGGAGAAAACCCTGCCCAGATGATCATTTCAGGCAGCAATTTATATGTAAGTAATACCGGAGGTTTTAGTGCGCAATTTGATTCCACCGTTTCTGTTATTGATCTTACTACACTCACAGAAACAAGAAAAATAACTGTGGGTATAAATCCGGGTTGTATCGCTGCCGACAATGCTGGTAACATATATGTTGCCTGCACTGGCGATTATAGCACTGTTGCACCATCATTAGTAAAAGTGAATACAAATAATAATACCGTTACGAAATCAGCCGATACGGCAGTCGGTACAGTTCGATATTATAATAACAATCTGTTTGTCACTGGCGGTTATCTCGGTATTGCTTATGTAAGAGTACTGAGTACAACGGATTTTAGTGCTATTAAATCGAACTTTATCAGCGATGGAACCCTAATTACAACCCCTTATGCCCTGGATATTGATCCAAGTACCGGTGATGTATACGTAGGTGATTCAAAAGACTATGTTTCATCAGGAGAAATCTTTTGTTTTGATAAAAATGGCAATAAGAAATTTTCTTTTTCAACCTCTCCAACTGCAAGTCCGGTGAAAACAGTATTGATTCAACATTAACGAGACCAGGAATTAAGCAATAGATATTATTAACTTCTTAACACCAAGTAGTGATGTGTTTTCATGAGTCCAAAAAATGCGAGCGTTGCAATAGTATATTTGAATGTAAGGCCGGGACCATTATGCAGTGTCAGTGCTATGCGGTCAGATTAACTTTGGAAGAACGGGTATATGTTGAAAACAGATTCTCAGATTGCTTATGCATAAATTGTTTGCAGGAACTAAAAAATGAATACACAACATTCAAAGAAAAATTCATTTTTGAATGAGATTTTCTTCTCCGGATTTGAGGTTGCTGTTCAGTGAATCTGCCATATCATCGTTTTGATCAGAAACCTATCTTTGCCAAAATTCTTTACATGCTTAATTTCAGCGAAATATCATTCAAGCAAATTCTTACCATTACATTCACCTTGTTTGCCGTGATTGATATGCTTGGGTCAGTTCCTGTTTTGGTTTCGCTAAAAGAAAAAATTGGCGGAAACATCCGTTCCACGCAAGCAACATTTGTTTCTGGCGCATTGATGATCATTTTTTTATTTTTTGGGCAACAATTTTTGAATATTCTTTCTTTAGACGTAAAATCCTTCGCAGTGGCAGGAAGCATCGTCATCTTTATTTTGGGATTAGAAATGGTTTTGGGAATTGAATTTTTTAAAACCGATAAGAACACACAAGGCAGTAGTGTCGTTCCAATTGCCTTTCCGATAATTGCGGGTTCCGGAACATTAACAACCATAATGAGCCTGAAAGCGAATTACGCAGATATCAATATTCTGATAAGCATTTTGATCAACTGTATAGTGATTTATCTCGTGTTGAAGTCATTGAGCTGGATTGAAAAAGCCTTAGGTCCGAGCGGATTGATGGTTGTACGAAAATTTTTTGGTGTAGTTTTGCTTGCAATCGCAGTTAAGATTTTTGCAACCAATGCCAACGGTTTGATAAAATAATTATTTACGGAACGGTTTAAATAAATTTATTTTTGATTTGACTTGGAGAATATTGGGTTTTCAACAGCTTCAATTTTTCAATTTGACCAGGCCTCGTAGTACAATGGATAGTATAAGAGTTTCCGAAGCTCCAGATCCTGGTTCGATTCCAGGCGAGGCTACAACCATATTTCAAACACCGATAAACAAGAAACCGCAATCAACATTGCGGTTTTATCTTTATAAATCAATTTTAAAAATTTATTGAGCTTGTTTTTTTAGTTTTTCAACAAGCTCTGTGTTTCCTTCTGCGTCGGATTTAATGGTTGTCCAGCTTGTTTCATCTTCAAGTTTTATATAATAGTTGATCGTTTCGGTGGTTGAAATTTCTGTAACTCCATAAATCTTCTTTGCGGGATATTTCTTTTTTAGTTTGCAGATCACATTAACCGGTAAATTTTCTTCACCATAATATCTTGTGGCGCCTAAAAAATTTCCATCTTCATCATAATTTACTATGGTGCGAATTCCGTTTTGCTGAAACTGTGCAATATATTTTTCTGCCTGGGTTTGCCAGCTGACGTTTTCTGCAGTAGGAAAAGTTTCTTTAAATGATTTCAACACTTTTTCATTTACTGTTTTGCTGTAACCGGCGATGGTGAAGCTGCATAAGATGATGCAGATAAATATGGCTAAGTACTTCTTCATGGCTGTGCTATTTATTGTGTAAGAAAATTATTTACGCAATAAATGTAGATCAATGAAATGCCGAAGTCAAGTGAATATATTCGTGCGGTTCGCTTTTTTCGAAGATGAAAATTGAGTTTTGATTGTAAATTCTGAAGGACTACAAAAATAATCTTAAGCAAGAAAAAAGGGGCGCGAAGGTGGTTGTGGATATTTCCTGATCCCGGTTAAGTTATTGTTAAACTACAATAACGGAATTTTTAATTCTATTTTTTGCGTCAAAATTATAATTCACTGATCCATTTCTTAAAGGATGCAGCATTTTCCTGGCTTACAATAATTTCTTCATTCAGTTGTAATAAGAGTTCCACACTTATTTTACTGCGTTCAAGCGGCTTGAAACGTTTAATGAAATTTGCATTGATAATGTATTTTCTGTTAGCGCGATAAAATACATTTTTATCAAGCTCTTCTTCCAGATCACTCAAATTATTTTTGTCGGCAAGATATTTTCTATTGTCTTTATCAACTAAAAAAACAAGTTTATGTTCGGTAAAAAAATAAACAACATCTTCAAGCTTCACCGTTTGAAACTCTAGACCTTTTTTTACAATGATGCGTGATTTTTTCTTATCGTGATTATTCAAATAATCAAATAATGCCGTATGATTATTGACAAAATGATTTTGCAGATTTTTATATTTACGTATCGCCGTTCTTAATTTGTGTTGCCCGATGGGTTTTAGTAAGTAATCTATGCTATTATAATCAAAAGCCTGAGTTAGGTATTTATCGAATGCTGTTGTAAAAATCACAGGACAACTAATATTGCAGGACTTGAAAATATTGAATGATAAACCATCGGACAATTGAATGTCCATTAGAATGAGATCCGGTTGCTGATTTTCACTTAACCATTTGATACTTTCATCAACGCTGCTACAGGAAGAAATGGACTGAATATTCTCTTCTGTTTGCATTAATTCTTCTACCAGATTTTCATAAGCGGGCTTTTCATCTTCAATGATTAATACTTTCATGATCTAAAATTTTAAGATGGGTAATTTCACACTGAACATTTTAAAGTTGTTTTCAATGATGATATTTCTTTTTGTTATAAGCTTATAACGATTGTCAAGATTGTTCAAGCCAATGCCAGATGTAGGCACAGCATAGCTTTTAGGATTGATCTGATTCTTTACGATAACATAATTTGAAGAAACGGATATATTAATTCCTAGTGGTATTCTATCATTGAATTCATTATGTTTTATAGCATTTTCAACCAATGCCTGCATGGAAATAGGGGGAATTAAAAAATCCTCAGCAGAAAGATCGGTGATCTCAATCATCATATTCACTGCATCGCTAAAACGGATTTTGATGAGGTAGAAATAATTAGAGATGAATTCTATTTCTTCTTTTAGCAACACAAGATCTTTTTCTTTATTTGTTAAGATATATCGATACACTTTTGCGAGCGTATCATTAAATAATCTTGCACTTGGCGGATCCTTTGTAATCAGGTAGGACAGCGTGTTTAAAGAATTGAAGATAAAATGCGGGTCGATCTGATTTTTCAATGCTTCCAGTTCCGCCTGCGCTTTGGCAATATTCAATTGTTCAACAGTGGAAAGATTGTAAATGCGCTGCTGATTAAGAAATATATTTTCATAAATGCTGGTTATAAAAAGCGCGGAAATAATAATGATGAGTGTGGAATTTAAGACAGGTGCGAAATTAGTATAGATTTCTTTCGAGAACAATTTCCAGATATTGAGCAACAAAACGGATGATGCTCCGGAATAAATGATAATCGATAAGAAAAGAACACTAATGAATTTATAATATTTATTATATCTCCATTTTAGTTTTTCACGGATGTATTGCATCAGCAATACATTTCCTTGCCATATTACAAATGACAGAAAAACAAAGTATGCATAACATGCAAGTAGTTCAAGAAATGAATAGTGATAATTATGGATAAGGCCGGTAATATTGGGAATAACAATACCGAATAACGGAATGCCAAACAATTTTATCGTTCTGTCTTTTAATGCTTCTTCATTATTCATAGCAGCTTAGCTTATATAACTACTGGTTGAGCAATCTAGTTTTCAACTTTAGAAATGGTGTAGTAGAACGATACCTCTAAATAATCTACTAAAGCTTTCATAAAAAAGTTAATTGTTATAAAAGGATATTTTTAAGGTTGGAAAAAAGTTTACAAAATCATTTTCTCAATGTTTCCTTTTGTTAGGCATATTTAGTAACTATAAATGCTGCTTCACTTAAATAAAATACTTGTTCGGTACAGTTTTCAAACTATGGATTTGATTTAGCTATAAATTCATATTCTCATTTTCGAAGGATATTTCTACCTGGCAACATCCAAGTTGTCAACAGAAGTTTTCTCATGTGACCCGCAGGTGGTTTCCACCACCTGCTTTTTATTAAATAAGAATCACAGTAACGATTAATACGACTTCAGTAGTAATAATTCCTGCTTTAGAAGTAATTTTTAAATTTTCCAAAGAAAACGTGTTTGAGTATCGCTTGCAGAACTTATGTGATATAGGTTTGTGTTAACTTTATGTAAACTTATCTTATTGGAAAGAAAAATTTTCTTTTAACTATACATGATGAGTATTTATCCGTTGGTTTTTTCAAATAATTCTAAATACCGTATTTCGCGGCACATCATTTTCTGGATGGCGCTGATTGGATATTATACTACTTTCATGACCCTTTCCTGGATCGACAAATATCCTTTCTCAGTAAGTTTCCCCGCCTCTTTTTTTGAAGAAGCACTCGCCATGCCATTGGATATTCTTTTTTGCTATTCGGTTGTTTATTTTTTGATTCCCCGATTCCTTTTTAAAGGAAGGTATATATTAATGGTATTGTTATGGGTCGTATTTAGTTTGATTTGTATAGGATGTTACAGATTGTACAGCGATGACGTTGTCCCAATAATACGATCAGCATATCACCTGCCTTACAGTGTTCATTCAAGAAGTTTCTTGTGGACCTTCTTTTTTATTTTCACTGAATTGACTATGGAAGCATCTCTTGCTGCTGCCATCAAACTGGGTAAGATGTGGTATATCAAACAACAGGAGTTGAATATACTCAAGAGCGAAAAGCAAAAAATTGAGCCTGCGGAGAATGGAAAGATTCAGCCGGTTTTTTTGGTAAATGCATTGGACAAAATAGAACGACTTGCTATTCAAAAGCCCTCTGTCATTCCAGAGATGACAAAAAAAATAAAAAATCTTTTGCTCTACGTTATTTATGATAATAATCAACCGCAGGTCAGTTTAGAAAAGGAATTACGTTTACTGGAAGAATTCGTTGAACTTGAAAAAACCGGAAATGATGATATCAGCGTGAATATGAAGATGATTGGTAACACCGATGGGGAACATATTGCACCCTTTATTATTTTACCACTTATCGAAAATAGTTTCAGGCAACTCTCATCACTTAATTTGAAAAATAAATTCATTAACCTTGAATCGCGCGTAGCTGAAGGAGTTTTTTCTTTAAAGATTGCGTGGAGTAAACCAACCGATACTTCAACACTTACCAATAATGACAGTACTTTTCTACAAAATATCGGTAAACGACTTAATCTGCTATATCCGCAAAGTCATGAATTGAAAATTCAGATCAAAACAGACCAGTTCGCAATAAATCTCCGCATGGATCTGCATAAAGCCATCAATTGAATCCGGAAGTCAATACAGGATTTCTATTCCCAAACACACTGATTATTCCAAATGGTGGAAAAATCCAATTAATTGAAATTGTATAAAAATTTGATTATCAATAATATATATTATTGGCAGCAAATTGGACTAATTGATCTTGCTTAAATCGTACACTCATGAAACAATTTTATTCAATCAAAAAAACAAGCCAAATCCTATCAGTTTTTATTCTTGCTATCATATGTAATTTTTCTTTTGCTCAAAGCTTAATACCGCATCTGTCTTTCAGAAACCCGAGCTTGGTATCAGGAACTGCAGGGGCCGATAATGCTGTTTATAGATTCCCGAATGTTACAACCGGAGTAGATGCTTTATTAAAAATTAATGGAAGGTCTTCAACAAATGTTGTCCTCTCTGATATAGATATAAATAACACCGGTTACGATAGTGCTTTTCAGCCTTTAGTAAATTATACCAATGGGTCTAATATTAAAAACAATGTTGTTACTGATTGGTATCTTGAATTCCAGATTTCATTTGTAACGGCATCCACGAATTTGCCAACGATCGTTGCGGCTTTCAATGCAACTGTGCTGGATGATGATGGTAATTCTAGTTTGCATGAATATGTTTCTTTCTATGGGTTAAATACATATATTTTAGAAAGCCCGACTGCGCTTACAGTTTCGAATATACTTTCCGGAAGCAACATACTGGGAAAAAGATTTGATGGCGCAACTACTGAATATAGTGGCATCGACGTAACAGCCACTCAGGTAATGGCTACCACCACATATCTTTTAACAAACACATTTACGGTTCGTACCGGTGGTCAGGCGACTGGACCAATTAATATAAGTAATAACGGTCGTCAATATTCGCTCTGGTTCAAATCGTTTAATTATTCTGCACCGGTTACAGGAACACTTCCTATCACATTAACTTCATTCACTGCTCAATTAAATAACAGCACTGACAAAGTGAATCTTAACTGGACAACTTCTACAGAAATAAATGCAAGTCATTTTGTGGTTCAGCGCAGCGCCGATGGAACCAATTATGATGATGAGGCAGTTGTATTTACACAGGAAGGTAACAGCAGTTTGCAAAGAGCATATAACTACAGTGATAATGTGAATCTGCAAAATGCAGGATTGATTTATTATCGTTTAAAAATGGTTGACATGGATGGAACATTCAAATATTCAAATATTGATCTTATCCGGTTAGAACAATCACAAGATCTAGTAAAAGTGATTGCCTACCCTAATCCGGCAACAGCTGAAATACGTGTGACCATCCCGGATAGTTGGCAGAATAAAATGGTTAGCTATTCTATTTATAATTTAAACGGAAGTTTAGTAAAAGCAAAGACAAATAATAACGCGCAACAAACGGAAACATTTGGCATAGCTGATCTTTCCAAAGGTGTTTATATTATTAATACAACAAACGGAAGCGATAACACTACTCAAAAATTTATTAAAATAAATTAAACATATTCGGTTTTTCAAGGTACGACTAATCAAGGCCGGGCTTTTCTAAGCCTGGCTTATTTTTTAAGATGATACTCCATGGGTATTCAGAACTATGATTTAAGTTTGGGCAGTTGCAATTATAGATGGAAGGTAAACTGGATCAAAATAATCCTAAAGTGACAAACTTGCCGAAATTCGGATTTTCCCCATTTTGACCTTATATAAAATCATCGGCGTCGCGATAAGCTTTTATTAATGCGAGTTCGCCTTCCTTTCCGGGCTTCGCATTGCCATGTTCCATTCCCAGAATTCCTTTGAAGCCTTTATTGTAAATATGTGAAAAGATATTTTTATAATCCATCTCACCCGTGCCCGGCTCGTTTCTTCCAGGATTATTCCCGATTTGGAAATAGCCTACTTCATCATATGCCCAATCAATATTTTTGATCAGGTTGCCCGTGTTGCGCTGAATATGATACATATCGAATAATATTTTGCACGATGGACTTTTGATTGCCTTGCAGATTGCATAGGCCTGGTCGGATGTACGCAAAAACAGATCCGGCGTGTCGCTCAGTGGTTCAAGAACCATAATGATTCCATGAGGTTCTAAAATCTCAACACCCTTTCTCAACGCATCAATAATATTTGCAGTTTGAATGCCGATTGGCAAATGTCTTTCAAAATCGCCGGGGACAACAGTCGTCAATTTGCCACCACAGCGCTTGGAGGTTTCCACTGCACCACGACATCCTTTCAAAAATATATCTACAAATTCTGGTTTGCCAGCGGCTAGCGTATTTGCTCCGTTGCCACCTTTATCCAGAACGAAAACGCCCATACCCATTCCAAGCTTAGCCAATGCGTCGCCTATTTTTTGTTGTTGCTCAGGTATTCTTTCCATCATACCATTATCTTCAATTGCGCGAAAGCCATGATCGTAACCAAATTTTATCTGCTCAATAAAATCATCGCCTGCATGGTTTTTGAACATGCCGTCATGAATTCCGTAATTCAAATGGAATGGCTTGTCATTAATTACAAAATCTTTTTTGTTAGAGGATGCCTTTGCGATGCCAGCTGCTAATAATGAAGCGCTACCCAATAATGAGGATTGAAGAAATTTTTTGCGTTGCATAACCTGAAGGATTTTTTCAGGTTAAAGATATATTATTTGATTGCTTAAAACTTCATCCGCGCACTCATCATTCAATAAATAGTCTTTGAACTCATCACTAAAAAAGGAGCTTGCAAAAATGAAGTTTATTGTTGCATTATTATCTTCAGCATGAATATGCTCAGCAATGATGTTTATCAATCGTTCTCTGATAAATAGCTCCATAGTGAAAATCAAAACAACTTCCCCTGCTGTCCGGGTCTTCTAAACTGTGTGGTATCCAAACTCCATTCTTCCGCATTCATTCCATAAAGCTTGCCGTATTTTTTATACTGCTGAGCTACCATCTGCGCAATATTTCCTTCGCCACGCATGCGCACACCCCAGCGTGTGTCATTCACTTTGCCATCATGACTTTGCTCAACCAGATGCCAGACCTTGTCGGCACGGTCCGGAAAGTTTTTATACAGCCAGTCGTGAAATAGAAATTTGATCGCGCCATTCAACCGGATAAAAGTGTACGCGGTGAATGTTGCGCCATTGTCTCTCGCCTCCTTCATGATTCTTTGCATCTCATGTTCATTCAATCCAGGAATCATCGGTCCCATCATAACGCCCATGCGCACTCCGGCGCTGCTCAGTTCATTAATGACTTTTAGTTTTTGTTTTGCAGTCGTTGTTCGCGGCTCCATTGTTCTTCTCAATTCTTCATTAAACGATGTGATGGAAACCATGGCTGAGACAAGCCGCTTTTTCGCCATTTCCTGCAGCACATCTTTGTCTTTTAATATCCATGAATTTTTTGTGAGAATGCCGACGGGCTGATTAAATTCATTGCACACTTCAAGCAGGCCGCGGGTGAGGCGATACCTTTGTTCTGCGGGCTGGTAACAATCGGTGTTTCCGCTGAGCATAATGGGAATGCATTGCCATTTCGGGTGCATCAGAAATTTGCGCAACAGATTTGGGGCGTTTTTTTTCACGATTATTTTTCTTTCAAAATCCAGCCCTGCGCTGTAGCCCCAGTATTCATGTACGTTTCTCGCGTAGCAATAAATGCAGCCATGTTCGCAACCGGCATACGGGTTCATGCTGTAGCTCATGCCTACGTCGGGGCTTTCGACTTTATTCACGATGGTTTTCGATTCCTGTTCAATGTACTGGGTCGGCGCATTCGTTTCTTCCCAATCATCAATGGCTTCGATGTGTTCTTTAGTGGTTTCATCTTTTAAAAAGCGATTTTTTGTGTTGATCTGCGCGCCGCGACCTGCCAGGTATTGCTGTGTTTGTTCTTGTTTTTTTGCGGATACCTTGAAATGATCTTGTTGTAGCTTGTCTGACATGTAAATGATTTTAAAAATATTTTTTGAGCCAAAGAGACAGGGAGAACACGGAGGGGAAAAATAAGTAGTGAGTTGCCTTGGAAAAGCTTTGATTCTATTCAGCTTTGATCATTCACAATATCATTCGCTTGATTCCATCTTTCATCAAAGGAACATTGAAGTTCATAATATAACCCAGGCGTTTGCCGGTGAGTTTTAAATAACTTAATAATTGTGCTTCCCAGACAAGATGATGATTCTCCTGCGCTTTTAGCTGAACGATAATCAATCCGTCAATTAAGAAATCAATTTTCAACGCATCTTCAATTTCCATATCATGATAAACAATAGGCAGAGGCTTTTGCCTTGCAAAAGGAATATTCCTTTTGCCAAGCTCGTAACAAAAGCATTTTTCGTAAATGCTCACCAGCAGACCAGGTCCCAAAGTTTTATGAATAGTAATGGCAATATTCATCAATTGCCCGGTGAGCAATTGCTCTTGATCACTGATCGGTTTAAAATTTCTTTGAACTATATTTTGCGACATCTTGAAATTTATTTTTAGTTACGGAATCACGGAATAGCAATATTCTGTCTTTATTTTTCAATTGAATTTTATAGGGTACGGATTAATAACCGCTGATGCGTGTCCTCCTTAGCGCGGCGACGCCAGCTGCCTGCAGGCAGGTCCTGAGATGATGCTACGCTACCATCCTTTTAATAAATAAATTTGACTGATTAATAATTTAGCATAAATTTACTAAAATAATTAGTAATATCAAAAATAATTTTATGGATGGAGAAATTTTTTATGGAGCAGCCTATAAAGGTTCTAAGGGTTATTCACAGCGCGATGTGCGCACGGCCAATGCAACAGGCTTCACAGCAGCTGCGGATGATTATATGGAGCGGGGCATTGATTTGAATGAACAATTGGTTCGAAACAAACCAGCAACTTTTTTTATGCGTGTGAAAGGTGATGCGATGACTGGCGCTGGAATTTTTGATGGGGATATTGTAATTGTTGATCGCTCAATAAAAGCGGCAAATGGTAAAGTGGTGATCGCTACATTGAATGGGGAAATGCTTATCAGGCGTTTTGAAAAAACACTCAATAAAATTCGATTGGTACCAGAGACCGATAAGCTGGCGCCGATTGATATTGATACCTCAAGCGCAGAATTTTCGGTTTGGGGGACGGTGACGTATAATATTCATATTCCCCAATGAACGCAATTGTTGATTGCAACAGTTTTTATTGTTCCTGCGAGCGCGTGTTTAAGCCGGAATTATGGAACAAGCCCGTTGTTGTCTTAAGCAATAACGATGGCTGCATTGTTTCCAGAAGTGATGAAGCAAAAAAAATTGGGGTAAGGATGGCGGGACCCTATTTTCAGGCAAAGCACGTCATCGAAAAAAATAACGTAAAGGTTTTTTCATCCAATTATCATTTGTACGGAGATATGAGTATGCGCGTAATGGACACATTACGCGAACTGGTTGGAAAAGAAAATGTAGAAGTATATTCTGTCGACGAAGCTTTTTTGAATCTTGATAAGATCCCATTTGAGCAATTGGAAAAATTTGCAAATGAATTAAAAGAAACAGTCGAAATGTGGACGGGTATTTCTGTTTCAGTTGGCGTTGCGCCCACAAAAGTATTAGCAAAAATTGCCAATCACATTGCAAAAAAGGATAAGGCAAAAACAAATTGTGTTACATTATTGATAACTGAAGAACAACAAAGAACTGCATTGCAACAAACTCGTGTCAATGAGATATGGGGCGTTGGGGGTGCGTATGCCAATAAACTCATCAACTGGGGAATCACGAGCGCATGGGATTTGCGCAACATGCCCGACGAATGGGCTCACACCAATATGGGCGGAGTAGTTGGCGTTCGCTTGGTCAAAGAGTTGATGGGCATTCCATCAATTATTATGAAGAAGGAATTGGAAACAAAAAAAATGATTGCGACAACCCGCATGTTTGGAAGACCGGTCACGGAATTATTCGAATTAAAAGAAGCGATTGCTACTTATACATCGCGCGCCGCAGAAAAATTACGCCGGCAACACAGTGCGGCAAACACGATCAGCGTTTTTATTGTGCCGAAAGAAGAAAGTCATTCGGCAGATTTTCATCATGGTGCTTCAATCAGCTCACATGCAAACCTGGAGTCGGCGACCTCTTTTACCAATGAATTGATAAAACCCGCAGTAAGATTGCTCGATGATATTTTTGAGAATGGAAGAGCATATAAAAAAGCCGGAGTAATGCTGAGCGGATTGGTTCCGGATAGATCTATCCAGGGAAATTTTTTTTCAGACGGATCGAAAGGAGTTCATCGTTTTTTAATGAGCGCAGTTGATAATGTAAATTTCAGCATGCGGGATGATGTAGTAAAATTTGGCGCGTCCGGCGTTAATAAAGATTGGAAAATGCGCCAGGAACTTCGTTCCGAAAGATATAGTACAAGATGGGAGGAATTGTTTGAAGTGAGTTGAGAAAGAAAAGAAATTGCTGAGTGAAAATGACTGTGCAAAAAAACTTTTTAAACTCGCTCAGGTTTTTTTATTAAACTTGTCATCATGAATGCAACTGAACTAAAAAACCTGCAGGCTCCTCTTAAAGAAAAATATCGCGACCAACCAGAGTCTGCTATTATCACATTAAAAGCTGAAGGAAAGATCGGCGAAGGAATATCCTGTAATGTAGAAACAGGTCGCGCAATGGTCGAAGCTGGCCTGCATCCCGCAACAGGCGGAACAGGAATGCTCGCCTGCTCCGGCGACATGCTTCTGGAAGCCCTGGTGGCTTGTGCGGGGGTAACATTGCAGGCAGTAGCAACCGCAATCGGAGTTGAAATCAAAAGCGGAACAGTGAAGGCAGAAGGCGATCTCGATTTCAAAGGCACATTAGGCGTTTCGAAAGAATCTCCGGTGGGATTTCAAAAAATCCGGTTGGAGTTTATTTTGGATTCGGGTGCAGGAGAAGAACAGATGACTGCATTAAAAAAACTTACAGAAAGATATTGTGTCGTTTATCAAACGCTCACGCAAGGCGTTGCAGTAGAAACGACATATCATTCTTCCTAAAAAGCAAAAAAATATATGCAAAAAATAAAACCCGCGTCAAGCGGGTTTTTGAATGCAATAAAAGAAATTTCTCAACTTATTCTTTGGCGGTAGCAGGACTGATTGTTGTTGAAATTTCGGTGATCACATTAGCCGGAAATCCACCTTTTTTTGCATGTTCTCTGATCAGATCTTCGTTCTCAGCTCTGTAAACGCAGTAAATTTTATTACCGGTCACATAACTCTGTAGCCATTCAATTTGCGGACCCATGTCTTTGAGGACACTGCATGATTTTTGCGAGATCGCTTTTAATTGTTCGGGAGTTAATTTACCTGCATCAGGTATGTCCCTCTCGATGAGATAGGTTTTCATTGTTGCTGATTTTGTTGTTTGTGAATTTGTTGCGGTCGTTGTTTGTGCTTTTGCAACAAAAGCAGTGAAAAGAAAAGTGGCAAGAAGCATAACGCTGTTGGTAATTGTTTTCATAACATTTTTTTTAATAGTTAAAAGAATAATTGAAGTTACTATCAACATATCGCTATAGCCTATAACAAATCGTTCAATAAATGGTAAACGATATAAAACAAATCATTCAATAAATGGTAAAATTTAACCGCATAAGAGATGATCAATGAAGCAGGTCGAGATAGGCCATCGGAAGCAAGCCGTATTTCTTTTTAAAACATTTGGTGAAATAAGAAGCGCTGGTAAATCCAGAATCGAAAGTTATTTGAGCAATATTATAATGTTGTTTTCGCAAAAGCTCTTTTGCTTTTTCAAGTCTGAAATCTTTTAAAAGCGCATTTGGTGAAGAACCCGTCAGGGAGATTGTCTTCCTGTACAGTTGTGAGCTGCTCATGGCCGTTGCTTTGCAATAATGGGTGATATCGAAATCTGCATTCTGCCAGTTTTCTTCCAATTTTGAAAATAACAATTTCAACAGGTTTTCATCTTGTGGAGGCAGGCTTAACAAATTTTTTCTTCTGTCTTGAAAAAAATCCTTTGCAACGAGTTCCTTCACGGCTGATGCGATCACGATTTTGAAATCCTTTGCAATATTGCACATGTTTACAGCAAATTGAATGGTGTCGCCAAATAGTTTATTGCTGTTTTCAACAGGCTCGCCGGCATTGATCGCAATGCTGAAATCAAGATGACTTAAAATCGGATTATGCATTTCTTTTTGAATATCCAACGCACATGCTACGGCTTTTGCAGCCGAATCAAAAGAAACAATAAAGCTGCTTCCTTCATGTTCGGCCTCCCTTCCTCCATATTGCAAAATATTTTTTCTGATGACAGTATTATATGTATTCAACAATTCATCGGCTCTTTCATTGCCGAGTTTATGTTTTAACAGATTGGGATCGGTGATTCTTGTTACCAATAAAATGCGAAAGGATGGTTCACCAAAAACCTTCAGACCTTCATCTGAAACTATTGCATCTGCAGGATCATAAATGCGGCCTAAAAAAGATTGTACCAATGAACTGTTGACTTCTATTACTTTATTAGGCACAAGGCCATGCGCTTTGCTATGCATTTCCTCAACCGCTTTTTTGTCAGGCGCTTCAATTAAACAAAATATGCTTTCGCGGGCTTCATCTACCCAATAAGTCATACAATTGCAGCCAAATTCTTCCTGGTGGTGCAAATCTTTCTGATGTGCTTCGGCCACACTTTTTGATTTAACCCCGGGAACAATATGAACATCCATATATATAGGCATAGTACCTTGTTAAGTGACAATGAAGTTAAATATTTTTTCTATCCGGAATATGAGAACTGTGGGATAATCGTGGTAATTGATATTTTCTGATTACTAATTGAAAGACCTTAACTGAATTTTCTTTTCCGAACTTTAAAATATAAATCTTCTTCACTCGTCTTCTTTTTTACATGGATGAGATGTTGACGATACAACCGGTAATGACCAACCCATCGCGAAAAAATATCAGCAGCGTTATTAGCCAGTTCGGCAAGCGGCTTTTTGGATTTATTCGCCAACGGGTGAATAATGAAGCAGATGCAGAAGATATTTTGCAGGATGTGTGGTACCAGCTGACCGCAACTGTTGACAGCGAACCGATTGAGCAGGTTAGCAGTTGGCTGTTTAAGGTGGCGCGCAATAAGATAATTGACAGTTACCGGAAGAAAAAGCCCGAATTGCTTGAAGATGCGCTCACACTTGAGAACGAGGAAGGCGAAATCAATTTTCGGGAAATATTAATGGACAAGAGCAACAACCCTGAAACAGAATATTTGCGCAATATTTTTTGGGATACCATGGATAAAGCTCTTGACGAATTGCCTGAAGAACAAAAGAAAGTCTTTGTTTGGAATGAACTCGAGGATATTCCATTCAAAGAAATTGCGGAAAGAACGGGTGAACAGATCAACACGCTCATCTCGCGCAAACGCTATGCAGTGTTGCATTTGCGCGAACGATTACAAACATTGTATAACGAGATTATTAATTATTAAAAAAATATTTTTATGAAACGAGGATTTAGAGGACCTAAACTTTTTTTAATTATTCCATTTGCATTGTTGGGGGTGGCCGCTTTTTCAGTGATCGTAATGTTACTTTGGAATAATGTGCTTGCTGCAGTTGTTCATGTTGGACTGATTAATTTTTGGCAGGCATTGGGCTTATTGATATTAAGCAAAATATTATTCGGCGGATTTCGCGGAGCACAATGGGGCAAACATCAGTGGAAAAGAAAAATGATGCAACGTTGGGATAATATGACTCCCGAAGAAAAAGAAAAATTTCGCGGAGAATGGGAAAAACGCTGTGGTCGTAGCTTTGGAAGAGGATTTGAAAGACCTTTTGAAGAGCAAAAAACCGCTGATAATCAAGGGTAAGAATAAAAGTTGAATAGGAAAATCGGAAACTGGCGATTTGATTTTCACCATTAACTACTGACCATTCCCGATTCAAAGCAATCACAAAATCATTTTATGCAAACTGCTACATATACTCGACCATTAAATAACGACAGCATTATTGAAAAAGTAAAATCCTGGCTCAAAGTTTCTGTTAATAGAACAATGACAAGTTGGATCGTTGAACAATTGCACATTCATCCATACCAGCACATTTTGGAAATTGGTTACAATAGTGGGAATACATTATTGGAAGTAGCGAAAAAATTAGAGGTTGGATTTGTTGCAGGAGTTGATGAGTCTGTTGCTATGTATCAACAGGCAAACCGCAGAAACAAAAGATTTGTTGAGACGCAGTTGATGCAATTGCATTTGGGAACGGTTGAATCATTATCATATCCCGCACATTATTTTCATAGTATCTACGCAGGCAATGTTTATAATACATGGAATGAACCCCAATACAAGTTCATGCAGTTATATTCGTTATTAAAGGATGGTGGGAAACTGATCATTGTGTTTCATCCCCAGCAAGCTTTAAGCGAAAAAGAAATATGGAACCTTGCAGAAAAGACGCAGGAACAAATCACCGAAGCCGGCTTTGCTGACGTGCGTTTTGCCTTCCGTGAAATGCTTACCGGCACTGCCATTGCCGTTGTAGGATATAAATATTGATCCTTCTGCATAAATATTAGATGAGAAAGGAGAAATAAATATCCGGGTTGTATAAACCCGGATATTTCTGTTGGCCATAACATCCCGATAACAGCATCATTTTATTTAACAATCACTTTAGGGTTGTGGATTAAATCTTTTGATCAATCATTAATCCAATATACCAGGCTGAAAAAATAAAATCAGCAGTAATGATTAATCACTTTAAATCTACAATTATGAAACGTTTATTTTTATCATTAATATTGGTCACCGGCATTTCTGCCATTGCTACCAGTGTCAAAGCGCAGGTATATATCGGAGCGCATTTCGGAGTAAGATTACCTATTCATCGGGCGTATATTGCACCGCAGGTAGTTTATAATTCACCTGATCCTTATTACGATAATGGAGTTATTGTGAATTCTCCTGCGCCATGTTATGATAATGGAATTGTTGTTGGAGCTAATGTTTACAATTCTTATTCAATGTATAATCACTATCCCGCTTATCGTCATTATTATAGCCGCGACCATTATCGCGAATCAAGAGTAAGACATTTTCGCAGATGGTAAAAAAATCACTTACTAAAATAAAAAGTCCCACTTTCGGTGGGGCTTTTTTCGTATGGGGAACGGTTAAATTCTGCGGCGAAGATAAGAAAGATTCAATAGCTCATGGCGTTTTATTACCAACATTCATTTGATCTTCATCGTTGCTGTGCATGATCTGCATCAGCAGCATTGCTATTAGGCGTTGAACTTTTTTGCAAAATTATCCATTATCAATCGTCATCATCTTTTTTGTTATTGGCTTTGACAAAAGCGGCGCGTTTTGGCACGGGAACAATGGCGTCCATCCCTTTTATTCCTTTCCACAACACCTCATTGAATTGA
This sequence comes from Chitinophagales bacterium, assembly GCA_021323755.1. Classification (GTDB taxonomy): domain Bacteria; phylum Bacteroidota; class Bacteroidia; order Chitinophagales; family Chitinophagaceae; genus Puia. The sequence continues at coordinate 92,612 of JAJPKJ010000036.1, read as the reverse complement.
TCTTCTGGAACTTTATCTTCCTTTGCAAAATCAAATCCTTCCGATTTTTTTGCCATCTCATTCCAAGCCATGTTTTTTTCATTAAGATCAATATTTGCCGGCATTGATCTAAAAACGGTAGGATCTGCTGTTGAAGAAAAGCTACGCCACATCGGCGTTGCAGCCGCATCATATTGACTCATTGGCGGTATGCCCAATATCAGCTCGATAGTACGCAACATCGAAGTTGTTGAATACATGGTGTGATCGACATAATGCCTTTTCACAAATCCACCCGCGATGTATGCCGGACTTCGATGCGCATCCACGTGGTCTGGGCCGTTCTGCGCATCGTCTTCTAAAATAAAAACAACACTTTCTTTCCATACAGAACTATTGCTTAGATATTCTACAAATTCACCAACGGCTAAATCATTATCGGCAACATGCGCAAAAGGAGAGGGCTTGCCTTTTCTGATTCCTTCTGTATGATCATTTCCAAAACGAACCGTATTAAAATGCGGCAACGCGTGAATGGCAAGCAACGAATCGAAATCTTTTTTCCATTGCTTAAATCTCAGTGTGTCTTTGACACCCAGATCCCAACCGGTATAATAAGGACAAAGATGATTTTTCAATACTTTAATATTTGGCTTATAATCATCGGCAAATTCTCCATAAGTTCTGTAACTCACTTTAGCACGATAGCAATAATCCCATATAAATCCATTTTTATTATTGGCGATTGCCCGGTTTCCTTCACCATCATAACTTCCGCCGCGGCCCCCATAACTGGTCGGCCAGGTTTTTTCTAAATAGTCATCAGCATAACCACCCATACTCCAATTGTGTCCATCGGCACTGACTTCCGCGTCACAATAAAAATTATCCAGCAACACAAATTCTTTGGCAATGGCATGTTGATTGGGTGTAATATGGCTGCCAAATAAAACCAAACTGGTATCACCATTGCCTTCCTTTATATCGCCAAGAACCTGGTCGTATGTTCGGTTCTCTTTGATAATGTAAAAAACATATTTGATGGGAGATACGTCGCCGACACGCATCGGTATTGGGTTTCCGGGTTCACCTGGCGATTGTAACTCCTTGGATTTTGTGTATGGCGTGTTCCGGTATACCAATTGCGAGTAAAAGCTTAGTTCTTTTTCATTCGGTTCATTGAAAATGCTCATGGTCCCTTTGAAAAGTCCCGCGATGTATTGCACTTCTTTTGGTTTTTCTTTATCGCCGTTTTGATAATTTACATGTTGACTCCTTTCAATTGGATTTGGTCCGTAGGGATTTGCCATAGAAGAGAACCCTTTTCCGTTCGCAACAAAAACTTTTTTGCCAACAATCTTTACCGCTGTTGGATACCAACCAACCGGAATGAATCCTTTCGATTTGCTTTTTCCCGGAACACTCACATCAAAGACCGCAAGACAATTATTATCTGCATTGGCAACGTACAAGGTCTTATTATCCTCACTCAGTGCAAGCGCATTAGTTGTTGAACCTGTCGGAGCATCCGGATATAAGGCGGCATTCAATGTTTCAAGAATTTTTCTTTTGGAAAGATCGATCACGGAAACGGAATTATCATTTGCGTTAGCTAGAAAAATGTACTGATTATTTTTGGAGAGGCAGATATCGTTTGGGTTGTCTCCCACTGATATTTGACCGGAGAATTTTTGAAGTTGCGTATTAAAAATCAAAAGCTTATCGCAGCCCCAGCAACTGATGTACAGTTCTTTTTTGTTTTGAGAAAGAACACAGGTATATCCTTCACCACCAAGAGAAAATTTTCGAATTACTGATTTGGTAAGCAGATTAATAATATAAAGCGAATTATTTTCTTTGGTAACAACATACATCAAATGATTTGCGTCATCAACATCCAACCCCGCCGGGGAAATTTTTGTGGGCCACCTTTCACCTAATTTAATAGAGTCTTTCAAAAAAAGTTTGTTGTTGTTAATTGCATATTTCAATATCCAGTTGTCATTGCCCCCGGATGCATACAAAAATTTTTCATCATCGCTGAATTTCAGTCCCAGCCAGGATTTTGGAATATTGATACTGTCAAGCCGTCTTTCGTTTTTGACATCAATGAGTTGGAGTGATTGGGTGCTCTGCCCATTATTGGTAACCGCAATATATTTTTTTGAGGAACTAACGGCGATGTTCAATGGGAGGTCACCTAATGGCAAACTGTTGCCAACCGGAGTTAATGACCATCCGTTGGGAAGCGTAATTCTTTTTTTTATTAATGATTCTTTTTCTGCCTGCTGAGAAAATGAAGTGGTTACTAAAAGCACCAGAATGATGAAAATGAAATTTTTCATGCGCGCTGTTTGGAAAACAAATTTATTATTAATTCGTGCGCAAAGTTTGTTAAGGGCGAAAAATTAATGGCAAGATAATTTATACAAATAATTTTTCTGCTTCTGCAACAGATTCAGGTTTGCCGACATCAATGAGCTTTGAATGATTATGATCGAAACCTTTTATGGTCTGTGATTTCGAAAGTTCAAGATAAGTATCAACTATCGAAAACTTTCCTGTTTGGGACATCAATGAAAAAATCTTGGGATCGATAATGTGAATTCCGCTGAAAGCTTTTTCAACCAATGCGTTGCTTTTACGACTTATTTTTTCTTCGCCGGTTTTAATGTTTCGCCAGCCGGATAAATTGTCATTTTCATCGAATAAAAAATATCGGGATGTTTTTCTGTTCGTTACGGCAAGTGTTGCTAAGGGTTTGTGTTGTTGATGAAAGTTTATCATTGTCTGCAGATCAAGATCTGTAAGAATATCAACGTTGAGGACAACAAAAGAATCATCATTAAAATACCAACTTGCTTTTTTTAATCCGCCGCCCGTCTCTAGCACTTCATCAGATTCATCACTTATGGTGATAACACTTCCCCAACCGGCATTTTTTTTTATTGTTTCGATTATTTGTTCTGCAAAATGATGGACATTGACAATGACCTCGGTAATGTCAAATTGTTGTAAGAATTTTATATTTCGTTCCAGCAAAGTCTTACCATTAACCAATGCTAAAGCTTTAGGATGCTTGTCCGTCCACGGTTTGAAGCGTGTCCCTATTCCGGCGGCGAAGATCATTGCTTGCATTAAGTTGATGGATTTATTTGTTGATTCTTTGAATGATTTTTTACCCTAAAGGGTGCGACCCCATGATAACCAATGGCATTACAAAATTCTGTTCCAAAGCAAAATCGCATTATTATAGATCATACATCACAAAATGATATTCTGCACCAATTCACTTTTTCCCGGAAAATCTGTGTTGAAATGCAGCCCGCGACTTTCATGACGAAATTGCGCTTCTTTCACGATCAAATATCCAACAGTAATCAGGTTGCGAACTTCGCAAAGTTGCGGTGATAACGTTGTTGTTTCATATAACGCCTCAATTTCTTCATGTAATAGATCAAGCCTCTTCATGGCACGTTGCAAGCGAACATTGGTTCTTACAATGCCAACATAATCGCTCATCAATAATTGCAATTCTTTCAGGCTTTGGGTTATTAATATCATTTCTTTTGGCTCGGTGGTTCCCTTGGCATTCCAATCCGGAATATTTTGATTGAACTCAATTTCACTGACGCGTTGAACGCTATCCAGATAACAGCGATGGCTGAAGACCAGTGCTTCGAGCAAAGAATTACTGGCTAAACGATTTGCACCATGAAGCCCGGTTGAAGCACACTCGCCGCAGGCGTACAGGTTTTTTATTGACGTATGCGCCCATTCATCGGTTTTAATGCCGCCGCAACTATAATGTGCTGCTGGCGCCACGGGAATCAGGCCATCGGAAATATCAATTCCGATCGACATACATTTTTGATAAATATTCGGGAAATGTTCGATAAATTTTTCTTTATTCATGTGACGACAATCAAGATACACATGTTCTGTTCCTCCTTTCTTCATTTCATTATCTATCGCACGCGCAACAATATCACGAGGGGCAAGATCCTTTCTTGCGTCATATTTTTCCATGAATGCTTCACCGTTTTTGTTGCGCAAAATACCTCCATCGCCACGAACCGCTTCGGTGATCAAAAAAGATGGACTAACTCCGGGCTCGAATAATGCGGTGGGATGAAACTGGATGAATTCCATATTTTCAATTCTTCCTTTTGCACGATATACCATTGCCACACCATCCCCGGTTGCAATCTTCGGATTTGTTGTTGTGCGGTATGCCTGACCGTTACCGCCAGTTGCTAATAAAATTATTTTCGCAAGGATTTTTTCGATTTTATTGGTATGGAGGTTTAATGCATAAGCTCCGTAACACTCTATGTCCGGGGTTGATTTGGTTATTAAAAAGCCGAGATGGTGTTGTGTTAAAATATCGATTACAAAACAATGATTAATAAGCTCGATATTTTTTTGCTTTGAAACAGCTTCGAGTAATGCACGCTCAATTTCTTTTCCGGTGATATCTTTATGATGCAAAATGCGAAACTCGGAGTGTCCGCCTTCTTTTCCGAGCTTGTAATCGCCTTCGGCATCCTTATCAAACCGTGTTCCCCACTCAATCATTTCCTGGATTCTTTCCGGACCTTCTTTTACCACGATCTCAACAGTTTCGGGATTGCAAAGCCCGTCGCCCGCAATCAATGTGTCCTCGATGTGTTTTTCAAAACTATCATTCTCGAGGTCAGTGACGCCGGCGATTCCACCCTGGGCATACTTTGTGTTCGTTTCATCCGCACGCGTCTTGGTAATGACCATCACCTTTTTTTCAGGATAATACTGCGCAACTTTTAATGCATAGCTCAATCCGGCAACTCCTGAACCTATCACTAAAAAATCTGTTTGCAACATTTGTTACGATTTACAATTTTCTGATCACCAATATTAGCCAGTCACTCTTAGTACTCGATATGATATTCAAATTTTTCAGGCTTATCATAGATCTCCATCATATTGTATTTAATGATGACAGTCTTTTTGTCCTCAGAGATTTTGGCGACCGGATTATCAACTTTTATGACCGGTCGCGGTAATTTAATGGTGAGCGAATACGGAACATCAATACCCGTATTTGCAGCATCTTTTATTTGACTGAACTGCGGATTTTTTTGCACCGAATCCCACTTCATTTTGTTGATGGTGCTGGAGATTTTTCCATCACTGATATTGAAATCATACAAAGAAGTGAACATACTCAGATCAGGGCCTGCTGATGTATCATCGCCGGTTTTACCTCCGCTTAATCCTTTAAACAATTGTCCTGTCCCGGAATTGGTATTCCCCAGTGAAGAGCGCAATTGTTTCATGTCATTAAGATTGCTGAAAGGGAACTGCATATCTGTCTTCAAAACTTTTTCATCCATATTCACCAGTAAATGAACTTTGCCATCGTGCAATAATGCTTTTTTATCTGCAGACACATTCTTTGCAGTATCAATAACATCTTTCATCAGAATGACCGTGTCCATTTTTTTCTGAGGGAATTGTTTTTCAAGATCATCTTTGTTCATGTAGGTTTGCATGAGATCTACCAGCTGGCTCATATCAATATGCATCTGCCATTGACCACTTCCATTTTTATTGATGTCGATTTCTTCATCAATATCAAAACAACTTGCCAGCGAAAACAAAAGGAAAGCCGGCAGTAAAAATTTTGCAAGTTTCATGGTGTGAAAATTTTTGTCAGCAAGATAGTTATTTAGCCTAAGCTTAACTGATAAACCACCGTAAAAGTTTGTGAATTTCCCGGCTCTAAAAGCAGCAACCCCATGTTGTTGTTAAAAGAATCCGGCGCTGCACTGAGATTTTCTACAGCAATACTTTTTCGATGGGGTGGTGTGTAGATTTGCAGATAAGGGTAACTTCCATTTGTAAAAAAAGAAATTTTTAATTTGTTGTGAGGATTAAGGATTTCGCAAACGGCTTCTTTTGTGTTTTTTTTCAAAAAGAAACAATTATCAAATTGTGTTTCTCCCATTAACCTTGGTGAATTGAACTTGTGGTAAGCTGATAATTTCTCAGTCGGGATAAGGTTTTCATCAAATTCAATAATTGAGTCAGATGCGAATTGGAGTAACCAGTTGTTAACGGTTTCGCCTAACCGAAAATAGGGATGCCAGCCATCAGCCATCGGAATGATCTTGTTGCTGTTATTTGTTATGGTCGTATCAATGCGTAAGGAACTGCCTGTTTGCAAAATATATTTTATGGTGCAGGAATAATGAAAAGGATATCCTGCATCATCTTTGTTATAATCGTATTTCATGGTTGCACTTGCTTCATTATCATTAGCGGATTTATCAAGTATCAAATATTTTTTATTGTACAATAGCCCGTGAATGGCGCTTCCGTCAATGAATTTATTTTCAAACTCCAACTCTTTTCCTTCAAAAAAATATTTCCCCTTGTTAATGCGACAGGTAAACGGAGAAAGCTTTGAACTTTTAAATGATAATGCCAACCCGGCTTCTATTTCTGCTCTATTTCCATAATTGTCGATAATATTAAATGGTTTGTCATTAATGATAACGCAAAATTCATGTAAGGCTGAGCCATATTCCGGTAATATTGCTACTGACGTTTTTGACGATTCATCCTTTAAAATGATAAGATCCAGATCATTTTTTTGTTCTGTAGTAGTAGAAAAACGCATTCAATTATTATTAAGCTGATGCAATGTAGAAAAAATCATTATTTTTCAGACATGGAAAGGAATATTCGCGCTCAATTTCTGCAAAGATTCAAAAAAGAACCGATTGTTTTTGCAGCTCCTGGTCGCGTTAATTTAATAGGTGAACATACCGATTATAATAATGGATTTGTTTTGCCAGGCGCGATCGATAAAAAAATTTTGGTAGCGATCGCAAAAAATAATGAAAATGTATTGAATGTTTATGCATGTCAATTTCAACAGGCTGCTTCTTTTGCCTTACAAAATATTAAGCCGGTAAAGGGATGGGCAACTTATTTGTTGGGCATGATTTTTAACCTGCAGGAAAAAGGATTTTCCATTTCCGGTATTGATGTCGTAGTCGACGGCAATGTTCCCGTCGGCGCAGGAATGAGTTCATCCGCTGCGATCTGTTCTGCATTTGGATTTGCGCTTAATTCAATTTTTGAATTGGGTTTATCGAGAATGGAACTAGCATTGCTCGGACAAAAAACCGAACACAATTTTGCTGGACTCCAATGCGGTATTATGGATCAGTTTGCCAGTTTGTACGGGAAAGCCGGTAATGTTATTAAACTGGATTGCAGAAGTTTAGAATATGAATTTATCCCTTTTAATTTTCCCGATTATAGAATAGTACTGGTAAATACCATGGTCACACATTCTCTCGCATCTTCAGAATATAATGTTCGTAGGAAACAATGCGAAGAAGGCGTTGCTGTGTTAAAAAAATATTATGCTGAAATAAATTCCCTTCGGGATGTGCAGGGGGAGCAATTACAGGAGCATAAAAAAGATTTAAGCGAAATAGTTTTTAAACGTTGCAGTTTTATTGTGAATGAAAATAAGAGATTATTGCATGGCTGCGATTTTTTAAAAAAGGGGGATCTTCAATCTTTTGGGGAAATAATGTTTCTTGCGCACGAAGGATTAAGCAAATGGTATGAAGTGAGTTGTCTGCAATCCGATTTTTTGGTAGAGCAAGCCAAACAATTTAATGGTGTGGTTGGTGCAAGGCAGATGGGCGGGGGTTTTGGTGGCTGTACCATTAATATTATCAATAATGATGCGGTAAATGATTTCTCGGAGTCTATAGGAAAGCTATATCAAAGACAATTTAATAAAGCACCAGAGATCTATGTTACACAAATTGAAGACGGAGCAAAAAGGATAGATTATTGAAGATCAGTAAACAATCACGGGTTCCCTGATTATTTTCACGACAGTGACCGAGGTTTTGCCCAATGGAATTGTTGCAGCACAAGCGTGGAAGCGTCGATGTTGAAGAGAATCATTAATGCCCATTACAAAATCTTTTCGGTTATTAATTCAGGCTCTATCCACACGTCACTTTCTTTTAAAATGCTGATGAGTTCTTCAACGGCGATCTCGCTGTTCACATTTCTTTTTACAATTTCTTTACCGCGATATAAAGTAATTTTCCCGGGACCGCTCCCGACATAGCCAAAATCTGCATCAGCCATTTCGCCCGGACCATTTACGATACAACCCATGATGGCAATTTTCACTCCCTTTAAATGATTGGTCATGGCGCGGATCTTCGCAGTCGTTTCCTGCAGATCGAAAAGTGTTCTTCCGCAAGATGGACAGGAAATATATTCTGTTTTTGAAATTCTTGTTCGCGTCGCCTGTAAAATGGAAAAAGAAGTGTTATTAATGAACTGATGATTGTTTTTTGTTTCCAGATAAATGCGACCGCTGATTTTTGTGTTGATGATTTTTTTAGGATCATTCATTAACCAGATCCCATCGCCCATTCCTTCCAATAACAAGGCGCCGGCCTCGGTTGAAAAATGGATCAGTTGTTCATCAATTGTGGAGTGATGGCTTTCCACACAAATAATCACCGGACATTGAATATTTTCATTCATCAAGGTAATAATGAAACTACGAACAGAAGCCATTGCATTGACTGAGGATGACCATACGCAAATGACAACGTTGTCATTATTTCTGATTGATTGTAATAATTCGGTGGCAGATTCATTATCGTTTGCATCAACGGCAATAAAATTCATTGAAGCAGCATGTTGAGTTGCAGTGATGAATTCATTTGATTTGAATAATGGGAAATATTTTTCTTTATCCGTTACACGCAGCCATGTTTCATAATTACAAATAATTTTCAATGTACCGGGCAATTCAAAATGTAAAATCTTATTAGCGGTGTAAATATAATCGGCGGCGCCATCCCCGATATTCCATTTATCCAACCCCCTGTTATAAGCGTATCCGATCGCCTGTAAATCATTATGGGTAATGGTCTCAGCCTGCATGAAATCGGCAATTACAACGGGAACATGATGATCGCCAATATTAGAAATAGAGAATGTTTTTCTTCTTGAATAAGCAAATGGGGAATAAGGAAGCTTGATGTTTTCAGAATTGAAAGGGTCGGAGTCCGGCTCGCCACCAACACGCGGTTCCCGGCTTCTAAGCTGGTATCTCTCTACCAGATCTTTACAAACGGGAATTTCAAATTCCGGGTCTTCGGTTAAAGATACCCGGATGGTGTCACCAATTCCATCTTCCAATAATGTTCCGATGCCGATTGCGGATTTGATCCTTCCATCTTCTCCATCGCCAGCTTCAGTGACACCAAGATGCAGGGGATAGCAAGCTTCAAATTCTTCATTCATTTTTTGAATCAGTAATCTGTATGCCTCCACCATCACCAGCGGATTGCTGGATTTCATGCTCAATACAATGTTGTGATAATTTTCATTCCGGGTAACGCGCAAGAATTCCATGGCACTTTCAACCATGCCCATGGGGGTGTCTCCATAACGGCTCATGATGCGATCGCTCAAAGAGCCGTGATTAGTGCCGATACGCATCGCCGTTCCATATTCTTTGCAAATTTTTATTAATGGAGTGAAACGATCGCGGATCCTTTCCATCTCATCATTGTATTCTGTGTCAGTGTACTCAATAAATTCAAATTTTTTTTTGTCTATATAATTCCCGGGATTGATTCTCACTTTTTCTACAATCCTCGCGGCAATTTCAGCAGCATTCGGAGTGAAGTGAATATCCGCAACCAACGGTGTAGTGTATCCTCTTTTTCTTAATTCATTTTTTATGTTGAGTAAATTTTCTGCTTCTCTTTTGCTGGGCGCCGTGATCCGAACCATTTCTGCGCCAGCTTCAATGCAACGGATGGATTGCTCAACAGTGGCGATGGTATTCATCGTGTCAGTTGTCGTCATGGTTTGCACACGAATAGGATGAAAATTGCCGAGCAGCAAATCGCCGATTTTTACTTCAAGAGTTCTTAGTCTTTTGTATTGAAATAATGATTCGCAGTACAATTGCATAAATTGCTTAATTTCAGGTATGCACAAAAATAACAAGAGAATTCCGATAAGGTTTAAACAATTATGGTGTTCTTATCTCTTAACGTTTTTTCTCTTATTGAATTTTGCGTTAACGGTTAATAAATGTTTTGGTCAAACAGTTAATGGTGCTAAAATATTTCATTTCACTTCATCATATACCTGTTTTCCGGAAACAAAGCGTTTGAATGGATATAACTATGATGGACAACTTTATGATTTTTCGAATCATTATAATGACAGTTCCGTATTACTGGTTGTGCCCGATAAGCTAAGAAATGAAAAAGATAAGGTTGATATCATTTTTTGGTTTCACGGATGGCGGAATAATATTGATACCGCACTCAGTTATTATCATCTCGCATCACAGTTCATTGCTTCAAATAGAAATGCAGTCTTAGTGTTGGCGGAGGCAGCAAAAAATGCCCCTGATTCCTATGGTGGTAAATTGGAACAACCTGGGGTGTTCAAAAATCTTTTGGAAGATGTACTGACCGATCTTCAAAGAAACAAGATCATTTCAAGAACGGGGAAAGCCGGAAACATAATATTGGCAGGGCACAGCGGCGCTTATCGTGTGATGGCTTATATTTTACAAAATGGCGGAATGGAAGTCCGCGAAGTAGATCTCTTTGATGCGCTGTACAGTGAAACGGATAAGTTTATGCAATGGATAAAAAAAGATTCTTTAAACAAGTTTATTGATATTTATACCGATAGTGGCGGAACTAAGAATGTTTCTGAGCAAATGATGAGCGAATTAAAGAAACAAAACGTTTCTTTTTTAACCGGCGAAGAAAAAAATATTGATCAAAGATTACTCTCCGCGGCAAGAATTATTTTTATTCATACGACGCGAGAACATAACGATATCATTTTTACTCCTGATAATTTTCAATTGTTCCTGCAAAGCTCTCCTTTCTTGGTGGGCCGTCATTATTAGCTACCAGTCTTTATCCGGTTGAGTGAGCGATTTTGTTTTGTTCTGGTTCATCTTTTCCTGAGCGTCATTTTCGCGTTGTTGCAGGGCTTTTAATAATTGTTCAACCTGCTGTTTATTTAATTTGCTACGCGGAGGCGGTTGTTGTTTCTGCTGTTGTTGCTGATTTTGTTTATTCTGTTGCTGATTTTGTTTTTGATCTTTAGGTTGTTTTGCTTTTTTGTCCAGCAACGCCTTTTCTAAATTTTCCCTGGCATCATTGTCATTTGGATCAAGTTTCAAAGCATTCTTCCATGAATCTATACTCTCATCTGTTTTTTGTTCTTTTATTAATGCAACACCTTTATTATAATATCCTTTTTGCTGAACAGGTTTATCGCCTGAATGTTCGATCGTTGCATTATAAGATTTTGCTGCGTCGTCAAAACTATTTTTTCTGAATTGCGCATTTCCTAAATTATAATTTGCCGTGGCATTTGCCGGGGCTTCCTGAACTGCTTTCTGGTATTGCTCTTGGGATTGGTCGAATTTTTTTTCTTTGTACAATTGATTGCCTTTGCTGATCAGAACGTTTTCTTTTTGCGCAAATAAATCGGATGAATAGATCACTGATAAAATAAATATCAGGATTAATGAACTGTTTTTTTTGTTCAGATACCAGCTTTTGTAATTCAGGTTGTGCTCCCGCTGGGTTGCAATAGGTTCAGCGGCAGTCATGCTATGGGTAAGTGTTGATATTTCTTTATTTGGTTTCACGCAAGTCTTAGTTTTCGTTCGGGTAAAATAAATTCTATCAATAATAAAAGCAGCGCGGCCCCCAGCAAATATTGAAAATAGCTGTTGTAATCAATATATTCGGAATCGCTCAACGCTTTCTTCTCAATGCTGTCTATCTGTTGCGATAAAGTTATTAATGCATCATCCATATTATCGAGTCGTAAGTACAATCCGTTTGTTGTACTTGAGATCTGTTGCAATTCAGCTTCATTCAGTTTTGAGATCACTGTTTGTCCCTGCGCATCTCTTTTTATTTCTTTTGTATCAGGATCGATGATCGTAGTTCCTTCCGGCGAGCCAATGCCGACAGTATTGATCACTACGCCATTTTGAGCAAGGGTTTTTGTGACTTTCTCTGCATTCGGATCATGATCTTCTCCATCCGATATCAACAATATCGTTTTGTATTTTTTTTCTTTACTGTTGAATGCGGCATTTGCCATTTGTAAAGCATCCGCAATTACTGTTCCTTGTGTTGGGACTACATCGGGGCCGGCATCTTGTATATACATTTTTGCCGCACCATGGTCGATGGTCAAAGGCATTTGCATATATGCTCTTCCGGCAAATAATACTACGCCAACCCTGTCGTTTTGGAGTTTGTCAACCAATTTGGTGAGCAATTGTTTTGCTTTTTCCAGGCGGCTTGGTTTAATGTCGGTTGCCAGCATGCTCTTACTCACATCCAGCACGATCATTACATCAACGCCTTTGCGATTTCCATTATCGCTTTTCCCTGCTTTTTGCGGGTTAGCTGCGCCCACCACTATTGCCGCAAAGGCAAGCACCACCATTAAGAATTTTAAAAAAAAATGCAGCGGAGAATAATTCTGCATTAATTTTTTTACCAACCGGGTATCACCAATCTTTTTGATCGTATTTTTCTTCCATTTCAGAATGAATAAAAAAATCAATATAAGAAAGATGGTCGCTGGTAACCCGGCCAAATATTCGAGATGTTGAAATCGCATAATGATTAAAGCGCAATATAATGAACTGCAAACTGCAAAAAGAAAGCCAAACCAATTTTAAAGATTAATTCGCAATTATTTTTACTGGTCAGTTCTATTTCTTACCCATGAAAAAGCCAAGTTGAGATAAAATATTTTTAAGAATTTTCATTCGCACAGTCATCATGTCAATTTTATGATCGGGGGATTCAATATTCAAAACAAAAAAATAAGGATGCTTGTTTTCTTCTATCCAACCTACGATCCAGCCAATTTCATTCCCATCTTCTTTGTTGCCCCAACCCGTTTTGTAACTGAGTTTATAGTTGGCATTATCTTCACGGAGCATTACTTTGCGAACAATTTCCTGTGTGCGGTTATAAAAAGGCAATTGGGTAAAATATAATTTTTTTACTAGTCCCAATTGTTCATCGGAAGTAATTTTTAAGTGATTATTCAACCAAAAGGAGTCAATCGGTCCGCTAATATTCTTATTCCCGTAACCTAGCGAGTCGATCCATTTTTTCATGGTATCTTTTCCAATTCTTCTCGCGACTTCCTGGTAATAATTAACGGCCGAAACTTTAAACGCTTCCACCATGGTGAGGTCTTTGTTCCAGTCTGGATTCCATCGTTTGACACTATCCCATTTTATGATCATATTTTCATCGGTTATTTTTCCCGTTTGTAGACCGATCAGTGAATTAACAATTTTAAAAGTGGAAGCAGGAGTGTAGGAACTGTCGCGATAACGTTTTAAATTATATATGGTAAAATTGCCAGCCCCATTGTCAAACATGCCGAAACACCCGGTAACATTTGCTTCGTCAAAATATTTTTTCAAACTGCTTTCTTCTGTTACATTATTGGGCGAACAGCCTATTAGTATTAGCGGTAACAATAAAAAAGCATAGTGACCTCTTCTCATCAGTAAAATTTTTGTAAAGATAAAGTTGTCGGCGTTACCGTTAATATTTAGAGTGGAAACTTATTCTCCAGTATCTTTGCCGCCTAATGAAAACAGAGAAAAAAAATATAAGACATTTAAGTCAACATGAAGTTGAAAATTATATCGAAGATATTGGGGAGAAAAAATTTCGGGCAAAACAAATATGGGAATGGCTTTGGCTGAAACATGCACATAGTTTTGATGATATGACCAACCTGAGCAAAGAATTACGTACGCATTTAGCAGAAACTTTTTCTTTTCCTGCATTATCAATCGATGCCACTCAATACAGTGCGGATGGAACCATCAAAAGCCGATTCAAGACATTCGATGGACATTTGGTTGAAGGTGTATTAATACCGACCGAGGAAAGAAAGACCGCATGTGTTTCTTCGCAAATTGGTTGCTCACTCAGCTGTAAGTTTTGTGCAACCGGATACATGGATAAAAAAAGAAATCTTGATTACGATGAAATCTATGACGAAGTAGTGTTGATCAATCAACAGTCGCAACGAGTGTACGAAAAAAAATTGACCAACATCGTTTTTATGGGCATGGGTGAACCATTACTCAATTATAAAAATGTATTAAAGGCAATAGAGCGCATTACTTCGCCCGATGGTTTAGCTATGAGTCCACGGCGCATTACTGTTTCTACGGCGGGCGTTGCGAAAATGATAAAACAATTGGGAGACGATAAAGTCCGTTTCAAACTTGCATTATCATTGCATGCGGCAAATGATAAAAAACGCCATGAAATAATGCCGATCAACGATACCAATAATATCAAATCACTGATCGAAGCGTTGAATTATTTTTATAAACAAACCGAGAACGAGATCACATTTGAATACATTCTTTTTAAAGATTTTAATGACTCCCTAAAAGATGCGGAAGAATTGATAAAGATCTACAGGCAAGTTCCAGCAGATCTCGTAAATATCATTGAATACAATCCGATCGATGCTGCAAATTTTGCTAAACCAGATGATAAGACCATTGAAGAATTCATGCGTTATCTCGAAAAAAACAGGGTGAATGCGAGGCTTAGAAAAAGCCGCGGCAAAGATATTGACGCTGCCTGCGGTCAGTTAGCCAATAAAGAATAGACTCCTAACTCGCTTCTTTTCGGTAGACACATTGACTTAACCGGTAACTATATAAAAAGCAAATTAAACTACGGGTAATTTTGTACGGTCATACCTGTTCAAAATTATTCAAGATGAAAAAAATAATTTCACTTTCTTTGGTCATATGGATTTTCCACAGTTCCCAGGCTCAGGTTAGCGGAAGCACTAACAATATGAGCGATTCCTCAAGACGTCATTATATGCATCGGGAATGGAATCGAAATGGGATTGATTCTTTACACAAAAATTTTGGACAATTTCGCGGTCAAGCGATGAACAATAATCGGTTTCGTTCACAGGACCGCATGGACAGATTCCGCTCATTCCGCAGAAACAGAAATGGTTTTGCAAATCACATGCATATTCATTATTCTGCCGGGCAAAGAAAACAGATGCGTTCAATTAATGATGAATACAAGAAAAAATCACAGGATTTGTATGGTGAGGACAATATCACTTTGGGCCAATACAAATCGCAATTATTGGCATTGCAAAATGACAAGAAAACAAAATTGCAAGCTTTGTTAACTCCGGAACAAAAAAATGAAATGGAGAAATGGAAGAAACATGCCTCAGAAGAAATGCAGATTCGGGCAGCCGCAAATTTGGAGAGAATGAAAATAAAATTAAATCTCAACGATGAACAAACTGCAAAAATAAAATCGCAACAAACCAATCTTCGTTCGCAGATGCAGGCAATTCATCAAAACGATAATTTATTGCCGTATCAGAAAAAAGAACAGATGAAATCATTGTTGGCGAATCGTGAAGCGGGTATAAAATCTGTGCTTACGCCAGATCAGCTTTCTGAATTTGAAAAAATGCATAAACACAGATTTGGGGAAAGGTGGGAAAGAAACGACAGTAATTGATATTTATCCAATAGTTGGTATAAAGTCCTGCTTTCGGCGGGACTTTATTTTTTATTCGATACTTTTGCGCCACTGTTGTAAAACAGCAATTATTATGAAAAGAAAAACAGACAACTTCAACAAGTTCTTTAATAAGAAAAGGAACAGTGCAATAAAAGAAGAAATAAAGCAGGAAAAGAGACTGGTAAAAAAAGAGAGAAAGCAGGCGATTGATAAACGATTTGAAGAAAAAAGAAGGAAGTTAACGGTCAACAGTCAACAGCCAATTACTCAGGGTCAACGACCGACAAACAACTCCGAAGTACTCCCCCTTAATAAATACATCGCACATTGTGGAATTTGTTCCCGCCGCGATTCCGCTGAGTTGGTAAAACAAGGAAAAGTTTTGGTGAATGAAAAATTAATCACTGATCCGGGAACAAAAGTTTCTTCAACCGATATTATTAAAGTCAACGGAAAGAAGATCACTATTTCAAAAAACCTGGTTTATATTCTTCTTAATAAACCCAAAGATTACATTACAACAACCGATGATCCGCAGGGAAGAAAAACGGTGCTCCATCTTATCAAACACGCAACCAATGAAAGGGTTTATCCGGTGGGGAGATTGGACAGAAATACCTCCGGAGTTTTATTATTGACGAATGACGGCGATCTCGCTCAAAAATTGGCTCATCCAAAACACGAAATAAAAAAAGTGTACCATGTTGTGTTGGATAAGGCGCTTACAAAAAATGATTTTGAAAGGATTGCTGCCGGCATCGAATTGGAAGATGGAATGGCACATGTGGATGCTATTGCTTACGCCGATTTGAAAGACAGAACTCAGATCGGACTTGAAATTCACAGCGGAAGAAACCGGATTGTTCGAAGGATTTTTGAACATCTGGGTTATGATGTGCGAGGACTGGACAGAGTTATGTATGCGGGACTTACAAAAAAAAATGTACAGCGTGGTAACTGGCGATTGCTCACAGAGAAAGAAATACGGATTTTGAAATACCTCAATTCTTCTATCAAATAAATTTCGTGGCAAAACAATTTTACGAGATCATTTTTGAGAACGAAGATTTTGTTGCCGTCAATAAAGCATCAGGATTATTAAGCATTCCGGCAAGTGACGGCAGCGAGCCATCATTAAAAGAGCTACTCAAAAAAAAATACAATTCAATATTTACTGTTCATCGGCTTGATCGTGAAACCAGCGGAGTCATTGTATTTGCAAAAAATGAAAAAACGCATAAGTTTCTTTCGCAGGAATTTGAAAGCAGAAATGTGCAGAAGACTTATTTGGGAATGGTGAAGGGAATATTGACAGAAAAGAAAGGAAGCATTGATGCACCGATTGCAGAACACCCGACAAAAAGAAATATTATGATTGCCGGGAAAAAAGGAAAACCATCTTTAACAATATATGAAGTGGTTGAGGAGTTTGGATCTTATTCCCTGGTCAAATTTCAAATTCTTACGGGGAGAACACATCAGATCAGGGTGCATATGCAATATATCGGACATCCCATTGTCTGCGACGAGTTGTATGGAGACGGGGAACCTGTTTTTATTTCTTCTTTCAAAAAAAAATTTAAGCTTTCAAAAACAGACGAAGCAGAAAAACCTTTATTGTCAAGATTAGCACTGCATTCAAATATGTTAAGCTTTAAGGAGGCTAACGGTAATGTGCATACGATAGAGGCCCCCTTGCCAAAAGATATGAAGGCGTTGTTGCAACAATTAAAAAAATGGGGTAATTAGAATTTTCTCTTTACCGTGGAGAAATCTTTAGATACCGAAGCGCCCATTATCCCGGTAGTGTCGTGATCAGGCAACCTCATTTTTATTTTGAACTCACAATCATACTTGGCTTTATCCTCAAAATACTCAACCTCGAGTACCGAGAATTTTACTTTTGATGTGTCGACGTTATTTTGCGAATCTAAAAAATGTTGCATGGCAGATTTAAGAGCAGTTTGCGTCTCTTCAATTGTTAAATGCCTTTCACAGCTCGTCGAAAAAAATATGATTGACAGCAGGCAGGCTTTAATAATATTTTTCATTTAGCAATTTTAATAATTAAAATAATTAGAATTTGAAATTATTGCCAACCTGGTCTAAAACACGCAAAAACAGGTTTTGGAGAATGATTTTTCACCTGCAAAGGTATTTTCGTGAATATATTTATTTTGAAAAATTTTTGCCCTTGTTTTCCGGACATCCAATTCTCTACTTTCTTAGTAGATTTTTAATCTTTGCGCAATACTAAAATGTCTTGTAATCTTTTACAGTCGGTAGTTTGGAGCGATATAATGCGATCGGAAAGAAGAGTCATTATTTGCTCTTCGTGTGAAATGTACACATTTTAGATTCATCAACATTGTAAAGAAATAGTTAAAAAAATATTATTTATTTTTCAGTTTATATGTAATTTACACTGGATTTATACTGTTTTTTAATAAATTAAAAACACTACTCTGCTTATGCCATTCAAAACTAACGTACTTGCCAGGTATGCCCCTGCAGTACTATTGCTATTATTCAGCTTGAACATTTTCGCTCAAAAAACTGTCACCGGAAAAGTCACCAGTGGCACAGACAAGCAGCCTTTACCTGGTGCTACAATTCAGGTGAGGGGTACAAAAACTGCTACTCAATCAAACGTTGATGGAACGTTTTCTATCAAAGTTCCCAAAGACAACAGCATTCTGGCGATTTCAGTTGTTGGATTTGAAAACATGGAAATCCCGCTTGCAGGCAGATCTGATGTAGGTGAGATTTTTCTGGTTCAATCCACTTCTACTCTAAACGATGTGGTTGTAACGGGTTATACAGCTCAAAAGAAAAAGGACATCACAGGTTCCGTAGCTGTTGTAAATGTAAATTCAATGAAAGAAGTGCCGGGCGGTAGTGCTGATAATTTGTTGCAGGGTCAGGCAACAGGTGTTACCATAGTAAACTCAGGATCTCCCGGAGGTTATAGTGATATTAAGATCAGAGGGATCACTTCATTGGGAAACGTAACTCCGCTAATTATCATTGATGGTGTTGAATCCATTAATGGGCTACATGATATCAATATCAATGATGTTGAATCAATCCAGGTTTTGAAAGATGCATCAGCAGCTATATACGGTGTGCAGGGCTCAAACGGGGTAATATTAATTACAACTAAAAGAGGTAAATCAGGCAAGGCAAAGATCAGCTATGATTTTTATTATGGCTCTCAAAACCCTGTTGCCGGATTTAAGTTGGCTAACAGTCAACAATATGCAAATGTACTTTTCGATCAGGCTTACAATTCCGGACAAGACCCCTCATCAGGATTGCAGGCATGGTTTGGACCTGGCGATACCTCGACAAGAAATGCACCGGTTCTGCCAAATTATTTGCAACCTAAGGGGGCAAGTACGGCAGATCCTACCACTTATGATATAAATAGCAATCAAATTACCGCTACTGATAAAACGCGTAATGATTGGTACAAAGACATTTTCAAAAGCGCACCGATTCAAAGTCACAATTTGACGGTAAGCGGCGGAGGCGATAAATCTTCTTATTTATTTTCCTTTGGTTATTTCAACCAGAAGGGAACCTTGATCGATACTTATCTAAAACGCTATTCTGTCAGAGTCAACACCGTATTTAATGTGAAAGACAATATCAGGGTTGGCGAAAATGCTTATGTTTTCTTTAAAGATAATCCTCAATTATCTGGAGGTAACCAAAATGAAGGAAATGCTATTTCCATGACTTACAGGACTCCTCCGTTAATTCCAATCTATGACATAGCAGGAAATTTTGCCGGCACAAAATCTTTCACCGTTAACAATGGTGAAAACCCGGTTGCCAACCAAACTCGTCAGAGTCATAATAAAGGAAACGACTGGCAGGTTGTTGGTAATGCATTTGCTGAAATAGACATTCTAAAACATTTTACTGCACGTACCAGCATAGGCGGAACCGTAGATAATTATTACTACTACTATTTCACTTATACCGCTTACGAAAATGCAGAAGGTAATACCAATGCAAACTCATTTACTGAAGGTTCAGGGTATAACAGCAATTGGGACTGGACAAACACATTAACATATAAGAACACCTTTGGCGATCATACGATCACTGCCTTGGGTGGAATAGAAGCGAAAGAATATTCCGGAAGAGGAATGAGCGGATCAAGATCCAACTATGTTGTTACAGATCCTGCCAGTGAAACAATCGATCCATTGACATGGACCCTTAATGCTGGTTCTCCTTCAGGACAAACAAATGGTAGTACTGCTTACGGATCAACTTTATATTCTCTCTTTGGTAAAGTAGAATATGGCTATAAAGACAAATACCTTATCAATGCAACTATTCGCAGAGACGGATCTTCTGACTTTGCCCCAGGTCATCAATTTGGTGTTTTCCCGGGAGTTACGGCTGCATGGAGAATTTCGAAAGAAGATTTCTTCAAGGACGTAACATTTATTAACGATTTGAAGATTCGTGGTGGATGGGGAAAATTCGGATCTTTGAGCAATGTGCCTTCAACAAATCAATACAATATTTATACGCCGGCTGCAGGTCAGTCCTACTATGATATCGCCGGAGCAAGCACCAGTTCAACTTTAGGATTTTTCCAATCCTTTTCTGGAAATAAGAATACTACCTGGGAAAGTGATATAACAACGGATGTGGGATTTGATGCAGCCTTAGTGAATAACAAACTTGAAGTTTCTTTTGACTGGTATAAGAAGGCAATAAGCGGACTTTTATTCCCTGCCCAGACTTATTATGGTATTTACCAGGGAACAAATGCCGATGTTAACTTTGGTAACGTTGAAAATACCGGATTTGACCTCGGTCTTACTTATCATGGAACAGTGAACAGAGATTGGAAATATAATATTGGAGCCAATATCTCTCACTACACCAATAAAATCACTGCTCTTCCTGGTGCTTCAGGTTATAGAGACTATAACAGTAATGGCTCTTCACGTATAGCAAATTTTGTTCGTGAAGAAATTGGACACCCTATTGGAGCTTTCTACGGTTATCAGGTAGTTGGATTATTCCAGAGCTATGCTGATGTAACAAAATCTCCTACACAGGATCAGGCTGCTCCAGGCAGATTTAAATATCTTGATGCAAATCATGACGGTAAAATAACTCCTGATGATAGAGTATTTTTCGGAAATCCTAATCCTAAATTGACGTATGGAATTACCTTAAGCGTTAGCTATAAGAATTTTGATCTATCAACGTTCTTATACGGAGTTTATGGAAACGATGTACTGAACTACGTGAAATATTGGACAGATTTCCCACAAGTGTTTGAAGGGAATGTAAGTCAGAATTTGTTGAACAATTCTGCTATCCTGGTAAATTCATCAGGACAACTGACCAATGTAAATGACCCTACAGCACATGTTAAAAACCCGGGAGCTACAGTACCAGTTATCGAACAAGCTGCAAACTTTAGCAACTCTACGGTAGTTAATTCGTATTATAAAGAAAGCGGTTCTTATTTGAGAATGAAAACCTTACTAATTGGATACAATCTAGAACCTGCAATGCTGAAAAGAATAGGGATAGACAAATTGAGAATCTATGTTCAGGGAGCTAATTTGTTTACGATCACAAAATATACTGGATTGGATCCTGAATTACAGACCTCTCTACAAAATGATAACACAAGTTTCGGAATTGACTTTGGTAATTATCCAAGCAATCAAAAACAATTCCTTGTTGGCGTGAATCTAACATTCTAAACAAAAAATTTGAAAACGCTACAATAATTATTTTATATGAAAAAAATAAAAAGAAATATGAAATTGATTGCCGGAAGTTTAGCTGCGCTAATTCTTCTATACGCTTGCGGCAAAAGCTTTTTATCTAGGCCGCCACAAGGGTCGCTTAGTATAAACGCACTTAGCAATAAAGCCGGTGTGGATGGGATTCTGATCGGCGCTTATTCCCTCCTGGATGGCGTGGGTGGAAATGGTGGAGGCTGGGCAGCTTCCTCCGATAACTGGGTATATGGTGGTGTCGCAGCAGATGATGCCTATAAAGGTTCTACCGCATCAGATCAGGGCGATATACAAGCCCTCGAAATATGGACTGCCACTTCAACCAACAGCTACCCTGACGGAAAGTGGGCTAGTATTTATGACGGTGTGAACAGGTCAAATGCGGTTCTTAAATTGATGAGAACTATTCCCAGCTTAAGCGCAGCCGATACTACTGAGTTTGCGGCTGAAGCAAGGTTCCTAAGAGGCTTTTATCATTTTGAGGCTGTAAGAGTGTTTAAAAATGTCTATTATATTGACGAAGCTGCAAGCGTCAGTAATATTCTTACATACACAAATACAGACGATATTACTCCGAAGATCATCGATGACTTTACATATGCAATGAATAATTTGCCGGCCACCCAAGGTCAGGTTGGACGTGCTAATAAGTATGCCGCCGAAGCTTTGTTGGCAAAAGTATATATGTACAAATTGGATTATGCATCCGCATTGCCTTTGATCAATGATTTGATCAGCAACGGAGTTACTGCTCATGGCGATAAATATGCCCTCGGAACATTCGTTAGTAATTTTAATCCGGCTCAAAAAAATGGTCCTGAGTCTGTTTTTGCTGTTCAGATGTCAGTCAATGATGGATCTGCAGCCACGGGAACTCCTAATGGAAACTATGGCGATGCCTTGAATTTCCCTTATGGCGGCGGCCCTGGAGCTTGCTGCGGGTTTAATAACCCATCGCAAAGTCTCGTAAATGCTTTTAAGACAGATGCTAACGGATTGCCCTTATTAGATGGCTCTTACAATACCCATGGACAGGATATTGATTCTGCACATACCACATCTTATGCAGGAACTTTGGATCCCAGAGTTGATTTAACTGCCGGAAGAAAGAATGTGCCATATTTGGATTGGGGACTTCATCCTGGTGATAGTTGGATTCGTGATGTATCCCAGGACGGTCATTTCAGCCCTAAAAAAACAGTGTATGCAAAAGCTCAACAAGGTTCTTTATCAGATAATACCGGAACCTACTGGGCTTCTGTTGAAATCACTGCAGATAACTATGCTGTAGTTCGCTATGCAGACGTATTGTTATGGGCAGCAGAATGTTATGCAGGACAGTCTAGTCCTGATCTGGCAACTGCTTTGACTTACGTTAATATGGTAAGAACCAGGGCTGCAGACCCCACTGATTGGGTATATACCAATGGTGCTTTTGACCCTGCTACCTATACTTATAAAGGAGGATCAACACCTGCGGACAATTATAAAATAGGATTGTACGCATCATTCCCCAGTCAGGCCTATGCCCTGAATGCGATTCAAATGGAAAGAAGATTAGAACTTGCTGAGGAAGGACATCGTTTCTTTGATTTGCAGCGCTGGGATAAAGCGGCGCCAGGAAGTATGGCTGCTGTTCTAAATGCTTATGGAACTTACGAAGCATCTATCGGTCGTACTCAGTACGGCACTTCAACCTTTACAGCAGGAAAAAATGAAATTTTTGCGATTCCGCAGAGTCAGATTGATGCGGAAGGTCTTGGCGGTGGTAAATCTGCTTTGACACAAAATCCAGGTTACCAATAAATCTCTTTTCAGTCTTCTGAAAATAACAGAGGTAGAGTTAACACTCTGCCTCTTTTTTTTAATACTATTTTTACCTTCATCATCATTGCCCTAATAATTACATAAATGAATATTCGCAGCATATTAAATAATTTCTGGTTCATTTTAATTATCGTCATTCTGCTTTCAGCTTGCTCTAACAAAAAAACATTATTTCAACAAATTTCATCAGATCAATCGGGCATCCATTTCAATAACCGCATCATTGAAAATGATTCCATCAATCCACTGGATATGACCAATATTTACAATGGTGGTGGCGTTGGAATCGGAGATTTTAATAATGATGGATTGCAGGACATTTATTTTACCGGCAACCTTGTTTCAAATAAATTATATCTCAATCAGGGCGGTTTTAAATTTCAGGATATAACCGATCAGGCCGGCGTTTCCGGCGATGGTAAATGGTGCAGAGGTGTTTCAGTAATAGATATTAATAATGACGGGTGGATGGACATTTATGTTTGCGCAACAATTAAAAATAATCCGGAGCAAAGAAGAAACTTATTATACATCAACCAGGGCGTAGATAAAAATGGAGTGCCTCATTTTAAAGAAATGTCAAAGGAATACGGATTGGATGATACCCTTTTTTCTACAATGGCTGCCTTTTTTGATTATGATAATGACGGCGACCTCGATATGTATCTTGCCGTAAATGAAATCCCCAAAGGCTATAACGCTAATATTTTCAAACCCAGGGTCACCGACGGATCATTTCCCAGCACTGGTCATTTGTATCGCAATGACTGGAACGATTCATTAAAGCATCCGGTATTTACCGATGTTTCCAAACAAGCGGGAATTACCATTGAAGGACTGGGGCACGATGTTACGATTGCCGACATCAATCATGATGGATGGAAAGATATTTATGTGAGTAATGATTTTGCCGGCGACGATATTCTGTATATAAATAATCACGACGGCACATTTACAGATAAAGTGAAAACCTATTTCAAACACACATCTGCAAATGGAATGGGGCAGGATATTGAAGACATTAATAACGACGGACTCCCTGATGTGGTTGAACTGGATATGGATCCCCAGGATAACTATCGAAAAAAAATGTTTCTCAACGCGAATAATTATTTGATCTACCAAAACACCGAAAGCTTCGGTTATCAATATCAATATGTACGCAATACATTACAATTGAACCAGGGCCCGAGAGTAAATCAAAATGATTCTATTGGGGATCCTGTTTTTAGTGATATCAGTTTTTACAGCGGCATCGCAGAAACCGACTGGAGCTGGACCCCACTGGTGGTGGATTTCGACAATGATGGCTACAAAGACATTATTATCACCAACGGATATCCAAAAGATGTTACTGACCATGATTTTATCAGTTTCAGATCAAAAGCCATTGCCTTAACTTCAAAAAAAGAAATGTTGGATCAGATTCCGCAGGTAAAAATTCACAAATACGCTTTTAAGAATAATAAAGACCTTAGTTTTTCTGATGTTTCTCAGCAATGGGGACTAATGACCACTGCTTTTTCTAACGGTGCCGCCTATGCAGATCTGGATAATGATGGCGCGATGGATCTTGTGATCAATAATATTAACGATGAAGCGATAATCTTACGGAATACTTCCCGGGAAAAAGATAAAGAGAATAATCATTTTTTACAGGTTAAGTTAATCGGCGACAGTTTGAATAAAAATGGACTTGGCGCTTTTATTGAATTGCATTACGATCACGGCAAACAACAGGTTTACGAAAATACACCCTACCGGGGATACCTTTCAACCATTCAGGACATCGCTCATTTTGGCTTAGGGAATATTTCAATGGTCGATTCCGTACTGGTGAAATGGCCCAATGCCAAAATGCAATTGCTGGTAAACGTAAAGGCAGATCAGGCTTTGAAAATAAATATCGCCAGCGCTAATCTTACCTATTCTTTCAAACAAAATATTATTGCTTCCAATACCTTATTCAGAGAAATAACAGATTCCGTCAATATCCATTACCAGCAAAAAGAAAGAGATTATATTGATTTCAACGTTCAAAAATTACTGCCGCACAAATTTTCGGAATATGGACCTTCACTGGCGACAGGAGATATTAACGGAGATGGACTTGATGACATCGTCACTGGTGGATCTGCTTTTAATAGCGCTCAAATATTCCTGCAGCAACCCGATGGCAGGTTTATTCAAAAAGCTTTATTGAATGACGCAGATGCAGCAAATAAACTTGCAGACGATGAAGGAATCTTATTATTCGATGCCGATGGTGATGGAGACCTTGATCTGTATATATGTAGCGGCGGTTATGAAAATGCGGCAAATAGTGATGCCTACCAGGATAGATTGTATATCAATGATGGCAAAGGAAATTTCACGCTGGATTCAACCGCACTACCAAAAAATTTTGGCAGTAAATTTTGTGTTCGGGCAGCAGATTATGATCATGATGGCGATTTGGATCTGTTTGTTTCAGGAAGAGTTGAACCAGGGAAATATCCACAACCTGTTTCAAGTTTTATTTATCGCAACGATTCAAAAAATGGGAAAATAAAATTCACCGATGTAACCAGGGAGGTAGCGAAAGATCTTATTAATATCGGAATGGTCTGCGACGCCACCTGGACCGATTTTGATAATGATGGATGGCCCGACTTAGTACTTGCGGGCGAATGGATGCCGGTAACCTTCTTAAAAAATGACAAAGGTGTTTTTAAAAATATTACTCCTTCGACCGGTATAAGTAACCAAACAGGATGGTGGAATACCATTGTTGCCGGCGATTTCGATAATGATGGCGACATAGATTATATAGTTGGCAATCTCGGACAAAATTCTTTTTATCGCGCAAGCGAAGAGTATCCCGTTCGTGTGTATGGAAAAGATTTTGATAATAATGGGATATATGATATGATCACCTCGCTTTATCTTCCCGACAGGAATGGTGAGAAAAAGGAATTTCCTGCAGAAACGCGGGATGACTTATTAAAGCAAATGAATACCATGCGAAGAAAATTCCCTGACTATAAATCTTACGCGGTTGCCACCATGAATGATATACTCAGTGAAGAGCAAAGAAAAGGCGCAACAATTCTGCAGGCAAATAATTTTAAAACATCTTTGATAAGAAATGATGGCAATGGAAAGTTCTCCATAATACCCTTGCCGGCCCAGGCTCAGTTTTCGGTTATTAATGGAATGGTTGCTGAAGATTTTGATGGAGATGGAAATCTTGATGTGGTAATGAACGGAAATGATTATGGGACAGAGGTCTCAACGGGAAGATATGATGCATTCAACGGATTGTTCTTAAAAGGTGATGGCAAAGGAAATTTTATTCCTGAATCTATTTTGCAAAGCGGAATTTTTATTCCGGGCAATGGCAAGGCATTGGTAAAATTGAAAAGCGCAAACGATCAATGTCTGTTGGCGGCAGGACAGAACAGGGGTCCGTTAAAGATCTTCCAGTTAAAAAAGAATATTCATTGCAAACAGCTGCAACCTGCAGACGTTGGGGTGATCATTAAATATAAGAATGGTTCATCACGAAAACAGGAAATATATTACGGCTCCTCCTTCTTATCGCAATCATCGCGATTTTTGAATATTGATGAAAATATTTCATCGGTGGATGTGATTGATGATAAAGGAAATAAACGCATCCTTCAAATAAAGTGATTTGATTTCGTTCTTTATTTTTATTGGATCAATTTCATTTATCTTGCAATTATTCTTTTCAATCCGAAAAAATCAGAATGATGCCTGCGCTGCCATCATGGTTATTGTTTGCTTTGCTCTCTGCTTTATTTGCGGCCCTAACTGCAATTTTTGCAAAAGCAGGGTTAAAGAATATAGACCCGGATCTGGCGACAGCCATTCGTACGGCAATAATTTTGATACTGACCTGGTCCATAGTTTTCTTCAAAAAAAATATTGGTGATATAAATTCATTATCAAAAAGCAATTGGTTCTTTTTGATATTATCAGCATTGGCGACAGGCTTATCCTGGCTATTTTATTATCGCGCTCTGCAATTGGGGAAAGTGTCTGAAGTGAGTATTATTGATAAAGGCAGTATATTATTTACAGTATTGTTATCTTTTCTTTTTTTAAAAGAACCTTTAACACCAAAAGTATTGATCGGTGTTGCATTGGTATTCGTTGGAATGATGGTTATTATCTGGAAATAGAAAACGCACAAATAAAAAAGGTTATCAAATAATGATAACCGTAGCTTTTTTGCATGAACGATTAATGGCGTTAGCGGCTTCCGTAACCAATATAATATTGGGTTGTTTTACAACCGCTTCTTTGAGAAGCGCAGGATGTAACAGTAATGGCGGCAATAGCGATTAATCCGATGATCAAAAATGTTTTTTTCATTTTCGTGGAGTATGTATTAAAAAATTAAGATTCCTTTTGTTTACAGGTAATTCACAGGGAGAAAAATAAAATTGAAAAGGATTATTCGCAGGATAGTGAGAGAATTGAATAAGGGAATAGGTCAAAGTAAATATAAAAATCTTAAAAATGCAAGTTTAACAGAGCCCTTTTATAATAGAATTTTAAGACATTGTTTTTGAAGTATTTGAAAAGAAGAAATGCTAAATAATATGATGAAAATGCTAACTTGCCCCCAAAGAATTTGATTTGATTTTGATGATGAGGATATAATTACATTTGTCAGAATCTTTGTTGAAATAACAACAAAGGCCGAACATTTGAGTACCCAAAAATTTAATTAATATTTCTGTTTGCATGCTAAAACTTACACGACCGCTGGCAGTCATTGATCTTGAAACAACAGGAGTTAACCCTGGCACAGATCGGATTATAGAAATTGCCATTGTGAAGATTATGCCTGATGGTAAAAAAATTGTCAAGCGTAAATTACTGAATCCGGAAATGCTCATTCCCCCATCATCATCAGCCATTCACGGCATTACCGATGAAATGGTGCGGGACGCGCCAACTTTTAAACAAGTTGCCAATGAATTGAAACAATTTATTGAGAACTGCGATATGGCGGGATATAATTCGAATCGTTTCGATATCCCTTTACTGGTCGAAGAATTCTTACGTATCGGGATGGATTTTGACTGTAAAGGAAGGAGCATGGTCGATGCCCAAAAAATATTTCATTTGATGGAGCAAAGAACTTTAAGCGCCGCCTATAAGTTCTATTGCGATAAGAACCTTGAGGAAGCTCATAGCGCCGAGGCGGATGCCCTGGCAACTTGGGAGGTATTAGAAGCACAGGTAACCAAATACCCGCAATTGGGGGATAATGTGGAAAGTATTGTAAAATTCACAGGTGAAGACCAGATTGTTGATTTTGCCCGCAGATTTACCCTTGAAAATGGCGTAGAAATATTTAACTTTGGTAAATACAAAGGCCGTGCAGTTGCTGACATCTTAAAGAACGAACCACAATATTACGATTGGATGATGAAGGGAGATTTCCCCATGCATACCAAACAAAAGCTTACCGAAATTCTAAATCGTACCTTGTTAAAAAAGGGATAAATGGCTGATGCGATAAGTGTTCGGGTTTTCCTGCACTACAAAAAATACTAACTTTATAATCAATTTTTAGCGCTGTTGGAAAAGATTGTAATTATACCGACTTACAACGAAAAAGAGAATATTGCCAATATCATTGAGGCTATATTTTCCTTGAATCAGCACTTTCATGTTCTGGTTATTGATGACAGTTCCCCTGACGGTACTGCATTGATCGTTGAAGAATTACGATCAAAATATCCGGATTCTTTATTCCTTGAAGAAAGACCTCAAAAATCGGGATTAGGAACTGCTTATATCTTCGGATTCAAATGGGCGGTCAATCGCGGTTACAAATTCATTTTTGAAATGGATGCTGATTTCTCCCACAATCCCAAGGACCTTATCCGGCTATATGATGCCTGTAAAAATGGTAATGCAGATGTAGCCGTCGGCTCAAGATATGTTGCCGGTGGGGGTAATGTAAACTGGCCATGGGACCGGGTTTTTCTCTCAAAGGGCGGTTCTATTTATACAAGACTGATTACCTGGATGCCTGTTCAGGACCCTACTGCAGGTTTTGTTTGCTATAAAAAAGAAGTTTTGGAAACCATAAACCTGGACGAAATTCATTTTGTGGGTTATGCCTTTCAGATAGAAATGAAATTTGCCGCATGGAAACTGGGTTTTATCATTAAAGAAGTTCCGATAATATTTGAAGACCGGAAATTCGGTTCATCAAAGATGAACAAAGGAATTGTCAGAGAAGGAATTCTTGGCGTTTTAAATCTTCGCTGGCAAAGCTTATTTAAAAATTATCGCATGCGGGTAAAAAATAATGACGTAGTAACCATGTCGCCGTATTCAAATAATGTAATGGCTGAAAGCAAATAATCAAAGGCGCTGACCTCCCTCAACTATAATTCTCTTTTCTTATTTCCTAAATGAAGAAGGCATTTATACAATTACATATTGCCGTATTGCTTGCAGGTTTTACCGGAATTCTTGGCAAGCTTATTACATTGAATGAAGGATTATTGGTTTGGTACAGGTTGATGATCACTGCGGCAACTTTATGGATACTGTCTTTGTTCCAAAAATCAATTCAATCCATTTCTTTAAATAACCTTTTCAAAATAGTTGGCGTTGGCTGTATAGCTGCTTTGCATTGGGTGAGTTTTTATGGAAGTATTAAATATGCAAACGTATCCATCGCATTGGTATGCTTTTCTGCCATTGGATTTTTTACCGCCTTATTCGAACCTTTGTTGTTCAAAACAAAGCTAAATAAACGCGAATTATTCCTGGGCTTATTGGCCGTGATCGGCATCAGCTTCATTTTTCATTTTGACCCTTCCTATAAAAAGGGCATTATCATTGGCATGATCTCTTCCTTGCTGGGAAGTCTTTTTCCGATCCTGAACAAGAAATTATTGGCAACGATAAATTCAGAAACGATAATATTATACGAGTTGAGCGGAGGTTTTTTGTTTCTTACTTTGTTATTACCGGAGTATCTCAACTTATCTCCCCCAGATCATATATTACCCACCACCGCAGATTTATTATGGTTATTGGTTTTGGGCTGGCTTTGCACCGTACTGGCCTTTAATCTATCAATGAATGCGCTAAAAAAAATATCAGCGTTCACTGTAAATCTAACCTATAATCTGGAACCACTGTACGGAATCCTTCTCGCATTTATCATTTACCGGGAAGATAGGCTATTCAGTAAGGGTTTTTACATCGGCTTTTTTCTGATCGTAATTTCGGTTTTTTTGCAAAGCTGGTTAGTATATTCATCGCTAAAAAAAACAAGATAATTTTCTTATCTTCATTTTGAATTATTACCTCCTAATTTCAAATAAAAACCATGAAAAAGATCTTCCTATGCACCATTGCAATTCTTTTTGCAATCGCCAGTTTTGCCCAAGCCAGTTTCGGCATAAAAGCCAGCTTAAACGATGCCAATCAAAGACTGCATGCATCGGGAAACGGTCTCTCTGCCGGCAACAGTGGCTCATCCATTATTTCCTTTCAGGTTGGCGGTTTTGCAGATATTCCAATATCCAGAAATTTCAATTTCAATCCTGAATTATTATTAAGTGGGGAAGGAGCAAATTTTAATGATAATGTCGGCGGCGAAACCTTAAAACCTCGATTATATTATCTGCGCATTCCGCTAAATTTTCTTTATGAAACACCCATTCCACGAACTGAATCAAAATTTTTTATAGGGGCCGGACCTGATTTTGGATTCGGATTGTTTGGTAAAACAAATGCAGGAGGTATGCAGACCAATTCATTTCAGGATAGTTTATTTAAACGGTTTGATTTTGGATTGAATTTTATTGGTGGAATTGAAGTTGGTTCCGGGTTTAGATTTAGCATAAATTATAACCTGGGTCTTTCTTCAATTATTGGATCAATATTCAGTGATGCATTGATTGCGCAGACAGGAGGGGAGGTTAGCAGCTTTCAATGGAAAAATAATGTGTTGAGTTTTTCCATTGGATATGTAATCAATAAAGATCGGAGAGAAAAATAAACAAAACCGGTTAAGCCGCTTTTGAAATATACCTTACCAAACTTCTTTTGGCAATAGGCAGAAGCGTTTCTTCCATTGGGAACCTTAATTCTGTTTCAATGGAATATACTGCGGGATTGGGCAGATCTGATTTTGATTTAATCAGTTCTGCTTTTATGTTTTCGTAACTGTTAATGATATTTCTTTCCCAGCTATTAATGAATTCCGTTCTTATGGATCGATATTTTTCATCGTGCTTTTCAAAAAAACTTAAACGATACTGATATACAAAAGTGTTTTGAAAAGAACCTTCGCTCAGAAAAAAATATCCTTCATTGATTTCAAGGGGAATAATGCCAACTGGGAAAATAGTCAATTTATCTTCTACAAATTCATAGATCTCCGTTCCATTGCTGATGGCTTTTTTCATTTTTGATGTGGAATAATTAATGATCTCTTCCAACTCTTGCATCAGTTCATCATCTTGTATCATTTGCTCATATAATACCTGAAGTTTTTCAATTTGGATACCGTTTAGTTTTTTGGGGAATTGTTCCTGCAAAAATTTTTTGTTTTCACGAAATGCAACAAGATTGTTGTAATGAAAGATGATATCTGCCAACTGGGGATATAATTTATTCTGGTCGAAGTATTTGTTTACTTCCTGCAAATAAGCGAGAAGCGTATATTTTTTTAATTCAAAATCAATGTAGCCATCTGCAAACCAGGTTTCTGATAATGTTTTCATGGCGCGTGGGTTTAGCTTGTTAATAGTCAAATTACAAAACTTTGATTAAAATTCATAATACCCGTTTATCCACAGTATGTTAAACCTTAGAACCCGGGAGGCAATAGATATGCGGCTGAATAGACAGCGACGCAAGGATGATGTAGAGCATTATGGAAATATAAAAAACAAACAGCCAATGGGCATCAGCCATTTACCAAAAAAGTTAAACATATTGGCTCAGAAATCTCTCTGCGGATTAAAATTTTCAAGCTCATTGGCAACTGCTGTGAGGAATGTTGCGCCAAGGCTTCCATCAACGATACGATGATCGTAAGATAATGAAAGATACATCATGTGCCTGATGGCAATGGAATCTCCCTGTGAAGTTTCAATTACAACCGGGCGTTTTTTTATCGCGCCAACGGCGAGTATGGCAACCTGAGGTTGATTAATGATCGGCGTGCCCATCAAACTTCCGGATGTGCCGACATTGGTAAGTGTAAAAGTTCCCCCTTGGGTATCTTCCGGTCTCAATTTATTATTGCGCGCATTATCTGCTAAACCATTTACTTGTTTTGCCAACCCAACCAAATTCAATTGGTCTGCGCTTCTTATGACCGGCACAATCAAATTTCCATTTTGCAAAGCTGTTGCCATGCCAATATTGATATCCTTTTTTATAATGATCCTGTCGCCGTCAACAGAACTGTTTATCAATGGATATTTTTTTATGCAGCGAACAACTGCTTCGATAAATAACGGGGTGTAGGTAATTTTGGTATTTTCTCTTTTTTCAAATTCTTTCTTGACTCTTTCACGCCAAAGCACCAAATTGGTAACGTCGGCTTCCGTGAAACTGGTCACATGCGCGCTGGTGTGTTTGCTGTTCACCATATGTGCCGCGATCAATTTACGCATGCGGTCCATTTCAATGATCTCTACATTACCCGAGTAGGTGGTGAGCTGACGAGATGGTTGATCATGGGCAGCGGTTCTTTGATCATCAGCAATAACAGTGACCTCGTGTATCTTGTAACTGGAATCTTGAGGCTTGTAACTGGTGCCCTGATCTCTACTTGATACATATTCCAGTATGTCTTTCTTGGTAACTCTGCCCTCATTCCCGGTACCTGAAATTTTTTCCAGCTCGCTCATACTCACGCCTTCATTGGCAGCGATATTTAAAACAAGCGGAGAATAAAAACGATTGGTATTTGCCTGCGAGTTTGAACCATGTTGACCATTGCCTGAACTTACTGGCTGATAAGAATTTTCCTGTTTTATTTGTTGGGAAGAAACCGATGGTGATGACGGTCTATGTTCCCCTTTTTCCGAGACATCGGTGCGAATTTTCGCGATCACAGTACCGATGGGAACAACATCGTTCACGTTAAATAAAATTTCTTCTATTACACCAGCACTTGTTGATGGAACTTCGCTGTCCACTTTATCGGTCGCGATATCCAAAATAGTTTCATCTTGCTTTACAGGATCGCCCGGCTGCTTGTGCCATTTTAAAATGGTAGCTTCCATAATGCTTTCACCCAATTTCGGCATCACCAAATCAACAAGAGACATAAAGATTTACGAATTTAGATTTACAAATTGGAGATTTGATTTCCGTTAATTCTCACTATTACAAATCTTCAAATTTTCAAATTGTTTTGTACACACCATTTGCCCGCTATCCGTCAGTCCTGCATCGCATACTTCGTCATTCGGTTCATTTATGAGCCAAAGAGCAAGCAAAAGTCGGCATCAAAGGTAATTCTTCATTTTCACACTTCCACATTTTCATGATTTCGCACCATCAACAATAAATTTCCGCAACATATTTAATGCATTGGTTGCAGTAAGTTCAATATTGCGGGATCTGTCGAAACGAAAATTAAATTTTTGCGATATGATGATTGACCTGTTACCCACAGCAACCCAAACCGTGCCAACAGGTTTTTCCGCAGAGCCGCCACCCGGTCCCATTATTCCTGATGTTGCGATCACATAGTCTGTATTCAATAATAATAAAGCGCCCTGCACCATTTCCCGAACTGTTTCTTCACTGACGGCACCCGCAGTTGCAAGCGTTTGCTCACTGACACGCAAAACGTTCTCCTTTATTTCATTTGCATAACTCACCACGCTGCCTTTAAAATATTCACTCGATCCCGCAATAGAGGTAATAAGATGAGCAATATAGCCACCAGTACAGCTTTCGGCGGTTGCCACAGTTTGTTTTTTGCTCTTTAATAATTTCCCGATCGCTTCCTGCATGGTAAGATCAGTGTCGATAACTGTCCATGCTGCAACAAGTTTTTTAAGCACCTCAAATTGATCTTTGATTTCAGATTCTGTGATTTCTTTATTATTTCCGGTTGCGGTCAATCGCAAACGCACCATTCCATAATTAGGTAAATAAGCGAGCTTGATATTTGCCGGCAAATTATTTTCAAAATCAATGATGTGCTCTGCAAGAAAAGATTCTCCTATGCCGGCAGTCAATAATGTCCTGTGAGCTATATGCGGAAGCGTGAATTTTTTTTGTAACCCAGGTAAAACATTATCAGTCATCATGCCTTTCATTTCATGCGGCACACCCGGCATGGACATAAATATTTTTCCTTGTTTTTCAAACCACATTCCGGGCGCCGTTCCGCGTTTGTTTTGAATGACGGTGCACACATCCGGCACTTCAGCCTGCTTCAAATTACGCTCTATCATGGGTCGTTTCAACACCCGTTCGAAAATATATTTAACATTTGCTAATGCTGTTTCATCAATGATCAATTTGCCGCCAAAATATTCGCAGAGCAAGGGTTTGGTAATATCATCAGCCGTTGGACCAAGTCCGCCGGTGATCAAAATGATATTTGCTTCTTTATTTTCTTCGTCCAGCGCCTTCCATATTTCATCCCAACTATCACCAACGGCCACGCGACGTTTTACCCAAATGCCGATCTTGTTTAACTCCTGTGCCATCCACGCACTGTTGGTATCAATAACCTGCCCGATCAGTAATTCATCTCCGATGGTAATAATGCTGGCAAAAATTCTTTCCATTTTATCTGCTAAAAGTTTAATAATAATAACATGCGCCAACGCTCAGCAGCGGGCATTTTATTTTGAGCCTTACTGTTCTTTAAAGTATGGCGAAATTTTTTCCACGAACTGTTCAGGCATTGTCGTTTTCTGCATTTTCTTCATATCCATAAAATATAAAACCACTTTGCCGGTCGCCAATAATTTATCTTTTTCATTGTACACTTCGTGGTGAAATTCGATACGATGATTGAGCGGCAACTCTTTTAAAATTGTTTTTACCGTTAGCAAGTCATCATAATGAGCCGGTCGCAAAAATCTTGTATGCATTTCTACAACAGGCATCACAATGCCCATGGCTTCCATCTCTTTATAAGTAAACCCCAATTGCCTGATGGATTCCGCTCTTGCCACTTCAAAATACTGGGCGTAGTTCCCATAATAAACCACATTCATCTGATCCGTCTCTGCGTATCGAACACGAATTTTTGTTTCTGCACTAAACATACTATTAATTAATAATTATTCATTACTCATTATCTGCCTGTCATTCCATCAACACTGATTTTACCCGGGCCAACCAATAATAAAGAAAAATACACAGCTAAGTGAAGTATGGCAATTTCAAAGATCGCGATTGGCTGTCCCTTATGAAAAAGAAAAACAACGGTCAGCATTTCAACAAAAAGAACAAATGCGGCAAGCCGGGAAAATAATCCAAGAACCAATAAGATCGCACAGATCACTTCTGAAAAAATTGCCAGGATAAGTGAGAATCTATGGCCAATATGAAAAGGATCAAAAAAAACATTTTGCATTTCGCTGAATTTATTCAATTTGGTCAAGCCATGATTGAAAAACATCAATCCGCCAAATGTAATGCGCAACACAAATGTGGCAATATTAAATGCAGAATTCGTATATCCGGTTGATAATAATTTTTTCATTTCTCTGAATTTTAAACAAAAATAATTGATTTGATATTTCATCACTTATCTAAACAAAATGTTAATCCTTGCTGTTATCCACACCTGTTTGGAATGATGTTTGGTAAAAGATAAAATAATTAGAAACTTTAACGCGTTAAAACTATCAACAACGGCATTGGAATGAAACTTGCAACCTTATTTTGCTTTCTCTTTTTATCGTCTTCGTTATTTGCGCAACAAACTTTTTTTGTAAACGACCCACAATCGGAGTTTAAACAGGCAAAAGAATATTTTCAAAAAGGATATTACAGTCTGGCATATCCTATTTTTAAAAAACTTCAATTGCAATTACGAGAAACAGACCAAAGTAATAACACCTTGAATGAACAGGAAATCCGATACTATAACATTGCCTGCGGATTGAGGGAAAATGAGCCGGTTGCCGTCGTTGAAGCAAAAGACTTTATTGGTGTTGAAAATAATAAAGCCAGGGTAGAGATGATGAATTTTCAATTGGGTGAATATTATTTCCGTCAAAGAGATTATTCCGCTTCAGTTCAGCTATATGAAAATACAAGCATTGAGAATCTGAGTAATGAAGAAGTTGCCGACATGAAATTCCATGAAGGTTATGGATATTTCACTCAGCAAAAATTTGAATTGGCGAAGCCGCTTTTTAATTCAATCAGGCAGATGCCAAAAAATCCGAATTATGTTGATGCGAATTACTATTATGGATTTATCTGTTTTTATGATAAAAGTTATAGCCAGGCCTTAGAAGCTTTTCAGGTAGTGGAAAATAAACCTACCTACGAAAAAGTTGTCCCGTATTACATGGCGAACATTTACATTATTCAAGGGCAGCGTGACAAAGCCATTGAATACGCGCAGAAAAAAGTTGATAATGGCGGACAATATTATGATATCGAGTTGCGACAATTGGTGGGTCATGGTTATTACGAAAATCAACAGTTTGAAAAAGCGTTGCCTTATCTGGAACAATACGTGAACCAATCCAAAAAAGTTTCTCGCGAGGATCTGTATGAATTGTCTTACTGTTATTATCAAACAAAAAAATGGCAAAAAGCGATTGATGGATTCAAACAACTTGGCGGGAAACAAGATTCTCTTTCACAAAACTCAATGTACTTGCTTGGTGACGCATATTTGAAAATTGGTGAAAAAGATAATGCAAGAAAAGCTTTTTTGGTTTGTTCAACCAATACCAGTAATCCGCAGCAACGCGAAATATCGAGATTTACTTATGCAAAACTATCTTACGAATTAGGTTACCAGGATGTAGCACTGACCGAGTTGCAAAATTTTGTTCAGCAATATCCCAATTCAACTTATAATGCTGAAGCGCGTGAATTGCTGGTAGGTGTTTTGGCAAATACAAATAATTATAAAGATGCGCTCGCATTAATAGACAAGATGGATCACCCGTCGGAAAACGCGAAGAAGATATCTTCGCGAATTCTTCTCGGTCGTGCAACAGAATTGATTAATGACGGAATGCTAATCGCTGCAAATGAGCTGCTGGATAAGGCTTTGAAGCAACCAGATAATGTTACCGTGTTGCCTTACATCAATTTCTGGAAAGGTGAAATCGCTTATCGTTTAAATAAAATTGATGATGCAATTCATTATTTTTTTGAATACCTAAAAAGCGGCAGCGCCAATGGCGAAGTGAATGTGACGGATGCAAAATATAATCTGGGATATTGTTTCTTAAAGAAAGAAAATTATCGCCAGGCACAAGGGTTTTTTGAACAGATCGTAAAAACACCACAGATCAATTCAACTCCGCTTGAGCAAGATGCTTATATACGCGATGCCGATTGTTATTATATGAATCGTGATTTCAAGACCTCTCTGGCGATGTATAACAGAGTGCTGGACTATTCCTGGCCATCGAGTGATTATGCGACCTTTCAAAAAGGAATGATCGCAGGTGTCAATAATGGAAACGAAAAAATTACATTGCTGAATTCCATCAGTCGCAAATATCCAACATCAAGTCTTATTCCCGATGCAAATATGGAAATTGCGATAACTTATCTTGCCAATGAACAATTCAGAGAGTCCCTCCCTTATTTAAAAAATATCACCAGCTCTGCAGGCAGCGACGCATTGAAACCACGTGCCTATTTAAAAGCCGGGATTGCTTATTACAATCTTAACAATAATGATCAAGCGCTCGCGCAATACAATACATTGGTTAAACAATATCCAAATTCACCTGAAGCGCAGGATGCCATGGAAAATGCAAAGACAATTTATATTGAACAAGGCAAGAGCAGCGAATATGTGAATTTTGCAAAAACAATGGGTGTTGATGTAACCCCAAATCAGGAAGATCAACTTGCCTACCAGGAAGCAGAAGTGCAATTTAATAATGGAAATTTTCCCGATGCTGCCCAGAAATTTGAACAATACCTTACCAAATTTCCTGATGGTAAATATTCACTCGAAGCAAATTATTATAAAAGCGAAATCTATTTTAATCAAAAAAACTGGGCAAAAGCTGTTACGGGATATGAAGCCGTTGCCGATAAAGCGCCAAACAAATTTGCACAAAAATCTTTATCGCAGTCAGCGCAGATCAATTTTTTTAATTTAAAGGATTATGCAGCCGCAGAAAAATACTTTGCGAAATTGAAAGATTTTGCTGTCTCCCAGGAAGATAAATTGGAGGCAATGCGCGGCTTGCTGCGTTGTCAATATCAATTACAGCAATGGAATGATGCAGTTGATAATGCGAAGGATCTCTTGAATCAAAAAGGATTAGGAACCGATGATAGAGTGATGGCTAATCTTGCCATTGCGAAATCTTATCAAGCCAATAATCAATGCGAGACCGCATTGGAATATTTCCGCACGGCAGCATCCTTGAGTAAAGCTGCCTTTGGTGCAGAAGCGAGATATGAAATTGCCAGTTGTCTTTATCAGCAAAATTCGCTGAAAGATGCGGAGAAAGCGGCTTTTGAAGTGATCAATAAATCAGGTTCCTATGAAAACTGGGTTACAAAAGCGTATTTATTGCTGGGCGATATTTATTTTAAAGAGAAAGATTTCTTCAATGCAAAAGCAACTTATCAAAGCATAATTGACAATGCAAAAGCAGAAGACTTGCGACAACTGGCTCAACAAAAACTTAACCAGGCAACAGAAGAAGAAAAAAAGAATAGCAAGGTTAGTGACGGCAATTGAGATGACGGAATCTCGATCATAGGATATGAAAACAAATAGATGAGGAAGCACAAAATGAAAACAATCTTTTGAAACCGTAAATCGAAAATCGTATTTAGTAACAACATGATGAGGCATTTAAAAATATTATCTTTCTCCACAATAGCATTATTGTTATTTCTAACAGACATTTGTGCACAGGATAGTACAAAGCGTAGAACGATTGATATCACCTCCGTATTTAAACCTGTGTTACGCGATGCGTCGAAGATCAATTTCCAGGCATCACCACCAATCTCCGATACAACCAGACCGAGATTAGCTTACAATATTCCGTCTCAATACCTGTTTCTTACTTACCAACCCGGGGAATTAAAACCGGTTGCATTGCAAATTGATTCCACTTTGCAGTGGGAAAATATCAATTATATAAAAGTGGGTGTTGGAAACGTTCATCTCCCCTATATAAAAACAGGGTTTAGTTTTGGTGACGGGAAAAATACTTTCTTTAATGTTTATGCTGATCAGTTCAATTCAAAAGGAAATTTACCGAATCAAAAAAGCAACGCTACAAATGTTACATTATCAGGAGATGTTAAAACACAGAACAACCTGGAGTGGAATGGAAGTGTCGGCTTTAAAACAGACGGTTATAATTTATATGGATATAGACCTGACAGTTTAAAATTTCCAACCGATTCCTTGAAACAAAGTTTTACGACTTATCACGCAAAGTTGGGCTTGCGAAATATTAATCCTACTGAATTTGGACTGCTTTATAAACCCAATGTTGATGTTTCTGTTTTTTATGATAATCATGACGTAAAAGCAACCGAAACAAACAGCGTTCTTAATCTACCCTTACAAAAAGGCATTAACGAAAACTTTGCGTTCAATCTTGATTTCACCGCTAATCTCACCAATTATAAAAGGGATAATCTGACCATTCAAAATAATGTCTTCTATGTTCAACCTTCATTGTTCGTAAAATCAACCAACTTTAATTTGCTGGCTGGTGTTACGCCTTCCTGGGATAACGGGGTGTTTCATTTGTTGCCAAACTTTATCGCGGAAATCCCCACTTCAGATCAGCGATTGACTTTCCAGGCAGGGTGGATCGGATATTATGATAAAGGTTCTTATCAGCGTTATGCCGCTATTAACCCATGGATTGCCCAACCAACAGCACTGCTGAATACACGTGCACAGGAAATTTATGGAGGCATTAAAGGAGCATTAAATGATCATTTTACTTATGCCGCAAAAGTGGGCATTAATAAATATTGGAACATGCCATTGTTTGTGAATGATAGTATAGATGGAAAAACGTTTTTGATCCGTTATGCATCTTCATTGACAGCATTGCAATTGCATGGAGAAATTGGTTACACAAGGGGCGAGGAATTCACGGCAAGCGTTGCCCTCAATATCAATCAATATTCAAACGTACAAAACCAGGCTGCGCCTTGGGGATTATTACCACTCGAACTGACGACAACAGTAAAATGGCAGGTGCTGAAGGATCTTTGGATCAAAGGCGATTTGTGGACTTTTGATGGAGCAGATTACCTGGTCGATAACAAAATTACCAATAAAGGCAATCCCGGGCTCGATGTTAATGCGGGAATCGAATTCAGAATTACCAGACAACTGAATTTGTGGTTGCAGATGAATAACCTTTTTAACAGCAAATACCAACGCTGGAATCAATACCAGGTCTATGGCTTTAATATTCTTGGTGGAATTATATTTTCATTTGGTCAGAAATAGGTTTTATTTTTAAGAATAATTAAAGACGTTATTTTCCTAAAAATTACGTTCTTTATACTACTGAAACCCATAACCATGTTTGAAGTATTAAACAGTTATCTATTTCAACATAAAAACATCAGTATTCCAGGGCTGGGAACTATTTACCTTGAAACGCTTCCTGCAACAACAGACCAAGTAGGTAAAACCATTTTGCCTCCCATGTATCATTTTCGATTTGATAAATATTTTGACGCGCCCGATAAAGAGTTTTTTTCTTTTCTCGCTTCAGAAAAAAACATTCCGGATTATGAAGCCATCAAATGGTATAATGAATTCTCATACGAATTAAGAAATAAGATCAGGCAGGAAGATAAAGTAAAATGGGATGGGATCGGGATCTTGAAAAAAGATTATTCGGGTAATATTGTTTTTGAATCTGAGCCGGAAAGTTCTTTGTATATGCGCCCGGTATCTGCTGAACCGGTGATGCGAAAAAATACCCAGCATCGGATGGTCGTTGGCGATAAAGAAAGAACGAATTATGAAATGGACCAGTGGCTTAATGCGGATCCGTCAAATCAAAAAAAGCAAACCTGGTGGGTGTACGCACTGGTTGGGGCCTGCGCCGCAACATTGATTTTATTATTTCATTATTCCCGGGCGCGTTTTCTGAATACCTCAACGGGTAATCAACAAAAAGTTGAAATAACAAAATGAAATCCCTTCTTTTTATAACCGGATTTTCTTTCTTTTCTTTGCTCATCATTTTACGATAGATAATTTGGAAAAACATTACACCATTTGTCCTGTCTGCAGTTCTGCCGATTTGCAACACAAGTTAAATGCCTTGGATTATACCGTTTCAAAAAAAGAATTTGAAATATGGGAATGTAACAATTGCACTTTGCGATTTACCCAGGATGTGCCCGATGGAGATGCGATTGCGGCATATTATCACGCCGATAGTTATATTTCTCACACCAATACAAATAAAGGATTGATTAACAGACTATATCATTTGGTAAGAAAACTAACGCTGAGCAGTAAACGTAGAATGATACTTTCCCTGACTGGGCTACGAAAAGGGAAACTGCTTGATATTGGAGCAGGCACCGGGGCTTTCGTGCAACATAT
This sequence comes from Chitinophagales bacterium, assembly GCA_021323755.1. GTDB lineage: Bacteria > Bacteroidota > Bacteroidia > Chitinophagales > Chitinophagaceae > Puia. The sequence goes on along the minus strand of JAJPKJ010000036.1, from coordinate 50,562 downwards.
GCAGACCAATGGCTGGATGACAGCAGGTTTGGAGCCCGATGCGGCTGCGCGCCAGCAAGCGCAAAAAGTAAATAATATAGAGTTATCATCGCCTGAGAATTTCTTTCTTTTTCAGCCTGATTCATTTGACGTGATCACTTTATGGCATGTTTTGGAACATGTACATGACCTGCATGAATATCTTACCCAGTTAAATAAAATCATAAAGCAACAAGGAAAAATATTCATCGCCGTTCCCAATTACACTTCTTTTGATGCGGTATTTTATAAAAAATATTGGGCTGCATACGATGTGCCTCGGCATTTATATCATTTTTCACCGCTATCGTTAAAATATCTATTTAACCAACATGGCTTTGAATTGCAATCTACACGCGCTATGTGGTACGATAGTTTTTATATTAGTTTTTTAAGTGAAAAATATAAGAAGAACAAACTGGGATTATTGAGAGGCTTATTTATTGGCTTTTTTTCCAACCTGCAAGCTTTTATTAACAAGGAACATTGCAGCTCGCTGATCTACATTATTAATAAACGATGAGTTGATTTCGATTAATAGCTGAATTTTATTTCGTAGATATTTGGCCACATTTTGCCTGTCACATAGACTTTTTTGGCAACGGAATCATAAGCGATACCATTCATTTCAAGTGCATCAGGATATTTATTTTTTGCCTCATTGGCCAATGTTGCAAGGTCTAGCCTGCCAACAACTTTGCCACTTGCGGTATCAATTTTGGCAATATAATTTGTTCCGTACAAATTCGCGTAAATAAAACCGTTGATATATTCCAATTCATTTATTGCAGCTACTGGTCCATTATTATCACTGACTCCCAAGATTTTAATGAGCTTGAAATTATTTGGATCGAGATAATTGATATTGCTTGTTCCATCGCTCATGATTAAATAAGTGCCATCTGTCGTCATGCCCCATCCTTCCTGGCTGGGGAAAGTGAACTCGTTTAATTTTTTAAATGTTTTTGCATCATATACAAAACCTACTTTGGTTCTATAGGTGAGCTGATAAACTTTTCCCTTTAAAAAGACAATCCCTTCGCCAAAATATTTGTTCTTATCTATTTCCACTTTCGGCAGAATTTTCCCTGTTTTCATATCTACAACGCCAAATAAAGAACGTGTGGAAGAAAGATCGGGTTCATGGCCCGTACTTTCATAAAGTTGACCATCATGCACCAAAAAACCCTCCGTAAATGAAGTAGTGTCATGAGGGAAAGCATTAATGGTACTATAGTTTATAAGTGGCGGAGTATTATCGGTTTCCTGGGTTTGAGAGGAGGTGGTTTCACTATTGTTATTGCAGCTAAACAGTAAGATTATGGCTGCAATGGGGATTATTTTTTTAGTCATAAAGTGAATAGAATGACAAAAATAGCACTCACACAGCGACTTACGCACATATGGTACGCAAATTTTAGCGTTAAAATTTTGATTTATGCGAAAATTTGACTTGCTTTACATTGCTTATTTTCTGAATACTACCTCTTCGCTCTGCATCTTTCCGGATGTATCTATCATGGTGTATTCAATTTCTTTCGTTAATGTCCTTTGAATAGAACCGCAAGATCCTATCTAACCAACTATCCAATCCTTTAGTACGGCTTTAGTATTTATTATCATTTTATTATTACAAATCAGTTTAGTCGCTTTATATCGCTTTCCAATATCCCTGAAAACTTCCTTTAAAATTCATCCTTTATGAAATCCATTTCAATAGCCTTTGAATTGCCTTTTACAAAAAGAAGTTTTGATGAGAAGAATTTTACTTTTGTTGATCACGTCCCTTACTGTAATTATTGCCGTATCACAACGCATTTGTGGAACTGCAGAATACCGTCAACAACTCATTCATAATGCACCTTCCTTCTCTAATAAATTTGCATCCATAGAAGCTTTTACTGCAAGATTAAAAAATATAAGAATAACACCTTCTTCTGGCGAAAACACGACTAATAAAGGATTGGCTGTTATTACGGTCCCGGTCGTAGTGCATGTTCTATATAATTCTTCCTCAGAAAATATCAGTAATGCGCAGATACAATCGCAGATCGATGTATTGAACAAAGATTACCGCAGGCATAATGCAGACAGTTCCAATACACCATCTTATTTTCAGCAATTTGGAGCAGATTGTGGTTTTCAGTTTGTTTTGGCAAAAGTTGACCCGAATGGATATGCTACGAATGGAATCATTCGTAAACACACTAATGTTCAGCAATTCGGTATTTCTGATGCCATTAAATTTTCCAGTTCCGGTGGTGATGATGCATGGAGTTGTGATGACTACCTCAATATTTGGGTTGGCGATCTGATAGGTGGAATACTCGGCTATTCCAGTCCTGTGGGCGGACCAAAACCAAATGATGGCGTTGTCGTTTCATATACCGCATTTGGCACCCTCGGCACAGCATCCGCCCCTTTTAATGAAGGAAGAACAACTACCCATGAAATAGGGCACTGGCTTAATTTAATTCACACCTGGGGCGATAGTGATTGCGGAGATGATAAAGTAGATGACACTCCGCCACAATCGGCGGCGGAATATGGTTGTCCCAGCGGCATTAAAATAAGTTGCACAGATGGACCTACCGGGGAGATGTATATGAACTTTATGGATTTTACCAATGACGCCTGCATGAATATTTTCACAATCGGTCAAAGTGAAAGGATGCATTCTTTGTTCGAACCCGGCGGCGAAAGATATGCGTTGCTTTCCTCAACAGCATTAACGGCAGTTGCAATACCTGACACCAGCAGAACGACCTCGGATATTGATGTTCAGTTAATATCAGTCTATCCTAATCCCGCAAAAGATATTATTACCGTAAGTGCAACCGATCAAAATGTCATCGGATCAAATATCGAAATGTATAACCAGGTTGGACAAAAAATAATATCACAAAGGATTTCTCAATTGCAATTTCAAATAAATGTAGGAGCGCTGAATACCGGAGTTTATTTTGTAACAATAAATGATGGCATCAGTAAGCACGTAACCAAATTGGTAAAGTTATAAACCTGCCGAAGCTGACTTGAAATACACTCACCACCCGGAATTTTTTCCGGGTTTTATTTTTTCATTAACGCGCATATATTTTCTCCCACGACGGGTGCTAACGCAACGCCCATGCCACCCATTCGAACTGCACAAAAAATATTATCTGCCACTTTTTTTACAATCGGAACTTTATCATTTCCTAATCCCATAATGCCGCTCCAGCGATGATCGATTTTGAAAGGAGTGGAGGGAATAATTACTTCGCGTAAGAAAACTTCTAATGCTGTCTGAATATTTTCAGAGGTGGAAAGTTCATAAGTGTGTTCCTGCTCAAAGGCTTTATTGCGCGCACCGCCAAGCAAGATGCGATTACCTAAATTTCTGAAATAATAAAAACCTTCATCATAGTGAAATGTACCTTTGAATTTGAGGCCGGAGATTGGCGAGGTTACCAGTACTTGTCCGCGGGCAGGCTCAACGTTCAGTTCTGGTAATAATTCTTTGGCAAAGGCATTGGTGCAAATCAGCAATTGATCAGATAATAAGTTGAAATGTTGATTTGTTTCTAATTCAATAATACCATTTGCTTCTCCGATCTTTTTTATTTCAATATTATTAAGCACGGTTACCCCCATAGCGTAAACTAATCTCAATAAGGCCTGGCAAAGTTTTCCCGAATGCAACTGACCTTCTGATTTGTTTTCGATGATGTGCTGAATATTTGTAAATCCAAATTTTTTTATTACTGCATCGTGTATTTTGAATGCTTTGGGTTTTTTAATTATCTTTTTTATTTTTCGATTCAGGAAATCAATATTGCTGCGCAGGATATTTGTATCCAGCTGTTCGCTTTTCGTGATCAATTCAAAACCGCCAAGATTTTCAAAATCAATTTCTTTGTCCCGAAACGTTTTTTTTATTTTCTCCAGACCTTTATAGCGCATCTCAACAATCTCAAGCATTTTTTCTTCGCCAAATTTCAAGGTATCTGCAATTAATTCCGTGACACTTCCAAAGCAAGCAAATCCTGCGTTGCGCGTGCTTGCCCCGGTGGGAATAATCCCCCGCTCAACGATAAGTATTTTCAATTTCGGGTTTTGGCGTTTTAAATAATATGCGCTCCATAGTCCGACAAAACCGCTTCCTATAATGGTAATATCATGATGCTTGAAAAAACTTTCTTTCTCCCAGATAGAAATTTGATGCATGATGGAAAATTAGTAATTAAAAGTTAGAAATGAGTAATTACTGAAACTGAGTTGAATATAATTATGGGTGATACAAGAGCCTGCCGGTTGGCATAAGATCAGCCCCAATATGATATGGCACCCGGCTCACAATTCACGCATGTACATTGTTTTTAACACTTTTTATTCTCAACAAAGCGTTTAATTTGCAAAAAAAACAGGGATGAAGAATATTTCTACGGCATTAAGTATCGTCGCGCTCCTATTGATTGGGGTTTTGTTTTTCATGTATTATAACCATACAGACCAGATCAAAAAGATTTCTGTGGCGACTGAAAAACAATCGGCGTCAACTTTCAGGATCGCATATTTTGATATGGATTCGCTCGAAGCGCATTATGACTATTTTCAGGATGCGCAGACCCAATTTAAAGCAAAACAGAATTTGATGAATACGGAACTGAACGGACTTCAAAATAAATTCCAGAAAAAAGTTTCTGAATGGCAACAAAAAGGCGCAACAATGACCCAGGCTGAAAGTCAGCAGGCACAGCAGGAATATGCGCAAATGGAACAGAATTTTCAATCGCGCAAACAATCATTGGGTGATGAGCTTGCCAAAGAAAATGAATCAATAATGACCGATATAAAAAAGCGAATTGAGAACTTTTTGAAGGAATATAATGCTCAAAAAAACTACGCCTACATAATTGCCTACGACCAAAGCTCATTCATTTATAATAAGGACAGCACTTACAACATCACCAACGATGTTATTAACGGATTAAATGCGGACTATAAAAAGAAAAAGTAATTTTAAGGGGTAAGAATTGAGGTGGAAGACCTCGGTAGCAAGATTATCGTTTTTCAAGTCTCACATCTCACAATGATTTATTATCTTTCATTTGGTATTTTTTTACTTTTTCCTTTTTACTTTTAACTTCTATGTCCGAACAAACTACTGCTTTCAAGCCTTCATTGGGATTATTGGATGCCACCATGATCGTTGCCGGTTCAATGATCGGTTCAGGAATTTTTATTGTGAGTGCAGATATTACGCGCAATGTAGGGAGTGCGGGTTGGCTGATTGTTGTCTGGCTGTTGACTGGCTTCATGACATTGACTGCGGCTGTCAGTTATGGAGAATTAAGCGCCATGTTTCCAAAAGCGGGCGGACAATATGTTTATTTAAAAGAAGCCTACAATCCGTTGATCGGGTTCTTATATGGCTGGAGTTTCTTTTCCGTAATTCAAACAGCGACCATTGCCGCGGTTGCCGTAGCATTTGCAAAATTCACAGCATATTTGATTCCGTGGTTCAGTGAAGATCTTGTTGCCGTTAATTTCGGATTCATTAAGATTTCTCACGCACAATTATTATCCATCGTTATTATCGTCTTACTAACGTACATCAATACGCGTGGAATTAAAGGGGGAAAGGCAATTCAGACAACATTCACACTAACCAAGCTTTTAAGTTTATTTGGATTGATCGTTTTCGGATTGATCATGGCAAAGGGAAATGTCTGGCATGCAAACTGGAGTGATGCCTGGAGTTTACATAAGCTAAATAAAGATGGCACAGTTGAAGCCTATATTTCTGCAGCGGCGCTCGGCGCCGTAGCGGCTGCAATGGTTGGTTCTATTTTTAGCAGCGACGCCTGGAATAATGTGACCTTTATTGCCGGCGAAATTCGAAATCCGCAAAAGAATATCGGGCTCAGTTTATTTTTCGGAACACTCATCGTTACGATTATTTATGTTACCGCAAATATTATGTACACCGCGCAACTGCCCATGCATGAAATTGCATCTGCAGAAAAGGACAGGGTTGCGGTTGTTGCTTCCAATGCCATTTTTGGCAATGCAGGGACGATCATCATTGCATTAATGATAATGGTATCAACATTTGGTTGCGACAATGGACTGATCCTTGCCGGTGCTCGCGTCTATTACACTATGGCAAAGGATAAATTGTTTTTTAAAAAGGTGGGAAGCCTTAATAACAATGCAGTTCCACAGGTTTCTTTATGGGTACAATGCCTTTTTGCCTGTATCTGGAGCATCAGTGGAAGGTACGGCGACCTGCTTGATATGATCTCATTTGTCGCAGTTGCTTTTTATATACTTACCATAATCGGCATTTTTATTCTTCGTAAAAAACGTCCGGATACCGAACGCCCGTATAAAGCGTTTGGCTATCCTTTCATGCCTTTTTTGTATGTATTGATGGGACTGGCATTTTGTATTTTACTCATCATCTACAAACCACAGTATACCTGGCCGGGATTGATTATCACGCTGATTGGAGTTCCTTTATATTATATTGCAGTTGCAAACAATAAAGAAAAGCAATAGAAAATCGTATGGCCCTTTCCATGAATTTTGAAAAACTTTTTCAGCAAATTGCTAAAATAAAGATCGCCATTATCGGTGACGTGATGCTTGACACCTATTGGTGGGGACATGTTGAAAGAATTTCTCCCGAAGCTCCCGTTCCCGTAGTAAGTTTTGACAAGCGCGATCACCGGGTAGGCGGCGCGGGTAATGTTGCCCTGAATGCGGTTTCGCTTGGCGCTGATGTAACTGTTTTTTCTGTCATTGGGGATGATGATGATGCTATTTTATTACAGGCATTATTATCAAAAAATAATATCAGCGCTTATTTATTAAAAAGTCATGAGCGCATGACCACGAATAAAACACGCATCATTAGTCGTAACCAGCAAATGATGCGCCTTGATGCGGAAACAACAGGAGATCTTTCTGCACAGGAAGAAAACAATTTGATTAAAGCAGTCGGGAAATATATTAAGGATAAAAAGCCGCAAGTGATTATTTTAGAAGATTACAATAAAGGAGTACTCACGGAAAAAGTGATAGCTGAAATAATTTCCCTATGCCGAAAAAACAATATTATAATTGCTGTTGACCCAAAACGAAAAAATTTCTTCGCCTATAACCAGGCGGATATTTTTAAACCAAACATGAAAGAAGTAAAAGAAGGGTTGAACCTATTATTGGATGATACCAATCTTTCTGCATTAAAAAATATCCATCAGCAGTTGCACAAAAAACTGCAGCATAAAATTTCGTTGATAACCCTTTCCGAAAAAGGAGTTTTTTTTCAGTATGGGAAAAATGCAAAAATAGTCGGTTCACATGTACGCAATATTGCTGACGTTTCCGGCGCAGGCGACACGGTGATCGCTGTTGCGGCACTTGTTTATGCAGCCACAAAAAATGTTCAGCTGATGGCCGAAGTGGCCAATATTGCCGGCGGCCTGGTTTGTGAGGAAGTGGGAACTGTTGCGATCAATAAGGAAAGATTGGTGAGCGAATGCAAAATGTTGCTATCATAAATTTTAAAGCCAATTATGAAACTCAGGATATTCGCATTAGCCAGCTTACTGTTATTTTTAACCTACGCTTGTAAAAAAGATAAATCCGAGCTTTACCAGGGAGATTTTTACATAAAAATCCCAATCATAGAAAATGATAGCACTTATCTGGATCCCGGCAGCGCATTTGATGATTTGTATATTATTTATAATGGCTTTCCATCGAGGAAATTGTGGAGACTAACAAGAATAAACGGCAAGGAATTCAATATTGCTCCCGCAGACAGTGTTTCAATCCTCGTAACTGAATTAAATGGATTTGGTTTTTTAGAACCTCGTGACACTTCCATTGCTGACCACCAAACATTCATCATTGTTCCTTCACCCGGAAATCAGAACCTGGTTTCATTTCAATCGCTATCATCCGGAAAATTCATTGACTTGCAATATTGCTATAAGGATCATGAGACCTGGGGTTATGCAACTCCCGTAGATGATTCATCCAACTGCCAGGCATATCAGCAAATAAATTTGTCTGCCCAGGCGGACACCTGTTATTGTGTGCATCAGTTTTTATTGGTGAGTAAATAACTCAGAATATTATATTTGAGACATGATTTAATAATTGATTTAAAAATTTTCCCGTGAATAACATTAAAGAACAATTTTTATTAAACCCCGAGGTAACTTTTCTCAATCATGGTTCATTCGGCGCTTGCCCAAAACCGGTTTTCGAAGATTATCAGCGCTGGCAGCGTGCTTTGGAATTTGAACCCGTTCAATTCATCACAAAAAAAAGAGAAGAAGCATTATTGGTTTCTAAGAAAGTTTTGGCAAAATATATCGGCTGCGATCATGGAGATTTCTTCTATATTCAAAATCCAACAACAGCGGTAAATCAAATTGTAAAGAGCCTGGATTTAAATCCCGGAGATGAAGTATTAACAACTGACCATGAATATGGGGCGATGGATAAAACTTTTAATTTCTATTCAAAGAAGAAAGGATTTGTTTATCGCAGACAAAATATTTCCTTGCCATTATCATCCAAAGAACAATTCATTGAAGAATTCTGGAAAGGCTACAATCATAAAACAAAAGTTGTTTTTATCGGTCAGTGCACAAGTACAACAGCGTTGGTTTTTCCCGTCAAAGAAATTTGCGAACGTGCGAAATCATTGGGATTGATAACCATTGTTGATGGAGCGCATGTTCCCGGGCATTTGCCATTGAATTTGCAAAATATCCAGGCTGATTTTTACACCGGCACTTTGCACAAATGGTTGTTGAGCCCGAAAGGTTGTACTTTTTTATATGTAAATAAAAATTTTCAGGATCGGATTGAACCCTTGATCATAAGCTGGGGATATGAGCCTGGTATGCCGACAAAAACAAAATTCTTAGAAGAAAACGAAATGCAGGGAACGCGCGATTTTTCAGCATATTTAACTGCGCCGGCAATAATGAATTTTTTTGAAGACTATGATATGCCGTCGGGTCAAGCCAAATGCAGGGAGGTGATCCTTGAACAATACCCGATATTTTGTGATCTGCTTGGAACAAAACCCATTTGTAAAGTATCTGATGAATTTTTGGGACAGATGTGCAGCATTCCCATCAAAACGAAAGATCCATTGCAATTAAAGGAAACGTTGATCAACGACCACAAAATTGAAATACCCATAATGCAGCGTGGAGATGAAATCTACATGCGCATTTCATTCCAGGTTTATAATACAATGGATGATCTGGAATATCTAAAAGAAACAATAAAGAAATTGGAGATCATGCCATCCGCTTTGGCTGCACTGTAAATAGTGGTGGATTTTTTCTTTGTTATGGGGGACGATTAAGAATAGAAAATGCAAATTTTCCTCGTTGGTAAGTGCATGTGCAAGGATATAAAATGATCTAACTTTAGTAAAAACTGTAGCATGCCAAAACCAACACTTCTTTCTGTTGCTTTATTTGCAGTAACGCTTTTCCCGTTTCATGTTCAAAGTCAGTCAGATTATCATGCTGAAATAAAACAGGCTGCTATTTCATTTGTCAATTCACTTGATAAAATGCAAAAGCGATCGGCCCTTCTTACATTTTATGATACTGCAAGAATTAAATGGAATAATCTGCCGGTTGGCTTGCGGGCAAGAGCAGGGATCAATGTTGGCAACATGACGGATTCGCAGCGAGACCTGTTCCATCGGATTCTTTCAGCATCACTCAGCTCTCAGGGCTATCTAAAAGCCACCAGCATTATGCATTTGGATAATCTACTTAATCTTTTGTATGATAGTTTATATCGCAGGGGCGATCTTAACGATGATAATATTGCAGATGTAAGATCATTAAAATGGACGCCTCGGAATTTTTTTATTGCATTTTTTGGTTCGCCTGCAGATAGTATCTGGGGTTATAAAGTGGAAGGTCATCATCTATCCATCAATTTCACTTTTATAAAAGATAAAATTTCTGTAACGCCTTTTTTTGTTGGGACTGATCCCGCTGATTATCCAATGACAGAGTACGCTGGCTGGCGCATACTTGGCGAGGAAGAAGATCTCGGGATCAAGCTGGTGCATTTATTATCGACTGATCAGCAAAAGACCGCTACCATGAGCAACGCCGTCCCAAGAGATATTATCACCGCAGCAGAAAGCGGTAAGCGGTTGGTGGATAATTGGGGTATCCAGGGAGCGCAAATGAATTCGGAACAGAAAAAACTATTGCAATATATCATTCGCGAATTTGTTTTCAATCTTGAATATGAAAAAGCAGTTGCCGAATATGAAAAGATCATCAAAGCAGGAATTGATAAAATTTATTTTGGATGGATTGGACCTTATGAAGAATCGAAACCACATTATTACGTGTTGAATGGCCCCACCTTTTTAATTGAATTTGATAATTGTGGCGGAAATGGAAAAGGTAATCATATACATGCCATCTGGAGAGAAAAAGGAAATGAATATGGCGAGGATGTTTTAAAGATGCATTATGAGGCTGAGCATCATCACTAAGGCAATATTTGAAAATAAAAAGTTGGAGAAAGATGCCCGCAGGTTTTTACTTTTTAATTTTTACTTTTGCAAACTATGTCAAAGTTTACATTGGTAATTCACGGCGGAGCTGGAACTATTTTGAAGCAGGATATGACACCTGACCTGGAAAAAGCTTATGTTGAAGGCATGCAGGTGGCGCTAGATGCGGGTTATGCAGTGCTGGAGGAGGAAGGTTCGGCCATCAATGCTATTAAGGCAGCGATTGTTATTTTAGAAGATAATGTTTTGTTCAACGCTGGCCGTGGGTCCGTGTTCACCAAAAAAGGGGTACAGGAAATGGACGCTGCCATAATGGATGGGGCAACGCTCAATGCAGGTTCTGTTGCCGGAGTTCGAAATGTTCGCAACCCGATCGAACTCGCTGCTGAGGTAATGCAAAATAGTAATCATGTTTTTTTGAGCGGGAAAGGAGCAAATGACTTTGCGATTAAACAAGGAATAAAATTAGAACCGGACGAATATTTCTTTTCGCAATTTCGTTATGATCAATGGAAATCAATTCGTGATTCAGACAATTATTCTTTGGATCACACGCATCAGCGATTGGAAGAATTGATGAAAGATAAAAAATTCGGAACGGTTGGAGCTGTAGCTTGCGATCAAAAAGGAAATATCGCGGCAGCAACAAGTACAGGCGGCATGACGAATAAAAAATATGGTCGCATAGGCGACAGCCCGATTATTGGTTGCGGAACGTATGCTAATAATAAAACATGCGCCATTTCATGTACCGGTCACGGGGAGATGTTTATTCGAACAGTTGCTGCTTATGATGTAAGTTGCCTGATGGAATACAAAGGTTGTACTTTACAACAGGCAATGGACATTGTCGTGAATGAAAAATTGATGAAGATTAATGGTGAAGGAGGAATGATCGGTGTCGATGCAAAAGGCAATGCAGCAATGATCTTTAACAGTGCCGGTATGTATCGCGCGATGAAAAGCAGCGATGGCAGTTCGGAAGTTGCCCTTTATCGTTGAAATGTTGAGTGTTCATGATCACTCATTGGCATTTTATTCTTCGGTCTGTGGTTTGCGACTCATCATTGCTTTCTTATTCTTACATTTCATATTCATTTAGTGAAAAAATTTGCAGTCATAGTCGCAGCTGGTACAGGAACACGCATGGGCAGTGCTGTTCCGAAACAATTTTTACTTGTTGGCGGAAAAACCGTTTTGTGGCACACGCTAAATACTTTTCTACAGGCTTATGAAGACTTGCAGATTATCTTGGTTTTGCACGAGCAACATATTGAAACAGGGAAAGCGGTTGTCCATTCACTCAACGAGGCGAGCAGAATTTTGATTTCTGTTGGCGGTGAAACGAGGTTTCATTCTGTAAAAAATGGATTACAGTTTGTTGAACGGCCTTCTATTGTTTTTGTGCATGATGGAGTTCGATGTCTTGTTTCAAAAACGCTTATTCAACGCTGTTATAATGCAACAATTGAAAAAGGCAATGCCATTCCATCTGTAAAACCAGTTGATTCATTAAGAATTGAAACCGATGAAAGCAATAAAATAATTAACCGGGACAAAGTTCATATCATTCAAACCCCACAGACTTTTTCAAGCGAGATTATCCTTAATGCATTCAAACAGGATTATGATGAAACTTTTACTGATGAAGCAAGTGTTGTTGAAAAGACAGGAGTGAAGATCAATTTAGTTGAAGGAGAAAAAAATAATTTCAAGATAACGGAGCCATTTGATCTGGTCATTGCAGCGAGCATTCTGGAGCAAGTTATTTCACCCACTTCATCCAAAACGGGAGATTATTGATTTTTAAGAATGGATATATCTCCAGATCTGCTCCAAAACTTCCATAAAAAAAAGCGAGATTTCGAATGTCAGAACCTTCAAAATCAAGAATGAGGTCCAGGTCAGCATGATCTTTGATAAAAGCATCAATGAGATAATGCGATGCGCCTAATGTTTTTCCATTTGGATGATTGCCAACTAAAATATAATACGCGCGATCCTGAGAGAAAAAATAGACACAAGATGAAACGAGTTCATCATTGGCTGAATAGACCCCGTAACTGATCGCTTTTCTTTGTTGATCCAGAAGATGATACAAACTTTCAAAATTTTTATAGTCTTCATCTTTCAGATTCGTTATTTTCTGCATCGCTGATTTTGATAAAGCAATTATTTCAGCGACCCGGATATTTTTCTTAACGGTGCATCCAAGTTGTTGCGCTTTTTTAATATTTCTGCGGACATTTTCCTTGTACGAAGCATATAGCTGTTCATAGCTTTTGTTTAAGCGGAGAATATAATTATTGCGGATAATTGAAAAACCGGAAGGCACGCTGAAGATATTGCCATAATTGAGCGCAATTTCAATTAATCGGAACTTTTTCGGAATCGCCTGGATAAAATCATTGATTAATGATTCGGTAAGATTCTTTCCGAAAATTCCCAGCGAGGCTGTGAATGCAGGTTGATATAGATAATAAATTCCATATTTTTTATTCCAGGGTAATGGCATCACCATTTCATAATCAGCAATGATAAGCGCATCCCAATGTTTAGCCATTGTATCCAGATAGTGTGAGTATGCGTATACTGATCCATTATCCGCATCATCAATGCAGGCATTCCATTTTATTTTGTCAATTTGGGATTGCTGTACATATTGAATTTGATAACGGTTGACCATTTCAAAAAGGAATATTTCTGTAATTCTTTTTAAGATTAAAATTCTGGATGTCTATACTAAATGAAATCTTCTTAAGAAAGGTGTTTTCTTCCGGAACTGATTTCAGATTGTTTCTAAAATCACTGCTGTACAAAAGCGGGGCGTAAATATTAAATAAGTCGTTTAATAATGACAATTGTAGGCCACCCACGTATAAAAATTTACTTGTCGGCGCATTGGTGCCCCAGGCGTCCGCATAAGTGCCAATATCAAAAAATAGTTTCAATGGAATTTCTTTGGGAATAATGCTCGTTGGCAAAGATGTATTAAAGTTCATCGAAGTTATCCAGTTGTCCGATCTTCCCTGTAAATTATTAAAAAGATCAGTGCGTAGTTTTAAACCCCCGTCTTTCATCATTATTTGCTGACTTTCAAAACCTGTTGTTTGACTTCTGCCTATGAAATAATTTTCATACGTATAATCTTCATCTCCGCGCGTGGCGGTAAGTTTTGGTTGATAGACTTCTGTATCAAATTCTTTTGTAAAGGTTTTTGCTCCGATGTATCCAAATTTAGCGGCAAAGAATCGAATATTCATTCCACCTCCCTGAGAATAATTAAAGTAATAATTGGTAGTAAAATTAATTTTATAAAACTCGCTTCCCTGCTGCACCTGCAGCCGGATGTTGTAAGGATATAAGACACGATAATCTTCAATATTAAAAGTTAGCTGATTAAGATAGCGCGTTGCATATTTTTGTAAAGCGGGATAATAATTTGAATCAGTTGATTTTTTATAATAATTAAATGATCTTTCACCAATGATATATGTTTTCCATTCAACCCAATTTTCCAAAGTGCTTCTCGCATCTTTATTTTTAAATGTTAATCGCAGAGAGGGGGTGAATTTGTAAAAACCTCCGTAAATATTATTATGGTTGCTATCAATCCCCGTCATTGTTGAAAATCTCGATGCGCCCAGGCCAATTGATATCTTTTTAAAATGATTGTCAGGATACCAATTATACGTCAATTTGCCAAGTCCATTAAGCTGCTTGCTTCCTGTTGCATATAAAGGGATAAGCAAAAACTGGAAATGATCGGGAGGCAAATTGAAATTACTGATCATTGCCCCGATCATAAATTTATCATATCTATTAGCACCCACAGCGGGAGCAAAATTTATATAATTGTATTGATCGGTGTTTTGAAAATTGAACAGAAATGCCGGTTTTATTTTTCTGTGCTCATTAAAAGGAGACAGCGGACCTTTTTTATCGAGCTTGATAAATTGAGCATCTACGTTTTTCGCGCTTGTTCTTTCAATGATTGTTTTGAAATTTTCAGGATATGGATGTTTGAATTGCCACTGACGAAAATATTCATGCATACAGCTATCGAATAAACGTTTGCCCAATATATTTTCCAGTTGTTTCATCCACAATCCGGTTTTTTTATAGGCAATAAGATCGTAGTTGAGTGTAGTAAAATCTTCCGAGGTTGTCGAAATGGGTTGATCTGATTTTTCTTTTTCCAGTGTGCGCATAAAAAGCAGATCTGAATTTTCCGGAAGTTTATATTCAATTCCCTTCGTACCCGCTTTTATCGACCTTTCATTTGGGGTGTACTGCTTCCATTCTTTGTAACGCATATCATAGTAGGTATTCATACCTTCATCCATCCACGGATATCGCCTTTCGTTGGTTGCCAGAATTCCATAGAACCAATTATGGCCGAGCTCATGATCAATGAGCAGGTCGAGCTCTTCAGGATTATTTATCGGTGAAATGCTGGTGATGGTTGGGTATTCCATACCCCCTGGAAAACCCATCTTTGCTTCAACAGCAGTTACTGTGTTATATGGATATTCGCCAACGAGTGATGAATGAAAGCGAATGGCATCCTTAATGAACGAAATACTTTTTTTCCAGGGAGTATTTTCTTCAGGCAAATAAAAAGAATAGCAATCGACTATTTTTCCCGAATTTAATTTCAGCGTATCATGATCAACAATAAAATGTTTATCTGCAAACCATGCAAAATCAATGATATTTTTTTGACGGTAAAGAAGTGTTTTGGTCTTATTATCGAAAGCAGGCCTTGAATTTGTTGGCGGTTTGTGATCCATAGCTCTTCGGCTGCTTCCCTGAATTTTATTTTTTGTTTCCTGCGCATTGTTCCGGGTGTCCTGTTTCTTAATTATGCTTTCTTCTTTCTTGTTCAACAACCAATTTTTTTCTTCTTCATTTTGCAACTCACCTGTAGCAGCTACAATATAATTTTCAGGAAGTGTGATGCGTACATCAAAATTCCCGAAATCACTGTAAAATTCTCCTTGTTGTAAATAAGGAATTTCATGCCAGCCTTTTGCATCATATACTGCCGGCTTTGGATACCATTGTGTAATTTGGTAAGAATGACCAACATGACCACCTCGTGAAAAATTAAATGGAATTTTTTCATGAAAAGGTGTTGTGATTTCAATCCGAATGCCCGGAGCTAAAGGATGCGGCAGGATTATTTTGATGATATCTATGTATTGCGGATGATCTTCCATTTTTGCTTCTTCGCCATTAACCCTAAAATCAAGATGATTAATATATCCGCGTTCATCTTTGTTTGAAAAATAAAATTTCGTTTCCCCGTTCTGTAATGTTTGTTCGCTGAAAGCGGTGCGATCATTTTTGAAGGCATTTGGCCAAACGTGGAACCAGATAAAACTGAGCGTATCAGGAGAATTATTTGTGTATTCGATCTTCTCAAAACCATCCAGTGTATTTTCAATATCGTTCAAAGAGACATCAATGTTGAAGTTTACCTGTTGTTGCCAGTAATTTTCCTGGGCATGTGAAACTAACGGTAAGCAGTAAGCGATAAATAAAACAATTTTTTTCAATTGAGGTATTTTATCAAAAATAACAATTAGCAATGGTTGGTCTGTGAGCAACAAATGAGATTTTTTGAAGAATGATATATCATAGAATTAACGTCCTTTTCCGCTAAAAATTATCCTCAGGGTGTGTACCATGATCTTGAGATCAAGCCCAAGAGAAACATTTTCGATATAAATAAGGTCGTATTTCATTCTTTCAATCATTTCATCAACATTTTCAGCATAACCAAATTGTACCATTCCCCAGGAAGTTAGCCCCGGCTTTACTTTCAATAGATACCTGAAATAAGGAGTTTGTTGTATAATCTGGTCTATATAAAACTGCCTTTCCGGTCTTGGTCCGACCAAACTCATTTCGCCTTTAAGAATATTCCAGAATTGCGGCAATTCATCAATTCTCCATTTGCGCATGGTTTTTCCCCAAGTCGTGATCCGCTCATCATTGACAGAGGATAATGCGGGTCCGTTTTTCTCTGCATCCTGTATCATAGAGCGGAATTTGTAAATGATGAACTTCTTTCCTTTATAACCGATGCGTTCCTGAGAATACATGATTGATCCCGGGGATGATGATTTCACCCGGATCGCGGTGTACAGTATTAGTGGTGATAAAATAATTGTACCCAGGATTGACACGCTAATATCAATAAGTCGTTTCAGATTTTGTTGCCAATCGGGAATTAACTCTGTTTGAATATCTGAAAGGACTGCACCAAAGACATTATTGGTCTTTACCGAACCGGATAATATATCCAAAATGTCAGGTGCTATTTTTATTTCAACATCTTTCTGACTAAGTTTTTCGACAATTTTTTCAACCTGCTCTTTATCTTTTTTTTCCATTGCGATCACCACCAGCTCGATGTTTTCTTTATCAATGGTGTTTTCTATCTCATTAATATTGGATAACTGTTTCAAATATTTGGAGATGCCATTTTTATTGTTTTGTTCATTGCTAATGCACCCTATGTAATGATAGCCGATGGATTTCAACCCTTCATTCGTTTCTTTAAAAATTTTTGAAGCAATAGCATTACTGCCAACCAATAGGGTGTTGAATATTATTCTTCCTTTTTCCAGCTGATGTTTTGCAATATTGAGCAGGATCAATCTTCCTATGACTGTAAAGAAGAATTGCGCGGCAAGAAAAGTGAAATAGCTTTTATAATAATAGCGATAATCTGTTTGCGGATCATTGATTACGATGGAAAAGAAAAGAATTGTACAACCGATCAGGCTGCAAATAAAAGTGATGGTGAATTCTTTTAAACGTGATTTTTTGTATAATGAATTGTAGGAACCGACCAAGGTAAATAACATGAGCCAGCCGATTGGAATTATAGTAATGCCAAGCCAGAACCTGTTGTTGAGATAGAGCTGATCATTGATAAAGATCGCTTCGCCGAGCAACAGGCGTCGCGTAAAATATAAAATGATCCATGTTATTATAGCAGCTAAATAGTCGCTTAAAATATACCATGAGATATGAATCTTTTTAGCAGCTTGCATGAATCCTTGATAGTTATTAATGACTGTTCTTTATTTTTTGCAGAATTTGATTTGTTATTTCCATTGCTTTGAAACCATCAGTGGCTGTCGCAATAGTGGATGCGTTATTTAGAATTGTATTTTTGAATTCTTCCAGTTGTATTTTCATCATGTTCGTTTCCCCGTTTTCAGGAGACCCCTGCTCAATAATGTTGTTATCCTCCTGATTAAATGTTTTTGTTTTCCGGGTGATAAAGTTAATGTCGATAATTTTTCCGGGCTCATAAAAACGCATTTCATGGGTCGGTGCCGATAGAATTCCACCCGCCGTAATATTTGCATCACATCCATTATTAAACTGGATGCGGGCATTGATAATATCATTGCCATTTGCCGTTACATTGACACCGGTAGCGATAATATTTTTTACATCGCTTTTTACAATTGATAATATGATATCAATGTCTGAATTCATCAAATCAAGAATGGTATTTTGGGAACCCGTATTTTCTTTGGATGCCGTCGTGTTATACGCTTCAATGTAAGTTGGATTTGGATGAAGTTGCTGCAACACGGCAAAGGCAGGATTAAAGCGTTCAATGTATCCTATTTGAAATTTTACATTTGACTCTTTAATCAGTTTTACCAATTGTTTCACTTCCTCTACCGAATAAGTTAAAGTACTTTCTGCAAAAACATGCTTGCCTTTGCGAATGGCTTTTTCGCACCATTCATAATGATAATCAGCCGGCGTTGTTATATCGATCAGGTCACAAGAGTCGATTAACTGATCGGCATTTAAGTATCGAAAGGTTGAGAACTCTTCAAATATTTTTTGCGGTACTAAATGAGTTGGTTCATAAAAGCCCGCAATTTCAACATTATCTATTTTACTCCAATTGACAAGATGTGACTTTGCTGAATTTCCATTGCCTAAAACACCTATTTTCATCATCAGTTTAAGAGATTTACCTGTCAAATATATGGCATTAAGAAAAAAGGAAGCCTTTGTAAATATCAACGAAGAATATCCTTGCTAAGAATTCACACTTCTGTTAAGGCTTTCGTTCGATGCCCGCAGTTTGATGTACTTCACGATATTACGGAGCGTTACCGGCGTATCGTAAGTTGGGAAAAGTTTTGTTTTTATTATTCTTTTCAGTGTAAAAAGAAGTACTGGAATGTAGATAAATAAGACGAAATAAAAATAGAAATCATACATTCTTAAGAAATGAACTCTTAAACAGAAGTTATCAACCCTTTCTTTGCCCCAAAAGAAACTGAATATTTTTTTTGCCGCAGGAAATATAAAGGGAATTTTCTCCCAATTCATGTATCGCACATCATCATATTTATATTTCATGTCATAATTTGCAGGAACTTGTTTGCTATAAAAACTCCAGTTGTTTTTGACATCATTAAAAGTTGCCAGCTTATTATCAGGGGTAAGGAAATATAAGTTGAACGTCGGATCCAGTACGATCCATCTGCCATTTATTTGTGTTTCTATGATGTTGTGCGCGGCAAAAACCCCACCGGATTTCATTTGCCCGATGCGAACAGGATAATTATAGTTTTGTAATAATCTTGCCAGAACCATCGAATAACTTCCACAGGCACCCTTTGCAGTCATCAGGTCAATTGTTGCCGGATGCATATAATCAACCTTAAATCCATCGAGTGATTCGTCGTTTTCGAAAACAGATGAGCGATTGCTTAACAAAGTATGGCAGGTATGCATCACTTTAATAACAACTGAATCTTCATTGTCTTTTGGACTGATCTGTTTAGTAATATTATGCTGAATGGCTAGAAACAACTCATTCTCATAATTCGATTCTGTTCTTAGATAGAAAAGTGACGCTATTAAAAAGCCATTGAAAAAAGTGAGGAAATAAAGGTTCCCCAAAATCTGTTTTATTATTTTGAAAGTCTTCTTCAACTAAATATTGTCAATTAGAATTCTAAAATACGTTGAATACTTGAAAAAAAGTAAGGTTCCCGCTTATTTACAGTACCGTGCCATGGCTATCATGAAAATCCTGCAGGTTCAATACCACAATTTTTAGCGGTTTGATGGCATTTTTACTGCTTCAAAAATTGGAAAAATTCCAAAAACTTCTATTTTCTTTCCCAAATCAGGAAAAACTATTGTAAACAATTTTGCATAATCTTTTGATAAACAATATGGTATATTCATGGCATCAAGATTGAAAAATAATAAAAACCGATTCGTACCTAAAAAACTTGAAAATGAAAAAGATCACTATCCTTGTAAACTTAATGGCAATAATGCTTACCAGCAGTTTTGCCCAATCTTCTTTAAGCTACTCAATTCTTGCAAACACTTTATGGTCAACAAAAAATTACCCAACCAATAGCGGTAAACCAAGCAGTTTCACTATAAACACTGGTGTCACACTTACTGTCGACCAGGCCAGCGTTGTTTGTACAGATTGTACTTTCAGCGGGGGCAATATCTCAATCACACAAAATTTTACTTGTCAGAGTTGCAGTTTCAGCAACACTACCATTACCATGAATAATGTTGTATTGACATTGAAATCATCAACCAACACTTTTACAAATGTAAAATTTACGGTTTCCGGTACCGGTAACATTACCGCAGACGCCGCAATTACGCTCACCAACTCAACATTTACTTTTAATAATAGCGCTTATTTATTCAATAATGGCGGACAATTAAACATTAATGCAAGTACATTGAATTTTAATGATAATACCTATCTGCTTGCAAATGCAGGTCCGGTCAACTTATCGAACGGAAGTGAGATATTTATTGGGAATGGATTATCTACAAGCAATGCTTACGTTAAAATGAACGGCCCAACCCTTACTATCAATGATAATTCAGGGATTACATTGGGTAATAACAATAACTATTATTTTAACTGGAGTTCATATAATTCCGGAGTTACCAATACTTCAATTTCAACTACCCCTAATACTTTAAATTGTGGAGGTTCATTTCCCAATAGTTGTAAAAGCCCATTGGTTTATGGCCCGGCTACTTTGAACGGCAGCGGATTAGGATCTGGAAGTATTTTGCCTGTAACATTAACAAACTTCAGCGCAAGCTTTACTGGCAAAAATGTAATCGTTTCTTGGTCAACTCAGCAGGAAGTGAATTCAAATTATTTTGCAATCGAGCGCAGCCAAAATGGTTCTGTGTGGGAACCTGTTGGAAGCGTTTCTGCAAAAGGTAACTCAACAATAGTGACTGATTATTCATTCACTGATGTTAATCCTGAAAGCGGTGTTTCTTATTACCGTTTAAAAATGGTCGATCTTAATAATTCTTTTAGCTATTCAGACATCAAAGTTGTGCGCACCACGGCGATAAAAGGGATAAGTTTCTTTCCTAATCCGGCGCAGAATTTTGTAAATATTTCCCTGGCTCAATCCGCAAATTCAGAAACAACTGTTCAGATCATCAATATTGCCGGACAAACTTTGGCAGAACAAAAAGTTGCTGGCGGTAATGCAAGTACAGTTAGTTTCCAGGTTTCCCAATATCCAAGGGGAATGTACCTCGTCAGAGTTGTTAATGGAGATGGATCAACACAAACAAGCAAACTAGTGATAGCGCATTAATACAAATAAGTAGAGTTTCAATAATAATAGGTTCACGAACGGTTAAAAAAATCCGGCATGTTTATGCCGGATTTTCAATTAATAGAGTTTGTACTATGAAGTGATCGAATTATTTATCCTTGCCTCCAAAAAGACGTTTAAAGAATCCCTTTTTTTTTGTTTGATGATCGGCTGGTTGTTTATTATCGGATTTAAGGTCTCTTTTACTTTTTGTATCGGAATTGGCTTCTTTCAAAATCTTTTCTTCATCATTGGATAGTTTTGAATCAACAGGAATTCTTTGTGTGCTGGTGTCAAAATAATCATTAGCATTACCATTGCCGACATCAGCTCCTTCCGCACCGGGAGGTGGCGTCTTACTGATGATGTTTCCATAATCATAGGTTCCTTCGATTCTTGTATTTTCAGGCTGAACAAATTTCACCTGTTTTTCTAATCCAAGCGTTTTATCAGCCAATGCTTTTGCGAAAAAATATTCCCAGATGGGCGCCGCTGCATGTCCACCTTCACCTAATCTTCCATCAAGGCTAATAAATCTGTCATCACAACCGATCCAAACGCCAGCCAATAGCTGTGGGGTATAACCTATGAACCATGCGTCGGAATTGGTATTGGTCGTGCCTGTTTTTCCGCCCATTTCGGTTATGCCTAACCTTTGACGTAATCCGGCAGCGGTGCCAATATCAACAGTTCCCTGCATCATGCGGCACATGGTAAAAGCTGTTCCTTGGCTTATCACTTCCTTTCTTTCTGTATCAAAACGATCAAGAATATTTCCATTTTTGTCTTCTATCCGTGCAATATAATATGGTTTGGTACTGAACCCGCTTGAAGGAAACATGCTGTACCCCCACAACATTTCAAATAAAGAAAGATCACAGGTCCCCAATGCAATGGAGGGATATGGATCAACCTTGGTTGGAATATTTATTTGTTTTAGGAAGTCTGCGAAGCGTTGTGGCCCCACTTGTTTGATGATGTATGCAGAAGCGCAGTTCAGCGAGTATGCGAGCGCAGTGGCCATTGTTACGGTATCACCATTGCCTTTACAAATGCCTCTTGCGGGCACCATTCCCGAGCCGGGGAAATATTGCGCCATATTTTGAACAAGCGTTTCGGGAGTAAAACCCGCATCTTCAATAGCCAGACTATACAAAAATGGTTTAATGGCAGATCCAACCTGGCGTTTGGTATTAAGATTTACATGGTCGTATTTGTAGTTCTTAAAATCAATTCCGCCAACCCATGCTTTCACTGCACCCGTCATCGGATCCATCGCCATAAATGCGGTTTGCAACATTTCACGGGTGTATTTGATGGAATCCAGCGGACTCATAATCGTATCTTTTTCGCGCTTTGCATTCCACGAAAAAACTTTCATCTGCACTGGGTCCTTAAAACTTTTTTTGATGTCTGCTTCACCAATTCCATCATCTTCCATATTCTGCCACCTTTCACTATTGCGCATATATTCCTCCAATAAATTCTGGTGATCTTTCCAAACCAATCCTTTCTTTACATTTGGCTGGGCAACGAGCATTTTTTGCATTATGGGTAAATGCCGCGCCACTGCTTCTTCTGCATAAACCTGCATGCGGGGATTAACGGTGGTATATATACGTAGACCATCTTCATATAAATTGTATGGCTCATGAGTGGCTGGATTAATATGTTCTTTACACCATTTCTTCAATTCATCCCGGATAAAATCGCGGAAGTAAGGAGCCAGTCCGTTGTTCTCATCTAATTTTCTATAATTGCTGAGATCGATCGGTTTTCCTTTGTATTTAGCAGCATCATCTGCAGAAAGAAAATTATTTTCAACCATATTGTTGATCACCGTATTCCTTCTTTCTATAGAGGCTTTTGGGTTCTTTCTTGGATTATAAATTCTATTCCCTTTTAGCATGCCGATCAATACTGCAGCTTCATCAACACTTAACCGGTCTGGTTCTTTTTGAAAGAATGTTCTTGATGCATTGCGAATGCCATATACATTGTCGCCAAACGGAACGGCATTAAGGTATAATGCAAGTATTTCCTGCTTGGTAAAGTTTCTTTCTAATTTAATGGCGATGATCCACTCTTTGAGTTTTTCGATCATACGCCGGCCAAAATTCTTCGAACCTTGTCCGAGCATATTCTTGGCCAGCTGTTGTGTGATGGTGCTTCCACCGCCATCTCTGCCTAACTTGACGATGGCCCGGATGACGCCCCATCCGTCAATTCCAGAATGCTCATAAAAGCGATGATCTTCGGTCGCAATCAAAGCATTCACCACATTTGGAGATATATCTTTGTACTCAACATTACTGCGATTGCTTTTGTCTTTGTAATATTTCCCCATCAGCGTTCCATCATCTGCATACACTTCAGATGCAAGCATAATGGAAGGATTTTCAAGTTCTTTTAATGATGGCAATTTGTCGAAAATGCCAACATTGATCAGTACAATTAAAAGAATGAATATGGCTAATCCAATAAAAAAAATCCTCCAGAAAATACGAACGGCTTTAGTCATAGTTAGAAAGGATATTTTGAAGAGATGATTTAATACATCAAAAACCTTACCCGAAAATAACAAAAGAAATAAGCCGGATTAATTAATGATGATTAAAATTTCTTAAATATTTAATGATAAGGATTTTGTGCGATCAAGATGTTAAAATCTGCTGGGAAAATACGATGAAAGGAATTTTTTGTAGTCGTTGATGTTCTTATTTGTTTTTAATGTTGCAAGATTCTCATCGGTAATGATGAAGAAAGAATATTTATCTGCTGGCAACCACGGAATAACCTCCCTTGGCGCGGCTTTCTTTGCCTGATCCATATAAGTCAATGCAGCATTGGCATTTTCAAAATTGCTGATAACAACGAGTTTTAGCGTATCGTTGAGTGAAACATTGTTGATGTTGATGGTTTTGTTATAATAATTTTCGCGATCGTAGCGATTAAACGCATTTCGGGTCTCAGTAACATAGACCTGGTCAACCTTGGTGATTAATATCGCAACATTATGGGGCTTATCAGGGTCGAAAGTGAAACCAAATTGCATTTTTGGCAGGCTCCGCGTTAACTGTTCAGAATCCGATTTTAGTTTTTGGACGGCAGCTTTGAGCGAATCCATTTTAGCTCTTGCAAGCGAAGCCTGAAGAGAATCTGCTTTGGATTGCTGCAATTTCTTTAATGCATTTTCAATTGAATCTGTTTGATGTTGCAATGAGGCCAGCTGTTGGGCATTCATTTTTATCTTGGTGACCTGCACATTGTCAATTTTTATTTTTTGCACTGCCGATTGCGCGGAATCCGTTTGTTTTTGTTTGTTAATTCCCAGGTTTCTAAAATTTGTTTTTGCCTTTGCTATTTGCACACTATCATCAGCGTTTTGTTTTTGAGAAGAATCCTTCTTTTGATAAACGATATTATCCGGAATGGATACGATCGAATCGTCTTTTGCTCTTTCTATTTTTAGATTGGTAAGATAATTTTCAATTTCTCTTCTTCTGTTTAGCACCTCAAGAAAACTTTTTGCTTTTTCAGCCATTGCAGTCCCGGTATATTTTTTTATCATTAAGGCAAGCATTGATTTTGCAGCGCTGTCCTGCCTGTCATGCATAAAATAAACGGCTTCAATAAAAAGCAATTGGGGCGTCCAGTATTTTTCGCCATAAACATTATCGGCAACCTGCTTTTTCGCCAATGCTTCATCAAATCTTCCTTCAATGAATGCAGTATAGATTTCTTCATAGCTTTTGGTGGCCTGTGATTTTGTAATGGCATCTGGATGAAGAACGGCATCCGGATTGGTAATGAGTAAAGTGAGCCTGCCTGACGGAAATTCATCTTTCAACATTTTTAAAATCCTGTTCGCATTGATCTCATCACCGATCTTTTTATAACAATAATAGAGGTTGAACAAAGCATCCTCCCGGTAATGTGTATTTGCATATCGCGAAAGCAAACTGTCGTAAGTATCAATGGCAAAGTAATAATCAGGCAATTCTTCCATATAAGCTTTGCCTAATTCAAAAAGCGCATTTTCGACGGAATCGTTCGATGCCTTTAATTTTTCTGGGGTTAGGGGTAATTTGTCTGTTAACGATTTCGAAGTGATCTCTGCGGGTTCTGCATTTACATTTTGTGCATTATCCGGACCGGCATCTCTTTCGGCAGTAACTCTTCTTTGCGCGCGGGCGATCAAAGAAGAAACGCGCCAGTTATCAGAATTTGGACGATTTCCCCATTTCAATTTAAAGTCATTATAGCCTCTCGTTTTAAGAGAGCTATTATAAAAATACCAGTCGCCCTGATCGCCATTTGCATTATTAAAAAGAGATGGCGGCGCATTATTGTTTATATAGGAGCCGGTGACAAATCCATTGTCTTCATCTTTAAGCCCCTGATTTTTTCTAAGCGCCTTGACTAACTTTTTTATGTACGCATCCCTGTCGGCCGCACTCATGGCCGCTATACGTTGCAGGCTATCCTGTCTTTCAATAATATTTATTTGCTTTACAATTTTTTCCAGCGCTTTTTTCCTATCGGTGAAAACATTAAAACTGTCTATGGAAGAAGGATCGGAAATATTGACACTGTCGTAGTAACTCTTGGCAGATTTGTATTTTTTATCGTTGTAGAAAATATCGCCTAATTGAATAAATGCTTTATTTCTCAACTCGCTGTTTGGCGTGGCATATTTCACGCTTTGCAAAAGAAAACCAACCGCAGCTGTTTTATTATGTTGATCCAATTCAATTTGTGCAGCAGTATAATAAATTATATCGCGATAATCGGCATAACGATCCTTTTTTGCCATGCTTACCAGGGCAGCAATATTTTGAGCGATGAGTTTTTCATCTGTTCCTTTTATTTGCCTGATGAAATACAATCTTGCATACACTTCCAACACGGGATCGTACGTGTGCTGAATCACTTTCGCATAAAATTCCTGCGCTTTCAGTGGCTCATTATTGCGTTCATACAATTGAGCGATCAGGTACTCCCATCTTGCTTGTTCTTCTCTGTCAACTGCATTTGGTAAAGCTTTCTGAAGATATGCTGCCGCACTGTCATAAACATTTTCATGGTAGAACCACCAGGCCTGAACTTCATCCAAATCAGTCTGCAAACGCGCCGGAAAAAAAGGATCGTGTTTTATGATTTGAATAAGGCTGCTTGCTTTTCCCATCTGCCCCCGGGCAATAAATGTTTTTACCTGCCAGATAAAAGCCTCATTACGACTGGGCGGCAATGAAAAAACTTTCTTTAGCACGTTCTTTCTTTCTTGGGTGGAAATTGTCAATGCGCTGCCTCCTTCATCCAAATTGGCATTACTTCCGATGGGTTTATCATAACCACCTTCTTCCTTGGGAGCAAAAACATAATTGACGTATTGAAAGGTGATATAAGCAGAATCCAGTGTGTTGCGAAAATAAAATGCCTTTCCCATCAGCATATATAGATTATCGATCCAATCATTTCGCAGGTCATGATTTAAAATGCCTGATGTAGATTTATAAATTATTGAATCAAGTTCTCTTTTATCTTTTGCGGTTGTTTGCAGATCGTAGTTGTAAAAGGAAAGCAGTTTATCATAATTATCTTTATGCTGTGCTTTTGCACGCCTCAGCGTCTCATTCAATTTATTATTGGCATTGTAGTAATAATTGTAATGGGTTATGGTATTTTGAAGAAAATGCCTTGGCGTTTTAAATTTCTTGGTATCGGTTTTTTCGGCGCCCAAGGTTCTGTTTTCATATTTCTTTGGTTTGGTGATATCCAAAGAAGAATAGGTGGGCTGCCCGGAAACATCCAGGAAAAAAACAGAAAAAATAATTATTAATAAATAGATGGGCTTATTCACAAAATCCGTTTCGTTTCCAACGCAAACTAAACTCTTAATAACTGATTTTCAGGAAATTTATTATAAAATAGCCTTGTTTTTTAAGCCCATTACCCATAAGTTACTACCTTTAAACACAATCTGTTTTTATGGCCAAAATAGATGCCAATTCCACACTCAAACGCTTGCAAAACAGGTATAGGCTTGTGGTTATGAATGACGACACCTACGAAGAAGTTGTCACTTTCAAACTTTCCAGACTTAGCGTTTACATTTTTTTAAGCACGGTTTTTGTTTTATTAACGGGCTTGACGGTCGCATTAATAGTGTTCACGCCTTTAAAATTGTACATTCCCGGTTATGGAGATGTAAATAATACTAAAGAGCTGCGTGAACTAAAAATACACACTGATTCGTTAGAGGAGGAGATGAGGTATAAAGATGTGTATTTGCAGAACCTGAAAAATGTTTTACAAGGCAACACATCCTTAAAAAGGGATACATCAACGTTGAAAATTCCGAAACCCGAAAAAATAAACGATTAAAATCTGATACCATGTTTAACTCAAAATCCAAAAGCGATTTACCCGGTGAAACTCCAACCGGCAACAGCGCCAGCCTTATTGGCGCGGGCACTTCCTTAAAAGGCGATATTACCAGCAACGGCGATCTGCGCATTGACGGCACACTTGTCGGAAATATTCACTGTGCCGCTAAAGTAATTATTGGCAGCAACGGTGTTGTAGAGGGAGATGTAAGCGGTCAACAAGCGGACATTATGGGCAAGGTTACAGGTACCATTAAAGTGAAAGACCTGCTGCAATTAAAAGGCGGCAGCCAGGTCGATGGTAATCTGAGCGCTGCTAAATTACAAATAGAACCTTCTGCTACATTTAATGGCGAATGCCATATGATAACGAGTGCTGTTGCCAGCAGCAAAACAACTGCTGAAGCAAAAAAAGAAGTTTCTCGTGCTGAGTTGGTTACTTCATAGCCCATTGTAAGCATATCAATACTCAATTTATCAACTGCTTGCAGGCTTAACGGTCTTGCTTTGCATTATGATCTTGTTTTTCATTTTATAGCAATTACCGATTTGGGATTATCTTTGCCCATTAAATTTTAGTGAGTAATATTCATCCATTAATGGAAAACAAAACATTTCGAAAATCATTTCTGCCCTTATCATATATTTTTATTTTCAGCACGGCAATAATTCTTGTTCTCCAAAAACCCTTAAGAGACTGGGGGTTCGATATTCTGGTACTGCTTATCGGCAATCTCATCGTCTTTTTAATCACCCTTGGCGCTTTCTTGCTTTATCAAAAGACTTTGCGCAATAGCAATCCTAATTTCTTTTTAAGAATGATGTATTCCGGATTGTTGCTAAAGATGTTTGTATGTATTATAGCAGTATTGGCCTATGTTTTATCGGTTCGTGCCGCCGTCAATAAGGCAGCTATTATAGGCTGTTTTGTCTTTTATTTCATTTATACATTTACCGAAGTAAAAATACTTATGCGCCTGATGAGGCAACAAAAAAATGCCTAAAAAAGAAGCCCCTCTTACCTATTTGCAACAATTCATTCCGGAAGGCGCGGTTATGCTTGTTTTAGACTATCTCCATCAATTCAAAGTGCACCTGACAGTAACGCGTCAACGGAAAACTGTTCTTGGTGATTATCGGCACGCCATCGGTGGAAAAAATCATCGTATCAGCGTTAATGGCAATCTTAATAAATTTTCATTTCTTATCACGCTGATCCATGAACTTGCACACCTGGTAACTTTTAATGAATATGGGAATCGTGTCCAATCGCATGGGAAAGAATGGAAATTATTATATAGAAAAATGCTGGAAGATTTCTTACGCCTGCATATTTTTCCGGAAGATATTTTGACCGCCATAAAAAAATCGCTTCACGATCTTCCCGCAAGCAGTTGCGCTGATGAAGGATTGATGCGTGTTTTAAGGAACTATGATAATAAAACCGAGGATATAATATTGGTTGAACAAATTGCAGAAGGCGGATTGTTTAAGATGGATGAAGGAACTGTCTTTAGAAAGGGAAAGAAATTGCGCAAGAGATTTCAATGTACCGAAATAAATACAGGCAAGGTCTATTTATTCAGCCCGATTTATGAAGTGCAGCCATTCCCCGGCTGATTTTTTCCACTGAAGCAGCAATTCTGCCTGCAAAATTGACTATCAATGGATAACCGCACCTGCCCGTTTTTAATCAGGTTCCTTTTGCTATAAATCCTTCAGCATCCACACATCGCAACCGAAATGGCCTGTGTTACCCATTGGACCACTCAGGTACCGGAAACCAAATTTTTCATAAACACTCATTGCCTTTTTTAATTCAGGCATTGTTTCAATATACACCTGTTTATAACCGCTGCTCTCTGCAAACAGCAAACATTTTTCAATAAGCATTCTTCCCAGTCCCCCTCCGCGCGCATTTTTTGTGAGATACATCTTTACCAATTCACAGGTTTTTTCCGGAAGCCCTGCAGATGCAAAAATGCCAGCCCCGCCAACTATTTCATCTTCAATAATGGCAACATAATAAATACATTTTTCCTGTTGAAATAATGCGAAAAGATTATCGGTTGTCTGGTCGTAATAAACGGTTCCGGGTCTGTTCGCGCCAAATTCCGCCAGCACGCTGCGAACAATTGTCGCGAGTGCCTTATTATCATCAGGCTTAATAATTCTTATCACCGCATTTTTCATGATGTGAAGATAAATTACAAAGACCTATCTGATCAACTAAAAAAGGCAATTAAAGTGTAGAGTAAAATAATAGAAAGAACGACGATTCCAAGAAAAGGTTTGTGGGCTTCTTTCATGGTAGGGATTGATTTAGTTTTCTAGGGATTTTTGATTTCAAACGTTAAACTAAAAAAAATATTTTGTAGTTGCAAGCAATACAAATAATTTGACGCCTGATGGTTGGTAAGTAACCGTTGTTTACCCTAATGAATTGCAATCAGGTTCGCTGCCGATTTCCAAAGCGTGAGAATACTTGTAAAAATTACTAAAGCACCAACAGCAACAAACATCGTTTTATAAGGAATTTTTCCCACTAATCTTGCCGCAATCGGGGCAGCGATAACTCCGCCAAGTATTAATCCGGCAACATCTATAAAAGGGATACTTTTTAAAAAGATGAAGAATGTAATTGAGCTGGCAAAGACCACGAAGAATTCTGCAAGACAAACAGAACCGATAACATAACGCGGACTTCTTCGTTTTGAAATTAGTGTGCTGGTGACTAACGAACCCCATCCGCCGCCGGCAAAGGCATCCATTAATCCGCCGACGCCCGCCAGCCAACCCGCCTTTTTTATCTTGTTTTGATACTGCTTCTTTTTAAATGCTTTTTTTATGATAAAATACCCCAGGTAAATAGTGTAAAATGAAAGTGGAATGCGAACCCAGGTAGAATATTTTTGCCCGTAAAAAGCAAGCGTCGCTCCAATGATTGCTCCAATGACTCCTGGGATAGCCAATGCCTTAAATAATTTTTTATTGATGTTTCCAAAACGGTGATGGCTATAGCCGGAAACTCCACTCGAAAAGACCCTCGCCGAATGTACGCGACTGCTTACGATTGCAGGATTAACTCCCATCGCCAGCAAAAACGTCGTCGATATCGTTCCGTATCCCAGGCCCAGCGAACCATCAACCATCTGCGCAAAAAAACCCGTGAATAGCATTAATAAAAAAGAAGGGACATCAATGTACTGAGGAATTTTTTTAATCCCGTCAGTCACTTTAACCAAGGGTATCAATGAAAAAATAGCATGACCAATGATCATAAAGAAGAAAGCAAACAATAACCATTTTACTATGACCTGCCAAGAAAAACCAGGTCTTCTATTCTGTTCTAAGGTTGTTTGCTTGGCAACAAGAACTTTGGTGAGTTCATTGAGCTGCCTCACTTTTTCAGAAAAACTGCCATTGATATTTTTCCGGATCACCTGCATATTTTGCAAGACGCTTTCAATTTCATCCGGAATAATATCGTTAAGATATTCTTTTAAGCGTTTTGCGATCGTGGGAGACTTTCCGTTGGTCGAAATGGCAATTTTTAAATTTCCTTTTTTGACAACGGAGCTTAAATAAAAATCGCATAGATCAGGCGTATCCGCAACATTGATCAATTTGCCTTTTTCTTTTGCATCTTTCCAAATCAGCCTGCTAATAATATTATTATTTACTGCGGCAATAATGATATCGCTTTCATCAAGGTCGGCGCTATAATAAACCTTTTCATAACACTTAATATTATCATGATGCGAAGCGATCTCCTTTATTTTATCACTGATTGTTAACGCAATTATTTTTATTGATGATCCGGGTGAATTCTGTAAAACAGCATGCAGTTTCTCCAATGCAACATTGCCCCCCCCAATGATAACAACGCGGAGATTTTCCAATTTCAGAAAAACCGGGAACAAGCTGTTCCCGGCATCTTCGGTTGAACCATTCTTAATCAATTTTTTTTCTATAAATATTTCGTTGCTCATTTTTTTGCACCTGCATCAAAGACAATGGTGAAATAATAGAACCCGCCAATGGTTGGTCCGCCAAGATATTGATAATACCGGTGGTTGAAAATATCAGTTGCACCCAGTTTCAATGTACTTAACAAATTGGGGATCCGATAATTCACTTGTGCATCAAATGATCCATATGAAGGCACTTCGCCGGCCGCTAGCGGACTGTTCCAATAAAATTCATTTTGCCAATGCCAGCCAACATTGAACCCGGTGTTCTTTACTATTTCGCGATTACCAATGGAAATGTTTACAATCCAATTTGGGGTGTTGAATGCTGGAGTAAAAGCATCAGATGATTCCACGCTTGCCAATGCAGCATAACTCGCGTTTCCAGAAATAGTAAACTTGCTATAGAAATTATATGTTGCCCCAAACTCAACGCCCTGGTTGGTTACACGACTCTTGGAATTCGTCCACATCTTAAATTTGTTTACCTGTTTACCGCCGGCGTAAGCATAATTGGCCGTACTGTCATCAGTGCCGATTGTTCCTTTGTAAGGTTGTGTAACATCCAATTGACCGATAAAATGATCATATAAACTGAAATAATAGTCAATATCGATAAACAATTTATTATCCAACAATAATCCCTTGTAGCCGATTTCAAATGAATTGATATGTTCGGGTTGAATATAAGTGTAGATGCTCTTTACAAGCAGATTAGCATCTTTTGTTATTGCATCCCCCTGTGACAATCCGCTGTTTACATCTGCATTCACTGCATTCTTAAAAGCAGTCACTGATGTATTAAGATAAGAATTTTCAAAGACACCAAGATGTTGTGAAATGACCGGTAATCCTCCCAACCTTCTGACGCCGCCATTATTTACGTAGGCAAAACCTTCAAATAATGTCGGGAAACGATAACCATTTTGGAAAGATATCCTGAAATTATTTTGTTCGCTTGGTGAATACACGGCCGCTATGCGCGGGTTGAATTTCGGATTGAAATAATCTGATTTATCTACGCGTAGTGATGCGGTAAGTTTTAGTTTTTCATCAAGAAGATTTTTATTAGCCTGGATAAACCCGCCATAACTGTAATAATTAAAGTTTGAATTCGATTCATCTTTATTATTGAAAGATGCTGGATTGACATAATTATTACCATCGGGTGTAACTATATAATTTCTGTAATTGAATCCGGTTAAAATTTGAATGCCCGGAATAATTCTCGACCAATCATATTGTCCTTCAACATGCACAAATGCAGATTTTAAAATCAACGCTGCGCCCACTGTATCCCAATTATTGATGTGGGTGATCCTGTTCAGCACACTGTCGAAGGCCTTTGTACCGGGTTGAAATCTTCCATTATCTGCGGCTGCTCTTCCTGCATCATGCGCCGCCGATATTGTACTTCCGCCTGCAATAGCATTATTAAAAGCGGTCGTATAATCACCGTACCATTGCGTTGGCTTTTTAAACGCCAGGTCAATATTTTCTGCAAGCGGGCGCAGGTTGTAAGAGTTGCCCGTATTCTCATGTGTGTAATACGCTTTGATGTCGAAATCTGAACTCTTTAATTCAAATGCATGTTGTTGGATCTGCTCTCCATCAAGCCTGATGCGGTTTCCACGTTGATAAAAATTGCTTACTGTTCCGATGCGGTAAGTATATGATGCTTCGGTATTGCTCGTAATTTTATAATGCAGGCCAAGGTCTACTTTTGTATTCTTGATTGAATAATCTGTCAGATCTTTTTCAAGATACCCAGTGCGGCTGACATCATATTTTTTCCCCCCGAGGGTAAGCGTTTTTAGATCGCTGTTGTATTCATCTCCATAACGATTGATCAGATCTGCTGCAGGATTATCACTGGCAAGGGAAAGATTTGTTTTGTTGCCAACGTCAAAATATTGGTCGTGACGATTGTCTGCGATCCAGTCCGTTCCGCGTGAATAGGCGGCATTGATTTTGAACGCAAATCTGTCTCCGATCACTTTTGCAAAACGAATGGCTGATTCTGAGTATAAAGCAGCTTCATGTGCTTTGTCTGCAACATGATTTACGCCAACTTTTTGATAAACACTTAATCCCTGGTACTGAAATGGCGATTTCGTTTTCATGTTCGCAATTCCATTAACGGCATTCAGTCCATATAACGCTGAAGCCGCTCCAGGTATGAGTTCTACGCTTTCAATATCAAGCTCCGTCGGCCCTACAGCATTGCCAATGGGGGCGCCAATGCCGGGAGAGATATTATCAACGCCATCGGTCATTTGCAAAAACCGCGAGTTGGTTGTGCCACTAAAACCACGCGTATTCAATACCTGGTAACCCAGACTGAGGGTAGTAACCTGTACACCTTTTACATTTCCCAAGGCGTCAAAAAAAGTGGGAGCTGGGCTCTCTTTTATCGCCCGCAGATCCAGTTTTTCAATGGTTACCGGCGATCTCAATATACTTTCCGATAACCGTGAGGCTGTAACCACCACCGGATCTATTAACAGATTTTGCGTGTTCAGTGCAATGGAAATTCCGCTGGCATTATTGTCGGTCACAACGAATTCCTGCGTTTTGTAACCCACCGATGAAATAATCACGGTCAGTGGTAATTTTTGATTTGACTTTATTTGAAAACTTCCGTCCGGTTTTGCCATCGTTCCGGAATTTGAACCTTTTATTTTTACCGAAGCGCCGGAAAGCTGCTGGTTATTTACAGAATCGTAAATTTTTCCGGAAATAATGTAGGAGTCCTGGGCCGAAATTCGGGCTGATATTATAATAAAGAAAGAGAAGAGCAGTAATAATTTGGTGAACATATTAGTCTATAATTTTAGTAGGATAAAAAATAAAAAAAATTTAAATGAGTGAAAGGTTAATGTCCCGGGTGGGACAGGATGTCCTGCTATGATTGTAAACTAAAAATAAAGCAGTTGTTCTGAGTTTCATGCTGCAAATATAGTATTATCCTATTAAATTAGTAGACTAATAGAAATATTTTTTAAAAAGAAACCAATCCTTTTCTTACTGCAAAATCCCCAAATGTTTCTGCGGGGTTTTTTTCTTTACTGAACATCAGGAATAATGAGTTCAATTCGTTTAAAATCGCTCCCTCATCCAGATTTTCTTTATAGATTTTGTTCAATCTGGTTCCTTCATGGCTGCCGCCAAGGTGAAGGTTGTAAGAGCCATAGGCTATTCCCACAAAACCGATCTCTGCCAAATATGGTCGCGCACAACCATTTGGGCAGCCGGTCATCCGGATGATGATCTCTTCTTTGGTCAGGTCGTATTGATTTACCAGGGCTTCGATTTTCGTTATCAACGAGGGGAGATAACGCTGTCCTTCTGCTAACGCTAATGGACAGGTATTTAATGCCACGCATGCCATGGAATTCTTTCTGATTGCCGAGGCCTTTTGGGTGTGCTCATCGACTCTAAATTTTTTCAGAATTGTTTCAATCGCTGTCTTATCATTTTCCCGGATATCGGCAATAATTACATTTTGATTTCCGGTAAAGCGGAAGTTCGCCTTGCCGGTTTTTGCAATTTCCAGGAAGGCCGTTTTTAGCGCGGCGTTTTCATCATCGAGCAACCTGCCA
This sequence comes from Chitinophagales bacterium, assembly GCA_021323755.1. Classification (GTDB taxonomy): domain Bacteria; phylum Bacteroidota; class Bacteroidia; order Chitinophagales; family Chitinophagaceae; genus Puia. The sequence continues at coordinate 15,354 of JAJPKJ010000036.1, read as the reverse complement.
TTTTCTACAAATGGGGTATAATACCAAAGCCCGTCGTGATTTTGTTGCCAGCCGTAATAATCTTTGCGTTCAGTAAATGAATAGGGGCGCGGCTGCTCCAACATATATCCAATCCTTCTTTCCACTTCTTCTTTGAACCATCCGATCCCATGCCTGTCGATGGTGTATTTTAAACGGGCAAGCTTGCGATCACTTCGGTTGCCGAAATCACGCTGAACAGTTGCAATGGCATAAACCGTTTTGAATATTTTTTCCTCACCCGCCACAAAACCAATGACTGTTGCAATTCTTGGATAGGTTGCCGGATTACCGTGCGTTGCCGACAATCCGCCTCCAACGGCAATATTAAAGCCCTTTAACTCATTATCTTCTATGATCGCTATTAACCCGATGTCGTTTGCAAAAACATCTACATCATTATTCGGCGGAATGGCAATGGCAATTTTAAATTTGCGTGGAAGATAGCGATCCTGGTAAAGCGGATCTTCTTCATCTTTTTTATCAGCGATCTTTTCTTCATCGAGCCATATCTCATAATATGCTCTTGTTTTAGGCATTAACAATTCGCTGATCTTTTTCGCATATTGATGCACGTTAGCATGAATCGGGGATTGCAATGGATGAGCAGCGCAAATCACATTTCGGTTAATATCCCCGCAAGTGGCTATCGAATCCAACTTTGCTGCGCTGAATGCCTTAATGGTTGGTTTTATTTTAGATTTGATCAAACCATGCAATTGTATGGTTTGACGCGTGGTGATTTTGATAACCCCGGTAGAATTCTCTCCGGCAATATGATGCGTAGCGATCCATTGCTGGGGTGTGAGAAATCCTCCGGGCAAGCGTAAGCGGATCATAAAAGAGTATAAGCGTTCCAGTTTTTTTTCCGCGCGTTCATCACGGCGATCCCGATCGTCCTGCTGATACATCCCGTGAAACTTTATCACAGCCTGATCGTCTTCACTGATTGCTCCTGTGGTTTCGTTTAACAGTTCTTCGGCGATTGTTCCCCGAAGCGCGTGGCTTTCTTTTTTTATTTTTTCAACTGGCGATAAATTTTCAGGCATTTTTATTGATGATTTTCGATGTTAGATATACGATCTCAATATTTTCGGCGATATTATTCTGTTGGTTTGTTTCCGGCCACTGAGCGCTATTTTTTTGATAGCGTAACACCTGCGTTTAATAAACATCTTTCAGATATCTTCCTGCTTCTTTTAATTCATTTAGATAGTCGCTTGCTTCGAGATCATTTTTTTTGCCAACTTCTTTTATGATTTTCAACAAAGTGTTTTCAACATCCACGCTCATGGGTTCCTTGGCGCCACATACATACAGATAAGCTCCATTATTGACCCAGTCAAAAAGTTCTTCAGCGTGCTTTAACATTTTATGCTGAACATAAATTTTTTCTTTTGTGTCCCGGGAAAAGGCAACATTAACTCTCGTGAGCACATCTGTTTGAATCCAATTTTGAATTTCCGTTTGATATAAGAAGTCTGAAGTAAAATGTTGCTCACCAAAGAACAACCAGTTTTTTCCTTTCGCGCCTGTTGCATCGCGTTCGGCAAGAAAAGAACGGAAAGGAGCGATACCAGTTCCGGGACCGATCATGATGATATCCTTATCCGGCGCGGGTAATTTGAATTGCGTGTTTTTATGCACGTAAAATTCTATGCTGTCATTGTGGTGGAGATGCGATAAAAAGCCGGAACATAATCCGTGTTTTAATTCGTCATTGATCGTGAATGTATCTTGCGCAACGGTGATGTGCACTTCCCCTTCATGCGATTGTAACGAAGATGAAATGGAATACAGTCTTGGGGTGATCGGCTCGAGAATGCTGATGACTTCTTCAAATTGCGCAGCATCTCTTACTGGATAAATCTTTAATAGGTCGAGCAGACTGATCTTTGTCTCTGGGATCTCCTGTTGAATAATCGTCGCATATTTTTTTACCACTCTTTCCGGAAGATGAATAATGTTCAGCTTTTTTGTAAGGAAATCAACAACCCGAAGCTCTTCATTTCGATAGGGTAATAATTTATTTTGATTGGTGTTCGTCAGATCAATGATTGCCTGGACAATTTCCACATGATTTTCTGGAACAATTCCGATTGAATCTCCGGGCTGATAGTCTAAATCATCAGCGGCAATCTCGATATGATGTGTTTGTTTATTTGAACCTCTGTCATTAAGATTAATATTTGTAAGCACCTTGCCTGTATAAATCTTTTTTCCGATATGTTTTTTGGTTACAGGGGTCGTTATTATTCTTTGTGCCGGCGTGCCATCCAGCTTTTGCAAAATTTCCGAAAACCATTTTACCGCTTCGGTTTCATAATCGGTATCGCATTTTTGCAAGGAAGCAATTCTTTCTCCACCGAGTACTTGCAATTGTGCATCAACATCTTCACCGGCTTTGCAAAAAAGCGGATAGGCTGTATCGCCCAAGGCCAACACGCCATATTTTAATTTTTGAAGTTTAAATCCATTTTTATGTATATGGTCGTAGAACTTTTTTGCGGCTGCCGGTGGCTCACCTTCGCCCTGGGTGCTGATCACTGTAAAAAAATATTCTTCTTTCTGCAGATCATCCAGTCGGTATTGGTCAAGGCTTACAATTTTTGCATTGATGCCATTCTTTTTTGCTTTGGAAGCGAAATCAGTCGCGATTTTTTTTGAGTTCCCGGTCTCTGTTCCATAAGCAATGGTGATTTTTCCAACCTGCGGTTTTGGAGGAGTATTATTCTCTGCCTGCTCTCCATTTTGGGCCAGTAGTCCGGCAAGATATCCATTAAGCCAGATTATCTCTTCTTTTGTGGAAGTAGCGATCAGATCTTGTATAACCTTTAATTTTTCGTTCGTTAACATCGGTCTTTTTTAATTAGTAATTAATCATTATCATGCTCGGGCTGCTGCCGTGGCTTTTTCGTTTACAGGATCAAAATAATTTTGTTTGCTATGGCTATTTTGCAGCCACTGAAATTTTTCGTGTAACGCCGCAACTTTCCCAACGATTATTAATGTTGGCGATACGTAAATGTTGTTGTTCCATTTTTTCGCATAGTCATAGACATTACAACTGTAAATATTTTGTAAAGGAGTAGTTGCCTGCTCTATAACGGCGATGTGCACCGAAGGGTCAATTTTGTTATCAATCAGTTTTGTAATCAGTGCATTGATTGTATCTGAGGACATATAAAATACAAGGGTATCCTCAGTCTTGGCAAGTTCCTTCCAATAATCATCATTCAATAAATCGGTTTTGTAATAAGTAATGAAACGAACTGCGGCAGCATGATCCCTTGCTGTTAAAGGGATCCCGGAATAGGCAGCAGCACCTGATGCTGCAGTAATACCGGGAATAATCTCATACCCGATTTTATGTTGCGTTAACGTATTTAATTCATCCAGCACATTTGAAAATAATGAAACATCTCCGCCTTTTAAACGAACAACCAATTTCCCCTGCAAAGCATAATCAGCCAATAACTCATTGATGATATGTTGTGGAGTGGAGGCGCCTTTGCGGCATTGTTTGCCAACATGCAAAATGAGCGCATCTTTATTTGCATATTCATACAATATCACATTACTCACCAGGCGATCAGTTATGATGACCTCGGCTTGTTGCAATGCCCGGAGCGCTTTTATGGTGAGCAATTCCGGATCGCCGGGGCCAGCTCCAACGATGATAACCTTGCCTTTTTTTTCTGGTGTTCTGTTCATTTTATTAGTCTATAAATTTAGTAGGATATACGTGTAAAAAAATTATTGAATCATACAAGCTGCTACCGTTACATTACTCGTTTCATCGATCAATATCGCCCCGCCATTAGCGCGTAACTCTTTGTATGAATCAAAAGGAATCGGTGATGCCGCTTTGATTTTTGCTTTTACAATATCATTAAGCGATGCCTGTGCCGGGTCATAATTTTTTTCCAGCGTATTCACATCCAATTTGAATTCGATTTCTTTTACCGAACTGCGGACACGACGACTATTGATCTGCAATAAATACTTATTCCCGGCCACAAGGGGTTTATTATCCATCCAACACAACAGCACATTCAATTCCTGTTCTACTCTTGGTTGATGATCATTTTTTACGATCATATCTCCACGACTAATATCTATATCATCTTCCAATTGCAGGATTACGCTTTGCGTTGCAAAAGCTTCATTCAATTCCTTGCCGCCAAATTCAATACTTTTTATTTTGCTGTTGAATAATGAAGGAAGCACGATAATTTCATCACCTTTTTTATAGATGCCGCTGATTATCTTTCCCGCATAACCCCGATAATCATGCAATTCATCGGTTTGCGGGCGAATAATATATTGTACCGGAAAACGAGCATCAGTAAGGTTTACATCATTTTCAACACGTACGTTTTCAAGTACATCCAATAAAGTTTGCCCATCGTACCAGGAGAGTGACAATGACCTGTCGACAATATTGTCCCCCTTCAATGCGCTGATCGGAATATAAGTGACGTCGGGTAAGTCCAGCGATCTTGCGATCTCTGCATAATCAATAAGAATATTGTTGAAAATGTCTTGTGAGTAATTTACCAGATCCATTTTATTGACCGCAATAATAACGTGCGGAATTTTCAGCAGCGAGGCGATAATGGAATGGCGACGTGTCTGCTCGGCAACGCCGTTTCGCGCATCAATTAAAATAATGATCAGGTCTGCATTTGAAGCGCCTGTGATCATGTTGCGCGTGTATTGAATATGTCCCGGCGCATCGGCAATAATAAATTTGCGTTTCGGCGTTGAAAAATATTTGTACGCTACATCAATCGTGATCCCCTGCTCACGTTCGGCGCGCAGTCCATCGGTTAATAATGCCAGATCAATCTCGCCATCCTCACGATTTTTACTTTGTCTTTCCAAAGCTTCCAACTGATCAACCAGGATATTTTTGCTGTCAAACAGCAAACGCCCGATCAGCGTGCTTTTGCCGTCATCAACACTTCCTGCTGTTATAAAACGTAATAAATCCATTTTGTTGATTTGCGATTCTATAATATTTTCAAATGCTCACATTTCGATCTTAAAAATACCCGTTCTTTTTTCTGTCTTCCATGGCGGCTTCCGAAACTTTATCATCAATCCTTGTTTCACCACGCTCACTTGTTTTTGTTGCTGTTATTTCTTTAATAATGTCTTCAATGGTTGATGCGCTAGATTCGACAGCAGCAGTGCAGGTCATATCGCCCACAGTTCTGTAACGAACTTTCTTTTTCAGGATCTGATCAGTTTCATCCAAACGAATAAAATCTGAAACGGCCACCAACTGTCCTTCATGTTCGATCACATCGCGTTCATGCGAAAAATAAATTGATGGTAAGGCAATGTCTTCTCGGCGGATATAATTCCAAATATCAGCTTCTGTCCAGTTGCTGATGGGAAAAACACGCACATTCTCCCCTTTTTGAATTTTTCCGTTGTAGATATTCCACAATTCCGGTCTCTGCAGTTTCGGATCCCATTGTCCAAATTCATCACGAACGGAAAAGATCCTTTCTTTCGCTCTCGCTTTTTCTTCATCACGACGAGCGCCGCCAATGCATGCATCAAATTCAAATTCCTCAATCGTATCGAGCAGTGTGTAAGTCTGTAGTTGATTTCTGCTAGCGAATTTTCCTTTTGGCTCCGTTAAATGTTTTGTTTTGATCGTATCCTCCACTTTGCGCACAACCAATTTTTCCCCGATCTTATTTGCCAGTTCATCTCGAAAATCAAGGGCTTCAGGAAAATTATGGCCGGTATCAATATGAACCAAGGGGAAGGGAAATTTTCCGGGGCGAAAGGCTTTTAAAGCAAGATGGACTAAGGTTATCGAATCCTTGCCGCCACTGAACAATAGTGCAGGCCGCTCGAATTGCCCGGCAACTTCACGGAGGATGTGAATCGCCTCCGATTCTAATTGATCAAGATAATCTAATTGATGATTGGTCATAATTTAATTTGCTGCGTGCAACCCGCATTCTTTTTTACTGGCATCTTCCCACCACCATCTTCCCGCACGAAAATCTTCGCCGGCTTTGATCGCGCGTGTGCAAGGTGCACATCCGATACTCACAAATCCTCTATCATGTAAAATATTATAAGGCACATCATGTTCATGGATAAATCGCTTTACCTCTTCGGATGTCCAATTTAAAATAGGATTGTATTTGATGATCTTATTTGTTTCATCCCATTCAATGATCTCATGATTTTTTCTTTCCGGGGAATGCTCGGCGCGTAAGCCCGTTACCCACACCGCATTTCCGGACAATGCTCTTTTTAATGGTTCCACTTTTCTGATGAAGCAACATTCTTTTCTGTTTGCAACTGATTCATAAAATGCATTCGGGCCCTTTTCATCAATAAATGTTTCAAGTAAATTTCTGTCGGGATAAAATGCTTTTATCTTCACTCCGTATTTTTCATTTGTGGTGTTCCAGGTCGAATATGTTTCTGCAAATAATCTTCCTGTATCCAGCGTAAAAATGGAAACGGGGAGATTGCTTGATAATATAATGTGTGTGATGACCTGGTCTTCTACGCTAAAACTCGATGAGAAAGTTACCTGCCCGGGAAATTCATTCAATAATAAACGCAATGCATCATCGACCTTTACTCCACTAATTTGGTGGAGTAATTGGGGAGCATGTATTTTTGACGTTTCGGTGATCATGAATTTTTTTGGCGTTGATGAAATGGGAAAAAAAGAATATCAGAGGGGTAATCTTTAGCTGCGCATGCAGCAACAACAGCGAAATTGGAAAGATAGAAGTTGATTCATAATTAAGTCTACCAATTGAGTGGACAAATATAAATCAGAAAGATCAATTAAAAAATAATTTTGGCTGAAGATTTATTCACAATAATGGTTGGGCTTCGTTTTAATTGAGGATGACGCGTAATTAAAGTCAAATAAGCGCCAATTACAGGATTTTTCCGTCATTTTCTATAAAATCACCGATTTGTTAATATTGAGTAACTTGCGCTCTGTTATACAAGAATTTGTCTATTATACGTTATACCACATATGAAAATTATATGAAAACAGGGTTTGGCGTTTTTTCAGTTATCGTTTCTTCATTAATTATTTTTTCCGGCTGTAGTAAAGAGCTAAGTGTTGAAACCAAGCAAGATTCAATCGGAGTGACCGTTGATACCAGCTATCAGCCAATGGAAGCAGGATCCACATGGATTTATCAGGACAGCGCTACACTCGATACTTCTTTATTAACGGCAATTGACAGCCAGGTGAATATTAACAGTAAAATTTATACCCTTTTTAATCTCCAGGTGGCTGGTCAGACCAAAGATGAATATTTCGCTATTAATAATCATGATTATTACGCTTATGGTGATTTTGGGGATGGACTGCTTACCATTGAATTACTTTACCTCAATGACACGGCTTCGGCGGGGTATAATTGGCAAACCCCGGCGGGAACTATAAACGGTTACCCTGCACAGGTGCAGGGTCAAATAATCGCAATCGGTATTACCATGACAGTTGCCGGAAAGACCTATACCAATGTTGTACATTCACTTGTAGACCTGCAATACAATTACGGAAGTGGTTATACTACCTATGCTACCTACGATTATTATGTCGCAAAAGGGGTTGGCATTATAAGAATAGTGACCAATTTCCCAACGATTGGTTTCTCCGAAGAGCTGAATCTTATTTCTTACTCGATCAAGTAAAAAACAAAGATCAATCTTCCGCTGAATCATTTTCTGTTTGATCATCCTCTTTGGCAATCTCATCATCATCGTCGGCTAATTTGGAAAAATCGGCGAACCATCCGCCTTTTTCAATCAATTCTTCAGGGCTGCCTTCTTCCAATACTTTACCATCTTCCAACACAATAATGTGGTCTGCATCTTTTACCATCGAGAAACGATGGGCAATAATGATCACTGTATTTTCTTTTCTTATTTCATCAACTGTTTTTTTGATCTCCAGTTCAGTTGCATAATCCAGATTAGCAGTTGCTTCATCTAAAATAAGAATCCTTGGTTGCGCAACAAGCACACGCGCGATTTGCAAGCGTTGTCTTTCGCCCACAGATAACCCAATGCCCCCTTCGCCGACAGTTGTTTCTAAACCATCCGGGAACCGGCCCAGAGCGCTTTCAAGTCCGGCGGCAAAAGCGGCTTTTTCCACTTCTTTGATCGTTGCGCCCGGGCGTTTGTAACGAATGTTATCAGCGAGTGTTCCGCGAAAAACAATTCCATCCGTGGAAACAACCCCAATTTGTTTTCTTACTGAATCTGGATCGAGATTGATTATATTTTGCCCGTCTATTAATATTTCTCCTTCAGATGGTTCGAACAATTTTACAAGGAGATCAATTGTTGTTGTCTTACCTGCACCCGATGGTCCGACAAGCGCTGTGGCTTTTCCCGGTTCAAACGTAAAAGAAATTCCTTTCAATATTTCTCTTTCGGGCGAATAGCTGAAATGAACATTTTGAAATTGAATTTTTCCATGTTCAATGATCAATTGTTTTCCGGATTTTTCTTCCACTTCATAATCGAGCAGTTTGAAGGCGCGGGCGATGGAGGCAATATTTTGTTGTAAGGTAACCCACAAACTGGCCAGTGAATCAATGGGAGTATACAGACGGTCGAGATAGGCGACAAACATGACCACATCTCCGGGAGTGAGCTTACTCTCCAAAGTGAGGTATCCTCCGTAACCCAACACCAGTGCGGTCGACAGATGAGTAAGCATTGTTTCCCAGAAAACATATTTATTACCCAGCTTCGACCTTTTTACATAATCCCGGTATGCCTCATCGGCATCACGATCAAGGGTCTCAATTTCACGATTTTCCGCACCTGAAAGTTTTACCGTTTTAATTCCGTTTAATCCATCCTGAATTCTTGAAAAAACCTCTTCCCATTTTTCATAATATCCGGATAGACCTGATTCCAGTTTTTTTGCAGACTTCCAGGCGATCAACAAATAAAATGGAACAATTATCAACGCAATGGCAGTCAAAGGAACATTTTGCCAGAACATGATGGCCAATATTCCTACAAGACTGATCAGTTCAGGTAATATTTGCTGAGAGATGCCATTCACAATGCCGGAAACTTCTTCCGACTGATCTATTTGTTTGGAAAGTGCGGCAGTTGTTCGTTTGCTGAAAAAGCTCAACGGAAGATTGAGCACATGGGCAAATGTGCTTTGAATAAAATGTTGTTCAATATAACAGGATAATTTCACGTTCATGTTCTCGCCAATCCGCCAGATTATAGTTCCAGCCAGATTGATAAGAAACAAATACGCAACTGCCCGGAGCAATGTGTCCAAAGCTTCTTCCGGCGAACGCGATGCAACGTGATTAACCGTGTGCGGTTCTTTTATTTTTTTCTTAGGCGCTTTTTTTCGTTCGTGTGCCCTGATTTTTTTTGCGGCGATCTTATGTTTTATGGCGGTGTCTTTTGAGACCTCATTAGCAACCGTATCCGTGGCAGGAATTAATTCATCTTCTTCTGTTATTAGATTGAACTCACTTCTCACGCTGTCCTTTGCCTGCTTTACAAAAACACCGGCAACATCATTAATGGCTTCCCTGTAAATTAATGGTTCAATTAAGCTCGCACCGGTTCCCAAAAGACTTAACAAAACAACCCAGAAAAATCTTTTTTTATGCGGGATAATGAGTTGAAAAATATTCTTCCAAACCGTTCTTTTTATATGCTTTTCTATTTCCATGATCTTTTTACAAAACGCAGTGAATTTAGTGATTCTTTGAAATTGGCAAATTGTTTATTTAGCAATCAGTTATATCCAGTTTGGATTATTATTTTATAAGAATACGATGATTAAAAAGACCCCTGGACGCCAATAATGACCCGGATTTTTTCAAAGTGTTATATCTACACAATGAAAATGGGTTTGATTCAACTCAATTTTTCTCCCGTATTGATATTTTTTATACACGATTGATATTTTGAATGGATAATCAGTTATTTTTAAAGAGTATTCTTCATAAACTCTCTAACGATAAAAACAATATTATGCAAAGTTCAAGGAGAAATTTTTTAAAAAGCAGTGCTTTTGCCGTTGCTGGTGCAACCATGTTCTCAAGCAGACTTTTTGCCATGCCAAAAGGAAAAGAAATTTTAGGAATTCAATTGTATTCTGTGCGGGCAGACATGAGTAAAGCTCCTTTGGATACATTGAAACAACTGGCCTCAATGGGTTATAAAAATGTTGAGCATGCAAATTATGTTAACCGAAAATTTTATGGATACACTCCCGTTGAATTTAAAAAAGTGTTGGATGATCTGGGCTTGAAAATGCCCAGCGGGCATACGGTTATGGGTAAACAGGCTTGGGATGATGGTAAAAAAGAATTCACAGATTCATGGAAACATACCGTTGAAGATGCAGCCACCGTTGGTCAGCAATATGTGATCAGTCCCTGGCTTGATGAAGGTTTGCGTAAAGATTATGATGGTTTATTGAGCTTTTTAGACGTGTTCAATAAGAGCGGCGAGTTATGCAAAGCGAGCGGAATGAAATTCGGATATCACAATCATAATTTTGAATTCAACACGATGATAAATAATATGAAGCTCTACGATATTATTTTACAACATACCGATCCAAAATTGGTTGCGCAGCAATTGGATATTGGAAATATGTACGGAGTTGGAGGCCGTGCTGCAGAAATTATTAAACAATATCCTGATCGTTTTGAATTAATGCATGTGAAAGATGAGATCAAAAGTGCAAAAAGCGAGATGGGGGATGGGTATGAAAGCACTGTCCTTGGCACCGGCGTCGTTGGCACAAAAGATATTGTTGACCTGGCGAGAAAATCCGGCGGTACTTCTCAATTTATTATTGAGCAGGAATCCTACCAGGATAAAACCCCGATAGAAGCGGCAAAAGCAGATTATGAAGTGATGAAGAAATGGGGATTTTAAAATATACTTTTTTTTAAAACGAGAAACCTCATTTCGCGATGAGGTTTTTTGTTTACAGCATCCAAGAATTAAGCTGGCAAAGCGTCTCCGGGAAAACTTCGGCAAAGATGCAATTCATAGACAAACACTCCCGCTTTTACCCCCGGATCATCATCCATTATTTTTTTCGTTTCTTCCAGAGTTGCATTAAAGATGCCAATTCCGCTCGTGTCGCTTCCGTCAATAACGGGACAGACAATACTTAATATACCGTCAGCTCTTAGAGCAAAATTGCGGCGTCCGTGTTCCCAGATTATTTTTTCTACTCCAGGCTCATATCTTTTTGGACCTGCTTTTAAAATTACAGCACTATATTCTTTTGTTTTGGAGCGCATGCTCATCATGTGCTCATCAGTAATGTCGGTCATAAAATCTTAAGATTTGTTTTTTTCTATCCCGATGATAAATGTCCAACAAATATTAAATAAGTGCGAAATTGCTCCTGGCTTTTTTATGAAATATTGCCTATTGATATTATTGTTGATTTCTGCAACCATCATTTTTGCTCAGCAGAATATTGGTTTTAGCGAGATTGATGAGCGGGTTCGATCCATCGAGCCTGCCTCAGCTTTCGATCTTGCCCAAAAACTCACTGCGCCTTATTCAACACAAGCACAAAAAGTTCGTGCCATTTTTAGTTGGATAGCTGAACATGTTGAATATAAAGCAAGACATAGCGCTAATAAAAATTATTCCTCTCAAAAAAAAATACTCTTAAAACCGATTGATTCAGTTGTAGTAAATTCTGCTGATGAATTCGTTGCAGAAACGGTATTAAGAAATCTATCAGCTGTTTGCGAAGGCTATGCCCGCCTTTTTAAAACCCTTTGCGATTATGCAGGTATTCAATCCGTATTGATAACAGGTTATGCCCGCGGAAATATGAATCATATCGGCACCCGTTTTTTTTCTAATCATTATTGGAATGCCGTTTTTGTTGATAGCGCCTGGCATCTGATCGATGTTACCTGGGCAAGCGGATATTTTACCTATTATGGCAGCAATTTTATTGAGCATTTCGATGATTTTTATTTTTTCACATCGCCGGAAATTTTCATCCGCGATCATTTCCCGGATGATCTGCAATGGACATTGTTGGCAGCGCCGTCAGCCCCCGAAGAATTTTACAATTCTCCCTTTAAACAAAGATCATTTATCAAGTATAATATTACTTCAATAATACCCGCGAAGGGAATTATAGAAACGGCGATTGGCGACACCTTGAATTTTACCTTGCAAACCTCAGATGCTGATGCGGATAAAAGAAAATCTGCAGATACTGCGTCACTCGATTCAAATATGCTCGCGAAATATCCTTCGGTTGTTTTTTTACAGCCGGAGATCATTGGTAAGAAAATAAAATACACTTATATAGTTTCATCCGCAGATATGGAGTGGTTGCATTTGATATACAATGGTGACATTATTCTGCGATACGAACTAAAGGTCAAAAAAGATAAATGAAAGCAATTTTTACCGATAATATTTTTCGGCAAGGTTATTTGGAGCCACGTTGCAGTAAGCACTGGTCAACGCATCCTTCACAATACTCTTTCTTATTTTTTTCAGTTCGATTGTTGTCATGCCATGCTTTCCCCACCCACCCGGCACAGGATAAATGACGGCTTCATCAATTCTGCTGAAAACGGATTGATCAATGAGCGATAATTTTACATTCAGCGTTTGATTTTTTTCAAGAATGGTAGCGAAGATCTTTTTCTTTACGCGAAAAGCCATTCGCTCAAAATGCGGATGCTCGTCCGTTTCAGGAAATGAAAGCGCAATTTGACGAACTGTTTCAATACTGACCATCAGCAAATGTATTTTACATTTTAGTCATGGGTGTTTTTTAGAACGGATTTTATTTCTTTTGGAATGATCCCCATTTGCTGTAGCATAGAAAATCTGTCATTAACAACATAAATTTCTTTTATCTTATTATTTTCGAGGCGATACATTTCCATTACTGAATAATCAATATATTTTTTATTCGGCGGAAGTCCCCATAATGAATCTTTATAAGTCCCGGTATGACGGACATGTATTGAAACCCAATTTCCTTCAGCCAATATCAGGGAGATAGTGTCGTAGGAATCAGGAAATGATATCACTTGCGGATCGATATCTTCTTTTATCTGTGCTGGCGTGATCATAAAACTTTTATTGCCTGAAAAATGCACCAGCACTGAGTCCGCAAAGCAGGAATAGAATAAATTGAAATTTCTTTGGTTGAAAGCGTTATAAAATCGCGTAATGATTTCTTTATTTGATTTAGTGTCTTGTGCGAAAGAAATTATTCCAATAATGACAAATAAAGGTAACAACAAGTGTTTTTTCATAATAAAAAATTAGGCATTAATAATATTGGCTTTTCATGGAAACTATGGATTTGGAGATCAGGTTAGTATTGTAAAATATATAAAATGCTGGAATCAGCAATATGGATCAAGGCATGTCCTAACTATAAATTGTCCAGTTGTTTTTGAATGGTATGTTTATCTGTTTTTGTTTTTGCCAAGGCGAATGCTTTTTCAAAATTTTGTTTCGCCTTTTCGGTATCGATTCCAGTATATAATTCTCCAAGTAGAGTAAAATAAAAATGGTTACCGGTTAATTGAAGTTTTTCTGCTTCAATAATCGCTTCGTTTTTTCCATTTGCTTTTGAAAGTGCAAATGTTCTGTTGAGTGCAGCAATTGGCGAATATTCTATTTGCAGTAAACGATTATACAGTTGCAGAATATTTTCCCATTTTTCTTTTGTATCCTCTTTTTTTGTGTGCCAGAAAGCGATACCGGCTTCGACATGATATTTCGTGAGCCTTTCTCCATGGGAAGCCTGCTGAAGATAATAAATACCTTTTGTGATCAATTCTTGATCCCAAAGTTTTTCATCCTGGTCCTGATACAATATGATCTCGCCATTTTTATTTTTTCTTGCCGGAAACCGGGATGCATGAAAACACATTAATGACAACAACGCATTTACAGAAGGCTGATCGGTTTTTTTATTTTCGATGAGTAAACAGGTCAGGCGCATGGCTTCAAAACAAAGATCTTCCCGCAAAACACTATCCTGGCTTTCAGAATAATAACCTTCGTTATAGAGTAAATATAAAGTGGTAAGAACTGCGTCCAATCTTTCATTGATTACGGGTTCCGGCGGGAATTCGATCGAAATTTTTTCAACCCGCAATTTTTCTTTTGCCCGGAAAAGCCTCTTGTTGACGGTTTCTTTATTGGTTAAAAAAGCATTTGCAATTTCATCAATACCGAACCCACAAAGAATCCGCAATGCCAAACCGATCTGAGCTTCAATGGGAATTGATGGCTGGCAAATGGCAAACAACATCTGTAATTGGCTATCCGTAATGTTTTTTTCGGAGAGATCGATTTCCGGTTCTGCTTTTTCCGAAGATGAATATTTTATGTCTTTTGAAATTTTCTCTGTGAATAACTGATTGCGTTTAAAATAATTTTTTGCCTTATTTTTTGCCACCGTGTAAAGCCAGGCTGTTGGATTTTCTGGAATTCCCTTGTATGTCCAGGTTTCAAAGGCTGCTAAAAAAGTTTCGCTGGTGATGTCTTCGGCAACTTCAATATGTTCAATGCCAAAAAGTTTGCAAAGAACGGCCGTGATCTTTGTAAATTCTGTTCTGAATAAATGTGGTATTAATTCGGGTTGATTCATAAACAAAAAAGCCTTTGCAAATTACAAAGGCCTGAATTTTCTTAATGAATGCCATCTCGTTTTGCGATCTTTCTTACTTCCACAGTGTTGCCATCGCCTTGCAGCACAGGGGACCCTTTCGCAAATTCTACCGCCTCCTCAGCCGAATCCGCTTTTACCATAATGTAGCCCCCAATAGTTTCCTTAATATCGCCAAAAGGTCCGTTGGTCACAACATTATTATATCCTACCACTTTTGCATCATCAAATATCAAACCATTGCCACCGATAAATTTGTTTTGTGCAGCAATTCCGCCGATCCAGTCCATCGTTTGTTTCATCCAGATCTGGATTTGCTCAGGAGAGGCCACTTTGTTCCCGTCCTGGTGTCTGAAAATCAACATGAATTCTTCCATTGTTTGAGTTTTAATGACCTGCTTGCGCAGCTCGGTTATTGAATATTTGTTTTATTTATCAATAACAATTCAAATTGCAGCAACTGGACAAAGACTGAAAATTTTTTCAAAATAAAATTACACGTTGAAATCTAAACATTAATTAAAACTTGTAAAGCTTTTCCGTTTAAATTTGGTCATGGCTATTAATATCGAGGTTTACCATCGCCTGATCAATGAATTTTCTGCCGGCAAAGTTGAACTGGTTGCTGTTTCAAAAACAAAACC
>JAJPKJ010000024.1 GCA_021323755.1 Chitinophagales bacterium | reverse complement strand
TTCTTCTGGTGGTCATTATTTTAATTTATAATAGCCGTTTTTCTTATTAAATAAAAGTTGTTGGAGGTAAACAATAATCCGGTGCTGAACCATAGATTTATCTTACACTGCATCATCAGCATCTGCCGGATAATTTACCCTGATCAGAGCATCCTAAGATAAATTACTACCGGTTATGTATAACCGATGTTTTATAAAGATTTTATTAACCGTTTGTGTATCTTCTCAAAGGTTGGGCTTTGCATTTTCTTCTACAAGTGCGTGAAGTTTTTTCATCGATATGGTGATCAAGGGCTATTATCTTTTGGTATAATCACCAAAAAAATATTGGCCTGGTTTTAGCCTCTGATAAAAAAACATACTATATGACGAATTCCAAATTTTCCTTTTTTTTAAAAGGGGCCTTATTAGGTACATTCATTGGGATCCTGATCGCACCACGCAAAGGTTCTAAGACCAGAAAAAGAATTGCAAATGCAAGCCGGGATATATTTGATACCGCAAAAGATAAAGCATCGGAACTTAGATCAAAAGTGAAAGAAGATCTGAGTTCGATTGGCTAATTTATTTTTTAATTAGGCATGCCTCTCCATTTCTCAAAATAAATATTTCTCTGGCGTTTTTCCATTCCGACTTCATTAATGATTAAGCGATCGTTTCATGCAAAATATCTGGTCATCACCTGAGGATATGAATCACAAAAATATCTTTCTAATAGAGTTGAAACCCAGTAATTTTGCATTGCCGGCGAACCTCTCGCCACAAACAGGATATGGAATGAATAACAAAGGACAAAAAAATAATCATTGGTGGCAAAGATGAAAGACATTTAAGTGCAATAGATGGGATTGAAAGATTCATGCAAAAACAAAAATGCCCGGAAAATCTTTCTCCAAATTGTTACCGGAAATAATATTCAAAACCGATTTTAATCGGTCAGGCATTTTTGCCACTACAAAAGGTGGACTGTCTTTTATAGGATGTGTAAGGCAGAGACCACGGACTTATTTTGCATTAGGATTAGGAGGCAAGGGAATTGCATACAGCGTAATTACAGCCTAGGCAACAACAAAAAAAACTTCGGCAAAGATCATAATGCCTTTAATTTATTTTCCTTCGACCGCAAAGCGATCTTATTTTCACCAAATTGCTTTGCTTAACCAATATTGAAATTGATAATAAAATGAAAATCCCTATCTGGTTTTCTATCAAAAACCAAAGCCGATCTGTAAACCACCTGTATGGTGAAATATACTGGTGTCAAATTCTTTAGAATTTCCTGTCTGGTAATATTCCAGGAAAACTCCTTTTAAAATGATTACCAGCCCATAACGGTATTGAAAGACCAGCCTTCGAATATGTCGGGCGGAGATTGTGTAGGGACTGCTGCGGTCAAAGAATCCACCTTGCAGAGTGGCATCATATCCTATCAGGTTCAGGAGAGATTGTCCATAGAGATACCAATGGATTTTCTTTTGTTGTGGATAGGTGTTCTCTCGATTATATGGAGATAAAAAATCTCCCGTCATCATCGAAATACCTGCGGAACTCTTATCGCTGAGCGTTCCTACCCGCGCGCTGGTATAAACTGAGAAACAAAGATTATTTTTTACAGCATATAACTGTTTTTCATAATTGACCTGGTAATTGAGAACGATATCATTACTTATCTGGTTATGCCATCCCTCGGGTTGGGTATAATGAATCCAGTGATGAATCGCTCTTTGCATCTGTTCTCCACCAGCGCCCGGGCCTATGATGCCTGTGCTCAGGCTCACGCTTATCCTCTGATCCCTGGCATCATCTGAAGCAGCCAGGAAGGTTTTTAGAAAAAGAGCGGCCGCATAGGGTCTGTCCCCATACTGGATTTCCGGCGGAGCAATCTCATTTGGGGTATAGGCATCATGCTCGAGCGCCATCCCGTATCTGATTTTAAATAAATGAGGATGCCAGAGTAGCTTTACCAAGGGGAAATTTCGGATGCAGGGTTTTACCTTTTCAATATAAATACCTTGGGTGTAGTCTCGGTCGGTACCCGAAAAGAAATCATTCTCATAGAATATTCGGAAATATTTTTCAGAATGAATATCGCGGAAAGAGACGAGGTTATCGACCGCCTGGGCAATCACACAGCGACAGGAAAAAATACATGCAAACAGTAAAAGAAGCTTTTTGCTACGCATGCATGATTTACGTTCCCGCTGAGTACACAGATTGGAGCGCATATAAAATTCAGGCGGTTCAACCTATTGCTTTTCTTTCACTGGTTTTTTGCGTGGCAACATCCGGATAGCATGAATTGCTTTACTTCAATTTTGTTTTTGTTTTATAAGCAAGTAAAACCTCCTTGATGGCACCGATCACCGTCACAGGATCTTCTAGATGAATATTATGACCGCTGTTTTTATCAATGATGAATTTGCTGTTCGTCGATAAATGTGCCAGGTCCTTTTGCAGTGCTACCCTTTGCTTCTCCAGATCAGCAGAATCTGCCAAACCCGGATAATACCCCTTCCCTTTTGCCAGCACGATCAGGGGAATATTGCCCAGCTTGTAAGCTGTCTTATTTTTGTTTTTATACATATCAGCAACATCCTCCGGAGACCAGTCCATTTCGCTGCTGGCTGCTTTAAAATAACTGATCTGTGTTTGCGCCCATAATTGTCTTTGCTGATCTTTTGCCGGAAGTTTATCAAGTGGTGGCTCGATGCTTGTATCGGATGCGACCGGATTATCCTGCTTCGATGAATCCTTATCATTATCTCTTTTCATCCTGGTTTGAATCTCCGGTACCCTTCTTCCTTGCGCCATGTCCCGCACCCTGACCGCTTTATCATTAATCAATATCTTTTCATTTTCATTTAGTGCATCCACCAACACCATACCGACTACTTCATTTTTATAAATTCTTGCAAAGGATCTGACAAGGAAACCACCATATGACTGACCCACCAAAATATAGGGGCCGCTTATTCCTGCATTGCGCAGGGCGGTATGCAGTTCATAGGCTATTTGCCTGCCTGTCCTGGGAAAAGGACCTTCCTGGCTCCAGGCATAACCTGCCCTGTCATAAGAAACCGTAGCCGCAATTTTGGCTATCGATGGTTGCACAAGATCCCAGACAAAGGAAAAATCACCACTGCCATTCTCAAAGACCACCACAGGTTTTCCTTTTCCCAATACGTGTATGTGCAGGTGGTGACCTCCTGCATCAATGAGCTTTCCTGTTGGTGGATATTTATAATCGGATTGACCATAACCAATGGATATGAATAGATAAAAAAATATAATTAACTCAATAGGCAGGGCAACCACTTTCATGGTGAAAAGTTTTTTCATGATCATCTGTTTTGGATTTGTCTGGAGCATATTCGAAAGTAGAACGCGAAGGTTTGAAATAGGTTACGGTAATAATGATTCAAAACCCTGAAACAGTAAAATTTGATGCTGAAAGTGATTTTTATGAGACAAGATCTTCGCATTCTTGCAGCTATAGCATGCATTCGTTTTATTTTGGAAAATCATAGCATGTTAGCAGATACATGAGCTACACTGACAAAGCTAACGACAATGCCTATCCGTAATTAAAGATACGATCATCGCCACTGACCTTATAAATTTTTCTCCATAAAAATTGTCCCGGGTATCCCGTTATCGAAATAAGCCGGGATCTCATAAAATCCAATGGCATAATAAATCTCCTGTGCTCTTTTCATCTCCGGGAGGGAATTGAGTTTTATTTTATTATAACCAAGATCGCTGGCAAACTGAATGGATAACTGGATCATTGCAAGCCCTATCTTACGACCTCTGAAAGCCGGCCGCACATAATACCGCTTGAGCTCCGCAACGCCTGGTTCTAATTTTTTTATACCAGAACATCCCAGTGACAGCCCATCTTCATGAGCCAATACAATACCACCTTCCGGCAAGCCATATATTGACCGGATATTGATCAGTTCTTCATCAAAATTTTGGAGAGCAAGCTCATTGTTCAATGAATTCCCATATTCCCGAAACAAGACACGAGCGACCTCATAATCCTCGTCCGTATTTGCAAACCTGTAGCCAGCCATCTGCCGTTTATTTTGGGTAATCTGAATCAATTTTTAATCTTCTTGTACGTAAAATCGTAACTCGGTGTCCATGTTTTTCCTCCATCGGCAGAAGTCTCGTTGAATTGCCTCACCTGGTCCGGTCCCTGGTTAAAAAAGATGAACCTGCCGATTATCTTATTTCCTTTCGGGTCGGTGGTTTCAAAATCAAAACGCATAGCACTATCCTGGTATCTGCCGTTGACGAATTCCTGGATCCCGCCGCTATATGAACCCGCCCAGCTCTGTTTCCATCGATTGGTTACTGGGTCTACAAAATTAATACTCTTGCCTGTGCTGTTCTGGCTATCCCAATTCTCCAAAATTGCGCAACCACCGGCGATCCTTTGAATGAGACTGTGACCTGCGTAGTTTTTCGTTCCCGTCTGGTAAACATCCCACTCGCCGACCCAGAAGTCGAATTCCCTTGCGTGCGGATCTGTCATGCAGGGATACAGAATGGTGTAAACCTTTTGCCTGAGCTCCTTAAAATGGGCTTCATTACGCACAGAATTAAAATCAGGGAGCGAATCGATCTCATGCAAATTTAAGTATGACATGGCTACCGCGCTGTCCAGGCTGGCAAGAGACTTGGTCCTGTTTTTTTGAATGGCGTAAATTCTTGCGATTCTTGAATAAACAATTGCCTTTAAGGGGACAGGAGGATCCTGCAAAAGAGATCTGCTGAAACATTTCAGGGCTTCATTATACATCCCGAGATTTAAATCGCAAAAGCCAAGCCTGTTCCATTCCAAAGGATTAATTGAAGAATCCTTTAGCGTCATCTCATAAATTCTTTTTGCCTTGGCCCAGTCCTTGGCAACAAACAAAGAATCCGCAGTTCCAAAATCGGATTTGTTCAGCGCTTGGCCTGCACTTGGAACATAACTGAGCAACGAAAATATTATCAATGGAAAAAAGATCCGGTGAGGATTATTTAGAGATTTCATTATTTCATTTTTTTTATTTTACAATTATGGTTCAAAAAAAATAAAACTGCTTGGTTAAAATTGACTTTTTAATTTTTACCACTTATATAAATTCAAATGTCGTCTCCGCGAGCATGCATTAATTTTTCAGTCTTATCAGCAATCTGCATGGCAAAAATTCCTTTAAAGATCATTGATTCCTTCCCGGACCCCGATGCGGCAAAATATGATGAGAATCTCTGGTACAGCCAGCATGATGATGCGATCGTGATATTGAATTGCCGGTCAAAGAATATTTATTACTCCAGGCATTGGACCCCGCTTTCAGTAAAATGCGCCTTCCAGGGAACCGAACACTATCACTTTGAGAAAAACAGTTTTTGCGTTTCAGACGGAAATTTTTTGATACTCAATGAAGGATCAGAATACAGCAGCTCGATCAGCTCGGACTCGCCCACAAATTCCTTTACCATAAATTTTACGGTCCAAAACATCAAAGAGGTTTTTAGCGGAATCGTTCACGGGGCAGGCGATCAACTCGACAATCCTTTCAAGAACTATGACGGTTCACCAAGGTTCATTGAAAAACTATACCCCCTTAACAGTTCTTTTCCCCACTTACTGGAAATCAGAAATATTGTTCAGCAAAAGGAAATTGAACAGGCTTATCTTATTGAATTGATCTACCTGTCGCTTGGGGAGATGATCAGGCTCTATAACAGAACCTCCGCAGAAATAGATGAGATGAAAGCAAAAAAAAGAGCGACCCGAGAAGAATTGTATAAACGGCTACACCGGTCAAAAGATTATATGGACTCCTGTTATCAGGAAGATATTTCTTTGCAGAAGCTCTCTGAAATAAGCCTGATGAATCCATTTTACCTGCTCAGGGAATTCAGAAATCTATTTAAGATAACACCCTATCAATACCTTACTGAAAGGCGATTAAAAAAAGCAATGGATTTGCTCATCACCACCGCATTGCCGGTTGATGAAATAAGAACGGAAGTGGGCTTTCAGGATCCAAGCTCATTCAGTAAACTCTTTAAGAAAGTTCATGGTCACCCTCCTGCCATTTTCAGAACCACGCATGTCAATGGTATAGATCGAATGAAAATCCACACATCAAAAAATCCGTTGCCCCAAAAGATATTCCAATAACTAACTGTAACGTATACACGAAAATTTTCAGGCGACCTGAACAGCTGCCAGGTCCTGCAACCCCTCGATATTGATCTGTTCAAGGACCTTGTCAGGGATCATGATCTCAAAATCAAACTCCGGTAGTAAAAGCCTGACCCGTGGCATGGCGACCAGCGAATCAAATACCTTGATAAAGTCGCGCGCGACGAAGGGAAGACTAATGGAAAGGTCTCCTTTTAAATTACGCTCTGAACCAAATGGATGGATCCCTGTACCCGTTACCGATACATCCGGGAATAGATCCCGGAGGGCAAGAGCGATAGCACAGTTCTCGCCGATGGACTCCTCTTGTTTCTGCCCGCAGTATTTTGCGCGGTCAAGGATCTCTTTGGTGACGCGGATGGTAAATGGTACCGCCATGGACGAATCTTTATATTTCTTTCAATTTAAGTAGTTCTTTGGAATGAGTCTGAATTTTTTTTAGAAGAGCCCACAGCATATAATGCCGCAACTCCGATCTCTGAAAATTCGTATGCTAACCAACATTTAATTACATCGTTTTTTTATTCCATGGTCAGGATTTTTTCAGTTTGTGGATTTCGCCAATCGCTGGTGCACGCATATCAACCGCTCTTTGAATTTACCAATTGCTCAATACCGCTTTCTTTTAAAAATGAACATTGATAGTTTCGAAAATTAATTCGGGTCTTGGGATATATTCTAAAGATCAGATCGATTTTTCAAGAACTATAAATAAAGCAATTATGAGACAAATCAAAACTAATCTAATGCACCAGCAGACAATCACATTAAAACAGATTTCAGTTTTATTGGTGGTTGCTTCCCTTTTGTTCATTACAGCCTGCCAAAAAGGAAATTTTCCAAAGTATTACGATGGCAAGGGAGGGGTGATCCCTTCCAGGGATAATGCCAGTGTTGCCACAAACTGGTACAAACTGCAATTGCAAATGATATTGCAGTCAAATCCTGCAAAATCAAATCTGGCCGCTAACCGTTTGTTTGCCTACACGGGTGTTTCCCTATTCGAAGCTTCGCGGTTTGAAATTCCGGACTCAAAAAGCCTGCAAGGGCAATTATACCAGATGCCGGCGATGCCCCAGCCTGACTACACCCGGAAATACTCATGGGTTATCGCTGCAAATGCAGCGCTGGCAAGCATTACCAGGGATTTGTTTCCCGGTCTGAATGCAGCAGATTCTGCATCGGTCGATTCCTTGGAAAAGGTCTATACCGATAAGATCACTCTTTCAGAAGGTGCAGATGTGGTTGCACGTTCTGCCGCATTTGGAGATTCTGTAGCTTCTGCCATTTTCAACTGGTCGAAATCTGACCTCTTCAACCATGCCAGTGATCCATACACTGCTCCTGTTTTTCCGGGAGCCTGGGTGCCTACACCACCAGCGTTTGCGGCAGCCGCAGGCCCCTATTTCGGAAATTGCAGAACCTTCCTGAATATATTTTCCACAGGGACAACAACTCCTCCACCCTTTCCCTATTCGGAAGACACCAGCTCTGCTTTTTATAAAATGGTCGACAATGATTATACGGTATCCAAGTCACTCACCACAGACCAAAAGAACATCGCCCTTTTTTGGAACGACGTCGGAGTTGGCATTGGCTATACCCCAATGGGACATTGTCTTTCCATACTTACACAGATTCTCGATAATACCAATGCTTCACTGGCTACCGCCGCCATTGCCTATTCCAAATCGGGGATCGCGATCTGGGATGCAACCATTGTTTGCTGGAGATCGAAATATAAATATAATCAGCTCAGACCTGTTACCTATATCCAGGCGCATATAGACAATACATGGCTTCCCTTAATCGGCACTCCGCCACATCCAGAATTTCCGGCTGCTCATGCTTTCATCACCTCTTCCATTATGGAAGTATTGAGTTCGGTATTTGGCAGCCAATATGGTTTTACCGACCACACCTATGATTTTAGGGGATTCGCAGCGAGAACCTATTCTTCCTTTGAGGATGCCGCACTGGAATGTGGTGAATCTCGCGTCTACGGAGGTATCCATTATCAACAATCCGTTGATGTCGGCCATTCCTACGGTACCTTGATCGGCAAAGCGGTTGCCGCAATCGATGTAACAAAATGAGCGCGAAGCACAAAATATTTTAAGCAATACGGCCTCTTTTTCCAGAGCGGCCTTTTTCTCTTTGGGTTCTTTTTTCAACATTCAAAAAACAAAATGAAAAAAAATCCAATCGTACATCATTATGCTTTACTCATAATCGTCACTTTGTATTTTACGACTCAAGGCCTTCATCAATTCGAATGGAACGCATCCGTATAGACGATCAGCCACGGAATCTATTTTTTAAAGATCATGACAGCGGAGTATGCTGAAATAAGAAAATTAATGGTCCTCAGATAATAAAAAATCGAAAATTTATTTGAAACCCAAGACTGGCGATATCGAAGTGGCATGGAAAAAAATATCATAATGATAAAGCAGTCTGTAATTCGCCGTTATCGTTTCCAAGAGGCGGCAGGTTCGGCCAAGCAAAGAATTCATTTTTTAATTTACCATCCGGTCTTGGTTTGGTGGTGCGGATCGACCAAACGGGAGTAGTTATCAATTTTTCAGAAGGCATCTCAAAAGAAAGAATTGCTGCGATCTGATCATCCTTGAGATCCGGGTCAAGCCATTTCAATTCCATTTCTTTTGGCAGGAATAAGGGCATGCGCCATTTATTATCGCCATCGTTATGAATTTGTTTCATCACCGTATTCGCATCTCGCGTGACCAGGGTGAACATGCCCACTGCTTCACCCGTCTCTATATTGGTCGGAACATTTGGATTATAATAATAGAGCGCGGGTATGCAAAACATGTTGCGTCCTTCCTGTTGCACGAGATAGGGAACCTTATTTTTCCATCCATCAATATGCCGATGCTCATAGATTCCCGTGACGGGCACAAGACAACGATTCTTCCGGATGCGGTGCCAGAAAGATTTTTTATCCGCGATTATTTTTTCTGCTCTTGCGTTCGCCATCTTTGGCCTTTGCATTTTTATTTTTTCCGGCGTATCCATATAGCCCGCGATGATGGACCATTCAAAATAATTGCGGTGGAAAGCCCCATCCTTAAACAGCACAACGGGGAATTTCTTATAACTCATTGCAAGCACATGGATATTGGCGTCCATATCAAAATCGATCGCCTGGTCATGGGCGAGCCCGGGAAAATAATCATCCAGCAATTCCAGCGCGGAATAATAAGAAATGTCCAGGCACATATTTAATATTTTTCGATCTCGTCAAAAACAATTTTATCCTCTTCCTCTTCAAAATTAAATTTAAGAAATAATTCGCCCCACTCTTCATAAAGACCTACCATCACTTTATTTTTTCCTCTCGCTGTTCTCCAGCGCGGATGAAGTTTTTGAATATAATTTTTTATTTTGTTCTGATAGACCGGCGGGGGTCTCCACTCCCATTTTGTCTTGCCGACATAATAGATCTTAAAACCGGAAGGCTGTCTTGCCGCCATTTTCAATTTTTCCAGATGCTCCTCATTTTTTGTGTCGTATAAAAATCTATTGGGATCACGCAGAAGGTCTTTAAAATGTTCTTCAGCCATACTTTTTTCTTCTTCCATGTACCCGCGAAATAAAAATGCAGCCTTTAATGCTGGCTGCATCCCTCGAAGAAAAGTCTGCCGCACAAAAAAACGCTTGCCTTTTGCTTCCGAGATCTGGGCGAGCAAAAGAGAGGGTGAGAATAAAGGAAAAGGATTATACATACGGATAACATTATTGTTTATCCAAAAAGCTCTCCCTGCACCGTGGTCACCGGCAGGTTCTGAAACTCAAAGCGCGCAGCGATCTGGAAGGCCTTCTCTCCCACATTTCTTTTCAGGAGCAGCATGCTGTCTGCGATGAACCTACCGGTAAAATGCTTGTGCTGGTACTCTGCCCATGCGCTTTCAAATTGCCAGGGTTTTAGTTGACGGGCGATCGTGAAAGCAGGATCATCTAAGAAATGTGGCTTGTTATCTTCATCGAGTTTCAATAATTTCTGCCAGGGTTTTATTTGCTTGACGAGGTTCTTGATGGGTTCCTTGGTCGTGACATTGATAAAAATGGTATGTGATGGATAAGAACCAAAATTAGAGAGCTCGACCTTAAAAGGGAAATATCCCATCGCGACCATTTTTAAATTATTCATGATGCGTTCTTCCATCATCGCGAATTGCCTGAACCGCGCGAGCACCAGAAATGGCTTGCCCCAGCGTGCTCCCGGTGCCTGGAATTTTAAGGCGAACTCCTCTTTTACAGCCGTTATCTTTTTTCTGAGGTCCTCATGCGGATTTAAAATGATCAGGTATTCATACTGCCGGTAACCTGCGTTCTGTATGAGCATGGACTGGACCTGCTGCACTTTCTTTGTCATTGGTCAAATATTTAGTATAAAGATACTAAAAAATTTAGTATTCAAAAACATTTGTTCAATGCTTAACATTATTTTAAAAACAAAAAGCCAGCCAATAGCCCATCCGCCATTCTTAAACATGGGTAAGCTTATCCGGATCCCGCGTCTGCCAATAAAGAATTCCTTCGGACAATGGATCTGGTCTGCGAAAAGGAAATTGAAATCCTCAGCATGCATTTATCATTGTAGAAATTTTTCCAGCCAGGAGTAAAAATTTACTCATTTTTTACTGAAATAATGAATGCGGACAATAGAAATCGATTGGCACCATTTTTTATTAAATGATGATTAGGGCGTAGATATTCTTTAATCATTATTTTTTTTCTTTGACGGAATTTAAATAAAACGCAAAAAGAGTAAGCGTCAGCAAAGAGCTGTATTTTTTTAAGAATACAGCTTTCTTATTTATCCCTCAACCGATCATTCCTATTGCTTTATTTTTAAATCAGCACCCAAAGCATTTTTTAAAAAATCCAAACCATTACGGCCACGAGCATGAAAGGAGTTCCCAGGTCGCAAGAATAAAAAACCCCGCAAAGAAATGCAGGGCGTGACTGATGCAAATAATCTTCTGTTAACTGAATACAGATAATAAATCAAAGCAGATGCCAATTTTAATATTTAATTGCCTTAAAATTGAAAGTACGTATAGGTTCAATTATGAAATCATTTTTTTTGATCCGCGGTCTTCAATTTCAGGTTGCTGATTGAATCTTTGATGCGCTTTTGATTGTTTATCGAATCTTTTATCCGCTGTTTTTCTTTTTTTCTAAAATACCCCCTCAATAAGAAATTATGTTTTGCAGCCTCCATATTTTCATTGAAATTGTTTGCACTCTTTTTTACAACGTTTACGGTTTCGTTCGCTTCCGCAACGGTAGTTTGTAATCTTTTTGCAAGGGTATCATTCTTCAATAACATTCCAATTGAACCCTGTCCTTTGTTGATCCTGTCAGCAATCCCAGCAAGACTATTGGTCAGCGCCTCGGCATTGTCCGTGATCCTTGAAACCTTTAATATTATTTTGTCCATGTCGACCGGATCAATGGTCTTCATTTGCCCTCCTTCTTTCAATAATGTTGCCGAATCACTTCCGGGAGAAATCTGCACCAGCTTATCTCCCATCAGTCCCTCAGAACTTATACTCACAACAGCATCATCTTTTAAAAAAGGTTTCATCCTCGGCTCGAGTCTGAAGTCGACAGTCACCGTGGTATCGTTGGTAATATTGATGCCGTCAACAATACCTACATTGATGCCGCCGAACCTTACATAATTGCCAATCTGCAATCCATTTACATTTCTGAAATGGGCGTGCATCGTCAGTGACCGTGAAAACAATTTTTGTTGTTTGCCGATCAGCACAATGATTGCCAGAAATAGCAATACCCCAACGACGACAAAAATTCCGGTTTTAATTTTCTCCGGTATGGTGGCTTTCATGATTATTATTTAAAAAATGATTGAATGAATTTATCCGGAGAATGCTGCAACTCCTCGTATGAACCTTCTCCGATACATTCGCCTTCGTTGATCAACACCATGCGATCCCCGGTTATTTTTGCGCATTGCATGTCGTGAGTAATGATTATCGAAGACGCATTGTTCTTTTTTTGAATCGCTAAGATCAATTCGCTTATTTCTGCGGAAGTTATGGGATCAAGGCCGGTCGTTGGTTCATCATATAATATAATCTCCGGTTTCACGATGAGTGTCCTGGCAAGTCCGATTCTTTTACGCATACCGCCCGAGAGATCGCTGGGCATTTTATCCACGGTATCCTCTAAACCTACACTATCAAGTGTTTCATGAATTCTAGTTTTTATCTCCTCCGCATTTTTTATTTTCAATACCCTTGTCAGCGGAAATGCAAGATTTTCAGCAACCGTCATTGAATCGTACAAAGCAGCATTTTGAAAAAGAAAACCAACCTTGGTCCGCATCTCTTTTAACTCATTCTCAGTCATTTCTTTTACTTCTTTGCCAAATACCTTTACTGATCCCTCATCCTGCCAAATCAGCCCGACAATGCATTTAATGGTAACCGACTTTCCTTCACCTGATCTGCCCATAACAATCATATTCTCTCCTTTTTTTACGGAGAAACTCACACTTTTCAGCACTTCCTTGTCGCCGAAATTTTTTTTTAACCCTTTTATATCAATAACATTCTCTTCCATAACAAACTAGTTATATACAAAAGCGCTGGTGATCTGCACGGCAATTGCATCAATGATGATTATCCAAACAGAAGCAGAGACAACGGCAGCATTTGCGGCAAGCCCTACGCTTTCGGTTCCACGATTTGAATGCAGTCCCTGGTAACAACCAACAAAACCAATCACAAAACCAAAAAGAACAGATTTGATGAACGATGGAAAAATATCTGAAAATACCAATGCAGCGATGGATTTTCTGAAATAAAGAGACAGACTCATATCTCCCGAAATATTCGTTCCAATAAAACCGCCGATGATCGCAACGCCATCAGCAAAAATGGTCAGCAATGGAATCATTAAAGTACTGGCTAAAATGCGGGTAACAACAAGGTATTGGATTGGGTTTGCGCCGGAGACTTCCATAGCATCAATTTGCTCAGTAACATTCATGCTTCCCAATTCTGCACCGATACCCGAAGAAATCTTTCCGGCACATATCAGCGCTATGATTACCGGGCAAATTTCCCGGATGGCAGAAATTGAGACCATTCCGGGGACCATGTTCTGTGCCCCGAATTCTTTCATCGATGGATTTGTCTGCAACGTGAGAACAAATCCCAGCACAAAACCCGTTAACGCGACAATAGGAAAAGAGCGGTACCCAATAAGATAACACTGTCTTATTAATTCATTCCATTCGAAATCGCGCCGGAAGATATTTCGAAAGAAGGAGCCAAGAAATAGCGCCTGCTCTCCAAGACTTTCAAATGCCTTCTTGGATAGGGAAATAAAATTGCTGTACATATTTTTTATATGATTACGCCAATAGTATTGAATAAAAACTGTTCCATTAATTCCATCCTTGGTTTTAATATGAATTGTAGAAGTTTTTCCCCCGACTGTACTGATTTACTTAAGTAATGCTGAATAATCTTATCATCATGATGAGAAACAAAAAAGATGCTGATATCAGAAAGGATATCCAATACCAAGATTGTAAACCAAATTATCTCTTCTCCATGTTCCGCTTCCAAAATCTATCTTATCAATTATCCAGCGGTGACCATCTGGCAAATAGGGTATGCGCAGCGGAAAAGCCACATCTAACCTTATGATCAGAATTGAAATGTCGAAACGCAATCCAAGACCTGCACCAATTGCGAGTTGGTTTAAAAATGCGCTGCTGAATTTACCGCCCGGTTTTAACGTATCACTGTTAAAGAGCCATACATTCCCGGCATCAATAAAGATCGCTCCATTTACGATGCTGAATAGTTTTGCGCGCAACTCCGTGTTCATTTCCAGTTTAATGTCCCCTGCTTGATCGGGTAGAAAATTATTATCTGATGGAGGTTGATATGTTCCCGGGCCAACCGACCGGCTTCTGAATGCGCGTACACTATTGGTCCCTCCAACAAAAAATTGCTTTACAAATGGAAGTGCGGTGGAATTTCCGTAAGGAATACCGACGCCAATATCTATCCGGTTTGCCCATGTCGTATTTCCCATATTGTGATAATACCGAAAATCGGTTTCCGTGCGTATGTATTGAGAAAAATCCAAACCAAACAAATAAACAGTATGACCGGCTTTCGCATCAGCACCGGTGATCAGTCCTGCTATATTACCGGAGAGATCAAGATTACCATTAAAATAAAACGCATCAATGGGTTGCTTCCCGCTAAGCTGATTGAATGTGAAAGTATAATTGGAGCCCAGAATAAATTGCTTTTGTATCGCATCAAGCAGGGTAGGATTTTTTTTTGCGCTGTCTTTATATTCCTGGGTGATGTTCAAGGGCTGAACATAAGTGATACTGATCGGATTCAGCTGATGTTCTTTGGTTTTATTTTCCTTCCAATCGTAACCAAATGCGGTATGAAAAGAATTCAAGGTATATAGATGGATCTTATTTAGAAAATCATACCCCAGATCAATATTTGTTTTGGGCATAAATTCTCCAACAGTATTGATGTTCACAAAAGGAACGATGAATCTGGGGAATGATAATTTATTATCCAGCCCTGCACGATAGGTATTGTAACCTTTCAGATCAGCGCTGTACTGCACTTCAAAGCCTCCGTATGCATCAATGCTCAGCAGTTCACCGGCACCAAATATATTCCTGTCCTTCCAACCCAATGTAATTTGGCTTCCCACCAGGTTATCCGATTTTGATGTTCCTACTATTTCTGCCTGTAATGATTTTTTTGGAAGCGGCGTCAGGTAATAATATGTATTCAACATTGGCGAATCTGTCCCCTTTGCCATTTCAAACCTGTTCTTTACGAACTTGAATAATCCAAGGTTGATTAATCGGCTTAAAGTTAAATTATGATCGCTGCGCGTATAGGTATCCCCCGGTTGAAAACGCAATGCTTCATCAAAGAGTGTTGGCTTGAACAATTTTGCGGAATCAACGAGATAAAAATTTTTATAATGAATGGCCTTTTTCTTACTGGTATCATCTGCCGATCCGCGCAAACTATAGTTTGCAAAAATAAATACCTCATTGATATCAAATGTGTGTTGCGCTTCTGCAGGAATTGCCGGCTTCACTTTTACATATAAATTCACCGTGTGATTGCCCATATTACTGTCAACATTTACGATCAGCAATTCAGGGCTAAAAAAATAAAATCCATTTTCTTTCAGATCTGCATCTATTCTTTGTCTTTCCAATTTAATGATGTCAAGATCAAAGGGATTCCCTTTCCGCAATAAGGTTTCGGAGAAATCGGCTGCGATCGTTTTATTAACGGCGGAGCTATCCTTTTCCAAAATCACTCCACCAATTGTATAGCGCAAACCCGGCTGCACATGGTACACAGCAGTTGCCTTTTTATGTTTGATCGTCGAGTCCCCGTAAACAAGTGCCTGAAAATATCCTTTATCCTGCAAATAGCTTGCTAACACTTTTGCATTATGCTCAAGATCAACATCACTGGCAAGTACAGGAGCCTGTCCAAATTTATTCTTAAGCCATCCTCTCAGGGAATGTTGTTTGCTGGGATTACCAGCAATATTATATGCGAATAATTTCAGGCGCAGTCCCAATATCCTGGTATTGGGTTTAGGGCGAACCAATGTCAACAGATCAGCCGATATTTTTTTGTTTTGACGATGACCAAGTTTAGAACTGTCGATCTTGATCTTTGCGCCAATATATAAAGCTTCATTGGGAGACAAATATTTTGTATTGCTGCATGAAACTGCAAAAAATAAAATGAGCGTGATGAAAATAAGATATAGCAACCTGTAAAGCATGCAAGATTTATTTTTTTGATTCAGCTTGTCCGCGCTTTTTCTTACCCTCAAATATTTCCCTGAAATGATTGTAATCAAGGGTAATGATAAATCCCATCCCCGTTTCAATAACATAACCTTCCACTACATCATCATAATCGTTCTTGCGATAGGCGCGCAACATATAACGACCATCCTTACTCAATTTATAATTCAGTGCAATATTGCCTGCCAGATTATTGGATTGATTATTTGCATTCACATTTTGGGGGCCTTCCAATTCAAAATCCGAACCCACACTTACCGTTAAACGATCATTGAGCAATCTTTTGGAGATACCAACATTCAGGTCAGTGCGATTTTGCAACTGCCCGGTAGTATAATCATCCGTTGATTGCAGATCAAAATTTATATCTACACCATGAACCAGGTTCGATGCCAGCTGATTCAATTGCTCAGTTAATATTTTGCTCACACTTGAACGTGCCAGGCTTTCTGCATTTAATGCGGCGGTGCTGGTTGAGAACGGATCTTCCCCAACAAAACGATTCAGCAACAATAAAGCAAACACCTGCTTGTTCATTTCACCCTGATCTTGCCGAAGCATATCTAATTTTGCATCTACTGTGGTGAGAATATCTTTTGAAACAACATAACTCTTGTCATCAGGTAAGATGATATCAAAACTGATATCCGGTTTTAGTAATTCGCCTTTCATTTTTAAATGCACTTCAAAAGGAAGTTTTTGCAGGTAGGTATTTCTCACCGTGGCAACAGACTGAGCGAGCTGGTCATCCACCAGGTCAATGGGCGAAGTGTTGGCGATATAGACCGCATTGATATTCAGGTTAGCCTTGGTGGCTTCACCCGTCCAGGTAATCGAACTTCCATTTTGTATTTTGAATTGTTTATGCAATAGACTGAATGAAAGATCATAGGATCCGCGCGATAGCCGGTAATCACCGGACAAGGTGATTTTTCCGCTACGATCGATTCCGGCCGTTAATGTAGCATCGCCCTTTGTAGTAAGATGGTCGCCATTATTTTCATCGATCACTAAAGTAAGCTCAGCGCTGCTGTCAATAATAATATTCGTTGAAATATCAAATCCTTTCAGCGAAGAGGTGCTGAATGAATCAACTCCAGCATTATTGATAGAATCCTGCGCAGGTAATTTCATATTTACAAATTGAATAATGCCCTGGCGATCGGATATGCCTGGCTCTTCCTGTGGAAGCACCACCGTCAATTTTGTTTTTGGATCGATCTTTATGGTCCCGTCAATAGAAGGTTGTTCTGCCGTCCCTTTTACAACCAGATTGGCATTGAAAAATAATTTCCCGTAGTATAATTTATTATCGCGTTTTGTGCTGTTTAATGCCTGGAAGTTTTTCGCGTTGATGGCAAGATCAAAATCATAATTCCTGAAATCAATTGTTTTTATTGACCCGTTTAAAACAAGTTTATTTTTTGCTGAATCAAGAACGGTAAAATTGGAAAAATGAATTCCATCACTATTGAACCCGATATTTTCTTTATCAATACTGAAATAATTGTTCAGCATGGATGGTGTAATGCCTGCCGCGTCAAAGGTAAGGCTTCCATCAATTCTTGGTTTTGCCGCTGAGCCCCTGATGCTGAACTTTCCGTTGACCGAACCTGATGCGCTTTTTAAGACGCCCATGGAAATTCCTGTGATTGAGGCCAGTTGCAGCTTTCGGATATCAAGCGACAAATTGAAATTGTCATTGTCCTGCTTTGCCAAATAATTACCGGTCAATGCAAGATCGTTACCGCGCCCCGTAATATGAACATCCGCTGAAAACTTATCAGGTTCTATATTATTAATTTTTATGGCAACATCTCCGATCGTATCAAGACGAATACTCAGATTGCGAATATTCAGATCACTGGTGAAGGATGGGTTTGACTTAATATTGTTCAAGGTGAACTTCCCGTTTATCTCTCCATTTGCAAGCAATGAATCAGACCCGGCAAAAGCAGTCAAGGTTGATAATAAAAAATGGGTAAACCCAATTTCAAGCGCTGCAATGCTGTTTGCAGAAACACTGCGAATACTTAACTCTTCCGGGCCTTTGGAGAGAGAAAAATTATTTGCATTGATATTACCTGACGAAAAGTGTATCGCATTATTCTCTGACACATTCCATTTCCCATAATTCAATAATAATTGATCCGGCTTTAAGTTGAATGTGTAATCCCCGGAATCCTGACGCATCAAAGATCCTTCAAGATGATATTTGTCTTTTGCAGACCTATCCTGGATGTTCAAGGCAAAATTGATTTTCCGATCAGCGACAGATGCGTCGATTGAACTATTATAAAAACCAATGCTGCCGCCATTCGTAAATTCCTGAAGCATCATACGCATGTCAATTGATTTGGAATTGGGTTGTACATGCACCTGAAAATTCCGGATCCTGTTATTGCCATAAATGATAAAGGGAGAATTCAGATCTGCACTCCATCCATTTTCCGAGTTGAATTTCCCTTTGAAATGAATAGGATCCACTCTTTGCAAAGAGGGCAATAGCGTTTTTAAGATCGGCTTATCGGTAATGTTGGCTGAGAACGTAAAATCGTATTTGTCGATCTTCTCTGATGGCGTTTTTTTATTGCCGGAAAAATAGGTGGTGCCAAGCTGATTGAAGACCTCTCCCAATTCCGTCAGCCTGTAATGTCCATCCAGAGTAAAATTCATGGCATCTGAATTCAAATGGATGTATTGTCCTGTATCATTTTGTCCCGCGACGATCCTTAAGGAATCCATCGCGATCTTTTGATCATCTTTCTCCAGCAATGAATTCGAAACAACCAGTTCTCCCTGCAAATGATCAGGATCGCCATTTGAAAAATTTACAGATATCCTTCCCCGGTAGGAAATATTTTCTTCTGTAAGATGCAGGGACCTCGGCTTGAGGCTGTCTATGACGGCGACCATATTTATTGCAGGATATTTTGCGTGTATATCCGCTGAGCCATTCAATGTAAAATAAAGACCCGGATCTTGTGAACGGATATCTATTTTAGCGACCTGGTCACTTAAAGACGCTTTAATGCTCGCAGCCAGGTAATCATATTTTTTGAAGATCACTGAGGAGATGGTGCAATCTATATTTGCCTGCGCGACCTTAGGATCAAATCCCCGGCCCCTTGCAATTAGTTGAAGGCTTACATTTCCAAAATCACTTTCTTTGATGAATATGGAACCGATGTCTAAATTTTTTGCCGATAACGATGCATCGTAGACCACATTTTTAATATCATCCGGGTGTTTCACATTTCCTTTGATGGTCAATTCGCCGGATGTAGATTGAATGAGAAGATTGGCCGTCACATCGTTCATATTCCCGGTGATCGTTCCATTCGTTACAAAATTTTCAGGAATGGAAATATCCGGTGGCACTAGTCTGGCAGGAATCAAAGAGAGTAGATCTTTTCGACCACTACTGAATTGTTTTATGACAAGATTTACTTTTAATTCCATTATCGCGGGTAGTCCACTCACATCGCCCGAAACATCTATGCGCGTACCCTGCAAACCCGACAATTGAAGGTGATCAATTTTCAAATGGGCTACCGTCCCCTTCATCCTGGCATTTATTAAAAAAACCTGCTGTTTATTTCTGAATGAGGGTTGTGTGCGCAATGAGGGGACAAATTGGAGAATATCTTTGACCTGTATCCTGCTGTTATTGAGATCAGCATCTATTGACAACTCACCAATATGTTTTTTTAGTCTTTCTATGGAAGGATAATGTAGCACAACCGAATGCTGCAACAGAGTACCCGGTGTTTGTAGTCTTAAATTCTTTAGGTAAGCCTGGTTATTTGCAAACAGAAAACTTCCCTGGAGACCTTGTAAGTCAAATCCACTTTTCTCCGAAAAATTTCCTTTCCTGATATCTCCGGAAATAGAATCGTTGCTGATTAGCAGATCATTTACATACAGAGATAGGTCTTTTGCATCCAGATGCGCATAATCCATTCCCGCTACCTGATGCGGGGCATTATCGTCATCAAATGAAATATGATCATCATCAAACCGCAACTGATCGGCCGCGATATACCATCTACTGCCATGATCCGTATCTTTCTGTTCTGCAATGTCTTTTTTATTACTAACGGTACTACCTAACCGTAGAGAAGCAGTCGTTTTGGATAGCGCTAATTTTTCCAGCATAATGATCCGCTTTGACAGATCAATTTGACGAACTTGGGTGGCCAGGCTGTCCAGATATATCCTTGAATAAATTTCACCAGGCTTGTCTTGATAATCCAGATCAATATTGGTTAAAGAAATATTTTTTAATTCAAATTGCGGCAATGAGTAGCCTGATGTATCAGTGGTAACAGCTTGTTTGAGCATTTGGGCATGTTGTTCGATTTTGCCTGCCAGCCCATTGAGAACTATCAAGGGAATATTAAACCTTCCCTTTGTTAGGTCAACCTGATCAATACGCGTTTCAAAATGACCTAAAAAAACGTCCACCTCGTTTCCACTGATTACATCATCGTAAACCAATCGTATCTTATCGAGCATGATATCATGCACAGCGATTTGCATAGATGAAGTATCTTTTTTATTTGGCTGTTTATTTGGGGGTGCCTGAAACGCGTCCACGATAAATTGAAAATTAAAAACAGTGTCGGGCAATGATCTTTTTATTTTCAGCGTAGCAGATTCCAGCCGAAGTTCATTGATATCAATGTTCCCGCGGACCAACTTAAAAAGCGCAAGGTCCGCGGATAATTTATTAAAATATACTAAGGTGTCCTGACGTTTGTCCTCCAAAAAGATTTTTTTGAGAATAATTGTTCCAGGCAAACCCACATAGACATTGCCAATAACAACCTTAGTATGCAATTTCGAGATCAGGTATGATTCTGCTTTTTTTCGAAGGAAGTTTTGAACCGGCGCAGTTTGAACAAGTAATATTAAAATGATGAGGACAGCGATCAGTATGCCAATTGTTTTGACAAGTATACGCAAAGCCTTTTTAAGAACTGGTGTTTTAAGTTTTGTGTGTGCCGCCATAGCATATACTTTTCCATCTGAAATTTTAAAAAATGATTGTAGGTGCTTCGCCTGCCAGCCAGACCATCATTCCCAAATATTAATCCAATATCTTTTTCACAATGATATCCCGGACCGGGTTACCGGGCCATCTGGCTCTTATCAGATACAATACAAGGCATATCAAGGCCCACAAACCCGCAACAATGAGAAATCCCCATTCGTATTTGCCGAGTAAATGACCTATAAAAAGAGAAAGCGCAATACTTGCCATGAAAACGAATACTAGCCCAGCCGCAAAAATGAGCAGTGCAGTAAAAAGCGATGAAGCGAGATCAGATGCTTTATCAACCGCTTTTAATTTTGTGAGTTCAACATCCGTTCTTATATAATCTGAAAAATCCTTGAACAATGTTATGATATTATTTATCTGGCTTATCATGATAATGATTTTGTACTTTATATTCCCGGTTCATTTTTTTTACTCATCATAAAGAGCAATCCAAAAAGCCTGCCTTTTATTTCTGAAAACCAACAGGGGAAATTTTCTGTTGAGCAGAAATTCCCCCATCACCGCTGATGGCGGTATGAATTTTGTTTTTGCTAAGGCTATGAAAGAGCAAAATGTATACGATGAATTTGAGGTGACCTTTAACTATAAGAATGTATTATACATCTGCCAGGTCAGGCTCATGAAAGAAAAACAAGATGATTCCTATTTTAATATCACCTATTATTCTCCAAATGAAAAAGGGGATATCCAACGGCTGGTAGCTATTCCAGGTAAAGATGGAAGTGAAAAAACGACATGGCAAGAACAAGATCATAAACACGATCCGGAATTTTTGCAGGCCTTGGGTGCAGCCATAGAAAAACGCGAATTGTAATGATCAGTACACCCCTGCCCAGCGATTTTTCAAGTCCACCAACTACAATTTAATGGCACGATTTTGATTTTATTTTGATGGAAGAACAAGAAAATCTTACGATCATGACCATGCACAGATTTAATCGACTAAACCGTAAATACAAACTACTCGTCATCTATTTCTTTGGAGTTCCGCTGCTCAAAAGAAAAGAAGAAGAAAAAACATTACAAATTTTCCAGGTGGACAATTTCTATGTAGAATGCGCTTACCTCAGTTCCCGGTTTATTTTTAAGGTCTTGAGAAGTTTTAAAGACACTGCAGGATTAGATCCTTATCTCGAGCAAATCGATATCTCATCGGTATGCGGTGTGTAATGATTCTTCCATTATGTGTATTTTTTTGCCCAACTGCTATTGTTCGCAGTCTTAATGCAGATCATTTATCGCCTTTTTTGCTGGCATATTTTTCGAACTACCAATAAAAAATAAATATTATGATCAGATCATCAAAAAGAAGCACCAAGAGCTCAATCAGTTTTGATCAGCCACTCGATATTATTTATTGGACAAAAAAATGGGAGATCTCCCCACACCAATTACTTGCCGCGGTAAAAAATACAAAAAGTACATCCGTGGCTAGAATAGCAACCTACCTAAAACAATTCGGGTTTGCCAACCTGTCTATCGAAAGATAAATTCAATTCACAAAAAAATGGGGAACTATTTGGTCTGCATCAACCAACCTGATTTTGTGGAGTAGATCTTGGTGAACGCCGCACCAAAATAAAGTATGATGGAAGAATAATAGACCCAAAGCATAAGCACTACTACTGAAGCGGCAGTACCGTACATGAGCCCGATGCGTGAGTTGCCGAGATAAAAGCCGATCAAAAATTTTCCTGCCAAAAAAAGCAATGCGGTGAACACAGCTCCGGTTATCGCATCCTTCCAGCGGATAGCTGCATTTGGCAATACTTTAAAAATGACTGCAAACAAAATGGTCAGTGCAAAAAGAATGATCAGGATATTGACTCCGTAAAACAAATAGATGCTATATTCAGGAAATTGCATTTTTAAGCGGTCGCTCAACAAATCGGTTGCAGCATTGACGAGCAGAGACACGATCAGAATAAAACCCATGCCGATGAGTAATGAAAAAGATAATAATTTCCGGATCAAAATATTCAGCCATCCTTGTTGTTTTTTATTATTGACAGCCCACATAAAATTGATGGATTCCTGTATCTCTGAAAAGACTGCCGATGCCCCGAACATCAGTACGACAAATCCAACGATACCGCCAATGATCCCGTGATTGGAATGTTGAATGTATTGAATGATATCTTTTATTTGATCGCTTCCCTGCTTGCCGATCAATCCACTGAGCTGAACGAATACTTTACCCTCCACTTCATTTTTCCCAAGAAAAATGCCGGCAACAGAAATAACAACGATCAAAAATGGCGCAAGTGAAAAAACAGTATAAAAAGAAAGAGAGGCACTTAATTTTAGCCCGTTGTACCGGTTAAACAAATTAAATGATTTTTTACACCAGGCAAATAAATTCCGAAATCCTTTCATCATAACTGAATTCTTTTATAAACATGAATGCAATTTCGTGCCACACAATTTAGCAAGGCGAGTTGTCAATTTGATTCAGCACGTGGAAGATTTTTCTCATTCTGGTATAAGTTTTCATCAATGAGATTGATTTTATCCTGCAAAATCATTTCATAAATAGTGGTATTTTTTTTGAAATATCATTATTCAAAATGACGTCTATGAGAATTTCTTTACCCTTTCGAATGATCCATGAAAAAATATACGAGCTGGGTTCCGCTCTTTTCTTTGACACAGGAAGTTCCTTGTTGAAAATGCCGGTGAGCATTATCAAGGTAAGATCCATTGATGAGATCGGACAGATCTGGTTCATTGTTCCGGCACCCCGGCAGCACATTCATTCCTTTGAAAAAGAATTCCGGTCACAACTGAATTTCTTCAAGAAAAATGCGGGTTTTCATTTGAATATAACCGGTAAAGCATTTATCGTTCATGATCCTGAAGAGATCAACAATGTTTTTTTCATAGCAGCAAATGAAAAAATAGATTTGAGAGAAAACAAGAGCATATTGATAAAAGTTAAAATAGAAACCGCAGATTATTTCGAGCATTATCACTCCGCAAAAAATAATTCAAATAAAAAATTTGCCGATGATCTTATCACCTACCTGTTTCCGGACACGCGGTTTCATTACCCTTCTTTAAATGATTCATTGCGTGTAGCCTCAGTAATGGTCAATTTTAAAAAACTTTTTAAGGCGATCAGGCATATGCTGCCTGTCCATTCCGATCTCCAGTGAAAGCTTGATCCCGTTAAGAGGCTGTCTTCCATCATCCATGAATTAAGGGATAATTTTCCTGTTTCAGATCATCAAGCCTCTTTATTGATCGGCTCGCGGATTTATTTTTAAGGATTGATATCCTGCATCATGCATTGCCGACAGCTTTCAAGCCACAAAATGATCGGGTAATAAGTTGATCGATTCAAAGTCTGTACCTTTAGATCAAAGCGATCGTTTCGCCATCATCGTTTCTGTTCCCCGCACAAGATCCCGGGGAAATGAGCCAGGATAGCAATGACAGCAAATGCTCATAAATAATGGCACGGTTATTCTTTATTATGATATTATGAAAGCAATATGGACGGGCGCAATAGGATTTGGATTGGTGAATATCCCCATAAGGATATTCAGCGCCGTAAATGAGCATGAAATTGATCTTGATATGCTTGATAAAAAGGATCATGCCAGGATAAAATATCAACGAATCAATGAACGAACGGGGCGCGAAGTTCCCTGGGAGAATATTGTAAAAGGTTTCGATTACGAGGGTAAGTATATCGTACTTACAGATGAGGATTTTGAAAAGGCAAGTCCTGAAAAGTCAAAGATAATTTCCATTCATGAGTTCGCCAATGAAAAAGAAATTGAAAGCATTTTCTTTGAAACACCGTATTTTCTTGAGCCGCAAAAATCGGGTGAACATGCTTATGCACTTTTGCACGAAGCATTAAAAAAATCCGGTAAGGTCGGGATCAGCACTTATGTACTCCGCAACAAGGAGAATCTCGCAATAATAAAATCCGCGAAAGAGGGACTGATCCTGAACAAGCTGAGATTCGCCCATGAAATAAAAAGCATGAAGGACCTGAATATCCCTGGGAATAAATCCATCAAACCAGGCGAACTAAAAATGGCCATCTCCCTGATAAACCAATTGAGCGCCTCGTTTGATCCGGAAAAATATAAAGACACCTATACCGATGAATTGATGAAGCTGATCAGGTTGAAAGCAAAAGGCAAAAAAGTACAAACGCCAACACTGCGTATCGTGCACAGCAAGACAAGAGATCTCATGTCTCAATTAAAAGCAAGCATTGCTCAGAAAAAGAAAAAGATTTCTTAAATGAGTCTATCATTATATAATAAAAAAAGAAATTTCAAAAATACTCCCGAGCCTTTCAAAGGAGCTAAAAGATCATCGTCAAAAAAAATCTTCGTCGTACAGCGTCATGATGCATCCCACCTTCATTATGATTTCAGGCTTGAAGTGGATGGAGTGCTGAAGAGTTGGGCTGTCCCCAAAGGACCTTCCATGAACCCCCGTGACAAACGTTTGGCCGTAATGGTAGAAGATCATCCACTGGGCTATGCAAAATTTCATGGAACCATTCCCAAAGGAAATTACGGAGCAGGCACAGTGGAGATTTGGGATAATGGGGTTTATGAACCTGTTGAAAATAATGGATCGGCAGATAAAGAAGTCAATAAAGAAATAAAAGAAGGCAGCCTTAAATTCATTTTGCATGGCAAGAAGTTAAAAGGCTCATTTGCCCTGGTAAGATTAAAAGATGCAGATGAAAAAAACTGGTTACTCATTAAACACAAAGATGAGTTTTCAAATGATGAAGAAACCAATGATAAAGGCAAAATCCCATCTTCATCAAAAAAAAAGTTGAAGCCGGATCAATTAAAAGATCAACCGGATTCATAAAACCCATGCTGGCTTATTCAGCCGAAAAAGCTTTTAATGATCCGGAATGGTTGTTTGAAATAAAATGGGATGGTTATCGTGCCATTGCCGAAATAAATAAGAAAGAAATTCTGCTATATTCTAGAAATAATATTTCTTTTGTTTCAAAATATCCGCTGATCGCGGAAGCATTAAAAAAAATAAAGCACGATGCAATATTCGATGGGGAAATTGTAGCGTTGGATGAAAATAATAAACCCAATTTTCAACTGTTACAGAATTATGAAAAAGATTCTTCTCTCCCATTACTTTACTATGTTTTTGACTGCTTGAATATTGACGGTAAGGATATAAAGGATATCCCGCTTATCCAAAGAAAAAAACTGCTCAAAAAGATCATACTTCCAAAAAGCATCATAAAATATTGCGACCACGTGATGGAAAAAGGAAAAGATTTTTTTTCTGCCATTATCCAAAATGATCTTGAAGGAATGATGGCAAAAAAGAAAGACAGTTTGTACTCCCCCGGGGTCAGGACAAATCAGTGGCTTAAAATAAAACATCATCATGTACAGGAAGCAGTCATTGCAGGTTTTACCGAACCCAGGAACAGCAGAAAATATTTTGGAGCGCTGATACTCGGCATCTATGAAAAAAAACGGCTGCATTATGTTGGACATACGGGTACAGGATTTACAGAGCAGACATTAAAAGATCTGCATCAGAAGATGCAACCCCATATCCGCCTTACCTCTCCGTTTTCAGAAAAAATAAAAACCAATGCGCCGGTAACATGGGTAGATCCGGTACTGGTGTGCAATATAAAATTCACGGAAAAAACAAAAAGCGATCAATTACGACATCCCGTTTTTATGGGCTTAAGAATTGACAAAGCAGCAAAAGAAACAACTATGGAAGAAACAAATGCGGTGAATACAAAAAAACAAAAAACACAAAAAAAAGAAAGTGAAGTGATCACTGTGGGAGACCACCAGCTGACCCTGACTCACGGAGATAAGCTTTACTGGCCTAAAGACAAGATCACCAAAGCAGACATGATCAATTATTACTCCAGTATGTCGAAATACATACTTCCCTATTTGAAAGGCCGTCCTCAATCCTTAAAAAGAAATCCTAACGGAATAATTGATGAGGGATTTTATCATAAGGATGCGGGTGATATTGCCCCAAAATGGATCAACACGGTAAAATTGTATTCGGATTCAGCAGATAAAAAAATAAATTATATAATCTGCGACGATGAGGCCACCTTGTTCTTCCTGAATAATCTGGGCTGTATTGAGATCAATCCCTGGAATTCTACCGTAAAACACCTGGACGAACCCGATTACCTGGTCATGGATATCGATCCTTCAGAAAAAAATGCCTTTGACGATGTTGTGGACGTGGCGCTGGTATTGAAAGAGATATTTGATAAGGCAGCGGCAAAATCTTATTGCAAGACATCGGGTGCAACGGGCTTGCACGTATATGTTCCTTTCCATGCCGCATACGATTATGAGCAGGTGCGTTCTTTTGCAAACGCAATTGCTTTAATGACCCAGGAAAAATTACCGGCAACAACGACCATGGAAAGATCACTCAATAAAAGAAATGGAAAGATCTATCTAGACTATCTGCAAAATAAAAAAGGTCAGACCCTTGCCTCCGTTTATAGTCTTCGTCCAAGACCCGGTGCACCGGTTTCCACCCCTCTTTTATGGAAAGAAGTGCGGCATGGTTTGGATCCACACGCATTTAACATCCATACCATTAAAAGAAGAGTAGAAAAAAAGGGGGATCTTTTTGCAGGTATATTAACAGAAAAAACAAACCTGCGCCAATGCCTGAAAAAATTAAATTTTTAAAAGTAATCACCAATGGAAAAAATACATTCAGCGATTGAACTGAAAAATGCGATCCTTCAACTCGAAGAAGAAAAAAGAAAAAAACAATTGGCCCTGGAAATTCAATTTGAAAATACTTACCAAAGCTTAAGTCCGGTCAACCTCGTCAAAACTGCTTTCTCCGGGTTGACAAAGTCAACCCTGATAAGGTCTGTTCTCATCAATGCTGCCATTGGATTGGGTGCGGGCGTCATCTCAAAAAAAATAATTGTGGGTCATTCCACAAACCTCGCAAGAAAAATCCTCGGAACAGGACTTGAATTTGCTATTGCCGGGATCTTTGGGAAAAACGCTGAAAAAATAAAATCAAAGATCGGCTCCATTTTCACCAAACAAAATGAACCGGCAGGAGCGTCAAAAATCTCATCCGGGAAATTGATCTGAACTGCAAAATGAATGACATCACGCATGATGAATATTATCCTGCACAGGCTTTTGATTTCTCTTGGATGATATCGCAGCCATTAATGATGCAAATGCAGTGGCAAATACATTGACGATCGTTGCATCCAGGAAAAGCACACTCCATAATCCATTTTTTTTGCCATTGATCATCTCTCCCGGCGCCTGCAGCAAGCTCTTATCCTTATTGGCAAAATACAATATGACCAAAATAAGGCAGGAAATAATTAT
This sequence comes from Chitinophagales bacterium, assembly GCA_021323755.1. Lineage (GTDB taxonomy): Bacteria > Bacteroidota > Bacteroidia > Chitinophagales > Chitinophagaceae > Puia. The sequence continues at coordinate 37,790 of JAJPKJ010000024.1, read as the reverse complement.
GCTTATCAAAGCGGTCTTTAACCCAGCCATGATCATGGCACTTAAAGAGGCATTCCCGCCAAATATCCTGTTGTATTGTATCACAGAAAAAAACACCATCATCAGCAAAAGAAAATTGCCAATATACAGCATCCACTGATCAGCAAACCTGACGGTAGCGATGAACAGGACCACCGGCAGAGAATACAATATTGCTCCCAGAATACCATAAGCATAATAAAATGTAGAAAAACTTTTTTTCATATCGAATAAATTTAAAAGAATCAATAATAGATTTTTTCTGCCTTTTCATTTTCTTCATCACGCGCATTAATGATACCCTCCGTCTCCTCAAATGCATTCGCAGAACCCACAGATATAAATTCATCACTTGTTTTGTTCTTTAATGTCCGATTTGTATTTGTCTTGACCATAACGGGATGATGTCGGAAAATTTTTTTTCTTTGGCGGCCATTTCTATTTTTCATATGCCCTTTTCATTATTTCTGCTCAAAAAAAATGCTATCTTTTTTTGAGCAATAGCCGGCGCTGAGGCTACCATTTTGCCCCTTTTATTCTACATAATTCGTTCTTTTGTAGATAATTTTTCCGGCGCGCTTATGCCACAAGTCCGGAGATTTCAGGCAGGTTTTTTGAAAAATGAAATAAAAAAGAATATGCAAAAAAAGAAAATGAAAAAGAACAACAGTTCCGGAAAGCAACATGAAATATCACAGGTTACACCCGAAGAAAAAAAATTATTGGAAGATGCTGCTAATATAGAATTCCCGGAAGAGGATGAAGAATTAAAAAAGAGCATTCCCGATAATGTTGATGAGGATGGCGATCCCTTAAACGAAAATATCTCTTACAAAGACCTTTCTGCAAGTGATCTGGATATCCCGGATGATTACGAAGATGATGAAGACGAAGAATTGGGTAAGTTGCCGAAGGATGATTATTGAACGGAAAAAATATTTAAATATTCTTTTTGAGCTCTTCAATTGCCTCCGGCAATTCAGAAGCATCCAGGTAAGGACTTGAATTATTAAAGACGATCTCGCCTTCTTTTGAGAGGGTCAGTATATAATGATCATCCAGATAAACTTCATAATTGATCGAGTCATCCATGTCCTTTTCTTTGATATTGAAGGTTACCATTTTGCCTTTGAGTTCATATTTTATCCCGACTGACCGAAGTTCTTGCATCGTTTTATTTTTTGCGTGTGCTATCCATTTTGCTTTTCGCCGTGTCCGCAAGCGAAGGATTTGTTGCATCGCTGTTATCGGGCACCGTGATTGATGAAGGATCATTTTTCTCGCCCTTGTCATAGTCGCTGTTTGATTTCCCATGACAGGCTGCCGCAAAAACGAAGAGCAAAAAAACGGTGAGAAAAAACGGAAATCGTTTCATTATTTGATGGTTTAGTTTCATTATAAAATGAAATTTCATCTAAATGGTAGTTCAAATTTATTGCCATAAAACCCCGCTGATCTCTGCCTGGACAATTATCAATTCAAAAAAATGGGTACCCGATGGCATGGACTTTGAATTTCTAAGAGTCAGGCATGAATTCATTCATTAATAATTCAGCGTTATGAAAAAGATATTTTATTCATTATCCATCTTCCTCTTTATATGCGTATTTATTTCCTGCAATAATGGTGGACAGGAAGAAGACAGCGCAAAAAAGGCTCAGGACAGCAATAATGTAAAGATTGATTCACAGAAGAACGATCCTTCCAGTGGAAGCATCGCGCCTGCCATCAATACAGCAGATACCAAATTCATGGTGGATATTGCCAAAGCAGGTATGATGGAAATTGAATTGGGAAAGATCGCAGAGGAAAGATCAGGTGATGAAACGATAAAACGTTTTGGCGCCATGATGGTTACTGACCATACGAAGGCCGCGGCGGCATTACAAAAATTAGCGAGTCAGAAAAAAGTATCTCTGCCATCAGCGCTTGACATCGACGAGCAAAAGCAAATGGATTCTCTAAAAAACAAATCCGGCAAAGCCTTTGACCAGCCTTACATGAAAATGATGGTAGACGGTCATAAAAAAGTTCTTTCTGAACTAAATGATGAAAAAATAAATGGCTCTGATGCAGATGTAAGAGATTTTGCATCCAATACGATCGCAACTGTTCAAATGCATCTCGATTCAGCCCGGAAAGATCAGCAATACATTTCAAAAAAATAATGAAGAGGAATCAACCCGTCCAGGAATCTAACAGTATGGGTTACCCTAAAAAAAAGGGAAGTGACCATCCATTGATTTCGGAGAATTCATGAGGCCTTTAAACGGGTTCAAAAAAAATCGGATGGCAGGATGGTTAGGCTCATTTGAGTCAACTGGTTTTCTGTTTTTTTGATCAAAATCTTATTCTATCCTTACTTGTTAATGAAATTTATTTTAATCATAAACTACTTATCCTGTACAAATAATCCAGTTTTAAATTATATTACATCTGGAAAAGCATATGATATCGGAAGACTAGTAGTACGCTTTACTCATTTAAAATAATCAATCCAGATTCATGCTATCCTCATCAGTAATAAAGATTCTGATCATTGATGATGATGAAGATGATTTTTTTATTATCCGCGATCTCATGACGGATATTCGCGAATACAATTTCAAAATAGACTGGTGCTATCAGTACACAGAGGCACTGCATCATGTCTGCGGAAGCGAATACGATCTTTATTTTATTGATTACCGCCTCGGTGCAAAAACAGGACTGGACTTTTTACACGAGGCGATAAAAAATCATTGCGAAGAACCCATGATCCTGCTTACCGGGAAAGGGAATCGTGAAATCGATACCCTTGCCATGCAGGCTGGCGCAGTGGATTACCTGGTGAAAGGAGAATTGAATGTCGAGAAATTAGAACGCTGTATCCGTTACTCCCTGGAAAGAGCAGCCTCGATGAAAGCCTTAAGGCTCAATGAGAAAAAGTATCGTAATATCTTTGAAAGCTCCCAGGATGCCATATTTGTTACCGATGAACACTTCTTTTTTAAAAATGTCAATAAAGCTGCATCCACACTTTTTGAATACAGTACTGAAGAATTGCTGAGCATGCGAATTACTGATCTGTTTGTTGATGAAAAAGAGAAAAATATATTCATACAAAGCATAGAGTCCCTGACCGAGATCAGGGATTTGGAAGTTCAACTGATCACCAAAAATCAGGAGACAAAACCCTGTATCATTTCAATTTCAAAATATTCTGAAAATATTGATCAGCATTATTTACAAGGCATCATTCATGATATCACCAGCCTGAAAAAGGCAGAGAAGATGGCACATGAGGCCCAAAAACAAGAAGCCATCGAAAGACTCGTCCGTATGATAGCCCACGAGGTTAGAAACCCCTTGAGTAATATCAATCTTTCTATGGAAGTCTTGCAGGAAAAGGACGGCGATCAAAAAAATACTGAGCTGCTGAATATCATCAGCCGCAATGCCAACCGTATCAATGATCTTATTTCGGAACTGCTTAATTTTTCACGCACCTCAGATATGTTCCGGCAAAAAGTAATATTACAGGATATCATCCGGGAGACCATTGAAGCAGCAAATGACCGGATCATCTTAAAAAAAATAAACATAAAGCTTTCGATTGAAGAAGAACCTTTCTATATAGAGGGTGATAAAGAAAAATTAAAGATCGCCTTTCTCAATATTATTATCAATGCCATCGAAGCCATGGAATTTGAGAAAGGAGAATTACAGGTCAATGGCGTCAAAAAAAATCAGGAATTCATTCTGACCTTTACTGATAATGGGATCGGTATCCCGCAGGAAAATATCCCTCGTCTTTTTGAACAATACTTTACCTCCAAAAAAAATGGGATGGGTCTGGGACTTTCTTCCACATTCAATATTCTCCGCCTGCATAATGGTTCGATAGCCGTTCGTTCTGCTCCGGGAATCGGCACATCATTTATCGTCACGATAAGATCCTCATGACCGCCTTTGCCGATTTTTTAATATAATAATTGGATAACGGCATTATTTTTTCAGGTAATGCTTAAAACTGTATGAAGAGGATATTGATCGTTGATGATGATAAAGATCTTTTATACAACCTGGAACATATACTTTCCAAAAAAGGATATGAGATTTTTACTGCTGCAAATGGAGAAGATGCCATTACATCCCTCACTGATATCCGCCCTGACCTGGTTTTGCTTGATATTCATGCCGGAAAAATGGACGGACCACAGGTATGCATGCTGGTTAAAGCAAACCCACTAACAAACCATACCCCAGTTATTCTGATCTCTGCCGATATAGGAAACAAAGAAATAAGAAAGATCTGTAAAGCCGATGACTTCATTGAAAAACCATTCAAACTTGCCCTGTTATTTTTAAAGATCAGCGCACTGATCGGATAGCTTTCAAATGATAATCCCATTATTTATTTTCATTGTCCCTTTTAACTGTAAGATCCCCGTTGAATTCCCATAATAAGATTGGGCATGAATCTCATCAATTCAATACAATTGCTGCAAACTTTCCTCACTTTTTGGGAGATCGCTGCTTGCTTGTCATATTAACCGGCAATTTTGAGAAGCCAAATGTGGCCGAATTGTTGTTGTAATCTTGAAAGTAAACATATTCTATTTTGAAAAGATCGCTTAAGAAATACACTATCTTAATTATTGATGATGATATTGATCTTGGTCATATGCTGACCTTCCTTTTAAAAAGTGAATATGAGGTCGGCGTGGTGCATACATTAAAAGATGCAGAAGTATACTTGGGTAGTCACAACCCCATCTGCATATTTCTTGACAAAGATCTACCGGATGGAAACGGCATCCAATTCATTCCCAAACTCATCTCAGAAAATAAAAAAGCAAAAATAATCATGATGACCTCCGATGACACCATCTTAACACGTCAACTCGCAATTCAAAAAGGCGCCATCGGGTTTTTAGCAAAACCCTTCTCTTCCAAAAATTTTCATAACATCATTGCTTCGGTTTTGATAGCCTAGCAGGCTTGCGCTGGGTTGATGATCTTCCGGCAGGAAGCAATCCAGATATCAGGTCAACTTAAATTCGATTGCTGATATGCGTAAGTCCGGTTCCTTTTCATTTGTGGAGAAATGTCTCAGTAACCAATTTTGGGTTATTGCTGTAATGCGTGTACACTTCCTGAGCGAATCGCATGATCTCATTTTCGATGAATTCTTTCAGGTAATCAAATTTAATAAAGGTGACAAGAAATTTTCCTTTTATTTCTTTTGAAGATATGTCACTGATAAAAGGAACGAATTTTACGGTTTCCGGCAAGGCGTCATTTTTTTCCGAATCAATCGTATAGATGTCTGAGTTCACAATAACGAGATTAAAGAAGAGTCTGCAATTCTTGCCTGTTCCTGCCGAATTTTGCGATTCCTTCACCCAGGCGTCTTTTGAAATGATCAATGGCAGGAGCAGATCCTTTAAGAACCCATCGTGCTGCACTTCTAATTTCTTATTATTCCCAATTATCTTGCAGATCTGAACCGCTTTTTTATCCTGCTTTGTCGCAAAATGGATTTGTGACAAATTCATGTAATCGAAAGCATCAATATTGATGGTCAGGTTTTGAACATACATGGGTTGTGCAAGAAATATTCCATCGGGTTTATACAACGAATCAAGAATGCCTTTTTTGCGCATAATAAATACAAGAGGATTTGTAGTATTCTTACATGCACAATTCAGAAAACAGATTATTTTCAAAGCCGGATCTTCCATTTTATATACCAGTTTCTGGGCAAAAACATCAATTTCTTTTGGCTTGTTTTCGCTTATATCATTGAACACTCTTTTTGTGGTAGCGGTAAATCCCATTTCTTCAATAGCAGAAGCTGCCTTTTGTTCAAACAGGTAACCACTTTTTTCAAGTGCTTTCTTTATTTCTTCCGGTGTCAATTCCATTTGAACTTAGAATAGATTCACTACAAATATACTTATCAATTTAAAATCATGGAATCAGGCATTTGGTGTGATTATAAACAGGAATAAATTGATGGTGTTTTATTTTTTGACAGGAACTATAAGCTCAATTTTAATGATATCACCGACAGAGCCTCCCTTTTTACCAATATGGTAGTCTTCACGGTTAATGCTAAAATCTCCCTGAAAAACTCCGGCAGATTCGCCTTTTTCAGCAAAAGTGAAAGGTATTTCAATGGATTTGACAATCCCCTTCAGGGTAAGCACACCGATTGCTTTATAACCTTTGTCAGTCTTTTCAATTTTGTTGGAGCGAAAACTAATTTCAGGATACTCATCTGTGTCTAACCAGATCTTTTTGGATCGCAAATCATGATTGCGCAGCCCGATACCCGTGCTCACGGTCTTTGCATCAATTCTTGCAGAAATAGAACTTTGGGATAATTTATTTGGATCAAAATTTATCGATGCTTTAATACCCGAGAAATTTCCATGCACCGACCCAAAAGGGCCTTTTACTGTAAATTTTATCTTTGCATTTGCCGTATCGACATTCCAGTTAAACCCAGAAGCAATTGCAATTGCAAATCCAGCTGCTGTAATTAATTTTTTCAATTTCATGGTTGTTGTGTTTTACTTGAATTATTTTTTATTATTGCGAAAAAATGGATGCCGGAATAAAAATCAATCCCTCCCGTCCATGCATTACTATGTATAGTGCACTTGATATTGCCATCAGCCCATCGCATTCAATTCCATAGTTAGCATTTCTCCATAGTTCAATCATCTTAAATAAATGAAACAGCTCCAGGAAAAGACCGGGGGATAAAAGAAGATTTCGATCGGGGTCACTAATATATACGAGAAAAAAATTATAGAGTTGTACGAGAATAAATTTCTACAACCTGCCACGATCCATGTGAAATTAAATATCCAGACAAACAATGCCCTTCCCGCTAAAAGAGAGCAAAAAAATACCCATTAAGAAAAGAATGCAACGGCCGGGGAAAAAATCACGCATAAATAATTTGTTCTTCGCTTCATCAGGATCTTTACAAAAAATTATTAAGGGAGAAAATGTTCTTGATAATAGCCAAGATCTAATTCCGATGATCCGGACCGGATATCATTTTTGAGGCATGTGTTTTGGAATACTCAAATGGTGAATTCCATTTATAAATTTTAAAACCAATAAAATGAATTCCGAAATGTCAGCCAATAATTCAAAACTCTTTCAATTTTTTGAAACTGAATTGCAGGAGATATACTGGGCGGAAAATGCGTTGGTAAGAGCTATTCCCAAGATGATCGGGAATGCCAGTTCCCAAGAATTGAAAGACGCCCTTGTACATCATTTGGGAGAAACAAAAGAGCATGTAGAAAGACTCGATGAGGTTTTCAGTATTATCGGTGAGGATTCAAGGCCCAGAAAATGTGAGGCCATGAACGGACTGATAAGCGAAGCATGGGATATCATGGATAGTTGCGAAAAAGGAGCGATGATGGACGCAGGTATTATCGCTGCCGGACAAAAAGTGGAACATTACGAGATCGCCTCATACGGAACTTTGAGAAATTATGCCGATACATTGGGATATGCAGATGCCGTGTCTGTTTTGGAAGCTACCCTGCGTGAAGAGAAGAATGCTGATAAAAAACTTACCGAGATCGCCGTTTCATCAGTAAATGAAAATGCTGCCCATGAAATTGCCCAGGCATAATGACAGGAATTCAGGAGACATCTCATGAATCATACAAAAATCTTTATTTAACTAAATTTAATTTTATGCTACGTTGGACACTCATTTTTCTGATCATCGCCATTGTCGCGGGTATTTTTGGTTTTTTCGGCATCGCTGCCAGTGCGGCCTATATCGCCAAGGTCTTGTTTTTTATTTTTATCGTCTTATTCATAGTTTCACTGATTTTCGGAAAAAAACGACCGGAGGTTTAAATACAACAGTAATGCGTATATAATTTTTTCGTATACGCATTACTGTTATGAATTTACTTTATTATACGCTCAGCATTTTAGGGAGATCGATGAAATTCTTTGGTAAAGAGAGTATGAAAGTGCTGCCCTCGCCCACCTTGCTCCGGGCATAGATATATCCATTGTTTTTCTCAATGATCTTTTTGCAAAGTGCAAGACCAATTCCTGTTCCCTCTACTTCCACCTTGGGGTGCAGCCTTCTGAACATGTCAAAAATTTCTTCAGCATATTTTTGTTCAAAACCGATACCATTATCTTCGATGAAGATGCGATGATATCTTATGGCTTTATTATCCAGCTGATCTTTGTCTTTTTCCAAATCTATTTCAGTATATATCCTTATCAGCGGCGGTACATCTTTTTTGCTGTATTTCAAAGCATTGGTGATCAGATTGTGAAATAAGGGACGCACCAGAACAGGATTGATGAACAGCGGCGGAAGCACATCGATGATGATGCGGGCACTTTTTGCGCTTATCATTTCTTCGAGTTCTGTTACCACATCCTGGATCAGGTCGTTGAGGTCAACGATTTCAGGTGCCCGCTTCTCACCAGATATCTTTGAAAAATCCAATAGGTCGCTGATCAGATCCTGCATTTGCCTGGTGACACGTTGAATGCGGTCTATATAATTCATTTCGGTCTCCCCCAATTTATCGCTCCGGTTCACCAGCAGCTCACTGAATATCCTGATCTTTCGAAGTGGCGCCTGCAGGTCATGAGAGGCCATCAATGCAAAAAGATCAAGATCCCTGTTTGCGGATTCAAGCCTTGAAATATTTTCCAGCAATTCTTTATTCAGCTGAGTGACCCTTTCTTCTGAATTTTTTCTTTCATTGATCTCGATCTCCAGGCTTTTATTAATTGCCACCAATTTCTGCTCCTGTTGCAAAAGCTGTGAGTTCTTTTTGTAAAGATCTATGAAGACAGAAACCTTCGCTCTGAGCAATTCGGGATTGATGGGTTTATAAATATAATCAAGTGCACCTGCCTGGTATCCCTTAAAAATATTCTCTTCCCCAAAATTGTGAGCGGTGATAAAGATGATGGGGATATTGCGGAGTTTTTCACGTTGATAAATGAGTGAAGCTGTTTCAAATCCATTCAGGTTTGGCATTTGTACATCCATCAATATCAGGGCGAAATCAAATTCTGCCAGTAATACTTTCAGCGCCTGCCTGCCCGAATTGGCTTTTACTATTCTATAACCATCCGGTTCCAGAATGCTTTCAAGCGACAAAAGATTGTCCTCCCTGTCATCAACAAGCAAAATTTTTGGATGCATTGATCAATTCTGTTTGAAAGATTTTAATTGCCGCCTCATATCTTATTTATAAAACCACATCCGCATCAAAGAAAGCAACTGATCGATCTTTAATGGTTTGGTAATGTAATCAGAAGCACCAGCCTCAATACATTTCTGCCTGTCTCCCTTCATGGCTTTTGCTGTTACCGCAATGATCGGTAATGTACTGTTCTTATGTTCTCTTCTGATTTTTTGCGTTGTTTCGTATCCATCCATTTCAGGCATCATGATATCCATGAGCACCATATCAATCTTTTCCCTGTCTTCATTGATAATGCTGATCGCTTCCTTACCACTTTCTGCGGTGATGACATTAATATTATATCTTTCAAAAACGGTGGTAAGCGCGAAAAGGTTACGAACATCATCATCCACGACCAGGATATTTTTTCCCGTAAGAATATCATTTTTTAAGCGAATACCTTCGATGATCTTTCTTTTTTCCGGTGCGAGATCCTTGTGATCAATGTGCATCAGCAATATCGTTTCCTCAAGCAAATTCTCCAGTGAGTTCACTCCTTTCAAAAGAATGGAATTAGAAGTGCGGTTTAATTGCTGCATCTCTTTTTTGTTGAAATCCTTTGCAGAATACACGATTATCGGAGTAAGCTTATTTTTTTCAATTGATACCTTATTCACAAGCTCCGCTCCTGAAATATCCGGTAAATTATAATCAAGAATAATGCAATCAAAATCCTTTACATTATTTTCCAAAAGCGCTTTAGCCCCTGTTGAAGCAATGGTCACATCTACCACACCATTCCCAAGCATCTTCACGATCTGAGAAGAATCCACCTCATTGTCCTCCACAACCAAAATTTTCTTCACCGTTTTCTGCTCGAAGGAAATGATATCATCAAAAAGTTCTTTCAATGCTTCATTCTCCAAAGGCTTTAAAAGAAAACTTCTCGCCCCACGTTTCATAGCCAGGTCGCGATTTTCTTCTCCGGAGATCAAATGAATTGGAATATGACGATAATTCAGATCATTCCGCAAAAGATCCAACACTTTCCATCCGCTGGTGTCGGGTAACTTCACATCAAGGGTAATAGCGATCGGCTTAAATCTGTTGATGAAATCAAATACTTCGATATAAGTCGTGGCGACCACCGCTTTGAGGTCGTATTCATGAGCGCGCTCGATCAGTATCTTTCCAAAACGAAGATCATCTTCAATGATCAAAATAATCTTATCGCTTGCCTGAGTATGCGCCCTGTCATCACCGGTATCATTGATCATCTCATTGACAATATTGAGATTTTCAGAATCACTGGTCACGCGAAGTGAGTTCAATAAATTATCAATTGAACTGTTATCGCCACCAAGCTGCAATTGTTGATAGGCACTCAGGTTATCCGTTGTTTCTTTGGTGATGGTTCCTGAAGGACTTTCGATGGGAAGGAATAATGTAAATGTGCTGCCTTGTGTAGGATAACTTTCCAGTTCAATATTGCCCCCCAATAATTCAGCAAGACCGCGGCTGATGGATAATCCCAGACCCGTGCCCCCATATTTACGGCTGGTCGAACCTTCTGCCTGTTGAAAAGCTTCAAAGATGATATTTTGTTTTTCCTGCGGTATCCCAATTCCGGTATCGCTGATCGCAAAAGCAACCACTTCGTTCGCATTATCTAGAGAATTGTTTCCTTGCTTCCAATTCTTATGCGCCTCATATATCTTAAGTTTTACCTCTCCTTTTTCAGTAAACTTGAATGAATTGGACAAAAGATTCTTCAATATCTGATTTAGTCTCTGAAGATCAGTGTTCATACACTCAGGAAGCTTGGGATCGGTCTCAATGGTGAAGCGCAGATGCCTTGCTTCCGAAATGGGTTTGAATGTTGTTTCCACAAATGAAGCGATCTCCCCAAAACGAACCGAAGATATATTTGCGGTGATAAAGCCCGATTCAATTTTTGAAAGATCAAGTATATCATTGATCAGTTGTATCAGGTCATCTCCACAGGAATGGATGGTTTTTGCATAACGAATTTGTTTATCATTAAGATTCCCCTCTGCATTTTCATATAATTGCTGGGCAAGAATAAGCAAGCTGTTCAATGGGGTTCTCAACTCATGAGACATATTCGCAAGAAACTCTGACTTGTATTTTGAGGTGAGGGTGAGCTGTTCTGCTTTTTCTTCAAGCGATCTTCTTGCTTCTTCCACTTCCTTATTTTTCGCTTCCACTTCATTTTTCTGTTTCACCAATAAGAGCGCTTTATCCTGCAATTCATCATTCGTCCTTCTCAGTTCTTCCTGCTGAATCTTCAGCTCACCAGCCAGTGATTGAGACTGAGCCAGCAGCTCTTCCGTTCTTGTATTCGCCTCGATCGTGTTCAAGACGATACCGATACTTTCAGTCAGTTGTCCCAAAAAGTTAAGATGTGTCTGACTAAATGCATCGAGTGATGCCAGTTCAATAACTGCTTTCACTTTATTTTCGAACAGCACCGGCAGGATGATCAGATTAGCGGGCTTTGACCTGCCTAACCCTGAATTGATTTTTATATAATTGCCGGGCACATTGGAAAGAATGATCCTTTCTTTTTCAAAAGCAACCTGTCCCACCAGACCCTCGCCGATAGCAAACTCTGTAGGAATATTTCTTTCGGATTTATATCCATAGGCAGAGAACAGACTGAGCGTGACTTTTTGGGTGTCTTCATCTTGCCTCAATACATAGAATGCGCCGTAATGCGCCATTACCACCTGCGCAAGCTCGGACAAGATTCTTTGGGTAACCGTTTTCAGATCTTTTTGTCCCTGTAACATCTGCGTGAATTTCGCAAGGTTTGATTTCAGCCAGTCTTGTTCCTGGTTGCGCAATGTTGTTTCTTTCAGGTTCGCGATCATCTGATTGATCGTATCTTTCAAAGCTTCCACTTCACCTTTTGCTTCCACACGAATGGTTCTTGTCAAATCCCCTTTGGTCACTGCAGAGGCAACTTCAGAAATTGATCGCACCTGCGTCGTAAGATTTTGTGCAAGCTGGTTCACATTTTCCGTAAGATTTTTCCAGATACCCGAAGCGCCAGGCACACTTGCCTGCCCCCCCAATCTTCCGTCAACCCCCACTTCACGGGCAACCGTCGTCACCTGATCTGCAAATAAGGCAAGGGTATCAATCATTTCGTTGATCGTATCAATCAGTTGTGCAACCTCACCCCTGGAAACGATCGCTAATTTTTGTTTTAAGTTTCCTGTTGCAACGGCAGTAACCACTTTGGCGATACCGCGCACCTGGTTGGTAAGATTCGAAGCCATCATATTCACCGAGTCTGTCAGATCCTTCCAGGTTCCTGCCACACCGCGCACTTCAGCCTGTCCCCCGAGCTTACCTTCCGTTCCTACTTCACGTGCAACGCGCGTTACTTCAAATGCAAATGAATTCAACTGTTCCACCATCGTGTTGATGGTATTTTTCAGATCAAGGATTTCACCCTTGACATCAATCGCCACTGTCTTTGATAGGTCACCGCTTGCGACCGCCTTTGTCACTTCTGCAATATTTCTTACCTGCGCGGTAAGATTTCCGGTCATTTGATTTACAGAGTCGGTCAGATCCTTCCATGTTCCGGCAACACCGGGTACAAAGGCCTGCCCACCAAGCTTTCCATCGGTCCCCACTTCACGCGCAACACGTGTTACTTCCGAAGCAAATGCACGCAACTGATCCACCATCGTATTGAGTGTCTCTTTCAACTGCAAAATCTCGCCACGCACATCCACGGTAATTTTTTTCGACATATCCCCATTGGCAACGGCAATAGCAACTTCGGCGATATTGCGCACCTGCGCCGTGAGATTCCCAGCCATCATATTCACAGAGTCCGTCAGGTCTTTCCATGTTCCAGCAACACCAGGCACACTTGCCTGTCCGCCCAATTTGCCCTCAGTTCCCACTTCACGCGCAACACGGGTTACTTCAGACGCAAATCCACGAAGCTGATCGACCATCGTATTAATCGTATTTTTCAATTCAAGAATTTCTCCCTGAACATCCACTGTGATTTTTCTTGACAGATCTCCATTGGCAACAGCCGTTGTTACTTCAGCGATATTGCGCACCTGTGAAGTGAGATTACTTGCCATTTTATTTACACTGTCTGTCAGATCCTTCCATGTTCCGCCAACCCCGGGTACGTCCGCTTGTCCGCCGAGCTTTCCCTCCGAGCCTACTTCGCGGGCCACACGTGTTACTTCTGACCCAAATGAATTCAACTGATCCACCATGGTGTTGATGGTATTCTTTAACTCAAGGATTTCTCCTTTCACGTCCACCGTGATCTTTCTTGACAAGTCCCCTTTGGCAACTGCCGTTGTTACTTCAGCAATATTTCTCACCTGACCGGTAAGATTACTGGCCATTCCATTGACAGAGTCGGTCAGGTCTTTCCATACGCCACCGACACCTTCAACAGCCGCCTGCCCCCCCAGTTTTCCTTCCGAACCAACTTCACGGGCAACACGCGTTACTTCAGAAGCGAAGCCGCGCAATTGTTCCACCATGGTATTGATCGTATTTTTTAATTCAAGGATCTCTCCTTTTACATCCACATCAATTTTTCGTGAAAGGTCACCGGTTGCCACCGCGGTTGTCACTTCCGCAATATTTCTCACCTGAGAGGTAAGATTACTTGCCATCTTATTTACTGAATCCGTCAGGTCTTTCCATGTACCGCCAACACCCGGCACATCAGCTTGTCCTCCCAGTTTTCCTTCCGAACCCACTTCACGGGCAACACGGGTAACTTCCGAACCAAAGGAATTTAGCTGGTCCACCATCGTGTTGATGGTATTTTTTAGTTCTAGAATTTCTCCTTTCACATCCACGGTAATTTTTCTGGACAGGTCACCTTTGGCAACGGCGGTCGTTACCTCCGCAATATTTCTTACCTGCCCGGTCAGATTACTTGCCATACCATTCACAGAGTCCGTCAGATCTTTCCATGTTCCCGCAACCCCTTTCACCTGCGCCTGTCCGCCAAGCTTGCCTTCTGTTCCCACTTCAAGCGCCACACGTGTCACTTCTGATGAGAATGAGTTAAGCTGATCGACCATCGTGTTGATGGTGTTTTTTAATTCAAGGATTTCTCCTTTTACGTCCACGGTAATTTTTCTGGACAGGTCCCCTTTTGCAACGGCTGTTGTCACCTCAGCAATATTTCTCACCTGTCCGGTAAGATTACTTGCCATTTGATTCACGGAATCGGTCAGGTCTTTCCAAACCCCGCCGACGCCTTTCACTTTTGCCTGACCACCGAGCTTTCCTTCTGATCCCACTTCACGTGCAAAACGCGTTACTTCCGATGAAAATGAATTGAGCTGATCTACCATCGTGTTGATGGTATTTTTTAGTTCAAGAATTTCTCCTTTTACATCCACCGTAATTTGCCTGGAGAGATCCCCTTTTGCAACCGCTGTTGTCACTTCGGCGATATTCCTTACCTGTCCGGTCAGGTTACTTGCCATTTGATTCACGGAGTCCGTTAAATCTTTCCAGGTTCCCGCAACACCCTTCACCTGAGCCTGCCCCCCGAGTTTACCCTCCGTTCCCACTTCAAGTGCAACACGGGTTACTTCGGAAGAAAAAGAATTGAGCTGATCCACCATCGTGTTGATGGTATTTTTTAGTTCAAGAATTTCTCCTTTCACATCTACTGTGATCTTTTTGGACAGATCACCTTTTGCAACGGCAGTTGTTACTTCGGCAATATTTCTTACCTGGGCAGTGAGGTTACTTCCCATTTGATTCACAGAATCGGTAAGGTCTTTCCACACTCCGTCAACGCCTTTCACTTTTGCCTGTCCTCCAAGTTTTCCTTCTGATCCCACTTCACGGGCCACACGTGTCACTTCCATCGAAAACAGATTCAACTGCTTCACCATATCATTTACTTCCTTTGCTATCCTGGAAAATTCTCCCTGCAGCGTGTGACCGCCGATCTCCAGCGGCATCTGTTGTGAAAGATTTCCTTTTGCAACCGAACTGATCACATGGGCGATCTCGATGGTCGGGTGAACAAGATCTGAAATCAGCGAATTCAGTGATTCAACACCAGTACTCCAGGATCCTTTCGCGCTGGGGGATTCTATGCGTTGCGTAAGCTTTCCCTGCTTGCCAATAATATTTCCCGCACGCGTAAATTCAAGCATCATCTGTTCATTCAAAGAAATGATATCGTTTAGGGTATCATAAACTTTACCCTGCACACCCATTTTGTCAATGGGCATTCTTACGGTGAAATTTCCTTTCTTTACCTCGGTGAGAATGGCAAGCAGTGTCTTGTAATCATCGCTTTCTATGGCGATACCATTTTTCTCATGCCCATTGCCGTTATATGGTCCGCTTTTTGAATTGCTTTTACCATTAGGCTTTGATTCCTTTGATTTGGAAATATTTGATTCTTTTGATTTGGAAATAACAGAAGCGTGATCTTTGTAGGTTCCCATGGTTACCGTTTTTGAATTTGGATATAGTTGTGCCTTCTGTCCTTTGTGACAGAATGCGAGTGTGTAAATGCTCAACTATAGATTCCGGTAAATGAGGGTAATAACAAAAATAATATTTTTGAAGTAATTAATAAATAAAAAATGATTAATACTTTTATTGAGGGAAAACTCGGGCCGGTCAAGTAAAAATTATTCGATGAAATCAAAATCACAAAACCTTATTTTTATCGTCGATGATGATCCGGATGATCGCCAGATAATTTTAGAGGCTTTTTTGGAAAATCATCCGACCATTGATTATATCTTCATAGAAACCGCCGGCGAATTATTGCATAATCTCAACGATGAACAATCCAGTTTCCCAAATCTTATCTTGCTGGATCTGAACATGCCGGGGATTACCGGAATGCAGGCATTAAAGGAAATAAGAGCTAATAAAAAATTTGCGCAGGTACCCATTGTTGTGCTGACGACGTCAAACCTGGGTCGTGACAAAACAATGTCCTATGAACTGGGCGCAAGTTGTTTTCTGACAAAACCGGATTCTTACCAAAAACTCACAGACATCGTTAATGCGATAGTCCGGCTCTGGTTTTTCGAAAACTAAGACAGCAAAAGCTTTCATTGGCTTTAAATAATGATCTTATTTCATCATCCGATAAGCCCGGAAATGTCTATGTCTTCCAGATAATAATCAATCCCTGAACTTTCCTTAAAACACCTGATCATTTTGATCCTGCACTGCCCTACATGGCAATATATTTCTGCATAAAATCCGTCTATTTGAAAAAGATTGATGGCAAAACAACCTTCCTGTCTCTTGGCCAGCAGAACGCCCTTTTCAGCAAGTATCCCGATCTGTTTTGAGGACTCCATTATATTAAAATCACTCATTCTCATGTTATTTACTTTCTTATGGTACTGCAAGAGGAAAGCCACAAATCTTTTTTTGCAGTGGAATTATTTCAACGCGACATTAACATCTGACCAATATATTCAGCAATTCAGCAAAAAATTTCACATCTGTTTTCCTTGTTGCCTTTACATTTTCTCAGGCCTGAGGTTTGATTTGAATCTTATTGAAACATTTTTTAATAACAAAAAGAAAAACGTATGAGATCGTCAGAAAAAAAATCGCTGTTCAGGAACTGTGTGCCGGTTATCGCAGTTTTTTTAATTTTTTTAACAGCGTCGTGTAGCAAGAAAAATAATTCCGGCTCTGGAACAACAAACCCGGGTACAGCAAACATTGCATTCGTTAATGCATCGCCCACAACATCTTCCTATAATATTTATTCCGGATCTACCAACCTGACCCCGGCAGGCGGGATCGCTTATGGATCGGTCTCTGGCGCCAGTGGTGGCAGTCCTTACCTGGGGTTGGTACCGGGTACTGATTCCATCAGGGTAAGTGCGAATGGAACTACCTATGTTGTGGATACAGCCGTTAATATTTCAAATAATGGCTACTATACCCTCTTTGTTTATGACACTGTAAATTCATCGGGACATTTAAAAGCTTTACTGCTGAATGATCCATCTACACTGCCCACTTCTGGTCAGGCTGAAGTAAGATTTATCAACCTGTCATCAAATTCAGCACCGTTATTCGTTTCGCTGATCAACGGTACCGATACCATTCATGATAATAACCTGACCTATGTCGGTTCAGGATTATTAAGTGCCGATTCGTTGTCGGCATTCATGAGCATCAATCCCGGAACTTACACGGTAGCCGTTCAAAATAATGAAGGCACTCGTATTGCCGATACAAGCTCCTTCTCCTTTGCCGCCAACAGTGTATATACACTTTATGCAAAAGGTTATCAAAACGGATTGAACGGAACGGATAGCCTTTCGGTGGGCATCATCAAAAATTATTGACACTTTCATGCTGAAGCAAAATCTGGTCCCGCCCTCGCGCGGGACCTTTTATCTGAAAGGCATAGTCAGTGTATAACGCATATCAATATACGTAGATGCTCGACTTTATTATAAGGATTTGTACATTATTACTTACGGTAAAAATATCCCACTTTCGATTATTCATACACGTTAGTACTATACCGCATTTTCTATTCGCCGCTGCAGGGTTGATAAAAATATTATCCATACATTCCGATATTTGATAAATTTGGAATATGGATAAGTCTCCTGTTCGGATCCTTCTTGCTGATGACGATATAGATGACTGCGATTTCTTTTCGCAGGCTCTTCAGGAGTTGCCTTTTTCATCTGAACTCCAGATCGTTCACAATGGGGAAGAGCTTCTTAAGACACTGAAGGGTCTGACTGAGCATTTAGCAATGCTTTTTCTTGATCTCAACCTGCCCCGACGTAATGGTATTGAATGTATGGAGGAGATCAAACGTATTCCTGCACTAACGGATCTGCCTGTTGTCATTTTCTCTACCTCTTTTGAATTGAAGGTCATTAACCAGTTATATGAAAAGGGAGCCCGGTATTATGCTCGCAAACCGGCAACATTTACAGAATTAAAACAGGTCATATTCAATGTTACCCGCCTGACTTTGGAAACCAGTGAGCCAAAGACATCGCGACATCAATTTGTATTAAATAGTTAAAGCAGATCAATGAGCCCTGATTATTCAATACGAACACTTAAGTTTCTCGAAGGAGACGGTGAAATGGCCGGACTAATCCGTTCAAAAGACTGGAGTAAAACTGCAATTGGAGACCCTGAAAAATGGCCACAAAGTCTGCGCACTACTTTAAGTATAGTTCTTAACTCAAAATTCCCCATGTTCCTTTGGTGGGGAGCTGAAATGATACAGTTTTATAATGACGCCTATCGCCCAAGTCTCGGAAATGAAGGCAAACATCCCAAAGCTTTAGGACAGCGTGCTGAAGATTGCTGGGGTGAAATATGGCATATCATCAAACCCTTGATTGACCAGGTAAGGAATACCGGACAAGCTACATGGAGTGAAGATCAACTCATACCCATATTCAGAAACGGATCTGTCGAGGATGTTTACTGGACATTTAGTTATAGCCCGGTGCGAAATGAAAAAGATGAAATTGAAGCTGTCCTTGTAGTATGCCAGGAAACGACAAAACAGGTAAGCGTACTAAAAAAACTTGAAGAGAGTGAAAACCGGTTCCGTCACCTGATACTGGAATCTCCCATTGCCACAGCGCTTTTGACCGGACCTGAATTCAGCATCGATATTGCAAATGACCAAGCCCTTAATCTGTGGGGCAAAACCAAAGGTATCATCGGGAAAAAGTTGATTGACGCCCTTCCGGAACTAAAGGACCAACCGTACCTGGAAATACTAGAAAATGTATATAAGACGGGGCAGGAATATTTCGGAAATGAAAGTCTCGCTTATCTTAATCAGGGAGGAAAACTACAGGAGGTGTATGTAAATTTCATCTTTAAACCTCTGTATAACAGCAACAGCAAGTCCAATGAAATATTATGCATGGGATATGATGTTACCGATCAGATCGAAGCAAGGAAAAAACTTGCGGATAGTGAAGAACGTTTAAGGCTGGCAATTGAGTCCGGTTTGCTAGGCACTTTTGATCTGAACATTGTAACCGATAGGTTCATATGTTCAAAAAGATTCTGTGAAATTTTTGGACTTGACCAGGGAGAGATTTCCCATCAGCAGGTCATCAACACCATCCACCCCGAAGACATGCGTATCCGTGAGCAAGCATTTAAGCAGGTGATTGAAAATGGAAAGATTGATTACGAAGTGCGTATCATTTGGCCCGACAAAAGCATTCACTGGATAAATGCAAGAGGCAAGCTTTTCTTTGATGAAAATAAAAAGCCCTTTAGAATGCTGGGTATCGTTAGAGATATTTCTGAGCAAAAAATAATTTCACAGTCATTAGAGGACCAGATATTAAATCGGACACGGGAACTGAGCCGGATCAATGCCGAACTGAAAAGAAGTGAGGAAAGATATCACTTGATGATCGATGAAGTCCAGGATTATGCTATATTATTTCTTAATACCAGCGGGATCATTGAGAACTGGAATAAAGGGGCTGAAAAAATAAAAGGATATAAGGCTGATGAGATCATCGGAAAAAGTTTTTCTGTTTTCTATACGCCGCAGGACAAACAAAATTTGATTCCGGAAAAAATACTAAAAGAGGCCATGGAAAATGGAAGAGCGGCACATGAAGGATGGCGGGTAAGAAAGAACGGAACTTTATTTTGGGGTAATATCGTACTTACGGCATTACATGACGACCAAAAAAATATCGTCGGCTTTTCAAAATTCATACGTGATCTTACAGAAAAGAAAAAAGCCGATGACGCCATAAAGGCCAATGCAAAGCAGCTAGAGGAGAAAAATAAGGAGCTTGAAAAAATGAATAAAGAACTCGAATCATTTGCTTATGTAGCCAGCCACGACCTCCAGGAGCCACTGCGTAAGATACAAACCTATGCAAGTCTGCTGACCGAAAAAGAAAAACAAAATCTCTCGGAAAAAGGCAAGGAATATTTTGACCGGATGCAACTCACAGCCAAACGCATGCAAATGCTCATTGATGATCTGCTTGCTTATTCAAGATTTAGTCTGATCGCGGGTTCATTCGTTCTCACGGATCTCGGTGAGATCATAGAGAACGTAAAAAACGAAATGAATGAATCATTTGTAGAGAAAAATGCCAGCATTGAAACGGGAACATTATGCAAGATTAACATCATACCATTTCAGTTCAGGCAATTGCTCATGAACCTTTTCAGTAATTCACTCAAATTTATCAAGCCAGGCACGGCCCCGCATATCAGGGTCAGTAGTGAGATGATAAGTGGCGGGAAAATAAATTTCGGAGCGGCTTCATTTGAAAAAATGTATTGCCATATCACCATCGCTGATAACGGAATCGGTTTTGATCCCCAGTATCGTTACCGGATATTCGAAATGTTCCAGCGCTTGCATGGTAAAGAGGAATTCCCGGGCACCGGTATCGGGCTTGCCATCGTAAAAAAAATAGTGGAGAATCATAACGGGTTCATTTCGGCGGTCGGCGAACCGGGCATAGGAGCAGAATTTCATATTTACATACCGGAATAAGAAGACCAGACACTATTTTCACTGAGGAAAGGCACGGCTTTTGAAAGATATATTCCGGAAGCAGTTTTCAAAACTGAAGTACATAGGCAGAAACGAAAAACCTCACTGAAACGGAGGTTTTGATCCTGAGTGAAATGCACGGCGTCGTGCATTTTGCTTTTGCCCCCGATAATCGAACAATACTTTCATCGCGTGGAATCTTCTCAACACAAAAGAAATGAGGACATATTTTGTGAATTTATTTTCACAGCTTGCTGACGCCACGCCATTATCAAGAACGAGAGATATCTAAATTTATTCAGGGCGCTATCCAGCACCTAAATAAGCCGGAAAGGTTCCTAAGAAAAAACAGAAATTTTCCTCCCTTAATATTATTGCTGTTCATTGTATTCTTCCATCATTTTTAATTCGCCATCATGATATTCCAGCAAACGGTTGATTTGATGATTAAAGATGGTCAATCCATAAACCTCTTCTGTTCCATCAAATAATGCTACCGCATTTTTTATTGCAAAACCGGGATAATAAACGGCAGTTATTTTTTTGATTTCCGCAGGACAATCCTTCCCTTCATAATAAGTAAAAGAAAAAAGGAATGAACCGTTTTTAGATTAGCAAATTCTATGGAAAGCAGAATTGTATACGAATGAAGCAACAATTCCCTGGGAGGTCATCGTCCATTTCTCGTCATTGATCTGGGGGAAGGTTTTTAAGAAATGCCTGAAAGCCCTGGGGCTGATCTCATTGAGAGGCACATTACTGGTAAATATCCCGTTTGAGAAGGGATACCTGTAGCTAAATGGCTGAAAGCGATGATCTACAACCGTCAGCGATTGTGTAGCTGCATCCGCTGTGATGAGCAGCAGGCAGCAGGTTAAAAATGAAAATAAACATGTTTTCATGATCTTTTTTTAAAAAGGTGTATATGCAGACAGGCGATGCGGGAGTAAGTACCGGTAGGAATAAAAAAATATATTTCAACTATAATGCCATCTTTATACGGGTCTGCTGCTGAATGCGACACTTTAGTATTGATCTCTGAATATATAACGGTCATGTATAAGTTAAGCCTACGCTCTTGGTCCATCCAGTTTGGAACCAGGTTTTGTTTACAATAACGGAAATAAGCTTTTGAACCGGCTGCACAAAAAATTACCGGCTACTGTGGATTTGATTACTCGATTTTTTGATCATGGCGCGTAGTTTGAACTCAGATGGGATTGGCATGAAATTTCAGTAACATATTATAATAACAAATAAAAAGATTGCGTATGAAAAGCAAAACAACCGATTCCCAAAAAAATTCTCATACTCGTATGAATAATTCACGGGGAAAAAATGATTCGATGCTTGGACAATTCTTTAAAGATGAATTAAAAGACATTTACTGGGCCGAAAAACACCTGGTAAAAACATTACCCAAAATGCAGAAAGCAGCACATTCCAAGGAACTAAGACATGCTTTTGGCGATCATCTTGAAGTGACAAGGCAACATGTAACAAGACTCGAACAGGTTTTTGATATCCTGGGTGAAAAACCGCAGGCAAAAAAATGTGAAGCCATTGAAGGAATCACCAAAGAGGGAAAAAGCATCATTGAAGAAACCGAAGCGGGAACCTCAACACGAGACGTTGGTCTTATTCTCGCGGGTCAAAAAGCAGAACATTATGAAATATCAACTTATGGAGGTCTTGCGCAACTTGCGCGTACCCTTTCATTGAATAATATTGCCGATATTTTAGAAACAACACTTGATGAAGAAAAAAAGGCCGACCAATTACTGAGTGATGTTGCGGAAAATGGGATCAATTACCAGTCGGCTGAAGAAATTAGATAGTGCGGGAAAACCACGAAGAGAGAAGTCAGGTCATATGATCTGACTTTTATTTTTCAATTTAAAATTCTGATCATGAAAGGAACTATTTTATTTTTTTTCACCTGCTTGAGTTTGTTGATGTTTTCTGGCTGTGCGGTAATTGGAGGCATCTTTAAAGCCGGCGTATGGGTCGGTGTATTGGCAGTTGTCCTGGTGATCGTTGTTGTCATTTTTATCATCCGCTCCATTTCAGGCAAGTCATAAAAAAACCAAACTCCTCCGATGAAAAATCAATACCCAAGGGATTAATTTCTCCTAGCATCACCGATTCCGGGAAAAATACATGCTATTCACTTTTGCAAAAGATCATGATAAGAATTCAGGACAATAAATACCCCTTCTTCATTGACAGAGACTAAGCTGCTCCGTTCCCTGCGTGCTGAATTGAATCAGCTTCACCTTTCCCTTATCATAGTGCAGGACAAGGGTCCCATATTGCATCTGGAAGGCATCCCAATCCGTATCCTTTATTTTTGGATTTCCGAGCCACTTGAACAAAACGTCACGGTTTGCACCGATCAGGGGGATGCTGAGTTTTCCTTTGAAATCCGGACCGATCTCCACATATTTACGTTGGAGGAAGATCTTCACATCGCGGTCCGTAAATAAAAGCGTGCGGCCGCATGTACTATCCTTTTTGGGATCGCTGCTATAACAGGGAAGCTGTTCTCTGATCTCCTGTTCATTGAGATTTGGCCTGAGATTATTGATGGTGCCATTCAGGATGTCTACAGTAAACAGTCCGCAGGCAGGCTTGGCAGTGAGTTGTCCCTGAACCTGCAGAGCAAGCAGGGAGAAAAGAGTAAGGGTAAGAAAGATATTTCTCATAAAAAATGGTTGTGGTCTCTCATTATGCAGCAAAATCCTTGCTACAATTATCACAAAGGTCAGGATCGCCCGCTTCTCGCTATCTTTGATGTTTTTATCGCATGAATGAAGATATGAAGTCCATTAATGAAATACAGAAAGACTCCTGGAACAAGGTTTCCGCTGCCTGGAAGAAATGGGATTCCTTCACCATGAACTTTTTAAAGCCGATGGGTGAAGGGATCATCGGGGCGCTGGAAATCAAAGCGGATGATATCGTGCTGGACATCGCCTCAGGGACAGGAGAGCCGGCTTTTTCGATAGCTGCGCTCGCTACTAACGGTCAGGTGTATGCGACCGATCTGTCAGAAGAGATGCTTGCCATTGCACGAGGGTATGCGGCGGAACGGCGGATAAATAATATTTCATTTACAACAGCCGATGTTTCTGATCTTCCTTTCCCCGACAATTTTTTTAATAAGTTGAGTTGCCGTATGGGTTTTATGTTCTTCCCGGATATGGCTCTTGCTGCGGGGGAAATGTTCCGGGTCTGCAAGACCGGGGCTAAGGTAGCAGTCAGTGTCTGGAACCTTGCGGAAAAAAATGACTGGTATACGACCATGACAAAGGTCCTGTCCAGACACCTGGATCTTGCGCCATCTTCCCCGGATGCACCTGGTATGTTCCGTTGCGCAAATCAGGGTCTAATGCAAAATTTATTTGAACAGGCGCGTTTTAAAAATATTGTCGTGGAAGAAATCTCGGGCACCGTGGATTTTGGAAATGCGGAAAATTACTGGCTGAACAGGACAGAGATATCCGAATCTGTGATAAGCCTTTTGAGCAAAACCAATGATGCGACACGAGAAAAAATAAAAGAAGAGGTCATCAGAGAATGCAATAAAAATGAGGTCAGCAAAAGCCTGCCCATGAACTATTCCTCCCTGGTCATTTCAGCCGAAAAATAATTTTCTATTTTGATTTCGATTTCTAACGTAAACGTATATACGTAGTGTAAATGGAATAAGGTCAAACTTTTAATGCAATCTGACTATTTTCACCCAATGAAAGTGATCAAACTCCTTCAATATTATCTTCCGCTTCTGCCAAAAAATAGTTGGAAAACGCTTTAGACAGTTACTAAATAAGAAAGTATCGGGATCCCCTATTTTTTCTTAAATGAAAGTCTGCTTTCAAATCTCTAACTTTAATCATTCTCATGCTAAAATAATTTACTCATAAATGCAACCTGTATCTTCATCTTCTCCCTTGGAACATTTTTGGAACCTTAAGCAGGAAGATGCATTTAAGAATCTTTCCTGCCCGGCAAAAGGTTTATCAAATGCAGAAGCGGAATCGAGGCTGAAACAATATGGCTATAATGTTTTCAAGCCTCGTTCAAAATCATCAGCGATCATTCTTTTTTTATCGCAGTTCAAAAGTCCGATCACCATTTTATTGATAGGTGCAGCATTGCTCTCCATGGGCCTGGGAGATTTTACAGATGCTGTTATCATACTGATCATTATTTTAATTAGCAGCATCCTCGGTTTTTGGCAAGAGCGGGGAGCGGCCAATGCTGTGGATGAATTATTAAAAATGGTGCAGATACGTTGCCGAATCATCAGAGAAGGAAAGGAAGTTGAATTGCCTGTTGAAAATGCAGTTCCAGGTGATGTGGTCATTTTGTCGGCAGGTGATGTAATTCCCGGAGATAGTTTACTGTTAGAATCCCAGGAATTATTTACAGATGAGGCAGCATTTACCGGCGAGACATTCCCGGTGGAAAAAAATCCGGGCATCGTTCCGGCGGACGCACCACTTTCTAAAAGAAGCAATTCTTTATTTATGGGTTCGCATGTTATCAGCGGCAAAGGAACTGCATTGATAATTAAAACAGGCAAGGAAACAGAGTTTGGAAAAATCTCAGATCGCCTGAGAACAAAATCCCCCGAAACAGATTTCGAAAAAGGAATCCGCCACTTTGGCTACATGCTGATGGAAATAACTTTGGTCCTTGTCCTCATCATTTTCGCGTTCAATATTTTATTGCATAAACCAGCCCTCGATTCCTTTTTATTCTCCCTGGCACTGGCAGTTGGATTGACACCGCAACTACTTCCTGCAATCATTACCGTTAACCTTGCCACAGGGGCAAGATCAATGGCCAAACAACAAGTTATCGTAAAACGATTATCGTCGATCGAAAATTTTGGCAGCATGAATATTCTGTGCTCCGATAAAACCGGAACAATCACAGAAGGGATCGTAACATTAAAAGATGCTTTGGATATTGAAGGAAATCATTCGGAAAAAACGCTCCAATTTGCTTGGCTAAATGCTTCTTTACAGCAAGGTTTTCACAACCCGATCGACGAAGCCATCTGTTCACAATATAAAAACAAGGAGAATACTTTTTCCATCCAATGCGAAATACCCTATGATTTTATCCGAAAACGCTTAACCATACAGGTTAGAAATGAAAAAGAAAATTTTGCGGTCACCAAAGGTGCATTAAGCTCCATCATTGATATATGCGATAAGGCGGAAACAGTGAGCGGACAAGTCATACCGATGAATGATAAGCTCGCCGCCATAAACCAGGAATATCACAAATTAAGCTCGGACGGTTATCGCGTCCTGGGTGTTGCATATAAAAATGGCAGCAACGAAAAAGATTTTACGCGCAATGACGAAAAAGATATGACCTTTCTTGGCTTCATCACTTTATTCGACCCTCCTAAAAAAGATGCAGGACAAACGATCGCTAACCTTCGAAAACTTGGGGTGCAATTAAAAATAATTACAGGCGATAACGCTCTGGTCGCCGATAGCCTTGCCAAACAGATCGGGTTTGAGAACGCAGTAATACTTACCGGTAAACAAATACACGAGATGAGTGACAATGCACTTATGCAGCAGGCAACAAGGACAGATATTTTTGCCGAAATAGAGCCCAATCAGAAAGAAAGGATCATTATGTTTTTAAAAAAGAGCGGCAATGTGGTTGGCTTCATGGGAGATGGTATCAACGATGCGCCAGCATTACATACCGCTGATGTAGGCATTTCGGTTGACAGCGCCGTTGATGTGGCCAAAGAAGCAGCTGATATTGTTTTATTGACCCAGGATCTGAATGTGCTCAGCGCAGGTATTGTTGCCGGACGAAAAACATTTGCCAATACCATGAAATATATTTTTATGGCGACCAGCGCAAACTTCGGCAATATGTTCAGTATGGCAGGAGCATCTTTATTCCTGCCCTTTCTACCATTGTTGCCCAAACAAATATTGCTTACCAATTTACTGACGGATTTTCCGGAAATGACGATCGCAACAGATCGTGTCGATCCCATTTCAGTGGATAAACCGCATCGCTGGGATATAAAATTCATTCAACGTTTTATGATTGTTTTCGGTTTGCTCAGTTCAGTATTTGATTACCTGACATTTGGTGTCCTGATATTTTTTATGAAAGCGAACGAAAAAACATTTCAAACAGGTTGGTTCGTTGAATCTGTTATTTCTGCAACCTTGATCGTGCTTGTTGTTCGTACAAGATTACATTTCTTTAAAAGTCTGCCGGGCAAATATTTATTAATCGCGACAAGTCTTATTTTATTATTTGTATTTACACTGCCATTTCTGCCATATTCAAATTTATTTGGTTTCGTCAAATTACCGCTTAGCTTTTACGGATGGATGTTGCTCATTGTAAGCGCTTATATTATTTCGGCGGAGATAACCAAAAGATGGTTTTACCTGAGATTGCAAAATCGGACCTAAAATGTCCACTGCAAAATGATATATTCTTACTGTGGTTATGAAAAAATATTTCCCTTACTTATTAAAATATAAAAAGGCTTTATGGCTCGCTCCCCTGCTGGTTATTGTGGATGTTGTCTGTGAGATTTTTCAGCCTGCACTCATGTCAAAAATTGTTGATCAGGGAATCAGCCAAAAAAACCTGCATTATATTCTCACAACAGGTGGCCTGATGGTTGGACTATCCATTATCGCTATTGCTGCAAATGTTGGTAATATTTATTATTCGTCAACAGCATCCGTCGGCTTTTCAGCAGAACTCAGGAAAGGCATGTTCAATAAGATCCAGCAATTTTCTTTTTCTAACCTGGATAAGTTCAGTTCTTCATCATTAACGACCAGACTGACCAACGATGTAAACATCTTACAGGATGTCATCGTGATGTTGCTCCGTTTATTGATTCGTGCACCTCTGATGTTATTATTCGCTGCCATTATCGCAGTTCAGATCAATGCCGGGCTGGCTACCGTTATTGCAATAGCCATCCCTGTATTATCCACTTGTATCTATTTTCTCCTGCGTCGCGGGTTCCCCTTTTTTGAGAAGATGCAGAAAAGACTTGATAAAGTAAACGCAGTTGTACAGGAAAACCTGATCAACGTGCGTGTTATAAAATCATTTGTGCGAGAAGATTTTGAAAAGAAAAAATTTGGTGGCGCCAATGAAGACTTAAGAGAAATGTCAGTGAAAGCTTCAGGCATTGTGGTACTTATTATGCCGGTGATGCAGCTGGTCATGAATGTTTCCATCGTGGCGATCGTTTGGTTCGGGGGAAATAAAATCATCGCGGGCACATTCCAGGTTGGGCAGTTGATGTCGTTCATTACCTATATCACACAAATATTAATGTCGCTCACCATGCTCTCTATGACAATCATGACTTTTTCCAGAGCAGGCGCGTCTTCTGAAAGAATATTGGAAGTTTTGAATACAGAGCCGGATATTATTGATTCCCCGCTGGCCAAAGAAAAAGACTTACATGTACATAAAGGGAAGGTTGAATTCAAAAATGTTTTTTTTAAATATCATGCAGACGGCAGTGAATATGTATTAAAAAATATTAATGTAATTATTAACCCCGGCGAAACCGTTGCCATCATTGGAGCAACAGGATCTTCTAAAAGTACACTCGTGCAATTAATCCCAAGACTCTACGATGTCACCCGGGGAAATATTTTGGTAGATGATGCTGACGTGCGTAATTACACTTTGCAAAACCTCCGCAACGGAGTAAGCATGGTGCTGCAGCAAAATGAATTGTTTTCCGGCACCATCAGACAAAATTTAAAATGGGGAGACATCAATGCAACTGATGAAGAAATTATTGCTGCTGCAAAAGATGCGCAGGCACATGATTTCATCATGTCGTTTCCAAAACAATATGAATCTATTTTAGGGCAAAGTGGCGTAAATGTATCCGGCGGACAAAAGCAAAGGCTTTGTATTGCGCGTGCCATTTTAAAAAAACCACCAATATTGATTTTGGATGATAGCACAAGCGCCGTAGACACTGCTACTGATGCAAAAATAAGAGCAGCTTTAAAACTACATCTCCATGGCACCACCACTTTTGTTATTGCACAAAGAATTAGCTCGATACAATCTGCAGATAAGATCATCTTATTGGATAATGGTGAAATAATTGGCAGCGGTACACACAATGAATTAATAAAGACAAGCTCCATTTACCAGGAAATTTATTTTTCACAACAATTAAAAGAAGTGGATCAGGTATGAGTGAGCCTACAAATATTAAATCAATACCGGCGGGACTTCCCGGAAGGCGGGGAAAGATTTTCGTGGAGAAACCCCGAAACTCAAAACAGGTTATTTTTCGTTTGTGGAAATATCTGAGAAAGCAAAAAATTTTGTTGTTGATCATTGTTGCGCTGTTGCTGATTAACACGACAACCACACTCGTGGGTTCTTATTTATTGCGCCCCATCATTAATAAATATATTCTCCCACATAATATACCCGGATTGGCAAGGATGATCTTTTTATTGTTAGGCATTTATCTTTTGGGTTCAATTGCTGGCATCTTTCAAAATCGTCTGATGATCGTTGTTGCACAAAAAACGATCAGCATTATCCGAATAGATCTCTTTAACCGTATACAATCTTTACCATTAAAATTCTTCGACACGCATGTTCACGGAGAACTGATGAGCCGCTTCACCAATGATATCGATAATATCAGCGATTCACTCAATACAAGTGTTACACAATTTCTTGCTAGTGCACTGACCTTGTCCGGCATCATCGTCATGATGATCTATATAAGCCCGTTACTTACACTGGTTACATTGGTTATAGTACCATTAATGTTACTGGTAGCTTCCCAAATTATAAAAAGAAGTAAAAAGTTTTTTACAAGCCAGCAGGTTGCATTGGGAGCGGTAAATGGTTTTGTGGAAGAGATGATAACCGGGCAAAAAGTAGTCAAGGTTTTTTGTTATGAAGAAAATATCGCAAAAGAATTTGAAGCGATCAACTATGATCTTCGCTACAAAGCCACACAGGCACAATTATATTCCGGCGTGATGATGCCGGTGATCCAAAATCTGAATACAATAAATTTTGCGCTAACCGCTGCAGTGGGTGGTCTATTGGCGGTGTTAAAGGGACTCGATATCGGCGGCTTAGCTGCATTCTTGCAATATTCCCGTCAATTTGGCCGACCAGTCAATGAAATTTCCAGCGAATACAATAGCCTGCAATCCGCGCTGGCCGGCGCTGAGCGCATCTTCGAAATTTTGGACGAAATACCCGAGATCCCGGATTTGCCGGACGCGATCCCCCTAAAGAATGTAAAGGGCGACATTCAATTCAGCAACGTGATGTTTGGATACGATCCGGACAAGATCATCTTAAAAAATATTTCCTTAAGAGCAAAAGCCGGACAAAAAATTGCTTTCGTAGGTTCTACCGGCGCAGGTAAAACGACCATCACCAATCTGCTTCCGCGTTTTTATGATATTCAATCCGGGCTAATTACGGTTGATGGAATTGATATAAAAAAATTACAGCGAAACAGTTTGCGCAGCTCACTCGCCATGGTGTTGCAGGATACCCATTTGTTTACGGCAACGGTGATGGAAAATATCCGATACGGAAAATTAGAAGCAACAGATAAAGAAGTTATTGATGCAGCCATTCTCGCCGGCGCTGATTCTTTTATCACCCGTTTGCCAAAGGGCTACCAGTCCATTTTAGAAAACGATGGCGGTAATCTCAGCCAGGGACAAAGACAATTACTCAACATTGCCCGCGCAACGGTCGCAAAACCTGCCATACTGATTCTAGATGAAGCAACAAGTTCCATCGACACACGCACAGAACAAATTATACAAAAAGGAATGGACCAATTGATGCAGGGAAGAACAAGCCTGGTGATCGCGCATCGCTTGTCAACCGTGCACAATGCTGATGAAATAATGGTTTTGGAAAACGGTGAAATAATTGAACGCGGGACCCACGAAGCATTATTGAAACAAAAAGGAAGATATTACGAACTCTATACCGGTCAGTTTGACTAAGTTTCTTTTGTCATATTGATCTTGGTATTTTATCTGCAATTCAAAAATCAACTCACCGCTTTTGCTAATAAAAATGCGGCAGCGGCAGCCACAATGCCCGTTATTGTTACTTTAATGGTTCCTTTTAGAACGGGTTGACGGCTAACTCTACTTTTGAAATATCCGAATATCATTAAAGCAAGTATGGTAACGATACATGAAACATACAATGCGTGTTTGCTGTCCTGAATAATGATATAAGGGAAAAGGGGAATAAATCCTCCTACCAAGTATGAAAGCGCGATGGTAGTTGCGCTCTTAGCAGCACGGTTCTTTGCAGGTCTTTCCATTTCCAGTTCAAGCTTCATCATAAAATCTGCCCAGCGGTTTTTGTCTTTGCTGATTTGCAATGCCACCTGTTTACTCAAGGTCTCTTCCACACCCATATCATTGAGAATGTCTTCTACTTCCTTCAATTCAAGTTCGGGAACAGTTTCAATTTCACTAAATTCTCTTTTCAATTCTGAATCGTAATGTTCTACTTCCGATTCTCCCGCAAGATAACCACCGAGTCCCATGGAAATACAACCAGCTGCAATCTCAGATAAACCAGAAATGATGATCAGATGGGTGGTGTTGAGCACACCGCTTAATCCGGCGGTTAACGCAAATGGAACGGTCAGTCCATCAGACATGCCAATGATAATGTCTTTAACCAAATTGGAATTCGTGCTATGTGTTTCTTTTTTCAAATAATATTATTATTCCCATATCCAATTTCGAATCTCCGGCATATCCATTCCGTTTGCGCGAATATAATTCTTATGCTCAACCAATTTGTCCTGCATTTCCTGTTTCAGATAAGCTGCGGTACCACCGAATTGTGGGATCCTGTCAATCACGTCAATAACCAAATGAAACCGATCCAGATCATTGAGTACCGTCATGTCAAATGCCGTGGTGATCGTGCCTTCTTCTTTATAGCCGCGTACATGAATGTTGCTGTGATTTGTTCTTCGGTAAGTCAGTCTGTGAATAAGCCATGGATAAGCATGAAAAGCAAACATCACCGGTTTGTTCTTCGTGAACAACATATCAAAATCAGTATCGCTTAATCCGTGGGGATGTTCTGATTGTGGTTGCAGTTTCATCAGGTCTACCACATTGACCACACGTATTTTTAAACCAGGTATTTTTTTTCTGAGTATGGAAACTGCAGCGAGTGTTTCGAGCGTTGGTACATCCCCCGCACAGGCCATCACCACATCGGGTTCGGCATTTTCATCACTGCTCGCCCATTTCCAAATGCCGATTCCTTCCGTGCAATGAATAACGGCTTCATCCATCGAAAGCCACTGCGGCGAAGGATGTTTACCTGCTACAACAACATTTACATAATGCCTGCTGCGCAAACAATGATCCATCACCGATAAAAGGCAATTCGCATCTGGCGGCAAATACACACGGACTATTTCTGCTTTTTTATTGATCACAAGATCAATAAATCCCGGATCCTGGTGAGTGAATCCGTTGTGATCTTGTCTCCATACATGAGAGGTGAGAAGAATATTTAGAGAAGCGATCTTTCTTCGCCACGGAAGTTGCGATGTAACCTTCAGCCATTTTGCATGCTGATTGAACATGGAATCAATGATGTGAATAAAAGCTTCGTAACAATTAAATAACCCATGCCTGCCCGTTAGCAAATAACCTTCAAGCCATCCTTCGCACTGATGCTCGCTCAGCATTTCCATGACGCGCCCGTCCTTATTGAGAAACTGATCTATTTCAATCGTCTCTGCTTCCCACTGGCGATCGGTGGCTTCAAAAACGGAATTTAGATTATTCGACAATGTTTCATCAGGACTGAACATCCGGAAATTTCTTTTCTCTCTGTTGGCAGCAACAATATCCCTGATGAATGCTCCTAAAACCTTGGTATCACCCGGTCCAACACTTCCCCTGTTCGGCAATTCAATTCCATAACTTTGAAAATTCGGCATGTGAAGATCTTTCAGTAAAATACCACCATTCGTATGTGGATTAGCGCCCATTCTATTATCGCCCTGAGGCGCCAGATCAGATAATTCAGCAAGCAGTCGGCCTTTTGCATCAAAAAGCTCTTCGGGTTTATAGCTCTTCAACCAATCCTCCAGTAGTTTAAGATGCTCTGGATTTTTTCCAGGGTCTGTTATCGGTACCTGGTGCGAACGAAATGTTCCTTCAACGGGCAACCCATTTACAAACTTTGGCCCAGTCCAACCTTTCGGCGTTTTTAAAATGATCATCGGCCAGCGCGGCCGCCCCAAAGAACTATCTTTCAATGCATCCGCCTTTATGGTTTTTATTTCTTCGATCACCGTATCAAGAACAGCAGCCATCTTCTGATGCATCTGCTTCGGGTCGTCCCCTTCGAGAAAATATGGGTTCCACCCATAACCAAAGAATAATTGTTCCAGTTCCTCATTACTTATTCGCGCAAGTATCGTCGGATTAGAGATTTTATACCCGTTCAAATGCAAAATAGGCAGTACAACTCCATCTGTTACGGGATTCAGAAATTTATTAGAATGCCATGAAGTAGCGAGCGCACCGGTTTCTGCTTCACCATCACCCACTACGCAGGATACGATCAGATCAGGATTATCAAAGACAGCTCCAAATGCATGACTGAGTGAATATCCCAACTCCCCACCTTCATGCATCGAGCCGGGACATTCAGGAGAAACATGGCTCGGAATTCCGCCGGGGAAAGAAAATTGCATGAACAATTTTCTTAGCCCTTCTTCATCCTGGCTGATATTTGGATATACTTCACTGTAAGTTCCTTCAAGATAAGTGTTCCCAACGAGGGCCGGGCCGCCATGCCCCGGACCTGAAATGTAGAACATATTCAGTCCGTATTTTTTTATTATTCTGTTTAGGTGCACATAAATAAAATTTTGTCCTGGCGTTGTTCCCCAATGCCCCAGCAACATTGCTTTGATGTGTTCCGGTCTTAATGGCTCTTTTAAAAGAGGGTTATCGCGCAGATAGATTTGACCGACGGAAATATAATTGGCAGCACGCCAGTAAGCGTTTATCTTTTGCAACAGATCTGTTGATAAAGTTTGGGTTTCTATATCGAGCGTTTCAAGTCCCATAATAAAATGATTTTAGTCTTTGATGGAATAATCCAATACTTGACAAGTCAATTTTGCTATCATCAGTTCCTCATTTGTCTTCATAACACGAACCGTGACCCGGCAATGGTCAGCAGAAATAATTGCTTCATTATTTTCATTTCTTTTTTCATCCAGCTCAATGCCCAATATTTGAAGTCCGTTGCATATTCGTTTCCTGATCTCGGGCGCATTTTCCCCGATACCTCCCGAAAATACCAAGGTGTTCAACTCACCGAGTGCAGCGGCAAATGAGCCGATCCATTTTTTTGTCTGGTAGCAAAATAATTCTATCGCTTCAGCGGCACGATGGTCAGCAGACTGCAGCATCAATAGTTCGTGCATATCCGAATTTGTTTCAGATATACCAAGCAGACCAGACTCATGATTGATCAAATGGTTGAATTGTTTTGCACTTAATTTCTCTTCCTGGATTAAATACCACGCAATACCCGGATCCAGATCGCCGGTGCGTGTGCTCATTGGTATTCCTGCTGTTGGTGTAAAACTCATGCTCGTGTCAACGCTTATTCCCTCTTTTATTGCAGCAAGACTCGCACCATTTCCAAGATGCGCCAGTATTATTTTTTCTTTATCAATCTTATCTCCACCCAATTTGTACAGCTCTTCCATCAGGTAGGAATAAGAAAGACCATGAAAGCCATACCGGTGAATGCCCATGGAAAAATATTTTCGCGGAATGGGCAACATTTTAGCAACAGTTGGCATTGAAGTATGAAATGAAGTATCAAAGCAGGCCACTTGTGGTATCGCGGGATAACGTTTCTTAAAAATTTCTATCAACAAAATTTCTTCAGGTAAATGTTCAGGATCGTATGCGCTGATCTTTTTTAATTCTTCCAACAAGGCAGGAGATATCTTTTCAGGTGCGGAATGTTTCATACCATGCACGATCCGGTGACCGATCGCCGTGATACAGTCAAAATTTTTTTGCTTTTCAAGCCAGCTGATAAGGGAATTTGCTGCATCACGATAATCAGCCGCATTAATGTTGATGCTATTTGTTTGATGAGAGTCAGTTTCAGTAAAACTAAGTCTTGAATGCTCATTGCCAATGTTGGCAACTTCGCCGTGCAATAACTGAATCAATGAATCTTCTATCTTATATATGGCAAACTTAATGCTCGATGAACCACCATTGATGATCAAAATATGAGTTTCATTCAATTTCATAATTATTTATCATCTGTTATGCAAGTAAAAACAACCCAATTTGGAATTTGCTAACCTGGTCAGAAAAAAGCCATCCTCAATTTACTCCTTATTTATCTCATGGTGACCGAATGTTTGGAGCGCAGGCATAGTTAGGAAATAAGTTTTTTCCAAAATCAATATTCAGCCCAAGTACGGTTCAAAAAGAGCTATCATTAAAAAGCCATCAGCTTGCCTATTTCCAATTAAATCGCTAGATATTTCTTCAATTACCTCCAAATCATCAGAGCATTTGCTTTTTTAGACTAAATAGGAATTGGTGATTTTTGGTGGTAGGACTGATCATCCATTTTTTATTATCGCTTTTGCCCTTCTGAGGAATTGCGGACCATAACGGTATTTCACGCTGTCGATAGCCTGATAAAGTTTGATCGTCTCCTCGGTATCCTCAAATAAATTGATCTGGTAATTCCCCGGGATGAGATGCGTGAAACGGATGCCGAGTAAACGAATGAGCATTCTTCTTTCAAATAATCTGTCAAAGAGTTCCCGCGCGACCTTCAGCAGGATATGATCTGCTGCGGTATAAGCAATGACCGATTGTTTGGAGACCGTGTCAAAATTCGCGTAACGGAGTTTTACCGAGACGCAGCCCGCGAGTTTATTTTGTTTACGCAATTCAAAAGCAATTTCTTCTGTCATGCGAACAAGCACGCTGTGTAAAAATTCTATGTTGATCGTGTCTGTCTGGAATGTTCTTTCTGTTGAAATGGACTTTTGCTCACGGTAAGGGATAACCGGAGTTTCATCAATACCGTTTGCTTTACGCGAAAATTCAATACCATCCTTTCCGAGCGCTTTGAATAAAGCTTCCACCGGTATCCTGCTCAGGGTCTCGATTTTTTCTACGCCCATCTGGTAAAGCATCTCTGCCCGCTCCCGCCCGATGCCTGGAAGTTTTTCCACACCCAGCGGCGCGATAAAATTTTTTTCTTCCCCAAACGGGATTTCAATTTGTCCATTTGGTTTTACTTCATTGGTGGCAACTTTACTGATCAGTTTATTACTCGCCAGCCCAAAGCTTATCGAAAGCCCGGTTTCCTGGGTGATCTTCGCTTTTAATTCTTCTGAAAATAACTGGCAGCCAAAAAATCTATCCATACCCGTTAGATCAATATAAAATTCATCAATGGAAGATTTTTCATAGAGCGGAACACTTTCAGCAATGATGTCGGTGACAGCACGCGAATGCCGGGAATAACTTTCCATATCGCCTGAAATAATGATCGCTTCCGGGCAGAGTTTTTTTGCAAGCCGCATCGGCATGGCAGAATAGATCCCGAACTTCCGCGCCTCATAACTGCAGGCGGCAACGACCGCCCGATCACCACTCCCGCCAACAAGCAGGGGTTTATTTTTGAACTTCGCATTTTTTAAACATTCTACCGCGACAAAAAATGCGTCGAGATCAAAATGGGTGATATGACGACCGGAGACATTCATTTTTTTGTGAGCAGGGTTGATCTTCTTTTTTTTATCGCGGCCCTTTCCAGATTGATTACTTCGAGACTGCATACTCCAAAATCACTCGTCACTTTCCCGGTAATTTTATAAAACCCTGACTTGGGAGGCATTCTTTTATGCACTTCTGGGAAATGTACCGAATCTATCCAGTCACCGTATACATCAATGAATGTCCCGAAACTCATTGCATCGCCGTAGACGGTGCTGACCGGCTTGTGCGTGATATGATAGCCAAGCAGGGTCACTACCTTCCCCACATGATCCTTCATTGCTGCTGCCCGTAAAAATTGGTAAGGATCCTCCTGGACCAGGTCAAAGGGATTTCCCACCGGGAATTCCAATATCTCTATTTCATCATAGACATCATCCATTTCGTAAACGGGCAAGCGAGGCAGATCAATTTTTTTTTCATCCTGCACAAAAAGTGATTCAAGTGGATGAATATGTTTTGCATTTTTATTTTCAAAGAGCACTGCTTCCCAGAGCAGCGTCTTTTTATTTTTCCCGGTGAAGCGCAGAGCACCGACCCGGATCAGGATTTTTAATTGCTCGGGACTTACATTGGTCCGCTCAACAAAATCCTGCAAGTGCAAAAAATTTCCATTCGCATTGCGCTCTTCCACAATTTTTTCTGCCACCACGCCTCGCAGGGATTTGATATGGTGAAAACCGACATGGACATCGATGCCTTTGATGTTTGTTTCGATATCACTGTTGTTGACACATGGCGCATGAATGACCGCACCCGCTTTATGGAGTTCATAGAAATACAATTCTCTTCCGTAGAATCCGCCAAAATTATTGATGACCGCGACCATAAACTCGCGGGGATAATAAGTCTTTAAATGGAGACTTTGATAACTCTCAACCGCAAAAGATGCGGAATGTGCTTTACAAAAACTGAATTCCGCGAAACTTTCGATCTGGCGCCATACTTCGGCGACAGTCGCATCGGGATACCCCAGCGTTTTACAATTGGAAAAAAACTTTTCGCGCAAAAAACCCATCTGGTCCTTCACGCGGTACTTAAAACTCGTAGCACGCCTCAGCAGATCCGCTTCAGCCATCGTGAGCCCCGCCCACTCATGCACGACACGGATGATGTCTTCCTGGTAGACCATCACTTCATAAGTGGATC
>JAJPKJ010000003.1 GCA_021323755.1 Chitinophagales bacterium | reverse complement strand
TGTCTGGATCCACGCATTTCTCAAAAAACGCAACCAGTTTCCGTGCATGACGTTGTTGATGTCTTCATCGGAATAGCCACGTGTTTTTAATAAAGCGGGTATTTTTTGAAGATCAGCAATGGTCTCCAGATCATAAGGACTTTGTTCTTTTCCAAATGCGCCGTCAAGATCCGAGCCGATACCGATGTGCAGGGCGTTTCCGGCGATCTGGCAAATGTGATCCATATTCTCAACCACTTTTTCCAAATCACAATTCATTTCTTTGGGAATTGATTTTCCACGGACCCAATTCGGAACAAGCATCCACGCATCCATAGCACCTCCGATCACTGCACCCCGATCTATCAATACTTTTATCTGTTCATCACTATATTGACGATTGTGATTTACAAATACCCTGCAATTATTATGACTTGCCCAAACATGGCCGTTAAAGTTATCCAGGGCCTGCCAAAATGCATCATCGCATAAATGTGTTGCATCAAGGATAATATTCAGTTCTTCCATTTTCTTTAATAGCTGCAATCCCTTATTATGCATTATTCCGGTTGCATCAGTTCCATTTGCATAACGACCAGGTCCATAATGAGCCGGACCAACCGCACGCAATCCATATTGATAAGCTCTTTCAAGATAATCCACATTTACCATTGAATCTGCACCTTCCAAACTCAGTATATAACCAATTGCTTTTTTTTGATTTTCATTATTCCATTTGTGCAAATGTTTCTCTAAAGAGGCTAAATTATTTACCTGTACCATTTCTCCTTCTTCTTCCATTGTTTTATACCAGGCGAGCTGTGCCTGCGTTTGCTCCCACGCCTGTTCCGGCGAAAACCAACCCGGTAAAGCGTTTCCGGGTGCAACATATCTTGCAATTTGGGTGGCAACAACCAGCCCGATATTGCCTTTTCTTAATTCCGGTAATGAAACAGTTCCTTTGCCTCTATCGGGTTTGTCTGTCTTATGTTTTTCTCTTTCACGAATTTCATTTATGGATAACCGCAGGTCGCGATTCCATTCCATCGCGTTCATGCTTAAATCTAAATGGGCATCTATGGTGAACATTATTGATTTTTAGTTTTGAGTTTGTTTTTTTCTTTTTTGCTGACAGCATAAAGCGATTATCCATTAGCTGCAGATACCGACAATGGTCATATTATTGAACATCGTTAAGCCGCAATCCTTTCATCCATCGTAATTCTATTTTGCATAGCCGGATCTTATCTTGCATTTGATCCTTCAAAACGCTACACTCCAGTTTAATGGTCACAAACTAATTTTCCGGTCTCTGGCAGTATTTTTCCATTCACCATTTAATTCATTATTGATAATGGTATAGGCACGTTCGTACAAGGCAATTGTAGGGCAAACATGCATCGGCATTCCATAAAACACATCACCGATCCTATATGGATGATTTTCATTTGCTTCCACAACCAAATGCTCTTCACTTTGGCTGATGGCTTTAAATTCGGGAGCATTGATAAAATAAACACGCTTTGTAATTTCATTTTCAGCAGCAATGGATTTATGACCTAGGTCCAGGCAAATCCTTGTTTTATCCGGAAACGAAATGATTCTTGTTACTACCAGCGCTGCGGGAAGAAAATTTTGTTCGGGACAAAGATCGCAGTAGCCTTTATCCCAATAAATAAATGTGCCTGGACTGCATTCGCAATTTTTTCTTTTGCAATGAATGGAAAAAGTTGGAGAGCCACCAGCAATAATGATCGGCTCGTCAAATCCGTCCTGCATTATTGCATTTTTTGTTTGCAGTACTTTTTCAAAACATTCGTCACATTTTTGTTTGCGTACATCATAATCGACATCACGAATATGACCATCGTATGCATGCAATCCAACCGGGGTGATCCCTTTTAACTGTGAAGCTTGTAAATATAATTTTATTGTTGGCTCGCCAGGTTCAATGCCCGTGCGGTTTTGACCAACATTCATATCAATATACACCGGAACGTTTAATTCAATGGCTGAAAAAGCCTCACTCATTTTTTTTGCTGCTTCAATATTATCGATCAGGCATGAATATTTTGTTGATGGATATTTTTTAATAAGATCCATGAAACGATTCAACTTTGGTCCAATGGGCTGATAAGCAAGCAACACATCTTTTGCATTGCAGATTCCCAACATTTCTGCTTCTGCAATGGTCGCGCATTTGAATTTGGTTATGCCGGCATCAATTAACAATTTTGTCGCGTCAGGGGATTTATTTGTTTTGATGTGGGGACGAAATCTTTTCACATCACCAATCATTTCGATTGCGGTTCGAATATTTTGCCTAACGCGCGCAGGATAAATTACCAAAGCCGGAGAATCAAGTTCGGCAATATTGTTTATTTCATACCAGTCGTGCATAGCTAATTTGTTAGGTGTCCGGAGCCCGAAGCCGGAGGTCCAAGTCCATCTGGTGACCAAGGACCTTTTCGTGCGGACTCAATGTAATTCAAAAAGCACCTCAATTTCAACAGCAATATTTCCAGGGAGGGAACCCATGCCCACGGCGCTTCTTACGCCAACGCCGTTTTCATCACCCCAAATTTTTGCAAACAATTCACTGTATCCGTTAATAACATAAGGATGTTTCTCAAACTCGGGAGTTGCATTGACCATGCCGAGCGTTTTGATCACCCTTTTTATTTTATCTAATGAGCCAAGATATTCCTTTAATGTAGCCAATATGGCAAGCCCGACCTGCTGAGCTGCTTTTTTTGCTTCATCTTCATTCAGGTCCTTTCCAACTTTTCCTGTGATCGATTTTCCATTTCCTAAATATGGACCATGACCGGAAACATAACAATGCTTTCCATCGATCAATACCGGTTTGTAAACGCCACCACGCGGCGGTGCCGGCGGTAATGTCAATCCAAGTTCAATAAGATTTTTTTCTGCCGACATAATTTTTATTTTATAAAAATAAATGTAAGATCATCACTCCGGCTAATCCGGCAACGGAAATAATCGTTTCCATTAGTGACCAGGAAAGAAAAGTTTCTTTCACAGTAATATTGAAATATTCTTTGAACAACCAAAAGCCTCCGTCATTAACGTGAGAAAACATTAAGCTTCCTGCACCCACAGCGAGCACCATCAAATTCGGATTCGTATGGGTTTGAATAAGAATGGGGGCAACAATGCTTGCAGCAGTCAAACCCGCTACGGTAGCAGACCCTACACAAACACGAATAACAGCGGCGATCAGCCATCCTAAAATTAATGGATTGATTGAAAGTCCATTTAAACTCGCGGCAACCTGTTGATTAACCCCACTATCGATAAATACCTGTTTCAATGCGCCTGCGCCGGCGATTATTAGTAGTATCAGCGAAATATCTTTCACCGCATCGGCATAATGATTCATGATGTCCGTCATCTTTCTTCCCATTCCAATCCCCAAAGTAAAAGTAGCAACTGTCAATGCGATCAGCATGACAACAACCGGGTTACCAAAAAAAGAGAATATTGAACGAACATACTCACTTCGTATATTGATGAACGTTATGAGCGTGGAAATGATCAACAGCAGGACAGGTAATAAAGAAGTAATGAAGCTATTTGCAAATCCCGGCATTTTCTCCTCCGGGATATTTTTGGGAAGAAAGGTTTGCAACGGCGTTGATTTGATCCCTTTTAATGTTTGAGCAAACACAGGCCCGGCAAGTATTACAGCCGGAATAGCGATGGCTAATCCATATAATAATGTCAACCCCATATTGGCGTTGAATTGAGCAACTAGACTTGCGGGCGCAGGATGGGGTGGTAAGAAACCATGTGTTACCGAAAGGGCAGCCATCATGGGTAAGCCAACATAAACAGCCGGTAATTTGTATTGGTATACGACTGAAAAAACCAACGGTATCATCAACACAAAACTTACGTCGAAGAATAGGGGAAGACCGACAATAAAACCGGTTACCATTAATGCCCATTGAATATTTTTTTCTCCAAAGGCGCCTCGTAAGGTAGAAGTGATGCGTTGGGCTGCGCCGCTTTCAGCTACTAATTTCCCAAGCATAGCGCCCAGACAAATAATAACAACCAAGGAACCCAGCACATCGCCAATGCCCTGCTGGACAGAGTGAACGACTTTCGTTAATGGAATACCAAGCAACCATCCGGCCAATAAAGACACCACTAAAAATGCAAGAAATGAATTGATTTTTCCCCAGGTGATCAAAACAACCAACAAAAGAATACAAAATAGGACAATCAGTATAGTCATGGCAGGCAGTGATGCGTTTGGCTGTCGAATTTAAGGAATAATCGGTAATGAATAATGAATAGTGAATTATGCGAAAAACAAATTCGAGCATCTCATATCTCTCCAATCATGTCTGCTGTTTGTTCTTCTACTTCAATGATATTTGTTTTATAGCGAATAATTCTTCTGCCCAAATTAAGAATGAGAAAACTGCTTATTGCGCAACAGGCCATCACTCCAGTCATTGGCAAGGCAGTATGATTGCTTAAGAAACTTACGAGCACGGTTGACAGCGAACCGATGCACATTTGAATTGCGCCCAGCAATGCAGATGCGCTGCCCGCGATAGTGGTAAATGGGGCCAGGGAAAGCGCGGACGAATTTGGAAATGTGAATCCCTGGCAACATAAAAAAATAAAAATCAGGAACACGGTGCTGTATAGTTCTATTGTTCCCATGATCGCGCCTACAAAAAGTAATAGGCCCGTTATGCTTTGGCATAATAACGCAATGCGGATTATTTGTTCACTTTTATATTTTCTTAGGAATAAACTATTCAATTGACTAGCGCCGATCAATCCCATCGCGATCATTGCAAATATCCATCCGTACTGTCTTTCCGTTACTTTATATAATTCCATAAAAACATAAGGTGAGCCGGCTATGTACGCATATAATCCGGCAGAAGCAACGGCGCCGGTGAATGCATAAGTGTAAAATTGCGGTTCTTTAATCACCGCTAAAAAATTATTCAGGATCGGTTTTGGTTTGAGAGAAAAATTTGGATCGGGTTGCCTGCTTTCCGGCAAAATGAAATATATGGCCGCAAGAATGAGGATATTGATGATTATAAGGATCACAAAAATAAATTGCCAGCTCAATGCGGCCGTTACATAGCCTCCAAGTGTTGGAGCGATGATGGGTGAGACGGCGACGACAAGCATGAGCAGGGAAAATATCTTTGCATTTTCTTTTACGTGAAACATATCGCGGACCATGGCGCGAGAGGCAACCATGCCCACGCAGCCCCCGAGAGCCTGTAATAATCTTAATAA
This sequence comes from Chitinophagales bacterium, assembly GCA_021323755.1. Classification (GTDB taxonomy): domain Bacteria; phylum Bacteroidota; class Bacteroidia; order Chitinophagales; family Chitinophagaceae; genus Puia. The sequence goes on along the minus strand of JAJPKJ010000003.1, from coordinate 24,902 downwards.
GATCAATGCGTCTGCAGAACGGGCAAGTGCGCATCCAACCGAAGCTGCCAGGTAAAGTGATAATCCTGCATACAGTGGTTTTTTTCTGCCAAAACGATCGAGCAGGGGACCATACAATAATTGCCCGAAAGAAATGCCAATAAAAAAACTTGACAGCGATAAAGAAACATGCGCAATGGTGGTGTGGAGATCCGCAGCGATTGCAGGAAACGCAGGCAGGTACATGTCAATCGAAAAAGGTCCGATGGCTGATAATAATCCAAGGACAAGAATAAGATAAAATCTCTTCTTCGCAGTGGTGTTCATAATGATCTTGCAAAATTACAGCAAAGCATCGAGCGGCGAGGTAATAGCTATGACCATTTTCCTCACAGCGAATCGTTCTCCCCTTACTGCAAAGGAATATCCCTCTTTAGCATATCATTTCGGTTGGCCATTTCCCATGCAGTGTAAAAAACAAGCTTCGCTCTTTTTGCCATGACATCATAGTTGATTTTGTCTGGTGTGTCAGTTGGCTTGTGATAGTCTGCGTCCAGCATTCCGTCATAATAAAAAATGATAGGGACTCCTTTGCGGGCAAAATTAAAATGATCACTGCGATAATAAATTCTTTGAGGATCTTTCGGGTCGTTGAATTTATAATCCAACTCAAGCTTTGTATATTTTTTATTAACTGTCTCACTGATCTGTTTCAGGTCTGTGCTTAACTTATCATCGCCAACTACATAAACATAATTTGTTGAGTCGCCAATCTTTCGGCTATCATCAAGTCGCCCGATCATATCAATATTCAAATCCACGGTAGTTTTGTCGAGCGGATAAGTTGGATGATCAGTATAATATTCAGAGCCCCATAATCCTTTTTCTTCTCCGGAATTGGCAAGAAACAAAATACTTCTTCTGGGACCTTTGCCTGCTGCTTTTGCTTTTGCAAATGCCTGTGCAATTTCTAATATGCTTACCGTTCCCGAACCATCATCATCTGCACCATACCAAATAAGGGAATCGCGTTTACCCAAATGATCATAATGCGCAGAGATAACCACGAGCTGATCTTTCAAATCCGTTCCTTCCAAATAACCTAACACATCACTGCTTTGCAAATGGGATGTATTTTTGGCAAACTCAAGTTCTACGTCAGCCGCATATGTTTTCGGTTGCGCCTTCCCGTTCTTAGCCGCTGCATAATCATCTCCCATTATTGCCAGTGCAATTTTTTCAGAAATATAAAATGTGTTTGGATAAATTGTTTTTTTGAATGCGTTTTGATACATGTTACCTTTTGCATTGCCATTTCTTCTGGGAAAATTATTCATCACCACGAGCAGGGCAGAGGCTCCATGTTTCTGGGCTGCGTCCTGTAACCGGTAAGGATTGAATCGTCTTCCTGGGCCGCGTTGTTGGGCCGCCGCATCTTCATTGAGTACCAAAACAATCTTTCCTGCTGCATTCACCCCATTATAATCATCGCGCGTTGAATCGCTGATGCCATGTCCTGCAAATACAATTTCACTACCCATTAATGTTGCATTATAATCAACGCCGGCATTCACTGCGAAATCCTCATTTAACGTAAATGATTTTTCGTTTACAGTTATTGCTGCCTTGATGAGTGAATCCTGATAAACCGGGTAATGCAATTGGTAGTCATTGCCATTTCCTGGTGCAAGTCCAAGTGATTTAAAATGACTTTCTATATAGGCGGCTGCCTTGCGTTGCCCTTCTGTTGCGGTTTCCCTACCTTCAAAATCTTTGCTGGCAACGATGTACAAATTATTCTTCAGATCCTGCTCCGTAATTAAATTGGCAAAGGGTTTTGGATTGGCTATTTTTTGCGCATGTGAAACTGCAAACGAAAGAATAAAGAGTGATAGAAAAATTTTTCTCATGTGTGTAGTATTTGAAACATTAAAATGAAAATTCGGATTTCAAATATAGATAACGCAGGTTGTTTACGAACCATCTTTCCAATTTAATTGATAAATGGCAGATGCTCTATATGGTCAGAGAGATGGTACAAAATTTTAGACAAAAAAATGGTGCAGGATTAACTGCACCGTTTTAGTTTTTAAAGAGAAATGAATTAACTATTTACCAAGCGCTTTCATTATCGGCGCTCTGTCAATATACTCGACGACAACATCAATTTTATCGCTATCATTAAAGTGCATATCAATATGAACCCAAAAAATCAATTTCTTTCCATTTTTATATTTTACATTGGTTTGATGCCAGGCCAGGAGCCAGACGCCTTTAATGTCCGGACCAGCTTGCGGTTGATTTACCTTGATGGGAAGCCAGACGTCCTTGGAGAAGGAAAGAGAATCAATAAGGTTACCGCGTCTGTCTTTCCAATAACTGGTTATGGCAGGCTTTCCTGAAATACTATCACCAGCCGAATAACGGTAAACGGCATTATCTGCGAATGAGCTCATCCATCCATCAATATCGCCACTGGAAAGTTGTGCCATACCCTGCTTACCTATAGCAACATATTTGGGATCGGCAAATTCAGATGGCGGAGTCGGTTTGGCTGATGCCGTTGTGTCGGCAGCAGTAGCTGTGGACGAATCTGCAGGCTTGCTGGTGCAGGCAAATAACATGCAGCATCCTGCAACCAATGCGAAAACTTTTCTCATAAAGAAGCATTTTTTAGTTTGAAAAAATAAATTAGCGAAAAGAGGTCCTTATGTTTTGGTGGGGTAGATTGGAATAATAAAGCTATCGATTATAAAACGGAATTGCAAAACAACTTTGTAGTGGGATGATCATTTCATTTCACTTAACTCAAGCCAGCGTGTTTCTTTTGCATCCAGCATCTGCGATATTTCTCCAATCCGATTCGATAATTTTTGAAGTTCGTCGTAGGTAATGATACCGCTGTTTAATTTTTCACTAACCATTATTTTTTCTTTATTCAATTCTTCAATGTCCTTTTCTAAAATTTCAAATTCACGCTGGTCCTTGTATGATAATCGTTTCTTTTCTGATGATTGAGCGGCTTTCTGATCATCATTGTTGTTTGTGGGCTGTTCTTTTTGTGATACCGTTTCTTCGGGCTGCATTAATAATTGCTCGCGATATTGAGAATAGTTTCCGGGAAAATCTCTTATTACCCCATCCCCTTCCATTACCAGTAAATGATCAACCAGTCTATCCATAAAATACCTGTCGTGAGAAACGATCAGTAAGCAACCCTGGAAATCACTTAAGAAATTTTCGAGTACGCCAAGTGTTGGCAGGTCCAGGTCATTTGTAGGCTCATCCAAAACCAAAAAATTAGGGTTGCGAAAGAGAATGGATAATAAATGTAATCTTCTTTTTTCCCCTCCGCTAAGTTTTGAAATATAAGTGTATTGCTGGTCTGGCGAGAATAGGAATAATTGTAAGAATTGCGCTGCGCTTAATGAACCGCCATTTGCCAGGGGGAAATTCTCGGCAATATTTTTTACAAATTCTATCACGCGCATGTCTTCTTTAATTACCAGCCCTTGTTGGGAATAGTTGCCAAAAATAATGGTGTCGCCAATATTCACTTTGCCACTGTCAGGCTTTTCGATGTCTTGTAAAATATTGATGAATGTGGATTTTCCCACGCCGTTCTTGCCGATTATGCCAACACGTTCGCCTTTTTTAAAAGTGTAATCAAATCCTTTTAATATTATTTTGTCATCATAATTCTTATAAACTTTTTTAAACTCCGCAATTTTTCCACCCAGGCGATTCATCTTCATTTGCAATTCTACCTGCTGATTTTCGATCTTCTGTTTTGCTTTTGCTTCCACAACATAAAAGTTGTCTTGCCTGCTTTTGCTCTTTGTGGTTCTTGCTTTGGGTTGTTTGCGCATCCATTCTAATTCTTTCCTATATGTATTTTTTGCCTTGTCAATACTCGCCGCATCATTTTCAACGCGAGCCGCTTTTTTTTCAAGATAATTATCATAGTCTCCTTTGTAAACAAAAAAATCACTGCCATCTATTTCCCAAATTTCATTACAAACCGTATCGAGGAAATAACGATCGTGGGTAACCAATAATAGGGTTACATTTTCGTGTGATAAATAATTCTCCAGCCATTCCACCATCTCAACATCCAGGTGATTTGTCGGTTCATCCATTATCAACAAAACATGTTTGTGCTCAAACCCAATGTCAATAAGGGTTTTAGCAAGGGCAACTCTTTTGCGCTGGCCGCCGGATAATTCGCCGGCTTTCTGTTGAATATGGTGGATGTTTAGTTTGCCAAGAATTTGTTTTACTTTATTATCAAAATCCCAGGCATTCAATTCGTCCATTTGGACAATGGCATCGGTAAGTTTGTGTACATCACCTGCTTCACTTAATATTTCAAAATTTTTTATCGCATTAATAACAGGATGATCGTGGTGAAAAATATTTTCAACAACAGATTTATCTTCAATAAATGTGGGTTCCTGTTCAAACAGGGCAACAGTAACATCCTTATTGACCCAAACCTTGCCTTCATCCGCTGTTTCATTGCCGGCCAGAATTTTCAATAATGTTGATTTGCCGCTGCCATTCCGGGCAACGATAGCTATTTTATCGCCTTCTTCTATATTAAAAGAGATATTGGTGAACAGAGGTTTGATGCCGTAGGATTTTGTAAGGCTATCAACTGAAACGTAATGCATGGTGCAAATATAATCAAGCCTTTCTCAGCGCATAATAAAAAAGCGCAGCAATTGCTGCGCCGCTATGTATAGAGCAAAGGTTAGCCTTATTAATTCATTTTTAAGACATCTGGTGGTATAACCGGTGATGGAACTTTGTTTACGATGGGGGGAAGCGCTTTTAAGAATGCAAAAATTGCTTTGAGATCCTCATCATTGAAATTTCTGAAATCTTGCCAAGGCATCGGGGGTAGAATTTGCCTGCCTCCATCTTGTCCGAGATGTTTACCTGTTCTTAGTGTTTTTATAAAGACATCTTCAGTCCAGGTGCCGATCCCGGTTGCACTATCGGGTGTAAGATTAGCAGCAAAACTTATTCCCCATGGGCCAACAGCAGCAGTAAGATCATCGCTTAGCAAATACCAATTGCCGGGCTTCAGGGTATTTTTATCAATTGCCGGTAGTTTTCTTCCGGCGGGATGCCCGGATAAGAATTTCGTTGTATCTGGGAACGGACCCTGGGGAGTCATGATTTTTGGGCAATGGCAATCTTCACATCCTACACTAAGGACAAGATATTTTCCACGCGCGATCATTTCGGACTGCGACATTTGTTTTGGCGCTGATAAGGAGTCTGTTTTTTCCTGCGCAGACTGGGTGCAACTAAATTGTGAGAATGAAAATGAAAGAAAATTAATAGATACAATGGAAATGCTTAGCAAAGAAGCTTTTTTCATGTTGGCGTAGTTTTGGTGTTAAGAGTTAAATGAACTTTGTCAGGAACAGAGAATTTTTTTTCGAAGAAGAAGGTGTAAGTGAAAAGAAAGTTAGATATATTTTTTTAATGCCGAAAATAATTATTTCCACTTTTGGCAATAAAAAAGGCATCATAAAATGATGCCTCCGGTAAAAGGAATTTATTAACAGTATTATTATGCTTGTTTGACCAGCTGAATCTCTGCGTGGATGCGAACATCATCACTAACAACGACTCCGCCGGTTTCGGTAGCGGCATTCCATTTCAAACCAAATTCTTTTCGATTGATCTTGCCTGAAATGGTGAAGCCTGCACGTGTATTTCCCCATGGATCTTTTGTTACGCCGCCAAATTCAACTTCCAATTTCACTGGTTTTGTAATATCACGAATGGTGAGATTGCCATACAGTTCATAAGATCCGTCATCATCTACATCTTCGTATTTTGTAACCGTGAATTTTAACTGCGGATATTTTTCTGCATTAAAAAAATCATCGCTTTTTAAATGTCCATCACGCTGCTCATTGCCTGTTGTAATAGAATCTATATCTGCAGTAAAATTAACTTTTGCAGTAGTAAAATCTTCATCCTCTGTTTCTGCTTCAATGGCAAATTGTTTGAATTCTCCACTAACGTTGGCGATCATTAAATGCTTTATTTTGAAAGTAACTTCTGAGTGTACTGGATCGAGGGTCCATTTGACTTTTGACATATCGATTAATTTAATGTTTAAACATCGAAGTTACACCAAATGTTTTTACTCACCAAAAATTTTTTACCTGGTGTTCAAAAAAAGGAGAACCGATCCTCAGATAATATTGATATTTTCTTTGCGGCAGGCTTCATAAATCTTTTGCAACACGATACTTTTCAGTTGTGTCCATTTATTGATATCGAATGCCCAGAAAAGAATTTGCAGATCGGCGCCACTTTGATTTATATTTTTATAAAGTAATTGTGGTTCGGGTGTTTGCATAATATCTTCATTGGTTTTCAATATTTCAGTAACTATTTCTTTTACCCGATCAAGATCAGCGCCATCGGCAATTTTGATATCAATCTCAACCCTTAGGTGAGAATTATTTAAGGTCCAATTGATCAATTTTTGCGACAGCATGTCTCCGTTGGGAATTATAATTTCTGCGCCATCGGGAGTTACCATTCTGCTGGACCGGATACCAATCTCTTTTACTTTCCCGGTATTCCCGCCAATGTCAATAATATCTCCGACCTGGATCGGTCTTTCAATGGCCAGTATCACACCCGACACTAAATTGTTGACAATATTTTGTAACCCAAGTCCAATTCCAACTCCAAGGGCGCCAATAACAATGGTCACTTTATCAAGCGGGATTCCCGAAGCGAGGATTCCGAGAAAAAAACCTGCAGTAAGGATCAATAGTCGAATCAGTAATATAGAAGTTCCGAGTCTTCCTTTTTTTTCAGGCATCACATCATCAGTTCCACTGTCACCGAAAAAGTAGCCAATATATTTTTGACAGAAATTTGCCACCCAAATGACCAAAAAGAAAACAACAATACTTCCAATCGTAAATGTTGTGTTACCAACCACTCTGTCTGCATCAAGGAAATCAGAAACATAATCATATAAGGTATCAAAAATATTCAGATTTTGAGCGAGATTGATTATCCAGAAAATACCTGCAATTACGGTGAGTAACCTGCTTAATCTTAATTCAACATTTTGATAATTCAGATAAGCAGTGAATCGGGTTGATTTTTTATCTGCCTCCAATTGCAACTTCACAGCCTCCAGAATTATTTGTATAAAAATGATCAACCCAATTGCTTCAATAAAATTGGAGATCGCGGTTGTCTCGAAAATATGCGCGAGTGTGGCTCTTCCGTAAAGATTGCAACAAGCGGCAATCAGGTTGAGGAAAATATAAATGCCCGTGATGAACCTGAAATACCCGGGAAAAAAGTCGGGATATTTTTTTATTTTTTTTAAAAACGAAACACCTACCAATGCGGATGAAACCGTTACGACAAATGTGATGAGCCGGATATAATAAGTTGAATTGGACATCAGCACTTTAGCGCCGAAGAAAACAAATGCAATGGCAAAAATTGGCCAGAAATGAAATAGCTGTTTTGGCCATTTTGAAATCAGCAGAAATGAAAGGGTAATAACCAATAATAAATGTAAGCTTACTAGATAAACGGCGGGTGGATGCGACAGGTCCAAATACGGTATAATGATTAAGGTGATGACCAATGCAGCAAAAACCGGAATAACCTGAATGTATTTAAGCTCAGGTAAAAATTCGGGATTATTATTTTTTACTTTTTTGATGTTTGCATAGGTCCAGAAAAAGAAAATCAAAAATATGGGAATGCCAAACAGATATTTGTCCCAGTTATTGGACAGATAACTATTCAACTGCATGGAATTTCCCTTCATCGTTCTTTGGAAAATCGAACTTAATGTATGGGAGCTTGTATCAGCTGACGGACCTTCCCACAAATAACCCGATTCTTTGCTAAATGCTTTTTTGCGATATTGTTTTACCAGACTTTTGATTTGTTTTTGCAATGCAATTACATCAAGATAATCATTGGAAACTTTGCTTTGCAGCAGATCTATTTTTAATAGATTTTTCTTTGTTGCTGTATCCGTAGAATGTAACCTTAATTTTAATTCATTCAATTGTCGTAGATATAATATGAGCAGGGTTGTGTCTTTGGGTAATGATTCAATTCCGGAATCAACCAGGATACTTCGCATCTGCGCATTCATTCCAACAAGTTCGGTATAGTAGGAAAGGAGAGAGGTTTGCCAATCCTTGAGATCATCTCCCATGTCATCGAGATTGCCTTGCATGCCAGCGAGCCTGCTTAAATTCAAATTGTTGTTGAGGTTGGTAAAGCTGACTTTATAGTATTTGATTCTTCTTTCGTATTGTGGGAGGTTTTCGGAAATATCGCTTGAGTCATAACCCTGGTCAACCACATCATTAAAGTCATTTAGCGTAGTATTCATGTCCTGGATGCGGCTAATGGCGCGTGCTGCAGAAGTATCGGTAATATTCAGATCTTTTTCCCACACAGAATCTTTCTGGTGTCTTTTTTCAATTCTTTTCTTGTGCGTTTTATTAACTTTTTTTTCTTCGATTGATTTTTGTGCAAAGACTGCATTGGCGCTGAAAAAACAAGCGCAAGCCACAATGAAAAGAAAAAATATTTTGTGAAGATCAAAACTTTTTGCAGCGGTGTTTGTCATAGAATTAAAATTTATTTGGCCTTAATAGGGTTTTCCAACCTAAGGTTTATTATCAGGCATTGATCACCGATTGTATCGCTTCATTCTTATTACGCAGGTCAATTCCGCCTTCTAAAATAGATTTTAAATTGGTCATATAAAATACCCAGCCTTTGCTACATTCAATAAAAAACATTTGGCGCTTGCTCTCCTCTGCCGGTTTCATATCCTGAGCCAATTCGCAGATCAGTTCATTATTCTCGTTTTTGATCGTTACGGTTACGATGCATCCGCCTGAAAATCTGAATTTAAGGTGATCATTACCGTTAGCTTCGATAATGGTATGGTGTTCGTGAACTGTATCCGGGTAACCGAACCAGGTCCATTCGTAAATATCTCCGGGTTGAACGAATGAATTCGGGTCGCGTTGCCTTTTGCTGATGTCGGTGAATACAGCTTTGCGTAAAAACCAACTTTCAAGTCCGCTCTGTGTTGCCCACGCTTTGTACACATCCTGTGCGGACGCCTTGATGGTAATGCGTTTGGTGAATTGATCCCAGTTGTACTCGCTCATACAACAATGTTTATTGGTGAATTATTTCTTGAGTAATTTAAGACAAACCGGATTTGGAATATCGATCTGTTTGCCCGTTGGTTCCAATAATCCCGAATGCTGATCTATTTTAAAGATGACGATATTATCGGTGTCTCTGTTGGCAACAAGTAAAAATTTGCCGCCCGGCTCAATAATGAAATTGCGGGGATGTTTTCCCATCACGGATTGAAAGCCTTTTATTGATAATTTTCCGGTTGCCGTGTCAATTGAATAGATGGCAATGGTATTGGCGTCCCCGCGATTTGTTGCGTACAAAAATTTTCCGTTGGGCGTGATATGAATGTCTGCGCTTCCATTATCTCCTTTAAAATCTTTCGGAGCAGAACTGATACGTTGAAGGTGGGTCAATTTTCCAGCATTATTCTGATATGCATCAACAGTTCCGGTTAATTCTTCAATCACGTATACAAAGGGCTTGGAAGGATGAAATGCAAAATGTCGCGGACCACTTCCTGATTCAACATTCACCACAGAATCTTTGATGCTTGTCAATGGTTTTGATAGATTTGGATTGAACCGATAGATGGTTAATTTATCGGTACCCAAATCAGCAGAAAAAATAAAATGTTCGTCCGGGGTTAAAAATGTGGAATGTACATGCGCTTTTTCCTGTCGTTCCTTATTTGCGCCTGTTCCGGAATGCTGGATTAATTCTGCAACAGGTGATAAGGAGCCATCGGATTTTATGGGTAATGCAGATAAATTTCCACCGGTATAATTTGCAACGATCGCCCATTTTCGCGTTTTGTTCACGGAAATGAAGCAAGGATCGGCGCCGCCGCTTTGTTGTTTGTTGATGAACTGTAATTGGCCGCTTTTCTTATCAAACGAAAATGCACTGACATCACCCTGCTGATCGCCTCCATTCTCATTGACGGAATAAACATAATTTCCGCCGGGGGAGAGGGCGAGATAAGACGGATTTTTTGTTTCTGTAACGCTTATCTGGTTTGCGCTTGCTGTGGATGCGTTAAAATCATACACATAAATTCCTTTGCTTTTTCCATTTGTATAAGTGCCAACGAACAAATAATAATCTTGGGCAAATCCCGATAAAGACAATAAAAGCGCTGAAACAAGAGCAATCGATTTCATATTTTTTGTTTTGAAGTGTATGCAATTTAGTGATTGCTGAATATTTTTGCGAACTACAAAAAAATAAAAATCATTTTCTAACTTAACGCTATAATTGTACCATAGATGAAGTGTTGTCTTTTTGCTTTCTTATTATTCTGTTACCATTTTTCTTTTTCTCAAAATAGAATGGCTTCAATTGCTCAGGGAAAAATTTGGAAAGATGAGGACGGGAACGCCATCAATGCACATGGTGGCGGAATTCTTTATTTTGACAATACATATTATTGGTTTGGTGAAATAAAAAAGGGTAAGACGACCCGGGCCGCCGATATCCGTTCCTGGGAAGATTATCGTGTTGAGGCAGGCGGTGTTTCCTGTTATTCTTCAAAAGATTTATTAAGCTGGAAATATGAAGGTATTGCATTGGCATCTGCAAAGAGAGATACTTCCAGTGATCTGCATATCAGTAAAGTAATAGAACGTCCAAAAGTGATCTATAATGAACGTACCCGCCTTTTTGTAATGTGGATGCATATTGATAAATATGATTACAGTTATGCTCGCGCAGGAGTTGCTGTAAGTGATAAACCTACAGGACCTTATCATTATATCAGGAGTGTAAGACCAAATGGACAAATGTCGAGAGACATGACTTTATTTAAAGATGATGATGGCAAAGCTTATTTGATCTATTCTTCAGAAGATAATAATACCATGCAGATTTGCCTTTTGTCTGATGATTATTTATCACCAACGGTCACCTATAACCGGATTTTGATCAGTGCGGATCGTGAAGCACCTGCAATGTTCAAATTTCAAAAGAGATATTATCTGATTACCTCTCTTTGCACGGGCTGGGATCCGAATAAAGCTTTGTATGCAAGTGCAGAAAATATTTTGGGTGCCTGGACAATGCAGGGTAATCCATGTACCGGGCCGGATGCAGACAGTACTTATCACGCTCAAAGCACTTTTGTAATTACAATTGACGGAAAGAAGAACGAATTCATTTTTATGGCCGATCGCTGGAATAAAACGGATCTTGAAAATTCGCGGTATATCTGGCTTCCACTACATGTTGAAAATGGAAAGCCGGTCATAGTTTGGAAAGATCCATGGAATCCAGATAAACAATAACACTTATCTATTCCCCTTATGCGAAGTTTTACTTAGACAAAGCCCGAACATTATTCTGGAGTTTACGAATGATCGCAAATCAGTTTTACGCAATTTGTTATTTAGTGTTAAAATGGTATGTTGTTTGTGTTCTTTAATGTATGATCACTGTACCCTTTTCCATACCGTTTGAATTTAACGGCAAGCGTTACTTATGTGAAATTGAACCTATCAAAAGCTATTGGGACAAATCTCCAACTTCATTCCAGGTTACTTTAAACAGCGTTTATTTTGGCATTATTTCTTTCACCGGCAAAAGCTGGGAAAGTGATACGAATAAGAATGTGTTGGTAGAAAAGATCGGCAATCTTATTCACGAACAATTTGTGTAGTGTGAAATTGCCGGGAGTCTTTGGGGAAGAACAATATTTTTTTGATTAATTTTTCGCATAAAAGGACAGTTTAAATCGTTAATATTTTTTAGTTCGATCAATCCGTAATACCATGAAAATCGCCGTACTATCGGTGTTTGCTATCCTGTTTGTTTGTGCAGGATATATGCTGAAACCTGCTGCTATCAACACCGTTGAAAAGAAGAATATCCCGCTTTCTATTCATGCTTCCGCCAATTCGGATAAAACAACATTAAGCAATTCGGCTATACTTAACCGGAAGCAAATACCTGTTCTGTGTTATCATCAAATTCGCGATTGGCGGGCTACCGACTCAAAAAGATCAAAAGATTATATCGTTCCGGTTGCTGTTTTTAAACAACAGATGAAAATGCTCGCCGACAGCGGATATCACACTATCTCACCAGATCAGTTATACGATTACCTGACCAAAGGTGCTCCATTACCGCAAAAGCCCGTCATGCTCACCTTTGACGATACCGATCTCGGTCAATACACGGTTGGATTCCCGGAGATGCAGAAGTACGGATACAAAGGCTTATTTTTTATTATGACTGTTTCTTTGAATCGCCCCAATTATATGAGCAGAGAACAGGTTAAGGAAATTTCAGATGCTGGTAATATAATCGGGTCGCATACCTGGGATCATCATAATGTGAAACAATATAAAGGGAATGACTGGACAGTACAAATTGATAAGCCAACCCAACAACTGGAGAATATAACAGGTAAGCCTATTCGTTATTTTGCTTATCCATTTGGATTATGGAATCCGCAGGCAATTCCCGAATTGAAGAAAAGAGATTTCAAAGCTGCCTTCCAATTGATTACAAAGCGCGATGAACAGGAGCCATTATACACGATTCGCCGAATCATTGTGCCGGGTTATTGGTCACTGAATACTTTGCATAATGCGATGATAAAAGATTTTTAAATCACTTGTTTGGTTTTATAGTTAAATCAGTAGTGACGCTGATTATTGTTTTTTGGAAAAAGCAAATTCCATACGGATCGTATGGAATTTCTTTTTTTAGGTGAATAGAATTGTTGACGTTGACATACAAGCCTGCGCGCAACGATGCGCGTTCATTCAGCCGCCGGGCACATAATAAGGGTTACATTTGCAAAAAAATCTATCAATAATGAATGAAACTTTGTTTGATGCTGATCAGTTAAATGATTTGATAAGGTCCCGAAGAAGTGTTTATCCAGAACAATTTGTCGCGGGCAAAAAAATTCCCGATGAAATCGTTACCCAATTACTTGAAAATGCGAACTGGGCGCCCACACACAAGCACACCGAACCCTGGCGCTTTGTTGTTTTTAGTGGTGAGGGGCTGAAAAAATTTGCCGCATTTCAATCGTCATTATATAAAGAGACCGCGGGAGAAAAATTCAAGCAGGCAAAATTTGACATGCTGTCCTCAACGCCGCCAATGTGTTCACATATTATTGCCATTGGCATGAAAAGAAGCGGACTTGTTCCGGAAATTGAAGAAATAGAAGCGGTTTCCTGCGCCGTGCAGAATTTATTTTTATCTGTTGTTGCATATGGACTTGGCGGCTATTGGAGCAGCGGTGGCGTTACTTATATCGAAGAGGCAAAAAGCTTTTTTGGGCTGAATGCCGCGGATAAGCTGCTGGGATTTTTTTACCTTGGGTATGTACAAACTCCCTCTGCGAAAGGAACCAGAAAGCCGATTGGGGAAAAAACAGTTTGGATAAAAGGATAACACTAATTGTAGTAACTTTATCTTTCCTTATTCCGAGACCTCTTTTTGTTATTTCTGTACCTCATTATTTTCTTGTCTTTCATTTGTAATTGTTTTGAACATTTAAAAAATAAAATTCATCATGAAAAAGATCAGTTTCATTCCCATTTTTTTATTAGTGGCATTGATGGCTTGCAATTCATCCGGCGATAAATCGGCAAGCGGCAGTGATACAACTGCGGCCGCAAAAGATACAACGATGCATCATATGGATTCAACAGCAATGATTGCTCCTTTGCCAGATGTGCCTGCAGGGGCGAAGGTATTTTTCAAAAATTTGAAAGATGGCGCAACGGTAAAATCGCCGGTAAAAATAGAGTTTGGGGTAGAAGGGATTGCCTTAGATACGGCGGGAGCAATAAAACCGGCGTCGGGGCATCATCACTTGTTGATCGATGCGGGGGATTCAATTGCGGCAGGAACAGTTGTTCCGAAAGACTCAACGCATCTGCATTTTGGAAAAGCGCAAAGTTCTGCTGAAGTAAAATTAACTCCCGGCGAACACACACTCACTTTACAATATGCGGATGGCATTCATCGCTCCTATGGCGCTAAACTGGCCGCAACGATCAAGGTAAAAGTTCAATAATTTTTTACAGCTATCGGCTGATGGCAATTGGTTGATAGCTGTAATTTCAATAAGCGCTTGCTTTCATTAGTGTTTCCATCGTTGTATTGTCTAATTTTATCTCTGTGAGCTGCATTATTTCCTGCAATTGCTCAATGCTTGTCGCGCTTGCAATGGCGGCAGTGATCCCTGGTTGAGCGATTGACCAGGCTAATGAAACTGCAGCGGGTGTTGATCGATATTGCTGTGAAATATTATCAAGTGCCTGAATAATGCGCATGCCGCGGTGATTCAGATATTTTCTTATTCCTTCTCCACGCGCACTTTTGTAGAGATCATTTTCCGACCGATACTTGCCCGTTAGAAATCCGCGTGCCAGAGAATAAAAAGTCATTACTCCTATTTCGTTGTCAATGCAAACTTTTTGAAGCTCTCTTTCAAAATCATTCCTGTCGAACAAATTATATAAGGGCTGCAAACTCTCGTAGCGGGGTAAATTATTTTCCTTGCTTACTGCAAGCGATTCTGTCAATCTTGAAGCTTTATAATTAGATGCACCGATTGCTCTTACTTTCCCTTGCTTAATTAGATGGTTATAGGTTTCGAGTGTCTCTTCAAATGAGGTATTTGTATCATCATCGTGAGATTGATATAAATCAATATAGTCTGTTTGTAAACGTTTTAATGAATCTTCAACGGCATTGAGAATATATTTTCCTGATAATCCTTTTTTATCCGACGCCATTTCCTTGCCAACTTTTGTAGCTATGATCACTTTGTCTCGCACAGCGTTTTTCTTCATCCACTTGCCGATGATCTTTTCAGATTCACCGCCCTTATTTCCTTTTGCCCAGCGGGAATACACATCGGCTGTGTCAACACAATTAAACCCTTTGCCAAGAAATTCATCCAGGATGCGAAAAGAAGTTTTTTCATCCGTTGTCCATCCAAAAACATTTCCACCTAATGCAAGCGGTGCGATTTCCAATCCCGAATTTCCCAGTTTTCTTTTTTCCATTTTTTTTTATTGATCTGTACGCAAACCCAATGCCATGATGTAACCTTTGTTGGGCGTGCAATTGCTGAATTTGCTGTTATTTATAAAATCGTCAAGCGCCTGCTTTACTTCATCAATATTTAGCGGTTTTGCATTTCTTATCTGTTCAAAATTTGTTCTTGGTGTTTCTGCATACCGAATGACCGTATCATAATTGTTTGGAACCTTGAAAGTGATTATCCCTTTTGTATTATCGATTTTTTTGTAAGGCCAATAATGCCAGCCGATATTATTCTTTTCTAAAAGAATTCTGAAATCTTTCACCCAGTCATCTGTATTCTCTCCTGTTTCACCACAATAGATCGGCACATTATATTTATCACGGAAATCAATATAATCCTGAATTACTTGTTGAGTAGGATCAGTCCAGTACTTATGAAAAGTGTAAACCAGTTTGTTATCGAATGGCTTACCAAAGGGTTCGAAATTGGAATCCCATTGTGCGCCACCCAGAAATAAAATATGATTTTTATCAACAGTACGAATGGCTTTGGTGATTTTTTTGTAAACCATTTCCAGTAAAGGGTTTAGCTTTTCTTTATTAAAATAATGCGCGATCGGTTCATTTAATAAATCAAAGCCCATTACGGTAGTTTCGCTTTTATAGTGATCAGCAATATTTTTCCATATTGATACTACAAGATTTTGACTTCCTTCATTTTCAAATAAAAAAGGGTAACCATACCCGTCATCAATATTATCACCGGTTTGTCCGCCAGGCGCGCAATGCATGTCCAGAATGACAAATAATCCTTCTTTTTTGCACCAGGATATAACGCTGTCAAGCAACCGGAATCCACGTTGAATATCTTTTTCACCCAGGTACTCTTCGCCGCTGAACAAACGATAATTAAAAGGGATACGGATAGAATTCATTCCGGTCCATCTTAAATAATGAATGTCGGCCTGAGTAATATAGGTATGAAGATATTTTTTCCAGAAAGATTTGGCAGCGTCAGGCCCGATAAGTTCTGTGATTGTCTCGTTTATTAGTCGGGGTGAATTGGTGTTGCTGAATTTGAACATATAACCTTCCGGAACAAGCCAGTTGCCAAGATTGGTTCCTTTGATAAGAAAGGGCTTTCCATCAACGCCAATAATGTCCTTGCCTTTAACCGAGATGAATTTTTTTAATTGTGCTGAAGAAAATAAAAATGTTACGCACAGAAAAAGAAGCATTATTGGTTTTGATTTCATACTGATTGCGTTTATGAAAATTGATTTAAGCATTTGACTGTTGCAAATCTGTTGATGCATGGTGGGACGATAATAATTCAATAATATTTTTTATTTCGTTTTCATCGGCGATAACCGAAGACAGGTCTTCGCGCATATTTTGATTAATGAATTGCATGTTTGAATGAATCTGTGTTCTGGCAGAAGTGTGAAATTCGGTCGCTTTTGTTTTTTCTGCGAGTTCAATAATGTTTGCCGTGCGAACTCCGGAGCCAGGCATGATGATGATGCGATCATGGGCTTGTAGAATTAATTCGTGAATCAATTCAGATCCTTCTAGCGCTGATGGTTGTTGTCCAGAGGTGAGGATCCTTTCGCAACCGATCTCGAGGATTTCTTCCATTGCTTGATGCGGGTCAACAGTCCAATCAAATGCGCGATGAAAAGTTACGCCCATCGGATAGGCGAACTGAACAAGTTTGCTGCATCGCTTTTTATCAATCGATCCATCTTGTTGCAGGATCCCTATTACCACACCATCGCAACCGATCTGTTTACAAAGAGCAATATCATTCAACATTATTTCAAATTCTTCATCGCTGAATAAAAAATCTCCAGCGCGAGGACGAATGATCGGGTATAGTGGAATGTGTAATTTTTCTCTTGCCGTTTTAATAACTCCGAAGCTCGGTGTTGTTCCGCCAGAAGCCGCATCAGCACACAATTCTATGCGATCTGCGCCTGCATGTTGCGCAATGAGGGCTGATTGTAAATTGAAACAACATATTTCGAGCATAGGTTGATAGATTGTTATTGCGGAATTCAACTTGGGTGGCGAATGGCAAGTGAATACTGACTGTGCTCTTGCTACTCGCTAATTGTTATTTGTTAATCAAACCAACTCGGCGATGAATATATTTTTTCTTCATTATTATTTTTTACCGAATACACAAATCCTTTTTGAATGGCAAATGCGCCGAATTCTCCCTTCTTGTTTAATGCAAGAAATCCTACCTGCAGGTCATCTCGTTTTTGCGGATTGCGTTTGATGATCCTTTCGACGGTTTTTTTACAGGCATCTTCAGGCGATAATCCTTGTCGCATATATTCAACGACCAAATGGGAGCCAACGATCCGAATTACTTCTTCGCCCAATCCAGTTGATGTAGCAGCACCTATCTCATTATCTACAAATAGTCCTGCACCAACAATTGGGGAATCGCCAACACGACCACGCATTTTAAAAGCCATGCCGCTTGTAGTACAGGCGCCACTCAAATTTCCTTTTGTATCCATCGCAATAATGCCAATGGTATCATGATTATTCGGGCCAACCGGTATATTACTCGCTGTCGTTTTATTGCCGTATGATTTCTCTTCAATATTAATTACCGGTTTGTAATTCGATTCCTTGAGCCATTCTTTCCAGGCTTTTTCACTTTCGGGGGTAAGTAATTCTTCTTTTTTAAATCCGTTTGCCAAGGCAAACTGCAACGCACCGTCACCGACCAAGACAACATGCGGTGTTTTTTCCATCACCAATCGCGCAACAGAAATGGGATGTGCAATATGCTCAAGGCACATTACCGAACCACAACCACCGTTCTCATCCATAATGCAAGCATCGAGCGTAACATGACCATCACGATCGGGATAGCCTGCCCGACCGACTGAATGATTATTCATGTCTGCTTCTGGAATTTTCGCCCCAGCTTCAACAGCATCAAGTGCACGGCCTCCGGTGCCAAGCGTTTTCCAGGCTTCATCATTTGCTGCTTTACCAAAACTCCATGTCGAAATAACGATCGGATCATTGGTAATGATTTTATTTGATGGGTGATTATTCGCTAAATTCTTTTTTGTAAATACCAATCCTGCTGAGCTCAATAAGGACGATTGTAAAAATTTTCTCCTGTTAAACATGCAACCGTTTTAGGTTTTTAAAAATCGAATTTAGTCAATTTGAAATTTTGGGAGAAAGAATATTTTCTCCCGGAACAAGCAGGTAAGGTCTGTGAGAAACAAAATTATTATCTGTTTTATCTAATTCACTACATTTATTTTTCAAACCAAGCAATATGAGAAATCTTTTCACAGCTATTATTTTACTCTCTTGTTTTTCGGTATTTGCGCAGAATGCCGACAGCGTCTGGATTCGGGAGCACTATTATAAGATCGAGCGTTACGTGCTGACACGCGACAGTGTTGAATTATTCACTTCTCTTTATATTCCCAAAGACACAACCCAAGCGCATCCCATATTGATGACGAGAACGCCATATTCATGTGCGCCATACGGTGAAGACAAATGGAAAGACTGGTGGCATTCATACAAAAAAGAATATTTTAAGGAAGGATACATTATGGTAACGCAGGATGTACGCGGACGCTGGATGAGCCAGGGACAGTTTGAAGATATTCGACCGTTCAATCCAAATAAAAAAGATAAAGAAATTGATGAAGCCAGCGACACATACGATGCCATTGACTGGCTAATAAGAAATGTTCCTCATAATAATGGGAAGGTTGGTGTGTTCGGCGTTTCTTATCCGGGATTTTATTCAACCATGGCTGCTGCGAGCAATCATCCGGCATTAAAAGCAGTAAGCCCGCAGGCGCCGGTTACGAATTGGTTTATTGGAGACGACTTTCATCACAATGGCGCTTTTTTTCAAATGGATGCTTTTTCATTTTATTCTTCTTTCGGAAAGCCGCGCCCAACGCCAACTACGGTTGGACCTTCGGAATTTGATTATTATACGCACGATAATTATAAATTCTATCTAGAAACTGGATCTTTAAAAAACCTGGCGAACTATTTAGGGGATAGTGTTGCTTTTTGGAAAGATCTATATGCTCATCCAAATTATGATGCGTGGTGGAAAGCGCGAGATGCCCGCAATGCGACAAAAAATTTGCGGCCCGCGATGTTGTGGGTAGGCGGATTATTTGATGCAGAAGATTGTTGGGGGGCCTGGAATGCTTATAAAGCTGCGGAGCAAAATAATCCTGGGAAAGAATTCAATAAGATAGTGGATGGCCCTTGGTATCATGGACAATGGGCGAGCAATGACGGAACACATTTGGGTAATATCTATTTTGGAAGCAACACCTCAGAGTGGTATCAGAAAAATATAGAAATCCCATTCTTCAATTATTTCTTAAAAGGCAAGGGAGATATTTCTCAAATAGCGGAAGCGAATATTTTTATTAGCGGAGTAGATGAGTGGAAAAAGTTCAGTCAATGGCCGCCGGCAGAAAAAGAAGACAGGAACCTGTATTTACAGGCAAATGGGAAATTGAGTTGGGATAAACCGTCCGCGCCAAGCAGTTTCAGTCAATATATCAGCGATCCGGAAAAACCGGTTCCCTATGATGATGGCGTCCAATTCAACAGAACAAGAACGTATATGACCGCTGACCAACGTTTTGCTTCGCGAAGACCGGATGTGCTCGTTTTTCAAACGGATACATTAACTGATAATCTAACCGTAACAGGTAACGTGATCGCCAACATATTGACAAGCATCTCAACAACCGATGTGGATTTTATTGTTAAAGTAATTGATGTTTTCCCTGATAATCTTTCCTATAATGATATTGACATTTATGCTGAAAAAGATCCGGAAAAAAAATACCCGATGGGTGGTTACCAGATGTTGGTTCGCGGGGAAGTTTTTCGTGGACGTTACCGCAAGAGTTATGAAAATCCGGAGCCATTCACACCAGGGAAAATTGAGCAGGTGAAATTTGAATTGCCGCCGATCGCTCATTGTTTCAAAAAAGGACATCGCCTGATGATACAGGTTCAGAGCACCTGGTTTCCATTGGTTGACCGCAACCCGCAGCGCTATGTGAATATATATTCCTGTGATGAAAAAGACTTTATCAAGAGTAACATAAGTGTCTATCATGAAGCCGCTAACGCGTCCTATGTAATTATTCCGGTTCTTAAATAATCTTTTATGCGATTTATTTTAATGGTAAAAGTTGCGATAATCCTTTTTCTTCCGGTTTCTTTATATGCTCAGCGGGTTAATGAGGATTCTGCATTCATCGTAAATAATTATACCAAAATTGAGCGGATGATTCCAATGCGTGATGGTGTTCGTTTATTCACTTCAATTTATTTTCCGAAAGAACAAAATGAAAAATATCCTTTTCTTTTGGAGCGTACTCCATATTCCTGTGCGCCTTATGGCGAGAAGAAAGTCCCCGGTCGTTGGCTGGGGCCAAACAGACTACTGATGCATGAAAAATATATTTTCGTTTATCAGGATGTCCGCGGTCGCTATAAAAGCGAAGGCAGTTTTGATGAGATGACTCCGGCAAAGGAAGTGAAAAAATCAAAAAAAGATACAGATGAGAGTAGCGACACATTTGATACGATTGAATGGCTGCTTAAAAATGTTGCCAATAATAATGGGAAAGTTGGCATTGCGGGGATTTCTTATCCGGGCTTTTACGCTTCTGCATCATTGCCGGATGCGCATCCGGCAATAAAAGCTGTTTCACCGCAAGCGCCGGTTACCGATGAATTTATTGGTGATGATGCCTACCACAACGGTGCATTTTTCTTGCTTGATAATTTTGATTTCACTAATTATTTCCAGGGAACAAGAATTGATTCGGGAAAGGATTATAAAGACGTTTTTCAAAGCGAGCGTCCTGATGCTTACTCATTTTTCAAAACGATGGAACCTTTAACCAAAACAAATGGAAATCTTTATTTTGATAATAAGGCGCAGATATGGAATGAGTATTTGGCGCATGATACATACGATGACTATTGGAAAGCAAGAAACATACGTACCCATCTTAAAAATATTAAACCTGCTGTGTTGGTTGTTGGCGGCTGGTTCGATGCTGAAGATATGTTCGGTTCATTACACACGTACGAAGCGATTAAAAAACAATCACCTGCTACCGATCTCAGGCTGGTGATGGGGCCTTGGACACATGGTGAATGGTTTGGCGTAAAGCAGTTTGGATTCCCAACATTAAATTTTGAAAGCCAAAACCAATATTATCATGAACAGATCGAAACAAAATTTTTTAATTATTATTTGAAACACAAAGGAGATTTTAAATTGCCGGCAGCAACTGTTTTTGAAACTGGAACAAATCAGTGGAAACATTATAATTCATGGCCGCCTGCCAATGCGGTATCAAAAAAAATGTATCTGTCAGGTAAACAAAAGCTTTCCCAAACCTCCGATATGCAAAGCTTTGATGAATATATAAGCGATCCCGCAAATCCAGTTCCCTATACCAATGGCGTATATAGCGGGCGCAATAACAACTATATGGTGGAAGACCAGCGTTTTTCGGCGAGCCGACCTGATGTGCTTGTCTATGAAACCGATACATTAACAAAGGATATAACAGTAACGGGCAGGTTAAAAATAGATATGTTTATTTCAACTACCGGAACTGATGCAGATATCATTGTTAAGCTGATTGACGTATTACCTGATCATGAACCCGGCTTTCAAACCTCATATAAAATGAATGGAGTCAGGCAAACACACGAGTACCAGCTTGCGGGAGTTCAACGATTGCAAAGAGCCGAGGTTTTTCGTTGTAAATTCAGGAACAGTTACGAAAAGCCCGAGCCACTGGTCCCCGGGCAGATAACAGAAATAAAATTTGAGATGAATGAGATCGCGCACACCTTTAAAAAAGGACATCGCCTGATGGTGCAGGTACAAAGTAGTTGGTTCCCTTTGGTTGATCTCAATCCGCAAAAATTTACAGATATTCCAACATGCAGCGAGAACGATTTTCAAAAGGCAACCATTCGTTTATATCATAATTCAAGTGTAACATTACCCGTTACCGAATGATGTTGTTCAATAGAGCTGCGAAAGTACAAGTGAACTCGGTGAGGACACATATAGAATTACTGATGACTGTCCGAAAATTTTTAAAAAAATAGTTATTTGTGTTCTATTTTTCGGGGAGATGAATTTCAGCCATCATGCAGCGCGCACTGCCGCCGCCATTGGATTCTATGGTGTTTAGTTTTGAGTGGATGATCTTATTATACTTGGATAACTTTTTCTTCTGCTCCTCTTCCAACGATTCATAAGCCTGCGTTGACATGACCAATAGTTTTTCATTTTTATTATTTCGCACCTGCAACATGTTTCCTGCAAAATGGTTCATTTGTTCGTTGGTGATCCGAACAATTTCTTTTTCCGAATCTTTGATTGCGTCAACAACTTTATCTTTTTCTGTTTTATTATGAATTGAATTAAGATTTATCACCACAAATTGTTCTGCAACGCACATCAATACATTGGTGTGATATATAGGTTGATCATTTCCATCAACAGCATTAAAAGTTACGGATTTGTATCCCATTGTCTTTCCATAGTCTTTCAAAATCTTTTCATTCGTTCTTGGTGAAATGCAGGCGTAAGCAATTCTTTTTTCTCTGTCCAAAACCATACTACCCGTGCCTTCGAGAAAAAGAGCTTCATTTTCGTAGTAACTGAAATCAACGACTTTGGTTATTTTAAATTTTTTCGAGATGATCCGGACAATTTCGGGGTTGCGCTCAAGCCTTCTGTTTTCCGCAAACATGGGGTACAGACAAATTGTTCCGTTGTGATGAAACGATATCCAGTTATTGGGAAAAATAGAATCTGGGGTGAATGGCTCCGGCGAATCACCAATAACGGTAACATCGACGCCGTTCTGCTGGAGCACTTGCACAAAATCATCGAACTCCTTTAATGCTTTCTGATGAACGTCATTACCCGGGTCTGCAACCTGGAATGCATTATTGACGGCAGTTTGCGCATTGAACGCAAAATTGACCGGGCGGATCATTAGTAAGTGTGAGGTTGTCTGCATGTTAGTTCATGGTTGATGTTTTTAAGTCCGTGGTTCGTAGGTGATGGTTGATCGCATTTCCTATGGATCATAAGCTATCAACTTTATTCCAATTCCTCTCTCAGCAGGGGCATGCTCATGCAATGAAAGCCACCGCGCGCACGGGAAAGTTCTGCTGATGGCATTAAGATCAGCGTGTCTTTCATATTTTCAACAGTGATCTTATTATTTTCCAACTGTTCAATCAATTCATTTGCGTGAATAATATCAAAACCATTTTCCTTAAAAGCATCGACAGTTTTATCATTCCGATCGTAACCCAGTACCACGCCTTCTTTGAGCGAAAGCAAATTGCAGGAATCGGTCCATTGCTCGCGTGCATCGAATGGAAATTCATTATTGCCTGAGTAAATGAATCTTACTTTTTCCTTACTTCCCAGGTCATTTTCGCTTACATCGATGAGCAGGTCTTCAAGGTTATCAAAATGTTTTGGGTTCTCGACATCTTTTTTTCTGAATTGAATAATCTTCAACTTATCATCTTTTTTATTTCCCTCGAGCGCCCGCTGAACAGAATCCGCATCTTCATGCTTCATTGATTTCTTTGAAAAATTTCCCAGCATCACCCATACATTTCTTTTTACCTGGGTGAAGACCGTGTCAATATGCATGTAATCACGCTTCTTCGGTATTTTGATGACCGTAATTTTTTTCACTACATTCTTTTCAAATAAAGTATTAATAGCCTGGTGTGCCGCCTCCCAGGAAGTGCGTTCACTTACGCCAATGAGTACATGATCTTTGCTTACCACCATTACATCTCCACCTTCAAGAGTGATTTTTTTATCGTCACCTTCTTTTGGTAATAAGAAATGATGATGTGTATCTGACAACTCAATAATATTCTGCTGAAAATCTTTAAAGAAAGGATGATTATAAAAAATATATTTTGCAATAAGGGCCTCGCGCGTTCTGGCTTTTTTTGCGGGCTTATTCAAGAGTACGTGATCGTTGATAACAATGCCGATATCACGGGTGAAAATAAAATTGGGAATCGGCGCAAAAAGCATTTTGTCCTTATTGATGGTACCGTTAATAAATGTTTTTGATAATGAGATAGCATCGAGCGCCAAGAGATCTTTCTGTGTGTCGTATGAACAATTTTCAATAGCACAAACTGAAGCAACGAGTTTTAATTTTATTTCGTGATCATTCAAAATTTCTGCAAGAAGCCATTGTAATTCCACCACTTTATCCGACTGAAAAAAATCTGCATGATCCGGTTTATAAAAATTTCGTTTATTTTTTTCCGCATCAATATTTTTCAACTTTCCTTTTATTTTTTTTGGGTCGAGGAAGTATAATAATATTTTGGTGTAGTAATCATATTCTTTTTTGCGGATGGTTTCAAGGTGAACGATGTCTTCAAATAGCCAGTCCTGCGCTTTTGAGGGAACAACTTTCCCCAATCCACTGTCGGGACTGTGTACCAATAATCTTCTCAGCGTGCCTATTTCGGAAGATACCTGTAATTTGTGTGTATGATGTTTTGCCATAGAAATTATGTAAAACTAATAACGATTTTAATAAAAGATAAAGTATAAGGTAACGCGAAATGTTAGCCCGGCGTGTAATAATTTACGGGCAATAAATTAG
>JAJPKJ010000026.1 GCA_021323755.1 Chitinophagales bacterium | reverse complement strand
TTATTCATCTTTTCTGTTTCCATTTCAACAGTGATCATTTTTGAAAATCACAAAATTGAATTGGAACAAAGGATGAGAACTGCAGAAAGACTGTCAGAAGAAGCTGATCCTTCCAGCGAAAAAGTGTTGAGTATTGCGCTGACTTATATTGATAACGATTTTCTTTATCACAATTTTAATCGTTTCAAAATAGCCTCTGCAAATACCTATCTTAAGGACAGCATCATCAACAACAACTACATTGCTTACCGAAATAATTACGACACAAAAATCTATACTTATGACTCTTCTGAAAAGCCTTTATATAATGAAGAGCCCGTATCATACGATACGCT
Source organism: Chitinophagales bacterium (assembly GCA_021323755.1). GTDB lineage: Bacteria > Bacteroidota > Bacteroidia > Chitinophagales > Chitinophagaceae > Puia. The sequence goes on along the minus strand of JAJPKJ010000026.1, from coordinate 9,674 downwards.
GAATACTATTTTTAATATTCAGGGAAAGGATCTGAATATTCAGGGAAAAGACACGAACATTACGGGTTTGCGCTATTATACCAAATCCTTTGACAAATTAATTTACCTCTACAAAAAAACGGTGAAGGACTTGCAGAAGAGGACGATGGGCTATTTTTTTATTATTTCAGAACCGAAGAATTATAAAGGCGATGCCTTACTGGTGCCCGAATTATTTCAGCAACAAAAAGAATTGCTGCCGGAATATTCCCAGGTTTATTCTTACGCTGTATATAATGAATACAAACTGATCTACTATTACAACAATTATCAGTTTCCCACGCAACTTTCGGAAAGCGAGATTCCAAAAACAGATTTTGTGCAAAGAAAAAATGGCGCCTACGATGAATTGTGGCATCTTATTTCCGATAACAAAATCGTGGTGATCGCCAAAAAAGATAATTCTGTTCTTGAGGCAATAACATTATTCGCCTATTTATTCAGCGCATTTTTATTTTTGTTGTCCATCTTCCGCGTTGCCTCGATCCTCATCCGAACAAGATTACAATGGAGCCGCATAAAATCATATGTTCAGCTGAATATCCGTTCCCAGATCCACACCACCATCATTTTTGTGAGTCTATTTTCTTTTATCGTTATTGGTGTGGCAACAATCTTATTTTTTATCAACCGATACAATCGCACGAACCAGGAACAACTGAGCCGGTCCAAACAAATAATGGTTGGAGAAATTCAGACCAAACTGGAGGACCTCGTAACCTATAATGACTCCGCCCAAACCTATAATTATGGCTCAAAAGAAACATTGACAAAATTGATCGATAACATTTCATCCATACACAGCATTGACGTAAATATTTATGACGTGAATGGCGACCTGAAAGTTTCTTCAAACCCCTTTGTCTATAACAAGGGAATATTAAGCGAAAAAATGAACCCGGTCGCCTACTATAACCTTCATGATCGAAATTCAATTGAATTTTTTAATAGTGAAGAAATTGGGAAGGTTTCTTACTTAAGTATCTACTGCCCGTTGCGTGATGAAAACGGCGATGCCTATGCTTATCTTAATATTCCCTCTTTCAGAACGGAAGATGAATTGAAAGACGAGATCTCAAAATTTCTTGTCACGATCATCAATCTTAATGCGTTTATTTTCTTAGTCGCCGGAACGATCGCCCTTTTTCTCACAAACAAGATCACTTCCTCATTTACCTTGATATCTGAAAAGATGCGCGAAATCAATCTGGGAAAAACAAATGAAGAAATTGTTTGGAAACGAAATGATGAGATCGGCGAGTTGGTGAAAGAATACAATAAGATGGTGCGGAAGCTGGAAGAAAGCGCTGCTGTATTTGCCAGAAGTGAACGCGAAGGCGCGTGGCGGGAAATGGCAAGACAGGTCGCGCATGAGATAAAAAATCCGCTCACACCCATGAAGCTGAGTATTCAATATTTACAAAAAGCGATCGATAATAATTCTGCCAACATAAAAGAATTGACTGCTGGGGTTGCCAATACTTTGGTTGAACAGATAGATCACTTATCAAAGATTGCCGCAGACTTTTCGCAGTTTGCAAATATTGGTAATCCGAAAAACGAGGTTTTTGATTTGCATGATATGCTATATCCGCTCACTGCATTGTATGAAACAACAGAAAATATTTTGTTCAAATGGGTCCCCGTTCATGAAAAAGTCATGGTAGACGCCGACAAAACACAGCTAAACCGATTATTCACCAATCTGCTGCAAAACGCGCTGGAAGCCTGTCACAAAGACAAACGTATCATCAGCATTTCCGAAGAATTGACCAATGATTCCATTATTGTAAAAGTCAGCGACAATGGAGAAGGTATTCCGTTAAGCACACAATCAAAAATCTTCATTCCCAATTTTACTACAAAATCTTCCGGCACCGGATTGGGATTGGCAATGAGTAAGACGATCGTTGAACAAGCAAAAGGGAAGATCTGGTTTACTACTGAAGTTGGCGAAGGAACTACTTTCTTTGTAGAGTTGCCGATCATAAAAGAAGTTAGCTGATCCCTTTTTTCTTTTTTCTATCCGCAAGAAAACCTTCAAATTGTTGCAAGGAAAAACTGCTAAGATTTCTTTCTTTTGTCAAGCCCGCTTTTTGCGCAACCAGGGTTCCGTATTTTACATCATCGTATCCTTGCAAAGCGTGCGCGTCCGGATCAATGGAGATCAATACATTTTTCTCCAACGCATAATCTATCCACCGCCAGTCTATATCCAGTCTCCGTGGATGCGCATTGAGCTCGATAACGACATGGTTGGCAGCACAGGCATCAATAATTTTCTTATGATCGACCGGAAAACCCGGGCGGCTTAGTAATAACCTTCCTGTCATATGCCCGAGAATAGTGGTGTAAGGGTTTTCGATCGCTTTTAGCAATCGCATCATGGCTTTATCCTCCGTCATTTTCAGATTGGAATGGACCGAAGCGATGACCAGGTCGAAAGTGGAAAGAATATTATCCGTGTAATCCAAAGCGCCATCATTTAAAATATCACTTTCAATACTTTTAAAAATCTTAAAAGGAGCCAGTTTCTTGTTTAACTCATCGATATAATGATGTTGTTCTTTAATACGCTCTTCACTTAATCCGTTTGCGTAAAATGCGCTTTTGCTGTGGTCGCTTAATACCAGGTATTCGATCTTTTTTTCGATACAATGCTTCGCCATTTCTTCCACCGTATTGGAGCCATCGCTCCAATTGCTGTGACTATGGATGATAGCCCGGATATCTTTTTCATTAATGACTGATGGGATCGCTTCTTTTTTCGCTTTTTCCAATACTGATTTTTTTTCGCGCAAAAAGGAGGGAATGAAATTGATGTTAACGGAAGAAAAAATATCTTCCTCTGATTCAAAATTCCCGGCGTCGTTCCATTCTGCAGTTTCTTTCCATGCATGCAAAAACTCATCGCTGCCACTATTTGTAAAAAGATCGCTGTAAAATGATTTTTCATTACTGAAATGAAAAAGCAATTTAAGTCCGGCGCTATGCTTGGCAGTTAAGTTTCTTTCATTTTCATCGTCAATGGCAAAGCCGTTCCCGGCAAAAAAATCTTTTAATTTTTCTGCTTTTGCGGTAGTTACCCACTCCAGTTTATTGATAATTTCGGATTGTCGCCTGAATTCACCCGCCAATTGAAATTTGGCAGTGGGGAGATTTTCTTTCAGTTTTTGATCAATTTCCTTCGCAGTATGCTCCGCTTCTGCATACAAATAACTTCCCTGATTCTTGAAAAAGAATTCAATTGACTCCTGAATATTCTTCTGTGTTTTTTCTCCAAACCCTTTATATAATAATAATCGGTTTTCATTACAGGCATATAATAATTCGCCGATGGTTTCAATACCCATGTCCTTCCAGACAATGGCAATTTTTTTCGGACCCAGATTTTTTATCGCCAGCATTTCAATTAATCCGGGCGGCGTTTTTTGAATATATTCTTTTAATAAAGGAAGCTCGCCGGTTTCTATAATTTGGATTATTTTTTTCCCGATAGCATCGCCAATCCCTTTCACAGCAAAGATCTTGTCATGTTGCAGGGTTGTCAGTTGCTCCGGCAATTTTTCAATATTGAATGCGGCAATGGAATAAGATTTTGTTTTAAATGAATTTTCTCCATGAATATCCATGAGCTTGGAAAGAAGAGAAAATTGGTCGGCGATAAAGTAATTATCAATGGTCATATGCAGGTGTGTAGATCAAATTACATGCAATATATAAAAATGAAAAGTCCCGAAGTTATTCGGGACTTTGATATTTTCTGCCTAAAAGAAAAAAGAACTATTTCTTTTTCTTTGCAGCTTTTTTCTTTGGAGCTGCTTTCTTTTTTGGAGCTGCTTTTTTCTTAGCGGCTTTTTTTGCTGTTGCCATTTTTTTAGAATTTAATTGGTTAGTAAATTAATTTACGATAGTAAAAATAAAAACTTCTTTTGAACAACCAAAAAAAATTTTTTAATTGTTACAAATTCTTTTTAAGCGTTTACTTTCACTTCATTCACATTTACAAAAGTTCTGTCGCTTTTTCCCTTCTTAAATTCTACGATTCCGTCAGTAAGTGCAAACAATGTAAAGTCTTTTCCTACACCAACATTTTTTCCCGGATGATAAACAGTGCCGCGTTGACGAATAATAATATTACCTGCAATAGCCGGTTGACCGCCAAAAATTTTAACACCAAGTCTTTTACTCTGCGAGTCGCGACCATTCTTTACACTGCCCTCTCCTTTTTTATGTGCCATATATTATTAAGTTTTTGAGTTTGTAGTTTTGTTTTTAACCAATCACTTATTACTTGCAAATTTAAGCAATAGCAGTTACTTTGATTTTTGTGTAATGAGAACGATGCCCGTGTTTTTTGCGATACCCTGTTCTTCTTTTCATTTTAAACGCGATTACTTTATCGCCTTTAACATGATTGACGATTTCGGCCTTAACGGTTGCTTTGATTTTATCACCAACTGATAACTTATCATTATCACTCAACAATAACACTTCTGCAAATTCGACTTTGTCTCCGGCATTACCTTCAATGTGAGGCACAAACAGTGTTTGATCTTTCTGAACTTTAAACTGCTGACCGGATATTTTTACTACTGCAAACATATAATTCAATATTAGGGCTGCAAAGGTAAGGGGATTAAGCGAAAATGAGAAAGATAAAGCCAAAAAATCTTATCCAGAGCCAGGTTGGCAATATTAACAGGCTCCGCCCATTTATCCATTCAGCTGAGTTTAAACGCATTTATCAAAATTGCAACAGGCATTGAGGCTTTTTTCGCGTAGGTTTGTTGCGGATTTACTGGTAATAATTCCATATGAAAATCAAATCTTTCTTAGCAAAGCCTTTTGCTTCATATATATATAAGAATGTAGGAAAAGAGATAGCCACGGCTATTAACGACCAGGATAGTATTTTTAAGAATTTACTCAAGGTTGGAAGCAAAACCACATTTGGGCAGGATCACAAGCTTCAGGAAATAAAAAACTATGAAGAATACAGATCCGCTATTCCCTTAAGAGATTATGAGCAATTCAAAATTTATGTTGACCAGATAAAAGAGGGCAAGCATAATGTGTTGTGGAAAGGCCGCCCGATCTATTTTGCAAAGACTTCCGGCACCACAAGCGGCACAAAATATATACCCATAACAAAGGATTCCATTTCAAATCATATTTCCACTGCGCGCAATGCATTATTATGTTATATGGCCGAAACGGGTAATTCTCAATTTGCAGATGGAAAAATGATCTTTTTATCAGGATCACCCGAACTGGAAAGAATAAAAGATATTCCTACCGGAAGGTTAAGCGGCATCGTTAATCATCATGTGCCAAGATATTTACGGACAAATCAATTGCCCTCTTATGAAACGAATTGTATCGAAGATTGGGAGACGAAGCTGGATAAGATCGTTGAAGAAACGATGAACCAAAGAATGACCTTGATAAGCGGCATCCCCCCCTGGATGCAAATGTATTTTGACCGATTGATTGAAGTGAGCGGGAAAAAAATAAAAGACCTGTTTCCAGATTTCTCGGTAATGGTTCATGGTGGCGTAAATTTTGAACCCTATAAAAAAAGATTGTTTGAAGTCATCGGGAAAAAAATTGATACTATTGAAACTTATCCTGCATCCGAAGGTTTTTTTGCATTCCAGGATTCTCAAAAAGAGGAAGGATTATTATTAAATACAAACAGCGGAATATTTTTTGAATTCATTCCAGCCAACGAAACCTTCTCTAAAAATCCTCAGCGCTTATCTTTGAAAGATGTTAAAGTTGGAGAGAACTATGCAATCGTTGTCAGTAGTAACGCCGGTTTGTGGGCTTATAATATTGGTGATACCATCAAATTTGTTTCTACAAACCCCTATCGCATTGTAGTGACGGGAAGAACGAAACATTTTATTTCGGCTTTTGGAGAACATGTGATCGGTGAAGAAGTGGAATACAGCTTAATAAAAGCTGCCGAAGAAGAAGGCGTTCATATCACAGAATTCACTGTCGCGCCCATGATTCAACAGGAAAAAGGAAAATCCTATCATGAGTGGTTTATAGAATTTGAAAATTCGCCGGGAAATATGCGCGAGTTTGCCAAAAAGATCGATGAAAATCTCCGCAGAAAAAATATTTATTACGATGACCTGATCAGCGGAAATATTCTAAAACCTTTGGAGATAAGAGCAATTAAAAAGAATGGATTTATAGATTATATGAAATCCGTTGGCAAATTGGGCGGGCAAAATAAAGTCCCGCGATTGAGCAACGATCGGAAATTAGCTGAAGAACTTGAAAAATATACTGAATGATTTTTCGTTTTAAATAAAGCAGAGCCGGTCCGTAACCCTTTTAACAATAACTTCTGCACTAAAAATGATTTCTGCTTTAAGCAAAATCCTTTACTAAATTGAATTTCGTTACTTTTAAATTTTGATTTAGCAACTGACCATGACAAACGTCCAACCAGTTAAACGAATTGCTTTGTTTGGTTCCACCGGTTCAATCGGCAGGCAGGCATTGGAAGTGATAGCAGCAAATGCGGATAAATTTACGGTTGCTGTTCTTACTGCACAAAACAGCGAAGACCTGCTCATAAAACAAGCCCTTCAATTCAATCCTGACATCGTGGTTATTGGAGATGAAAAAAAATACAATAAAGTAAAGGATGCCTTATCCTCTACACTCATAAAAGTATTTGCCGGAGAAAAAGCATTGGAAGAAACGGCAGCATTGGATGTCTATGACATTATGCTTGCTGGCATCGTTGGATTTGCCGGATTAAAACCAACCATCAAGGCAGTTGAAAATGGTAAGGCGATCGCGTTGGCAAATAAAGAAACACTGGTAGTCGCCGGCGATATTGTAATGAACAAAGCAGTTGAAAAAATTGCCCCGATCATCCCTGTTGATTCTGAACATTCCGCAATATTTCAATGTCTTGTTGGTGAAACAAGAAACAGGATTGAAAAAATAATCCTTACGGCATCCGGAGGACCCTTCCTTGGTAAAAAACCAAACTTCCTGGTTAATGTAAAAAGAGACCATGCATTGCAGCATCCAAACTGGAAAATGGGTGCAAAGATCACCGTTGATTCCGCAACCTTAATGAATAAAGGTCTGGAAATGATCGAAGCAAAATGGTTGTTCAATCTTGATCCCGAGCAGGTCAAAGTGGTCATTCACCCGCAAAGCATCATTCACAGCATGATCCAGTTTGAAGATGGAAGCATTAAAGCGCAAATGGGACTGCCGGATATGAAACTGCCGATCCAGTATGCATTGGGTTTCCCAAAAAGAATTGCCAATAAATTTCCACGTTACGACTTCAAAAAACCCTCAACACTCACTTTCGAAGAGCCTGACGTAAAAACATTCCGCAATCTATTGTTAGCCACCGACGCCTTATATAAAGGCGGAAATTTGCCATGTATTTTAAATGCAGCGAACGAAATTGCTGTTTATGCGTTTTTACATAATCGCATTGGCTTTTTAGATATGACCGATCTCATCGAAAAAACCATGCAATACGTCACTTTTATCAAGCAACCCTCGCTGGAAGAATATTTTGACAGCGATGCCGAGGCGCGTAATTTTGCCGCTTCCTTAATAAAATTATAAATTTTACGTTTGGTAGTTAGGTTTAAACCCTAATGAAGAACTTTTGCAACTTGAAACTATAATATGACATTACTAGCAATTGATTGGGCCCTGGTAGGAAGCAAAGCTGCACAACTGATCCTATCCTTATCCATTATCGTTATTTTACACGAGTTTGGACATTTCATTCCGGCTAAATTATTCAAATGCCGCGTGGAAAAATTCTTCCTCTTCTTCGATCCCTGGTTCGCGTTAATAAAAAAGAAGGTTGGCGACACCGTTTATGGTATCGGCTGGCTTCCCCTTGGCGGATATGTGAAAATATCGGGGATGATCGATGAGAGCATGGACAAAGAACAATTGAGCAAACCTGCCGAACCCTGGGAATTCAGGAGCAAACCAGCATGGCAGCGATTAATAATAATGATCGGCGGAGTTACCGTGAATGTTTTTTTATCATTCATTATTTATGGAATGGTTTTGTTTGTTTGGGGAGAAAAAAAGATTCCCATGTCCAGCATCACCAATGGAATTTCGGTAACTGACAGCATTATGTATGAACTGGGATTTAAAGATGGCGATAAGATTTTAGCGGTTAATGGCGAGCCCGTCACTTATTTTGATGATGCTACAAAAAAATTGATCCTTGGTGAGAACGTGACCGTTGAAAGAGAAGGGAAACAAGAAACAATAAATCTGCCCGTGAACCTTATCGGGAAATTGGTTGAAAAGAAAAGAAGCGGAAACCCATTATTCATTCCGCGCATTCCGGTGATTGCCGATTTGATCCCGGATACATCTAATGCAGCGAAAGCCGGATTAAAAAGATATGACCAGGTTTTGAGCATCAACTCAGAAAAAATTACATTTTTTGATGAATACAAAAACGTCATTAATAAATATAAGAACGAGCCGGTGCATATGGTTGTAAAAAGGAATGGACAATTGGATACACTTAAAGTACAGGTTGACGCAGCTGGCGCGATTGGATTTTACCGTTTTTACGATTCGGAAAGTTTGGATAGCCTTGGATTGATAAAAATTGAAAAAAAACAATACGGATTCTTTGAGTCATTTCCGGCAGGTGTAAAATTAGCCGGGCAAACTTTAAGCACCTATATAGATAATTTCAAAAAGATTCTGTCCCCAAAAACAGAAGCATACAAAGGATTGGGTGGATTTAAAGGAATGAGTTCACTTTTTCCAAGAGCCTGGGACTGGCAATCATTCTGGACGATCACCGCCTTTTTTTCCATTGCACTTGCATTCATGAATTTACTTCCCATTCCCGCTTTAGACGGAGGACATGTATTATTCACTTTGATTGAAATAATAACCAAACGCAAACCAAGCCAGAAGTTTTTGGAATATGCGCAGGTGGTTGGAATGATATTATTACTGGGATTGTTGATATACGCCAACGGCAATGATTGGTTTGGCTGGGGAAGAGGAAAGTGATCATTATTAATAATGAAACTACCGGTGATGATCAGGTCAAGTATATAATGTGGTGATTAAAATTTCTCTTGTACAAGTGTGCAACGAAAGAAAAGACCGTTGGAGTCAGTGCTGCGGTTACTAAATGCAGACCCAATAATAAAGCAAGAAAAAAAATATAATTAATTTTGCCTTCAAGGCATTGGTAATTTTCCGGGGGTGCCTGGTTTTGACAGCGTAGATCTTTGAAAGTATAAGCATGTCGTGCGTTGGATAATTAGCACGTTAATCTGAATATTCAAAACTCAAATGGCAATACTCAGTATGCCATGGCTGCCTAATCAGTGATTAAGTAGTCATTAGGGCCGCGTTGAGCAGGTTGTTCTGTTACCAAGCTCCGCCGCCGACTAAAAAACAAATACAGAATGCTGCAACCGAAGGCTGTGACGGTTGCTTAAGACCATGCAGCTAAGGAGTTGATTGGTTTGCTGATTTCCTGTTTTCTCCCGACAAATAATAATCAAATAAACATGTAGAAAGCTTTTGAAGAATATGTTTGGACAGGAGTTCGACTCTCCTCACCTCCACTGAAAATCACG
>JAJPKJ010000037.1 GCA_021323755.1 Chitinophagales bacterium | reverse complement strand
TTTGGCGTTCGCTTTATTGGCACAAAAGGTAAGCTCGATATCAGTCGCGATTTTATTGACAGTGATCCGGCAAATATTGCCACTGCAGAGATAAAACCTAATGAAATCCAATTGTACAAGAGCGATGACCATTACCAGAATTGGCTCGATGCCATTAGAAATAATAAGCCCCCTATCTGCGACGTGGAAACCGGCCATCGCACAAGCAGTGTTTGCTGCATTGCTAATATCGCCTACTGGTTAAATCGTCCGCTGCAATGGAATCCGGCAACTGAAAAGTTTATCAATGATGATGATGCGAATCATTTTGTAAAAGCAAATATTCGCAGCGATTGGAAGTTGATCTAGATTTTTTCCCCCGCCAACTATTCTAAGTCGATTAAAGGTCCCTACCTCGCACACTTGTACTTTTTTATCATTTCGCAGTAATAAGAGAAATGGAAGTCCATTGCTGTTTTATAAAGATGAGGAATCAAATTCCCAAAATGCAACCAATTTTATTCAAAATGGGAAGGATTTTAAGCAGAAAAATCTTTTTTTAAGCTCAAAATAATAATGGAACAGCATTTGCGTTAATGTAATTGGTTTTTCATAGGATATTGGATTTTAAAAACGGGGCTGGATTTTTATCCTGGCCCTTTTTTATTTTGAACCCGCTCAAAGAACATGGAATAGTTGAAAAATAATTCATTTTCCATTTATCAATTATCAATTTCCCATTCTCAACACTCCGTTATCTTTACCTGCCAAAATAAAACGCTTATGAAGAAGACATTCATTCTTTTTTGTATTCTTAATTTTTCAATACTCATTTCAAGCGCGCAAAAGAAACCCGTTGACGAAAACACAAAACCTCCTGCGCCGTTGAACAGAATGGTAATTACGGATACTGCCGTTGTTACAAAAAATGAAGTCACGATAAAAGGTCAGCGAATTTCATATACCGCAACTGCGGGGACGATGCCCGTTTGGGATGATGCAGGAAAAGCAATTGCCGGCGTCTTTTATACTTACTACGAACGTTCCGATATCAAAGACCGCGCAACACGTCCGCTTATAATTTCCTTTAATGGCGGCCCCGGCACTCCTTCTGTGTGGATGGAAATTGGTTACACCGGTCCGCGCATTTTAAATGTGGACGATGAAGGTTTTCCCGTGCAACCTTATGGCGTTCGCGAAAATCCAAATTCGATTTTAGATGTTGCAGACATTGTTTATGTCGACCCCGTGAACACAGGTTTTTCGCGCGCAATAAGTAAAGACATTCCCGGTTCAACCTTTTTTGGTGTGAATGAAGATGTAAAATATCTCGCAGAATGGATAAACACTTTTGTGACCAGAAAAAACCGCTGGGCCTCTCCCAAATTTCTTATTGGCGAAAGTTATGGGACAACCCGGGTCTCTGGTCTCGCACTGGAGTTGCAAAATGCGCAATGGATGTATCTGAATGGCGTCATTCTTGTTTCGCCAACTGAGCTCGGCATACAACGAGGTGGTCCGGTTGATGAAGCTTTGCATCTTCCGTACTACGCGGCAACGGCCTGGTTTCACAAAGCGCTTTCGGCGGACCTACAGCAAAAGGATTTAACGAACATATTGCCGGAAGTGGAAGATTTCACCATCAATCAATTGATTCCTGCCTTGGCAAAAGGCGCCTCTATAACGGACGAACAGAAAAAAGCGATCGCAGAAAAAATGTCGCATTATTCCGGATTATCTGAAAAAGTCATTCTTCAGCATAATCTTGATATTCCAACATCATTTTTTTGGAAAGAATTACTGCGCGACAAAGGTTTTACGGTAGGACGTTTAGATTCGCGTTATCGGGGAATAGACCGCGAGGATGCCGGCGATGGTCCGGATTATAATGCAGAACTCACTTCATGGCTGCACGCCTTCACGCCGGCAATAAATATTTATTTGCGCGAGGATTTGAATTACAAAACAGATTTGAAATATAATATGTTCGGCTCTGTTTGGCCTTGGGATAATAGTAATGATAACACGGGTGAAAATTTGCGACAGGCAATTGCCCAAAACCCATTTTTGCACCTAATGATCCAGTCCGGTTATTATGATGGCGCTTGTGACTATTTCAACGCGAAATATAGTTTGTGGCAATTAGACCCCAGTGGCAGATTAAAAGACCGTTTAAGCTGGCACGGATTCCGAAGCGGACATATGATGTATTTAAGAAAGGATGACCTTGCAGCTGCCAATGACCAGTTGCGAGAATTTATCAAAAACGCATTACCAAAACCAGGAGAAGCGGCAAAGTATTAGTCTAGTTGATCTTTTGTGAAATCATTACAGTTGGCTTAATGTTATTTTACTGATTGCTGATTAGTAATACAACCAATGCCATCTCACCCCATTTTCTTTATTCCATTCCAATGTTGGTGATATCGTTTTAAAAATGTGATTAATTTTTAGCAATGTTGTTCCAAAATAAGACACATCATCAAGACGATACAAATCTGTATCAAATGAAAAATAGAATTGACGATAACGTTTAAAGTCAGGAATTTTCTGTCCGTTGATCTCCGTGGGATTTTTTACCGCACCGATCATTCCTTCAGCGCCATAACCAAAGGAAGCATTCAGCCAATTTGGAAAATTTGCTTTTGCCGGAAGAAATGAGGCGATGTTGAAAGAAAGCCAATAGGTTTGTCCGTTATAATCTTTTATTATTCGCTCCCGCCAGTTACTACCTAATTCCTGCGGATAAAATTTTGCAAACATCGAATAATGAAAAGAAAATTTTAGGCTGATGCGTTGTTGATTCCACATCCATTGCTGACCCTGGAATAATAAACAACCGGAAATATTAGCCAGCATATCGCCCGGCGAAAATCCCCACTTTGCTGAATGTCCGTCAAGAATTTCGATCATCGTCATAAAGCCAAGAGCTGTTAATGTTCCGATTGCAGAAGCCGGAGCAGGTTTTACGCCAGCCCAACGGAAGATATCACTTTGAATGGCTGCAATATTATACGCTGTTGTTGCGTGACCAACTTTATCCATATTCAACCACTCATTGTCATCGTTAAAAAGATGAAACCTGCTATGCGGAAATTTCTTGTACCACAAATAATTTAATCCGAAAGTAACCGCAGTCGCAAGAAGAGATTCTGATATGATTACTCCCGCACCACGACTGGAATTATACTTTACTGATGGTTGAAAAAAATCAGTTTGTGCAAAAGATGATTGAAGAAATAAAGAAATGAATAAAATTACCAAAAAGGTTTTCACTATTGGTTTGAATAAAACAATTCTTTTGACGAAAAACATGTGGCAAATTAATAAAAGAAAAGAGAATGCAGGAATGGCAATCAAATCCGGGAGCATTTCTCCAGCTCGACTGAGCCGTTTTTGAAGTTCAATTCATAAAAAAAAATTATGAACACAGAGTTAATAAAATTAATCAACAGTTTGCTAACAACCCGCCATTGACTATTCGCCATTCACAAATTCCGGCTTAACTTGCATGTATGCAGCAATATCTTGATTTACTTCAGCATATTATTGATAAAGGCGTTTCGAAAACTGATCGAACAGGAACAGGAACGAAAAGTTGTTTTGGCTATCAAATGCGCTTTAATCTCAATGAAGGGTTTCCATTGGTCACGACCAAGAAACTTCATTTAAAAAGCATTATTTACGAATTGCTTTGGTTCTTAAAAGGAGAAACAAATATCAAATACCTGAAAGATCACAACGTTAGAATTTGGGATGAATGGGCCGATGAAAACGGAGAACTCGGGCCAGTCTACGGGAAACAATGGAGGGCTTGGGAAGGCGCGGATGGAAAGACAACCGATCAGATTTCGCAACTCGTTGACCAAATAAAAAGGACGCCGGATAGCAGGCGATTAATTGTGAGTGCGTGGAATGTTGCCGACCTCCCTGAAATGGCGTTGATGCCATGTCATACCATGTTCCAGTTTTATGTGGCAGATGGAAAACTAAGTTGCCAGCTGTATCAACGAAGTGCGGATGTTTTTCTCGGCGTACCTTTTAACATTGCTTCCTATGCATTGTTGACCTTAATGATCGCCCAGGTTTGCGATTTAAGGCCCGGAGATTTTGTCCACAGTTTTGGTGATGTTCATTTGTATAATAATCATCTCGAGCAGGCGAACTTGCAATTGACAAGAACGCCATTTACACTGCCGACCATACATCTTAATCCTTCAATAAAAAATATTTTTGATTTTGATTTTGAAGATTTCAAATTAGAGAACTATCAAAGTCACCCGGCGATCAAGGCTGCCGTTGCAGTATAAAAATTATGTATACCCATGCTCATCTCACTTATCGTCGCTGCTTCTGAAAATAATGTCATCGGGAAAGATAATCAGCTTTTATGGCGATTGCCCAACGACACCAAATTTTTCAAAAATACAACATGGGGGATGCCTGTAATCATGGGAAGAAAGACATTTGAATCGTTGCAAGGTGAAGCTTTGCCGGGAAGATTCAATTTCGTTATTACCCATCAAAAAGATTGGAAACCGAAAAGCGAAAAAGCGCAGACTGCTTCTTCATTACAAGAAGCGATTGAATTGGCAAAACACACCGATTGCAAAGAAGCCTTCATTATCGGCGGCGGAAAAGTGTACGCAGAATCCATTCCAATTGCAGACAAAATCTATATGACGCGCGTACATACCATTATTGAAGGAGATGCCTTTTTCCCGGAAATTGATGAAAGCAAATGGAAGCTCGAATCCAATTCAGATTTTCCCGCTGATGAAAAGCACCAATATGCATATAGTTTTCAGTTGTGGATTAAGAATAATCAGTAAACGATGTATTCTAAATTAACGCTCACCCAAAAATATATTCATTATTATTTCACCGCTTCTAACGGGAAAGGTCACGGAGTCCACTCTCCATTTGTTTTTGATTTTGTCACCAATGTACTGAATGATAGAAGAGAATTCTATTCTTACCAACAAATTGAAAACATCAGGAAACAATTATTGAGTAATGGAACTGTTATTGAAATAGAGGATTTTGGCGCTGGTTCTGCATTATCAAAGAACAAGCAACGAAAAATCTCGGATATTGCGAAAGACGCTGCCAAGAAAAAAAAACTTGCGCAATTACTTTTTCGCATCGTTAATTATTATCAGCCTGAAAGAGTGATTGAACTTGGAACCTCACTTGGAATTTCAACTGCCTATCTGGCTTCTGCAAATTCAAATTCAAAATTAGTCACTATTGAAGGGTCTGCAGCGCTCGCCAAAATGGCTAGAAGAAATTTTGAACTTCTGGATCTGGCAAATATTCAATTGATAACCGGAACCTTTGATCAGGTTCTGCCGGAAGTATTAAAGATTGACAACCCTATTGATCTTGCCTTTATCGATGGCAATCACCGAAAACTACCGACAATAAAATATTTCGATCAGTTGACAGAGCATTCATCGCCTTTATCTATTTTTATTTTTGATGATATTCACTGGAGCAAAGAAATGGAAGAAGCATGGAAAATTATAAAGGCTTCGGAAAAAGTGACATTAACAATTGATTTATTTTTTCTGGGGCTTGTTTTTTTTAGAAAAGATTTTAAAGTGAAGCAAGATTTTGTTGTGCGTTTTTAAAATTCCTTATCTTCAATATCGGAAATACGGTTTGTACTCCAAAAAACATTTATCATACTTATGGTCATTGGTGTTCTTAAAGAGCCTGATTTTGAAAACCGGGTTTCGCTCCTGCCAGAAAGTATCACTCCGCTTATAAAAAAAGGAATTCAAGTTTTTGTTCAAAAAGACGCAGGCAAAAACGCGTCTTGTAACGATGATGATTATTCGAAGATCGGCGCGGAAATTAAATCTGCAGATGAGATCATTTCATCATCCGATATCATCCTTTCCATCAATCATCCGCAAGCATCTTACATTTCCCATCTCGCTTCACACATTATTATTGGTATTTATCATCCATTATTTAACGCGCCATTAATGCGTGACTGGGCAAAACAAAATATTACTGTCTTCAGCCTTGATATGCTGCCGCGCACCACGCGGGCACAAAGCATGGATGTCCTCAGTTCGCAGGCTAATATTGCCGGATACAAAGCCGTGTTGCTTGCGGCAGCCACATATCCACGTTATTTTCCAATGCTCATGACTGCCGCCGGAAGTATCCCGCCTGCAAAAGTCTTAATACTCGGTGCAGGTGTTGCTGGATTACAAGCCATTGCAACTGCACGACGACTGGGGGCAGTTGTTGAAGTATTCGATACTCGCCCTGCCGTGAAAGAAGAGGTAATGAGCCTCGGCGGAAAATTTATTGAAGTGGAAGGGGCGGCTGATGCTTCCAAAGCCGGCGGTTATGCTGTGGAACAAACCCAGGAATTTTTAGAAAAACAAAAAGCGAAAATAGCGGAGAGTATTGCAAAAGCAGATGTGGTCATCACTACTGCACAGATCCCGGGCAAGAAAGCGCCGATACTGGTAACAGGAGAAATGATGAGTGCAATGAAAAAAGGTTCGCTAATTGTGGACCTCGCTGCTTCAACAGGAGGCAACACTGAGTATACAAAGAATAACGAAACGGTGAAATATAATGGGGTCAGCATTATCGGTAATTCTGCGCTTGCTTCCGAAATGCCATACGATGCGAGCAAAATGTATGGCAAGAATGTTTTGAATTTTTTACAATTGATCATTGACAAAGAAGGAAAACTGAATTTGAATTTTGAAGATGATTTAGTAAAAGGAGCTTGCATTGTGCAAAAAGGCGAGGTGACGAATGAAAGAGTAAAAAGTTTGTAGTTGATCGCTTGTCGTTTTTTGTTGCAAACATTTATTTTCGGTTCATTGTTGCGCTGCACTCATGTAGGTGAGAATATGTATTGCCGTTTGGCTTTCGGACTTTAAATCAAATATTATGGAAACAATCTTTAATTGGATCTCTTCAAACCAACAAATGATATACATCGTCATTCTGATGATCTTTCTCGGCGTTGAAGTGATCGGACGTGTTCCCAGCGTTTTGCATACCCCATTAATGAGCGGAGCAAACGCCATACACGGCGTTGTTATCATTGGTGCAATAATCGTGATGGGCAAGGCAGAAAGTGATAATTACCTGGCGTTGACATTGGGATTTCTTGCCGTTGTTTTAGGAACCATCAATGTTGTTGGCGGATTTGTTGTCACGGACAGAATGCTGGAAATGTTCAAAAAGAAAAAATGAGACATGAAATATTTCTAATTATACGAATTATTTTTTGCCTGAAATAAAATAAAAAAATGGGGATCAGCTTACTTACGATTTGTTATTTGATTGCTTCGGTCACATTCATCTTGGGATTGAAAATGCTTTCCAATCCCGCCTCCGCGCGCAAAGGAAATTTAATCGCCGCGGCAGGAATGACGATCGCTATCATCGGAACTATTTTTTTATACGAGGACAATGCGGAAAAACTACATAATCATGCATGGATTTTTGGCGGCATATTCATCGGAGGCGTTGTTGGTACACTTGCTGCAAAAAAAGTAAAGATGACGGCAATGCCGGAAATGGTAAGTCTTTTTAACGGAATGGGCGGCGCTTGTGCTGCATTGATTTCAATAAGCGAATTTCATAATCTTGGTATAAATACGACTCCCGGTTGGGAAATGCCGGATGGCGGGCAGACCAAATTATTAATAATCTTTCTTGGATTGATCATCGGTTCAGTTTCTTTCGCGGGAAGTATCATTGCGTGGGGAAAATTAAATGGTCGCATCAAAGACTTTGCATTTACTGGACAGCAAATATTTAATATCATTTTGTTATTGGTTGCTGTTTCCATTGCCGCTTATTTAATTTTCAATATTTCCGATACAAATTATTATCTCTTTTATGTTGTATTGGCTGTCGCAATTTCGTATGGAATCTTGTTTGTGTTTCCAATTGGCGGCGCAGACATGCCCGTCGTAATTTCATTATTAAATTCTTTCACCGGAGTCGCTGCCGCTTGCGGCGGATTTTTGTATGATAATAAAGCCATGCTCACTGGCGGAATTTTAGTGGGCTCTGCCGGAACGCTGCTCACCATATTAATGTGCAAAGCCATGAATCGTTCTCTCGCCAATGTGTTGATCGGTTCTTTTGGCGGTTCAGCCAAAACCACCAGCGGTACCACAAAAGAACAAGGAGCTTACAAAGAAATTTCATTGAGTGATGCAGCGATGGTGATGACTTACGCCCATAAAGTAATGATCGTCCCTGGTTACGGGTTGGCCGTAGCCCAGGCTCAACATGCCTGCCATGAACTTGAAAAATTATTGACTGAAAAAGGCGTTGAAGTGAAATACGCTATTCATCCTGTTGCCGGAAGAATGCCGGGGCACATGAATGTATTGCTTGCTGAAGCAGATGTGAGCTATGATAATCTATTGGAAATGGAACAGGCAAACGAGGAATTTCCGACAACTGATGTTGTACTTGTGCTTGGCGCGAATGATGTCGTTAATCCCGCAGCAAAAACAGATCCGTCCTCTCCCATTTACGGCATGCCTATACTGGATGTTGAATTAGCAAAAACCTGTATAGTTAATAAGCGTAGTATGAAACCGGGTTATGCAGGAATTGAAAATGATCTTTTCTTTCAACCAAAGACTTCCATGCTTTTTGGTGATGCAAAGAAAGTACTGCAGGATTTGATCGGTGAGATCAAGAATCTATAGAGCATGCAATAGCTTGTGCTACCTGTTTACTTCAAAAATTCCCTGATAATATTCATTGTTTTCACAGGTTCTTCCACTTGCGGATTATGACCCGAGCGTTCAAAAATCAAAAACTGCGCCTGCGGGCAATATTCCTTAAACTTTACCATCATCCAGGGAACTGCAACACGATCATATCTTCCACCGTAGATCAATACCGGCATCGTTAGGTTTTTCAGATCCTTTCTATAATCAAAATTTCCAATGTCACTGCCCACAATAAAATCTCCATCCTTGCCAACCATTTGATAATATAGTTTTGTGTTATTCGGATTCGGATAATTGAAATAATATTTTACACCTGCTTTGCGCAAGAAATTATCCGGACTATAGCTATACAAAAAACCATAAGGCACGCGGCCATAAATCTGCTGGTGCAGCGGATCACTTGAAACATAGCCCTGGTTGCGGATCTTCATGAGCGTATCCCAAACTTCAGGGTAATTTGTTTTGATTTCACGATTACTATTGTCATCATTTTCCTGCCACATCACAAAACTGTGAAACGTGTTGGCAAGAATAAGATGTTTTACATGCTGCGGATATTTTATTGCATAACCTTGCGCAACAACACCGCCGTAAGAATGACCAAGCACATTGATCTTATCGAAATGCATCGCTTGTCGCAAACCTTCGATGTCTTCAATATCCCGAGCGATCGTATATTCTTTTACATCAATGGCGGTATCGGATTTACCTCGACCAAACGCGTCAAAATAGACAAGTGTGGAAGTTCTATAAAGCGAATCAAATGAGCGATATGACGGATGGGCGCCACCAGGGCCGCCGGGAATAATGATCAGCGGATCGCCGGTGCCGAAAGAAACTACCCACAATTTAGCGCCATTAACCCTATAATATTTCCCGTCTTTTTCACTATCTGGAAATGATTGTGCCTCAGCGAAAGTGATAAATAAAAAAGCAAAAATGAATAATGAAATTCTTTTCATAACGAATAAATTGAAAGCGAGTATGATTTAATTAATTTTGGTCTTTTGACAAATGTAAGGAACAATAACCCGAATTATTCCCAATTACACGAACCATGGTTAATTCAGGATTGCCGGAAAAATTATTGCAATCATTAAATAAAGTAAAAGGTTTTGATGAAAAATCTTTTATCCAGGTTCATGGTTCTGGTGAACAAATAACTTCTATAAGGTTTAACCCACGAAAATCATTAATTCCTGATTCGCCATTATTGATCGGAAAAGTTCCCTGGTCATCATATGGATATTATCTCGCCCAACGTCCATCATTTACACTCGATCCACTATTGCATGCAGGAGCTTACTATGTTCAGGAGGCAAGCAGCATGTTTGTAGAAGAAGTGCTAAGACAAACAGTTGACCTGAAAAAACCCTTGCGCATATTGGATCTCTGTGCGGCTCCCGGTGGCAAGTCAACATTGATCCAGTCATTGATCAGCAAAGACAGTCTATTAGTAACCAATGAGGTCATCAAATCAAGAGTAGGCATTCTCACTGAAAACATGACCAAATGGGGAGCGGAAAACGTGGTGGTAACCAATAATGATCCACATGACTTTTGCAGGCTTCCATATTATTTCGATGCGATCATTGTTGATGCACCATGCAGTGGAAGCGGATTATTCCGTCGTGACCATGACGCGATCAATGAATGGAGCGAAGAAAATGTAATTCTTTGCAATCAACGCCAGCAAAGGATTTTAGCAGATGTAATGCCTTCATTAAAACAAAACGGAGTTTTGATCTATTCAACTTGTTCCTATTCAAAAGAAGAAGATGAAGATATTTTGGATTGGATCACAAAACAGTTCGAAGTTGACAGTTTGCCATTGCGGGTAGATGAAAATTGGAATATTATTGAAACATTTTCCGATCTGTCCAACGGTTATGGCTACCGTTTTTATCCTTACAAATTAAAAGGCGAAGGCTTTTTTATTGCTGCATTCAGAAAAAAAGGAGGCATTGATTCTTACATTTTAAAAACAACAAAAACCTATTTTGAAAGATTAAATAGAAAAGAAGAGGCTATCGCAAGAAAATGGATAACAGATAATGATGAAAATACTTTCTTTAAGAAAGATGACCGGGTGTTTACCATTCGCAGCAACTCAATGAATGATCTCAACCTGCTTCAATCCTCATTATACATAAAAAAAGCAGGGATATTAATCGGAAAAATAATTAAAGATGAATTGGTCCCCGAACACGAACTTGCATT
>JAJPKJ010000062.1 GCA_021323755.1 Chitinophagales bacterium | reverse complement strand
GCTTCCGTAAATTTTGATTTTTTCATGAGCAATTTTCACATTTAAATTATGAATAATTACCCCGATTTTCTAGTTTATCTTGCTTCGATTTTTTGGGGGGAGGTCATAACTTGAGGTAACCCATTTTAATGAAACCTTCAATTTTCATATTATTGATAGCTGGGATCTTTCAAAATTTGACAGCACAAACAAATGCTAAAGGAATTAAATTACCTAAGCGCAAAGGCGACTTAAATTGTTTCTACAAACCAAAATATTCAGAAGCACAGCGTAATCAGTTTTATCCTTTTAATATTGCAGATACGATTAAATTAATTTCATTTCGTTATCACAGGCACAATTATCCAATCAAAGGGGATACATTATTAATTGACAGTTTAATTGAAATCAAAGTATTGAGCAAAGCAGAAATAAATAATTTGACAGATATCTTGTACAACAACTTTTATAAGAAACAACGTAACTATGGTTCAATAACACAATGTTTCTTCCCACGCAATGCATTTTTATTTTATGATAAAGTTGGGCATTTAAGAGAATATATTTTGATTTGCTTTCATTGCTCAAGGCATGAAGAAAGTTCTAATAAAATTTATTTTGGTAGCAATTGTATTCAGAAGGTGGAGAAACTGCAACAGTTTTTTGTTTCGTTAGGTATAAAATTCGGAACCGACAAAACAGTTGACCTGTACCCTGGTGAAATTTCTGATGAAGAAGTTAAATAACAAGTTTCTTTTTTATCAATTAATAATTTAATACGATGAAGAATAAAATGCCAGAAACTGAAAATGATGCATTTGAACTCTTAAGCAAGTTTGCCCTTCTCCCACCTTTTAATTTATGTTTTGAATGTCGAAATGTAATATTAGAAACTTCTTTGCTTATAGAAAAAACCACCTCATTGTTCCTTGCATTTTTAATAGGAATACCTAAAGCCAATGAATCTTTAGCATTAGAAAATAAAAATTCAGCATTTTTATTCAAACAAAAAATTGATCTTTTAGTTGATATTGGCGCAAACGCCGGAAGACTTTAACCACTAGGGGCCGATTTGAATAACCACAGTCCGCAGGAAGTATTTGACCTTAAATAAATAATTAGCATACAATGAATTCATTGAAATTGACAAAAATAAACCTACTGGTCAATCCGCTCCGGCATTTGATGGTCAATGTTACCGGCTCATCAACAATGTATCAAATTATGAATGGTTTATCAGCTTGTTTGCGGTATTCACTCACCATCCTGCCTGCCTCGGTAAAGTTTTATACGGTAAATTAACATTGCCTGACAACGATTAGGTCTTTATTGTTGTCAAATGAAAAAAATAAAACATGAAATTATTCATCGCTGTAGCTTTTTTGGTCATTAGCATTGTTTCCTGTAAAAAAAATCAGGAGAATGGGCACACACTGTCATCATTGCAGCATACATGGTCGATCATTTCAGAGAATGGAGAGGCGTACCGCTATGTGGGTGTTTCTGGAGACTATTATAATTTTTCAACCAACGGAAGACTCTATCGACATACTGCTTCCACAGATGATACATCAAAATATACGTTGAACTCCTCTGGTCAGATATTGTCGCTTTACCCGATTACAGACAATGTTCCCAGTACGACGGGCACCAATTATCAAATCACCAGATTGAACGATTCCTTATTGATCCTTTCTTCCGTGGGAGGTTCTTTCTTTGTGACGGATTCATTGAAGCGCTAAAGAGATGTTGTGAGGCAAACCATTCATACAGGCAAATAATCTGGCAGGCAGGCATAATTATTAAAGCCAAACATCGAAACTGATCGTAACGGGATGACCCGCTGTTTTTTTGTGCCGGATAAGACACTGCTTATCGTTATTGAAAACTGTGCTAACGCCCAAAAGAACTTTCTTCACGATTACCGATCCGTCCGCCATCAACAGGCGGGCGATATATATGCCCGATGCAGCAGAGGCAAGCCAATTGTCATATCGTTTTTGTTTCCCGCAATGGTCCTTTTGAGCAACGAAACCATCGCAGAATACACGGTTACTGCACAGACGCCATTGGCGGTAAGATGAGTATTCGGTCCCGCAGATTTTTAGGTACTATCAGGTATTCATATATCAAAAAATTAACAGCAACCTTTGTCGATGTTCATAGCGGTATTCAATAATTTTATGATATTAAAAAGTATTCAAATGAAAAAAGCAAAGGTTGGAATCATTTTTCTATTCATTGTGGTTATCGGATTTTTTTCCTTCAAAAATACTTATCGCCAACACAACGAGCCGTGGACACCCGAACAGCTAATGGAGCCTGCAGCGCTGGCTGCTATTTTAAATAATCCCGCTGCCAGGCAGCCTGTCATATACAACATCGGGTTCAGCGGCGGTGTGAAAAATTCCATCGGCGAAGGACCGGTGAAAGAAAACGTTAACCTGGCGAAGTGGAAAAAGCAATTGCAGGATCTGCCCCGCAGTACGAACATCGTCATCTATTGCGGTTGTTGTCCCTTTGAACACTGCCCAAACATCCGTCCTGCTTTCACGCTGCTCAACCAGATGGGCTTTACAAACCAAAAATTGTTGAATCTTCCGCACAACATTAAAGTCGACTGGTTTGATAAAGGTTATCCGCAATAACCCACGTGAAAGTCAAATTATACATAAACCGAATAATCCTTTTTCATTCAGCTGTGTTGTGCTGACAAAATCGCCGTGGTTAATCCCCCAACAACACGATTTCTCCATTAGCTAAAAAGCCCCGAAAAAAAATCAACAAGATCCGATCGCCTTTCATTATATTTTTTAATCTTGGGATTGAAAGTTTAAGCTCTTTTTTATGCTGGAGTATATTCAGAGCCATGAGCAAAAACTATAAAATATGAATTGCTATAAAGTTCAATAATAATTACGATTGTTGGGTTGAAATCATCACCAGGCATGTGTTTCAAAGCATATGAAATTTTTAGTTTTTCATTCAATCAGGAAGGAAAATAAAGAGTTCATTATCCTCCTAAAATCCTCCGGCGAAATTGTCAGGATATTTCATAATTTGGGGGAAGCACATTTTTCTATTCTAAAACGGTATTATGAAAAAACGATTTGTCCAAATCGTCCTGATCTGCATTTTTATTACCATTATAATCAACTGTTCCAAAAAATCCTCCGCTGCACCCGATCTGAAATCCACTTTCAAATTTACGGGAAATGATACCCTGCTGGAATGGGACGGCCAGGGGTACAGGACCGGACCGGGGGGCGGCAATATTACTGTCTATACTGAAGGCTCAATTATAACCTACTCGTCTCCAGCGCAGGGCTCGCCGGCCTATTATCAGCTTTTGGCTTACCAGGGAGGAAACACGAACTACACTCCCCAGATATCGCTCTCCATTATTACCACAAACCTCAATGTCGGAATTTATACTCAAACAAAATCTGACCCTGCCGCCGATTCAGCGATCTTTATTTATACAGACGACTGCCTCATGCCGAATTCGGCCTTTTTATGCAGCGCCAACGATGATTTTGTCACGGTGAACGTTACAAGCATTCACGACAGTTATTATGCAGACGGAACATTCAAAGCGCAAATGTCAAACGCCGAGCCAGGGGGCACGGCGAAGCTCGCGATAACGAACGGCGAATTCCATAATGTAAGAATCGTAAAATAGAGTCTTGAAACATGATGGACAAAGGAATTTGTATTTGAACCCTATTTTGTACGTTTCCCGCTCACGGATAAACTCTTTAAAATGGTGTATCCAGATATAAGCGATTGTTTAATCAATCTGTCCAAAATCGATAGAGTTTGTCTTATTGTAATTGTAATATTACAGGCGTGATATCGGATTGAATCCATAATTTTATATTATGGAGAGTGTTGGAATAATTATTCTCGCAGCCGGTTCATCATCACGTTATGGCGACATTAAACAATTGTCATTTTATGAGGGTAGGACTTTTGTTCGTCACGCCGTTTCTATTTCTAAAATTGTTACAGATAAAATAATGGTGGTATTGGGCGCAAATGCGGAAAAAGTGAAAAAGGAAATTGAAGATACTCATGTAAATATAGTTTTAAATGAAAATTGGGAGGAAGGGATTGCTTCTTCAATACGAATTGGGCTTTCTGCGTTCCTTGAGGCAGAGCCCAGTGCAAAAGCAGTTATTTTTTTGGTTTGCGATCAACCATTTGTTTCAACATCTTTGCTGAACGAGCTTATTTCCAAATTTTTGAAAACAAATAAAAAAATAATAGCAAGCACTTACCAGGGGACAGTTGGTACTCCCGCGCTTTTTGAAAAAACATTTTTCCCTGACTTACTAGATTTACAAGGTCAATCCGGAGCAAAAAAAATCATTGAACAAAACCATGATGAAACCATTACAGTTTCCTTCCCATTAGGATATTTTGATATTGATACAAAAGAAGATTATGAACTTTTGCAAAAACAACTAAACAAATGATCATTATGCAACACTGGGAAATCATCATCTTCTTTTTTGTCATTGCTTTTGTTTACGCGTCAGTTGGTTTTGGTGGCGGGTCCAGTTACCTCGCCATACTCGCGTTGTATGCATTACCCTTTAAAGAGATCCGTTTGATCGCCTTACTCTGCAATATTATCGTAGTGACAGGGGGCACGATCGTTTTCATTAGAACAAAACAAACCGATTGGAAAAAAATAATTCCGGTTGCTGTTTTTAGTATTCCACTTGCTTTCCTGGGAGCGAAAATGAAGGTAAGCCAGGATACTTTTTTTATTATCCTTGGCTGCAGTTTGCTTCTTGCAGCCATTCTTCTTTGGATTAAAACAAAGCCTGGTGATCCCGATATTATTCAAAAACAGAATAACTGGCATTATGCAAAAGACGGGGTTATTGGAGGCGCAATTGGCTTTTTGTCCGGAATGGTTGGTATTGGCGGGGGTATTTTCCTATCTCCATTGCTAAACCTGATGAAATGGGACACGGCAAAAAAAATTGCAGCGACAGCGAGCGTATTTATTTTAGTAAATTCTATTTCTGGTATTGTGGGTCAGATATCGAATTTTACGGCTGAAATAAATTACAACCGTATCATTTTTTTGTGCGCAGCAGTTTTGTTGGGTGGACAGATGGGTTCTCGCATGGGTGCGGTAAAATTTAACCCGCTTATTATTCGGAGAGTAACCGCTGCGCTCGTTTTTTTTGCTGGCGTGGAGGTATTATTCAAACATCTTCCCTGGTTTAAATAATCTAATATGGAAATTGAAATACTTGGTTTCGGTGTTGTGCGGGAAATATTTCAAAATGATTTTGTGTATGCAAATTTGCCGGAACAACCCACCTTATTAAATGTAAGATCATGGATTGAAGAAAAATATCCGGCCGTAAAGAGATTAGGTTCTTATATGATCGCTGTGAATAAGGAATATGTGCGTGATGACCAGATCAAGATTTTTGCAAGCGATGAAATTGCGATAATTCCTCCTGTCAGCGGGGGATAAAATTTATTTTGCACGCTCAACAATTATTCTTTCAATATTACTCATGTGCCGCCGGCCCGTCCGTAGATCGGTCATCGTAACGATAGATATTCTGTCAGCAGATTCGTCGATCTTTTTTCCATCTTGTTCCATTACGATATAAATGTTATTCCCCGTTTCTGTGTTGAATATTTCGTTCCATGAAAAAACGATTTTGTAATTATCCGGTGCGGCAAGTACAAAATAAAACTCACTTAAGACTTTCGGATTTTCTGCATCAATGTCCGCTATGCCCAAAATATCTCTTAATAGTATTCCTCTTAATCCGGTGAGTGTATGTTTTTTTGTACCCATGTGATCGGTAATAACCAGGTCAGGTAAATTTTTCATTTTAAATGTATCCAGATCAGCAATAGAAAAATGCAGAGCATGTTTTACTTTCCCTTCAATGGTAATTCTATTGGTGGGAGTTAATTTGATTTGCGCATTGACAACCAGACCCATCGCAATAAGACAAAAGCCAATAATTATTTTCATATTTTCTTTAAATTAATGTTTCTGCTTCTTTCCATGCTTTCAAACCACCGTCAAGAGAAAGAAAATGTCCGTTTGGAAATTTTTTGCTGGCCATTTTTACAGCTTCTTCACTTCGCCTTCCGGTTTCACAATAAAAAATAACCGGTTTGTGCGTTTCATTTCCAAAAAGAGTGGTTGCCATTTCATTGAGTGGAATATGTTTTCCGCCGATGTGATAATTGTTTCTTTCTTCAATGGTTCTCACATCAATTAATTCATACAAATTGTTATGCAAATTATTTTTTAACTCAACTGCGGAAATTTGATCAACATAGGTTGTTTTAGGCAAATTGTTGATGGTTGTTTTTGTAACGGTTCCGGTTTTGATTATCCTACTCTGCAAACTTTTTCCATCTATCATTAATAGTTTTCCGGTGAGTAAATCGCCTGTGCCGGTGATATATTTTATTACTTCACCCGCTTGCATGCAGCCGATAATGCCTGCAATGGTTGGTATCACTCCTCCTTCGGCACAGTTCGGAATTTCTATTGCATTCACATCAGGAAAAATATCCCTGTAATTGGGTGAATAGGCTCCGTCTCTGTTCAGCACATTTAAAACAGAAAGCTGTCCTTCATATTGATAAATTGCGCCGAACACCAATGGTTTGCCAGCTAATACACAGGCGTCGTTCAAAAGATATTTTGTGCTAAAATTATCTGAGCCATCTATAACGATATCATAATCATTAATAAGATCTAATACATTTTCAGTTGTAATTTTTTTGGTTATTGGGACAATATCAATTTGGGGATTTTGCAAGCGTAATCTATTGCAAGCGATTTCTGCTTTTAATAAACCGACCTCGTGGGGTGAATACAATATTTGGCGATGAAGATTGCTCATTGAAATGATATCATAATCCGCTATGCCAATTGTGCCGATACCTGAAGCGGCTAAATACTGTGAAGCCGGACACCCTAAGCCACCTGCGCCGACAACTAACACTTTTGCAATTTGCAATTTTAGCTGACTTTCTTTTCCAAATCCGGGTAATGCTATCTGGCAGCTATATCGTAACCATTCATCCTGCATGATGCAATTGCTGTTTGGTAAGAAGAAATTGTTCTGCTCTTGCGAAATCCTCCGGCGTATTTACATTCATCAGTGAGTCTGCATTTTGCGGTTGAAGAATATGCGCGTCATTACTCTTTATCAAAACTTTTCTCGGGCAGGTATAACCGTTAGATAAATAAGAAAGTAACACCTCATAACTTCTCGGCTCCCAAATAGTGATTAATGGTTCGGGCAGTCCATCAAACGGACTTTGAAATGTTGTTGCTATTTTAGAGATATCCCGGTTTTCGAGAAGATAAGACAATGTACTTTTATCAATTAATGGCATGTCGCATGCAACAACAAGCCAGGCAACTTCGGGTTGCTGATTGAAAGCAGAAAGGATCGCTCCATAAGGTCCGATCCCTGTAAACGAATCAACCAGTATTTTATAATTTGGATTGTTTTCCCTTTGCTCTTCTCGGTGTGAAATGAAAACTTTTGTGCAAAACGATTCCAAAAGATCCGCAAGATAATATTGCTGTTCTTTGCCATGCCACTTGATGGAACTTTTGTCAATTCCCATTCGGGTGCTTTTGCCACCAGCTAAAATCAAACCATTAATAGGAGTTTTCATATTTATTTTCTTTCAAAATCATTTTTGCCACCCGTTTTCATCATGAGTTTTGTCTCTTTGATGACGATATCGTGGCTGATGGCTTTGCACATATCATATATTGTTAAGGCTGCAATGCTAGCCCCCACCAGCGCTTCCATTTCGATTCCAGTTTTTGCTTCTATAGTAGTCGTGCAATCGATCACTATTTCATTATTACCGTTCATCTCAATCTTGATCTCACAATTATCCAGGCCAAGCGGATGGCAGAGCGGAATTAATTCTCCTGTTTTTTTTGCAGCCATGATACCTCCAATGATCGCTGTTTGAAAAACGGAGCCCTTTTTCGTTTGTATATCACCGTTAGCAAACATTTCAAGTACATTTTCAGGCAGCACAACAATAGATCTTGCAGCGGCCGTGCGTAAGGTGATTTTTTTAGCGCTTATATCCACCATAGCCGGCTTTCCTGTATCATCCAAATGTGAAAAATCAGTCATTTTACATATTACATTTTCATTACAGAATTTGTTTAAATACCCATATTGGAAAAACCTCTCCTTTTTTAAAATCTACCTTTTCCAAAGGTAATTCCATAAATGCATCTGTTTGGAGTAAATTGGTGAAATCCCCCGAGCCATTTCCTTCAACGGGAGATGCGAGCAAGATCCCTTTTTCATTATTTTGCAATTTCACCTGCAAAAAATATTGTAAAGAAGGTTTGAATGTGAGATTTTCGTTCAGTATTGCAAAATTTTTATCTGTTTTTACCTGCCAGGAAATTCTTAACCATGGTAAAAAATACCGATAAAGGCACATAAAAGACGAAACAGGATTTCCAGGAAAAGCAAACACCAATGCACCGTTTTGATGTGATCCAAACCAAAATGGCTTTCCGGGGCGCTGTTGCACTTTATGAAATAATTTTTTCACCCGCAGATTTTCTAAAGCAGAAGGGATGTAATCAAATTTTCCCATAGAGACACCGCCGGTCAATAAAATGATATCGTAATTGTTGATAGAATATTCGAGTTTTTCAAGGATAATTTTTTGATCATCAGGAAGATGCTGTATGTCTGCACGCAATCCATGTTGTTGCAGCACAGCACGCAATGTGTAACCATTAGAACGCCTTATTTGAAAAGCGGTTGGTGTTTCGTCTATTTCAATCAATTCATCACCTGTTGAAATAATAACGATAGCAGGATTCTTTTTTACAAGCAAACTGGTTTTGCCAACAGTGGCAGCAATAGCAATGATGGCAGGTGTAATGAACTGATTGGCTTCAACCAGTATTTCATTCTGCTTCTTGTCTTTTCCTTTGGAGTGTATATTCTGATGGATTAATGGCCTTTCTGTTTTAACTGTTGCGATCCCATCTTTTATTTCAATTTCTTCATACGGGATGACAGTATCAGTTGTGGAAGGCAAAACAGCACCGGTCATTATTTCGATGCATTCATCATCAGCATCTATGTCAATTGGCTTTTCTCCGGCGGATTGTGTGGCCTTTATTTTAAATGATCGCTCACCGTTTCTGAATGCTTCGTGATTAATTGCGATCCCATCCATAGTAACTCTGTCAAAGGCAGGTAAGTCCCTGTCAGCAATAATATTTTCAGCTAACACTCTTCCTAAACAGTTATCAAAAGAAATGATTTCTGTTTCGAAATCTTTGCATTGCTGTAAAATTATTTTTTCTGCTTCTTCAACACGGACCATGAAATGTCTTTGATCAAACTAAATTTTATTCAAATCGAAAGGCATACGACGAATTCTTTTTCCGGTTGCCGCAAAAATAGCATTAGCCAGTGCAGGCGCAAAGGGAGGTATGCCAGGCTCTCCAACACCTTTGATCGTTGGACCACCATCTGCAAGAATGTGCACTTCTACTTCGGGCATTTCATTAATGCGAACGATGGGATTATTATGAAAATTGGTTTGCTCGGTTTGTCCGTTTTTAAACGTGATGCCGTTTTTTGTCGCAGCGGATAAAGCCATCGTTGCCGCGCCTTCGATCTGGAGCGCAGTCATATTGGGGTTCACGACTGTTCCCAAATCAATCACTGAATAAACTTTTTCAATTCTTACTGCATTGTTTTTACTGGAAACTACCACAACATAACCAGCCAGGCCTGCGAAAAATTCATACTGCGCCACACCACGCCCCCAACCTTTTGGCAACGGCTTATCCCAATGAGAGACCTCTTTTAATTTCGTCAACACTTTCTTAGTATCGGAATCTTTTGTGAGTAAGGTTTCGAGACGATAAGTCATGGGATCTTTTTTTGCTTTGACTGCCATCTCATCAATAAAACATTCATGTGCGAAAGCAACCGTTGAGCTGGTCACAGATCTCCATGCTGCAAGCGGAATTGGAATTTCAACAAACACGTATTCATTTTTCATGTTTGGCAATTCATATTTCTGTGTGCTGATCCCCTCTGTCATATCCGAGCTTTCCCCCGTGTTATCTCTTTTTTCATCCATTGTTGAACCAATAGACGGTCCAATTACTTTATGTTGAAATGCCAGCGGTTTGCCATCTGCTGATAAACCGGCTTTCATTGCAGAAAATGTAAGCGGACGAAATGGTCCTAGTTGGGTATCATCTTCTCTTGTCCAAACTAATTTCACGGGTTTACCAACTGCTTTTGAAATGTGCGCAGTTTCTGTAGCAAAATCAGGATATAACCTTCTTCCAAATGCACCACCATTGAATAGTATGTTCACTGCAATATTATCGCGGGGTATCTTGAGTGTATTTGCCAATTCATCTTTTACAAGATCAGGTCCCTGTGCAGAAACCCAGACCTCAACTGAATCTGCGCCTGTCCACGTAACAACGCAATTCATCGGTTCCATTGGCGAATGGGAAACAACAGGCGTTTCATAAAATGCTTCAAGTTTTACAGGCGCACCGGCAAAAGATTTATCAAAGTCTCCATCGGCGTGCACTACTGCACCTTCCTGATTCGCTGCATTGCGCAAAGCTTGTTCATAATCTTTTGAATTAAATTTTTCGAGCTCGCCATTATCCCATTTTATTTTTAAGGCAAGTCTTCCCTGTCGGGCAGCCCAATAATTATCTGCAACAACGGCAACAGCGTCGTATTTATTTTTGCCGAGCATACGTTGTATCTGTACAACTTTTTGAACACCTTTTATTTTCAAAGCTTCACTATCATCATAGCTCACTAACTTTCCGCCAAAAACAGGATTGTGTTCGACAGATGCATGGAGCATTCCCGGAACTTCTACATCGATTCCAAAAACTGCTCTGCCGGAAGATTTGAGCGGAACATCCGGACGGGGATAATTTTTTCCGAGTATTTTAAAATCCTTTGGATCTTTTAATTGGGGATTTTGTGAAGGGGTTAATTTGGAGGCGGTTTCCGCGAGCTCTCCATACGTAAAATTCTTTCCGGATGGTTTATGAAAAATTCTTCCATTGTCCGCGTAACACTCTGATTCAGGAACTTTCCATTCGGCGGCGGCAGCAGCAATGAGCATATATTTTGCAGCTGCGCCGACCTTTCTAAGTTCATTATAATTTCCGCGTACAGAATAACTGCCACCCGAAACCTGCATCCCGAATTGTTTTTCTCCGCTTGTTTGTAAAATGGTTACGCTATCCAATGCAACCTCCAATTCTTCTGCCATCAACGATGGTACAGATTGGAAAGTTCCCTGGCCCATGTCTGGCTTAGGGTTCATGAGCGTTATTTTTCCGCTTTTTTCAATGATAATATAAGGGGAGAGCTGATAAGAATCGGCAACATTTCCAACAGCAATTAATTCCTTTTTGTCCGGACCGGATGAAAATCCAAGTACCAACGCTACGCCACTTAAGCTGGATAACTTTAAGAAGTTCCGGCGATCAATGCCCGAAGAGCGATCCTTTCTTAAAAGTCTTGATATAAGTAATTCTGACATAATATTTTATTAATAAATTTTAGAAAAAATCTTACCCCATCATTTCTGATGCACGATGAATGGCTTTGCGAATGCGGGTATAAGTTCCGCACCGACAAAGGTTACCCATCATTGCAGCATCAATATCTGCATCTGTTGGTTTAGGATTTGTTTTCAGTAACGAAACTGCCGACATGATCTGACCGGATTGACAATATCCGCATTGCGGCACCTGTAATTCTATCCACGCTTTTTGAACGACGTGATCAATATTTTCGGAAATCCCTTCAATCGTGGTTATGTTTTTTGCTCCTGCAGCTGCTGATACAGGTAATGTGCATGATCTCATGGCCACACCGTCAAAGTGGACTGTGCAAGCGCCGCATAGCGACATGCCGCAACCGAATTTTGTTCCTTTGAGTCCCACAACATCACGCAACACCCAGAGCAGGGGCATTTGCGGATCAACATCTACCGTGTACGGTTTGTTATTGATCGTTAAATTAATAGATGCCATAATAAGGAGTTTAAGACGAAAACAATTAATGAAGAAAATCTAAAGGCGATATATTCTTTCTGATTAGCAATTTAATCTATTATTTCAGAATCTTTTTGCAGAATTTGTAAACAGAAGATTGGCGGCACTACAGGCAAGGTCATTTATTTTCTTTCCACTGGTGAGTGTCATCTTCAAAAAGCTCCTTGCCCCAAATGGGGAGTTCAGTCTTGATTCTTTCTACTGTTTCCTGGCAAGCATCAATTGCGGCCTTGCGGTGTGCAGATGAGGTAAATACAAAAAAACAGATCTCCCCTGCATTGATTTTTCCGAGACTATGATACACATGCATGCAGGCAAGCGGATATTTTTCAAAGATGTCCTCCCTTATTGCGTGCATTTTCTCCAGAGCCATTTGTTCATAAGTACTGTATTCTATTGCCGAAATTTTTTTCCCGTCTTTTTCGTCGGCACGTATCTGTCCTAAAAAAATACTGTGTCCGCCTATAGCAGTCTGCGTTTTGTGCTTCTCAATACTTTCAGCGATAAATAAAGCTGGTATTGCGCCCTGATAAAATATGTTTTTTATTTTCTGAACTGGCATACTTTTACGTTCGAACAATGGGATAGCTATTTTGTTTCATTTTGATCGTCTTATTAAAAGTAAGAAAGATTCCCATTTGAACAGCTATGAAAGAGATCAGGGCAATTATCAAAGCATATGACAGCATAGATCAAGAAGCCACCGGCGCAGCGCTGGCGACTGTTGTGCGCGTGGACGGTTCTTCATATCGGCGTACAGGTGCCAGAATGCTTGTAACGGATAATGGTATTTGGGTAGGAGGAATAAGTGGAGGTTGTCTGGAGGGTGATGCGTTGATAAGAGCCCGGTATGCAATATTCAAATCACAATCATCATTGATTACCTATGACACTACTGACGACGACCCTTATCAGATTGGTGTTGGACTTGGTTGCCAGGGTGTCATTGATATTTTATTTACTCCACTTGATTATCACAACAAAAATAATCCTGTTGAAATATTGAAATCTTGCGTTGCCGCAAAGCGTCAAATGCACATACTCATCACCGTTACTGAATTAAATGGGAAATGGGTAAATATAAAAGCCGGGCAGGTGATCCAATATACCGGTAATGATAGTTTAAAGATTTTTGAAGATGTATTGCTTCAAAAAGAATTAGCAGAAAAAATAGATCAACAAATTCAAAACCTGCAGTCAAAGCCATGGCAGTTTGCTACCAGTGACGGAAATAAACTATCTGTTTTCATTGAAGTCCTTCCACCGGAAATTCATTTGGTGCTCATGGGGCATCAATATGATATCTATCCGCTTACCAGGCTCATTGCTGAAATAGGTTGGCGGGCAACTGTAGTTTCTTACCGATTCAAATTGAATCATAACTTGGTGAGTGCCGGGATACCTGTTTTTGATTTTGACGAATTTTCGGATGTTCCCATTGATGAATACTCGGCAATTGTTCTGATGTCACATGATTTTAAAACAGATAAATTGAATCTTGCAAGATCATTGAATACTAAAGCTCACTATATTGGAATACTCGGACCACGAGTGCGGGCAGAAAAAATTTTTAAAGAATTGGAAGGAGAGGGCAAGACTGTTTCTGAAGAAGATCGAAAAAGGATATATGCCCCTGCAGGATTAGATATCGGGGCATTATCTCCCGAGGAGATTGCGCTTTCGCTTCTGGCAGAAGTAAGGGCAGTTTTTTCTGAAAGAGAGGGCAGATCTTTACGTCTTAGACAAACAACCATTCATGAGCGGAATTAATTTCGTCAAAGAAGTTTTATTTGTTCAGGTGAATTAAGATTACAATTCCAAAGGAATTAAATTGCGACAATGATTACAGATTCGTTCGGGCGTGTTCATGACTATCTGCGGATTTCTTTGACAGACAATTGCAATCTGCGTTGCTTTTATTGCATGCCGGAAGAAGATTATGAATTTACCGCATCATCAAAACTAATGCGCGTCGAAGAAATCGAGGCAATTGCAAAAATATTTGTTCAACAGGGGGTTAATAAGATAAGACTCACCGGTGGTGAACCACTCGTGCGTAAAGATGCCGGTGAGATCATTCTTCGTTTATCAAAATTGCCTGTCAACCTCACCCTTACTACTAACGCAACAAGGCTGCACCAATTTGTGGATGTTCTTGAACGGGCAAATGTGCGCTCCCTGAATATCAGCCTGGATACATTGCAGCAGGAAAAATTTCAGATCATCACCCGCAGGGATCTTTTTGGAAGAATTGTTGAAACGATCAATTTGCTCATCAGCAGAAATTTCAATGTGAAGGTGAATATGGTTGTTATGAAAGGTCTTAACGATAATGAGATCATTGATTTTGTAGAATGGACGAAGGAAACCAACGTCCATGTTCGCTTTATTGAGTTCATGCCTTTTGATGCAAACCGCTGGACAAGCAATAAAGTTTTTACACTAAAAGAAATAATCGCCGTTATTGAAAATAAATATCTGATAGAGCGATTAAAAGATGATTTGCATGACACCGCAAAAAAATTTAAGGTTACAGGTCACAAAGGCACATTTGCAATCATCTCCACGATGAGTGCTCCATTCTGCAGCGGATGTAACCGGATGCGGTTAACTGCTGATGGAAAAATAAAAAATTGTTTGTTCTCTAAAAAGGAAACAGATCTCCTGACTGCTTTTAGGAAGGGGGAGGATATCCTCCCGCTGATCTATCAAAATATTCAATCAAAGGAAAAAGAACTTGGCGGACAGTTTACCAAAGATTTTGAGAAAATTCATGCTGAAAATATTCATAACCGCAGCATGATATCGATTGGGGGATAAATTATCATTCCGCGCAGTTTCTTATTTTAATGAAAACCACTTCTACACTGCTCACTGGAACCAGGGCGTTTGCTTCGGGATAAAAGGTGATCGTACAAGGTGGCGGAATATTACAGGGACCAATAAAGAACACATAGGTAAGAAAGGCAAATTGCAGGCAGGAAATAAATTTGATTTTTAATAACAATTATTCAGTAAATCAAAAAAAAGTGTCTAAGCATTTACAATCCATATTGAAAAAAGATCTCCATCTCAAAGTTAACGGCAGCATGTGGATCGAATGTGAAAGCAAGAAATTTTTTGGACCTGGTCCGATGGAGTTATTAGAAAGAATCGAAGATACAGGCTCAATCAATAAAGCTGCGAAGCAAATGGGCATGTCTTAAAAAAAATCTTGGGAGATTATAAATCGTCTTAATAAGAATGCGATACGGCCCTTGGTTGAAACAAGAACTGGGGGCAAAAAAGGCGGAGGCTCGCTTATATCACCAGAAGCAAAACAACTGATCAAACAGTATAAAAATTTGAGAAAAAAATTCGAAGACTTTTTAGCGGAGGAAACAAAACTCCTTGCTTAATTTATTTTCCTGGTTATTTTTTTCAATTCATAAAAATTTGAGCATATTTATGGTTCGTTATATATTTATATAAATAACGACATGGACATTTTTTTTATTTGAATAAATTACCATCTGATGCTCAAGAATTTATTTTTCGCTACTGCCCTATTGAGTTTGCTTGATTTGAATTCATTTGCGCAGTCTCAACCTCAGCCAGCGCCATTGTATCCAAAGACGGTAGGTTATCTCAGTTTTATTTTGCCCATGTTTACCGGAAATAAAGATAAAATCACCAATGACTTTTCTGGTGGCGTTAATGAATTTGCGATTGGGTTTCCTGTAGGGATAAATGTTTTATATAGTGAACATTTTGGTTTCAGCTATGAAATTACACCGACCATCCAGGCTTCACCAGGCACAACCAAAACAAGCAAAATATTATTTGATCCTGGACCAATGTTTAGATTCTCCCATGGTTTTACTATCATTACCAGACTCGCATTTGAGACAACTGGCCGTTATGGGTTTACTCCTGTTTTTAATGAAGTGTATGCGCGTACGAAAGTGGCAAATTATTTTGTGGCTTTTTCGCTACCGGCAAGGTTCGGAAACAGTGAACTTCCCACCCTTGGATTGAATTTGCAGATAGGTCTTATTTTCAATTAAGCATTCGACTTTAAGACAACAAAAAGCGAACGGAAAGAATTAGTCAATAACAAAACCACTACAATAAAGCAGTGGGAAAACGTTGTTATTGTAAGCAGCTATTTTTTTAATGACCGCATCCCATTGTACGCGGGCGATATTCTGGGCATTGCGTTTTTTTGCCGCTTTCTTTGCGTGCTTAGTTTTGCTGTTGCCACCCGCAAGGGATTATATTGTATTTCCTGCCATCGGTGCCTGAAGTTGCAAGCTCGCAAAGAAACCAAACTCGAATACGATAAAAATGGTAGATAAATCAGTAATTGTGGTAGCAGCCGGCAACGCATTCGTCAGTACCTTTGTATTTCTTAAAAATGTGATCATTCTATTTTAGCACCAATTTGAAATCAATCTTCTTAATTTCTTTTAATTAAAGAAACACCTTATCTAAAGTTTGTAACTTTAAATGACGAAGTAAAAATTATTTATTGTTCAAAATAAATAGAAGAAAATGACAAATCAAAGAGCGTCGATCAGCAGACGGTCATTTCTGAGATCATCAACACTTGCTGGCGGAGGAATGATGATAAGTTTTAGTTGGTTGTCAGAATTAACGCTTGCCGATAAAATAAATGTACCAGGTCTCCCTGACCAATGGAATGAAATAAACGGGTATATCAAGATCACCCCCGATAATATCATCAAAATCCTCAATCCTAATCCGGAATTTGGGCAAAATGTGATGACCTCACTCCCCATGATCGTAGCAGAAGAGTTGGACGCAGATTGGCAGCAGGTAGTCGTGGAAATGGGGCCGCACGACAGTGTAAAATTAGGGCCTCAATTTACCGGAGGAAGCAATTCGACAAGGATGTATTGGAAGCCATTGCGCGAAGCAGGAGCAACTGCCCGGCGAATGTTGATGGATGCTGCTGCTCAGACATGGAATGTTCCCGCTGAAGAAGTGACGACTAAAGAAGGAAATGTGTATCATGAAAAAAGCGGACGATCAGGGAAGTACGGCGACTTTGCTTCAAAAGCATCTGGACTTGCAATTCCCAAGGGCGTAAAACTAAAAGATCCAAATGATTTCAGAATAGTCCGTAACTCAAAGAAAAATGTGGAAGGTTTGAAAATCGTTACTGGTAAACCTCTTTTTGGATTGGACTATAAACACGAGGGGATGCTGATTGCAATGATTGAACATCCGCCGGCCATTGGCATGAAACTGAAAACTTTTGATGCATCCCAAACTTTGAAGATGCCGGGCATTAAAGATGTTTTTACCATAAAAATGTTTGACGAGGATTTCGAACTGGGCGGCTTCGATACGAGAACATTCAATGACTTACTGGTAGTGGTAGGCAACAATACCTGGGAAGTTATGAATGCTAGGAAAAAATTAGTTGTACAATGGGAACCCGCACCTGAGAGAAAAGAAAAAACGAACAATTTTGGCAGAAAACAGGATATAATAATCCCTGCAGGCCTGGAAAGCTCTGAATCGCAATACCAAAAGATGCAGGAGAGAGCTAAAGAACCGGCCACGGTCTTACGAAAGGACGGAGACCCCGAGTCGGCCTTCAAAAATGCTGCCCGGATTATAGAGCGTACCTACAATGGACCTTTTTTGGCGCATAACTGCATGGAACCGATCAACTTTTTTGCTCACGTTACCAACGAAAAAGCCCTGTTGGTCGGACCTTTACAAGCTCCGGGTTGGACAGAACCCACATTGTCAAAAGTATTAAAATTACCCCCTGAGAAGATCGAAATTCAAATGACCAGAATGGGGGGCGGTTTCGGCCGTCGTGCGTATGGGCATTATCTGGTTGAAGCTGCCTTAATTTCCCGGTACATAAATGCTCCGATAAAATTGATCTATAGTCGCGAGGATGATATGACCTACGGAATCTATCGCCCAATGTATACGGCTACTTATCGAGCTGCACTGGATGCAAATAAAAATTTAATCGCATTTCATGTAAAGGGGGGTGGTCTTCCCGAACATCCGATTCATGCAAACAGATTTCCAGCAGGCAGCGTGGATAATTACCTCGCTGAAGGTTGGGAGATTCCAACTAATATTACCATAGGAGCATTCAGAGCTCCGCGATCAAATTTTAATGCAGCCGCGGAGCAATCATTCTTGGATGAATTGGCCGAAGAGATGGGTAAAGATCCCATCGAGTTCAGGTTAGAACTTTTGCAGCGGGCAAAAGAAAACCCTGTTGGCAAAAACAATGAGTACGATGCCGACAGGTATGCAGGCGTGCTGAAGTTGGTGAGGGATAAATCGGGATGGAATAAGCCCGAAAATAAAAAATACAACCGCGGGGTCGCTGCATATTTCTGTCATAATTCCTATGCCGCACATGTAGTTGATATGGTTGATCGAGATGAACAACCCTATGTTGAAAGAGTATTCAGTGCGATCGATTGTGGAATTGTGGTGAACCCTGATGCAGCAACCAATATGGTACAAGGTGCTGTTGTGGACGGAATTGGAAATTCACTTTATGGTGGACTAACTCACAAAGATGGGGTTGCCCAGCAAAATAACTTCAGTCGGTACAGAATAATAAGATTTCACGAAGCTCCAAAAAAAATCGAAGTTCATTTTGTACCAAATGACATTGATCCAACGGGACTGGGTGAACCTCCGTTCCCGCCTGTTTTTGGAGCCGTATCGAATGCCTTGTACAAAAGTACGGGTAAGCGATTTTATAGTCAGCCATACGCTAATGACATGATCAACAAAAAGGCTTTTTAAAATTCAAAATTGTCTGTAACGATCGATGAATGTTCGGGAAAAAATATTTTTTAATTTTCATGTTTGAGCTATGATCACATTAACTATTAATCAGAAAAACTACGAAGTAGATGTTAACCCTGACATGCCTTTACTTTGGGTATTACGGGATGTTATCGGTCTTGTGGGAACAAAATATGGTTGTGGTGTTGCACAATGCGGTGCATGTGTTGTTCATTTAAATGGAGAAGCCGTTCGTTCCTGTGTAACAAAAGTAAAACGTGCGCAAGGTGGAAAAATAACCACTATTGAAGGTCTTTCAGAAAAAAATGATCATCCTTTACAAAAAGCATGGATAGAACTGGATGTTCCTCAATGTGGATATTGCCAGTCCGGGCAATTAATGTCAGCAGCTGTTCTTCTTCGCGAAAATCCGGATCCAAGCGATGAAGATATAGACGCTGCCATGGCTGGAAACATCTGTAGGTGTGGCACATATCTGCGTATACGCAAAGCTATTCATCTGGCAGCAGATATGCAACGTAAGGTGAATAGAACATGATTGGAATTTTCATTCCTCAACAACAAACTTATACTACTAAAACTTTTAGAACGTATGAATCATCCTTCAGAAAAGAAACTGCATTATTTTTTGCATTTGAAAGTAATTGTTCTGATAGCCGTCATTCTGACCGTCGTTGTTTTGACTACCTCAGCATTTAAGGATAGTAAGACTGTAATGGACATTGCTGTTTATAAGAACGCCGTCACGGATAGTACCGAATCAGCAGAGGCATTCCTCCAGGTATATAAAGTGCTGATGAGCCCGAGATGCATGAATTGTCATCCTGCAGGTGATGAGCCATTGCAGGGGGACGAAAGCAAGGTTCATACGATGAAGGTTCAACGTGGAAAAGATGGCAAGGGTGTTTATGCAGCCAAATGTTCAAACTGTCATCAACCGGAAAATACGCCTGGATTACATACACCTCCGGGTAACCCTAAATGGAGTCTGCCTCCGGCGGACATGAAGATGGTTTTCCAGGGAAGAACATCACACCAATTGGCTTTGCAAATCATGGACTATAACAGGAACGGACATAAAAATAAAAAGCAGTTGTTAGCGCACGCGAGAGATACATTGGTAAAGGCGGCCTGGAACATGGGTGAAGGACGAAAACCTCCACCTTTAAGTTATGAGGCTTTTTTGAAAGCATGGGATACCTGGATCCAGAAGGGGGGCTATGCTCCCAAATAGTGGCCCCTTATAGCCAATATCATCTGCAAAAATCTTTCTAACAATCCTATGTGTTCAACTATCCAAATCTAAGAATCGATGAACCAGGTTTCAAGACGTAATTTTATAAAACATACAAGTGGAGCAGGCATCGCTTTATGGCTCGGTATTTCCTCAAGAGGCATAGCAGCAAAAACGGCTGACCTTGCTAGCGCAAAAAACTTTACCCCTTTTATACTTGTCGATTCAGATAACAATATCACTATTTTTAACATCAGACCGGAAATGGGCCAGGGTACCTTCCAATCTGTGCCTGCTATAATCGCAGAAGAGTTTGAGGTGTCACTTGATCAGATAAGGATTAAACAAACGAATGGCGAAAAGGAATTTGGCCCACAGCA
Organism: Chitinophagales bacterium; assembly: GCA_021323755.1. Taxonomy (GTDB): domain Bacteria; phylum Bacteroidota; class Bacteroidia; order Chitinophagales; family Chitinophagaceae; genus Puia. The sequence goes on along the minus strand of JAJPKJ010000062.1, from coordinate 52,574 downwards.
AAGAGCCGGTGGCAGCGCTTCTATACGAACTGGCTATGATGATTTGAGAAAGATCGGTGCCTCTGCTAAAGCCGTATTTATTGCTGCAGCTTGTAAAAAGTGGGATGCGAAAGAAGATGATTGTTTTGCATCAAAAGGAAAAATATTTCATAAGCCTACAAATAAGTCATTCACGTACGGAGCATTGGTTGAGGAAGCGTCTGCCATAGAAATTCCCAAACAACCAAAGCTGAAAAATCCAAAGGATTTTACCATTATCGGCAAACAAAAACATCGCCCCGATGTGCCATTAAAAACCAATGGCACAGCAGAATTTGGTCTGGATATGAAAGTGTCCGGCATGCTGTATGCTACCATTGAACGCTGTCCAATTGTGGGGGGCACATTAAAAAGTTTTGATTCAGATGAAGCGTTGAAAATGCCCGGTGTGCAAAAGGTTGTTGAGGTGGAAAGAATCATGGGCATTTACCATTCGTCTGGTGTGGCCGTGATAGCAGATTCATACTGGAATGCAACACAGGCACGAAAAAAATTAAAGATTGAATGGGATACAAAAGGTTATGAAAAATTTAATTCAAAGGATTTCGAAAATTATTTGCGTGCTCTTGCAAAAGAAGATGGATTGCTTGATAAAAACATCGGCGATGTGAATACGATAAATCTTTCCTCACAAAATATAATTGAGGCTTTTTATGAAACCCCGATGGTAGCACATCATGCGTTAGAACCTATGAATTGCATAGCAGAAGTGAAGGATGACAAAGTTGAAATATGGACTTCATCACAGGTGAACAGTACCATTACTGGCAGCGGGGCAAACGATCTTCATAAGTTTATCGGGTTCTCCCCTGAAAATATAAAGTTGCACGCAGCGTTTGTTGGTGGCGGCTTTGGCAGAAGATTGAACATAGATTACGTGATTGAAGCGGTGAATATTGCCAAACAAATCAATAAGCCGGTGAAATTGATTTGGTCCAGAGAAGATACAACGCAATATGGACCCTACCGGCCAATGACCTTTTCACAACTGAAAGGAGGAATGGATGATAGTGGAAAGCTTGTCATGTTTCAACATAAAGTGATCAGTCCTTCCTATTCGGAAGCTATGCGGCCGGGCTTTGATATCAAAACTGTTGATGGTACAATGGTCGAAGGCATCGGCGAGCAGGCTTATGAAATTCCTAACCTGAAAACATCTTATGTCCGTGCAGAGTTTCATGTTCCTGTTGCAGCATGGCGCTCGGTGACAAGCTCAACACTTGCATTTGCACATGAATGTTTTATGGATGAACTGGCGCAGAAAGCCGGCAAAGACCCACTTGATTTTCGCCTGTCATTACTTACAAAAGATTCTGATTTAAAGAAAGTATTATTAAAGCTCAAAGAATTTTCTAACTGGGATGAGCCCTTGCCAAAAAATAAAGCAAGAGGATTGGCGCAATGGGAATTTTTTGCCGGTTTGTGTGCGCAGGTAGTCGAAGTAACATACCATGCAGATAGATCCATCAAAATTGATAAAGTGTATGCGGTAATTGACCTGGGTGTTGCCGTAAATCCTGATAACGTGAAAAATCAAATAGAAGGCGCAATTGTGATGGCATTAGGCGCAGCAACAAAACCTGGAATCACTTTGAAAAACGGCATGGTGCAGCAACATAATTTTTACGATAATCCTTTACCACGCATCAACGAAATTCCCGATATAGATATTTACATTCTTACCGGCGGTGAAAGGATAAAAGGTGTTGGTGAACCCGGCCTTCCGCCATTTGCTCCAGCCTTGGCAAACGCAATTTTTTCCGCCTCGGGCAAGCGGCTTCGCAGATTGCCTTTTGATTTAAATAACCTTGATTCAGGAGAACTGTAAAAAATCTTTCAACTTGATGACCATTGATCAACATTTACGGCACATTATCCAGAAAATAAAAAGCCAGCGTCGAATGTTACGCGGACACCAAAATGATTTCATAGAACGGGTAGACAAATTGATTTACCATGCTTTCAGGTTGTCAAATTATTGCCGCCAACATTGATCAGCGAAAACAGGTGAGATATGGTCAAAGTAAACCGGCGCTTGGAATATGCAAATCAATACTAACAATTATGTATACCCGAAAAATAGATCTCATCATTACCAATGATTGATGATAAAGATCAATAAATAAGCAACTAAGAATCCTGCTATAAAATATGCCAATGCTGTCAACAATATTTTTCTTTTCAAGAAATTTTTCTTTGTGCCAGTATAAGGAGGGCAGCAAAAATACACTAACAACAATCTTTTGATGTTAACCATTTGAAAAGAATTTGTTATTCGAAAATTAAATTGAAACTGGTTGGATTTTTCTTACTTACTTAATAACAAATACTTTTCAAACAGTTAACACCATTAAATTCTCCACGAAATATCTTTGCTCTTCATGACACTTCTTCTGACAATTGAAAATGCTTTAATCAAAAATCATTTCTTATTCAATCGTAAATCCGAACAAATGATTTTCGACAAGTTTGGTATTTCTTAAAAATTATCTGGACATTTTACCTAACTAATTCTAAGTATTAACGCAGGTACAAAATCCATTTTAAGGATAAAGCTTTCCATATAAATACAATCGTCAAAAACCTTAAATTTTTGTAATGATCAGATTTTTGAAAAACATCATCGGGTTTTCCCTAAAAAATAAATACTTCATCTTATTTGCCGCACTATCTCTGCTTATAACAGGCATTATTACTTTCCGCGACATGCCCATCGAAGCCTTTCCTGATGTCACCAACACTGAAATAAGTATCGTTACTCAATGGCCGGGGAGAAGCGCCGAAGAAGTCGAAAAATTTGTGACGATTCCCATAGAAATAGCCATGAATCCGGTTCAGCAAAAAATCAGTCTTCGCTCCACCAGCATTTTTGGCTTGTCGTACATCAAACTCATTTTTGATGACAATGTAAAAGATGCCCAGGCAAGACAGCAGGTTATGAATTTATTACCCAATGCTGTTTTGCCAAATGGCATACAACCTTCGGTTCAACCGCCTACAGGACCGACAGGTGAAATTTTCAGGTATACTTTAAAAAGCTCGTTGCGTGATGTACGTGAATTGAAAACGATTCAGGATTGGGTGATAGACAGACAATTACGATCTGTTCCCGGCGTTGGCGACATCAATAGTTTTGGTGGTAAGACAAAAACATACGAGATCCAAGTTGATCCCGGAAAATTAACATCATTGGGAATTACTCCGCTTGATGTTTTCACTGCCGTTCAAAAAACCAATATCAATATTGGGGGAGATATGATCATTGAAAATGATCAGGCTTATGTTGTACGAGGAATTGGATTATTAAATGACCTGAATGAAATTAAAAATATAGTTGTTGAAAACAATAATGGCGTGCCGGTCCTGGTGAAAGATGTTGCACAAGTTGAAATATCCAATTTGCCAAGATTGGGTTGGGTAGCAAGGTCAAATGGTTTTAACGACTCAACGGGAAAAAGAATCGTAACGGATGAGCCAGATATTGTTGAAGCGATCATCGTAATGAGAAAAGGAGAAAACCCTACTGAAGTGGTCAATGCCATAAAAAACAAAGTTGATAAGCTCAATAGTTCCATTCTCCCTAAAGACACCAGGATCATTCCATATTATGATCGTTCTGATCTTATAGAGTATGCAACCGATACCGTTTTGCATAATTTGGTAGAAGGCATTTTGCTTGTAACATTATTGGTTTCCTTGTTCATGTTCAACTGGCGAACAACATTAATTGTCTCCATTATTATTCCAATGGCTTTGTTATTTGCATTTATTTGTCTGCATTTAATGGGCATGTCTGCGAACCTCCTTTCTTTAGGTGCGGTTGATTTTGGAATCATCATTGATGGCGCTGTGGTCATGGTGGAAGGAATGTTTGTTGTCCTCGATCACAAGGCCAGTGATGTTGGCATGGAGCGTTTCAATAAATTGGCAAAACTGGGATTAATAAAAAATAATGGGGCGCAATTGGGCAAAGCAATCTTTTTTGCCAAATTAATAATCATAACCGGATTGCTTCCCATATTCTCATTTCAAAAAGTGGAAGGCAAAATGTTTTCTCCACTGGCTTATACACTTGGCTTTGCATTACTCGGGGCTTTAATTACTACACTCACCCTTGTGCCTGTATTAATAAGCCTCTTACTGAAAAAAAATGTTCGCGAAAAGCATAATCCGTTTGTACATTTTCTTACGCGCTTCATGTTAAATGGTTTTGCGAGCGCTTTTAAAAATAAGGAGATCGTTGTCATTATTTCATTTATTGCCATGGCTGTTGGCTTGTATTCGTTCAAATTTTTGGGAAGTGAGTTCTTACCTGAGCTAGATGAAGGATCACTGTGGTTGCGCGTGCAAACACCTTATAGTATTTCACTTGAGAAATCGGTTGAAGTATCGAAAAAGGTGAGGAGTATATTGATGACATTTCCCCAGGTGAAATATGCAGTATCGCAAACCGGCAGACCTGATGATGGAACCGATGTTGCGGGTTTTTATAATAATGAATTTTCCGTGATGTTATATCCGGAATCGGATTGGTCTCCAAAAATTTCAAAAGAAGAATTGATAGTCCAAATGAATGCAAAGCTTTCTGTGATCCCCGGAACAGATCTTAATTTTTCACAACCCATTATGGATAATGTGGAAGAAGCAGTATCTGGTGTAAAAGGCTCTATCTGCGTAAAAATATTCGGCGATTCATTGGATTATATGGAGGATAAAGTGAATGCTGTTTATAATATTTTGAAGCATGTGAAAGGTATTGAGGATCTAGGCGTGATTCATAATATCGGCCAGCCGGAATTAGATGTCAATCTCGATCAGCAAAAAATGGCTTTGTATGGTGTTGCAACTGCAGACGCAAATGCGGTTGTTGCCATGGCCATCGGTGGACAAGCCGCTTCATCATTATATGAGGGCATCAGGATCTTTGACATAAGAGTTCGTTTGCCGGAAGAGTATCGTAAAACATCTGCTGACATTGGCAATTTGCTTGTGCCAACCAATACTGGAGCAAGGGTCCCGATCAAAGAAATAGCATCAATCAAAAAAACAACCGGACCTTGCCTGATTTTCAGAGATGATAATGCGAGATATGCTGCGCTAAAATTTTCTGTTCGTGGAAGAGATATGGGTAGCACCATAGCAGAGGCACAGGAAAAAGTGAACGAAGCGGTAACCCTAAAAAAAGGTTACGCTATTGCCTGGCAGGGCGATTTTGAAAATCAGAAAAGAGCTGAAAAACGCCTTGCGCAAGTTGTGCCGATCAGTTTGCTGCTTATCTTTTTACTTCTTTTTGTGATGTTCGGAAATTTAAAAGATGCCGCTTTGGTTTTTCTAAATGTTCCTTTTGCAATTGTAGGTGGTTTGCTTGCATTATTTATTACAGGAACCAATTTCAGTATTTCTGCCGGTATTGGATTCATTGCACTATTTGGTATTTGCATACAGGATGGCGTTTTGCTCATTACTGTTTTCAAACAAAATATTGAAAAAATAAGAGGACAAAAAGCGTCTTTATATACTGCCATTAAGTTAGGAGTGAACTCAAGAATACGACCAGTAATGATGACCGCATTGATGGCCGCGATTGGTCTTTGTCCGGCAGCGCTTTCACATGGCATCGGGTCTGAAAGCTCAAGACCTTTGGCAAGAGTTGTAATTGGAGGTATTTTATGCGCAATGCTATTTTCATTATGGGTGTTCCCATTAATATTCGGATGGGCGTATCGCAAAATAGACAAACAGCCCTATGGACCTGCTGCAGCGGCGCAAGCTTAACGGATATAGCTGCTTTTTAGAAATTAGAATTACATGTTCAGCTGAATCCGGCGAACAAATCAAATCAAATTTGACATATGCATGAACGTTTTTTTTGCTGAACTTAAATGTCGATCTCTGCAATAAAAATATGAGCCAAAAAGGCAACCTTTTATAGATGGGTTGGAGCCGTTGACCATTTAAAGCCGATGGGGATTGACTAAGCAATTTCTTCATTCTTGCTTTTTTCTGACATTGAAGCTTAATGCGAATATTAGCAATATCGAGAGGTGTTTCATTGGCATTGCCAATCGGCAAAAAAATAAAATTTGAGAAAACAAAAGAAGGTTTTATCTTGCAGTGTACTACATAACTAATACACTAATGATAGAAGTCAGAAATTTATCTTTCGGGTACAAAAAAAGAAAGCTTTTGTATAAAGATCTAAACCTCTCGTTGCCTCTCGGTAGTATCTATGGGCTGCTTGGTAAGAATGGGGCCGGCAAGTCCACCTTGCTCAAACAGTTCTCAGGACTGTTGTTCCCCAAAGGGGGTGAGATACTGGTCAACGGTTACGCGCCGGGAAAAAGAATGCCTTCTTTTTTACAAACCATTTATTTCATCCCTGAAGAAGTATATGTACCATCGCTCACCATTAACCGTTACAAAAAACTATTCGCCCCTTTCTATCCCTTATTTAACGAAGAGCAGTTTTACCATTATCTCGACCTGCTCGATGTCCGCGATAAAGGCAAATTGAATACACTGTCCTTTGGGCAGCAGAAAAAATTCATCATTGCTTTCGCGCTTGCCTGCAACACTAAAATATTATTCCTCGATGAACCGACAAACGGGCTGGATATCCCCTCCAAGATAAAATTCCGAAAACTAATCGCTTCTGTTTTTACGGAGGACAAGATGATCTTCATCTCCACCCATCAGATCCGCGACCTGGATAACCTGATCGACAATGTAATCATTGTGGACAACGGGGAGCTATTGCTGCAGGCTTCCATTGCCGAAATTGAAAAAAGATTAAGTTTTAAAGTGGTGGATCAAATGCCAGATCCAAATGACCTCCTTTATGCTGATTCGGCACTAAAGGGCTATTCGGTGGTCATGAGGAACCCAGGAGGGGAGCAATCGAAGGTTAATCTGGAGTTCCTATTCAACGCAGTAACGGAAAACCCGGCAAAAGCAAGATCCATCTTTCAAAACAAGAACTAATTATGAACAATACATTCAATATAAAAAGATTTGCCCTGCTAGTAAAAAAAGCGATCGTAGAAAGACCGCTACAAACCATCGGGGTCATGGTGCTATCGTTGCTCCTATCATTCATACTCTATGTGGTGATAAAGAGAATTTTTGGCTTCGGGGCAGCCCAGAACCTGACCCTGGTCTGGGGATTAGCCGGTGGCGGCTGTTTTTTCTCTTCATTCGTCTTCGCTCATTTTTCCAGCAACGCCAGTGGTTCCTCTTATCTACTGCTACCTGCATCCTGGCTCGAAAAATGGCTCTGCGGAATACTGATGGTCGGCTTTATGTACCCGCTCATTTTCCTTTTGTGCTTTCACGTCATGGACCTCGCTTTTGTCGCGCAGTATCATCACAGCCTTGACCCCACATCAGTCTTTTACCGGCAGCAATATGAAAGTGTATATCCTTATGATCTAAATGATTTCATCGCCAGGAATGTGTATTGCCTTTTTTTGATCCTTGCGGGCTCTATGCTGACAGGATCTTTGTACTTCAACAAGATCCCTTTTATTAAGACCAGCATCGCCCTATGCATCCTTGTATTCCTTCTGTTTGGACTGAATTGGCTGATAGCAGCCACTCTTTTCGATCACATGAAGGACGCAGCACCCTTCGATCATGTCACGGTTGCCGTGGGCAAAGAGGAGGGGACACTCATACTACCAACAGGTGTGGAAAGTTTTTTTCATTACAGTTTCGTATATGCCATACCTACCATATTATGGACCCTGCCCCTGGGCAGGTTGAGGGAGAAAGAATTTTAAAATTCACTAATGGAATTCAAAGAAAACCCCGCAATTTATATACAGATAGCAGAATATGTTTGTGAACAGATCCTATTGAAGAAATGGAAGGCGGAAGAAAGAATCATCAGCATAAGAGAGTTGGCCGAACAAATAGAAGTGAATCCCAATACCGTGCAGCGCGCTTATGATCTATTGCAGCACCAAGCTATCATCACCAATAAGCGGGGGATCGGGTATTTTGCTGAGACCGATGCATTGGAGCGGATCCTTAGTTTCCGTAGAGCCCAATTCATCGAAATTGAATTACCGGTATTTATGCGTAATATTTATTTACTGAAGATGGATTTCAAAGAGATCAAATTGATGTACGACCAATTCGTCAAAGACAACTTTAAAAAATAAAATATGAAATTGACCATAAGAATACTGAACGGGTTGCTCCTGTTGATGATTGCAGGACTACTTGCATCGAACATGATCTTAAAAAAACAATTTGACGCGATCGATAAACGGGATATTTACTGGACATATAATACGGTTCTCGCGCAACCTTTTAAACACCTCAATATTACTGGTGGCAACGGAACGAATATCTATTATGAACCGGGGGCAAATCCTTCTGTCCGTCTTTTGCAGGAATGGGTAAAATACCACAAGGGTGAAATAAAAGCGGAAGTGCGCAATGATACGCTCTATATCAACTTTGATTATAAGCCGGAAAATCTATTTGAAAAATTCTGGGTCGCCAACGCCACCCCCTTACGTATCTTCTCGCCGGAACTCCTGTCAGTGACCTGCAACAATACTCATTTCGAAATGCAAAAGGTCACCCAAAAGAGCATTAGCGTGAACATAACCGGGAAGTCAAGATTTGAGGTCGAGACCATCAACAGAATCATGGACAGCATTAGTGTATACCAGAGAGATTCATCGGAGATTGTTTTTGAGATTGCCCCCGAATACATTACAAAGGTGGATACCGATAAAAAACGAATTGGATTTTCTGCTACTACCAGGACGCAGACCAACCAGGATGAATCAATCGGTATCAATTATGTCCGGGCAGACGTTGGTGGACACTCCTTACTAGATATTGGTCACGCGCAAATAGGTTCCCTTCAACTGAAGATCCAGGACAGCTCCGCCATCATTCTTTCTGGGGGCTCGCTGAAGAAATTAAATGCCAGTGAGAAAAAATGAATTGTCTTATGCTCTGCGCCCCTGCTACCTACCGGTAATAGGTACCCGAAATTGCCTGGGACTTTTTTTTTCAATGACCTCCAGGCAAAATTAAAATGAGTTTGATTAACGTTAGCTGGCAAATCAAAACTGGCATAGTCCCAAAATAGCTATGCCCAAGACTAACTTGTTAAATGTTTTTTCAGCGATCTATTTTTCCTGACTTATGTGTTAAACCTATTCCCGAATTGTTTAGAAAACTAGTTTTAGTGCAGTCAATAGTAAGCGAAGAGAAATTGTTACCTCTCAGATAGAACCTTTCTTTGATGAGTATTCCGTTCATGTATTCAAATTCTACTCTGTTCGCTGAAAATGAGTGATCATTACCTAATTTTATCAATGCATCTACAGTATAATTAGGTGTGATTAAATTATGCAATAAGATAAACATGGGATCCTCATTGGATGAACTCCAGGGTTACTCAAATCCAGTTATGGTTTAATAATATTATGGTGTGATTTTAAAATCTAACGATAATGGTTACTTGAAGAAGCTGTAATCATTTTCCTTTCTTCCATTAATTCTTTAATGACCTGGCAAATCTCGTATTCTTCCTGGGCAACGGCTGCATTAAAAACCCGTTTTAGTATCCGGCTGTCCATTGAATAGAGGATGGCAAATTGTTCATAGCGATCAATATTTTTGAGCAGGTTACAGGCTACCATGTCGCTCCTATGCACTCGCGATACACCAGTATTTATACTTTGTTCAGCCATTTGGGTTTGATTGATGGAAAGGGATTGCTTGTTTTCTGATTGGGTAGCGAAAGATTAGCCGAATATACAAAAATTTGAAATTTTTTTCCCAAAATGAAAAAAAATGGCTCAAACGGGGAGAAAATTTCACGAGAAAACGACGTTTTAAAGCGGAAATAATTCCGGAACGGCATTTGTAATTTACAATATGGTTTTTCATAGGATATTGGATTTTAAAACGGGGCTGGATTTTTATCCTGGCCCTTTTTTTATTTTAAATACTCTTCACTGTAAGTAATTGATCATATTATCGCTTCTTTTAGGAGATTGCCATTTAGATCAAAAAAACCGGAACGGATCAATTTGAATTGTATTTGCGTATAATTTTGTCGTCTTATGGAAATGTACACCACTTCAACGACCGAAGAAGATCTACTTGGAATTTTATCATTGCAAAAATCCAACCTTGCCATTAATCTGACCAAAGATGAGATCAGCAGCCAGGGATTTGTAACGGTAAAGCATAGCTACGCGAGTTTGATGAAACTTAATGAAATCGAAAACCACATTGTCGCAAAAGATGGTGATAAAGTTGTGGCTTATGTATTGGCAATGACAAAAAAATCTCAGTTTGACATTCCCGTTTTAGAGCCCATGTTTGATGAGTTTAATAATGTTGTTTTTGAAGGAAGACCGATTTCAACATATAATTATATTGTCATCGGACAAGTTTGTGTTGACAAAAATTATCGCGGGAAGGGAATTTTTGATAAGTGTTATTCCACCTACAAAGATCATTTTAGCAGGAAATATGATTTTGCAATAACAGATATTGCCAGCACAAATTTACGTTCCCTGCAAGCGCACAAAAGAATCGGCTTTAAGGAAATCCATAAATATACTTCGCCAGATAAAACCGAATGGATCATTGTGCTATGGAATTGGAAAAATGGCACATAACTTTACACTTACAATAATTGCAATATGAAAGCGCTGCATTACATTCTGCAATATAAAATTATCGCGATTATTCGTGGTGTAAAACCAAAGGATGTTCTTCCTATTGTGGCATCATTACATGAAGGCGGTATCAAAATTGTGGAGATAACACTCAACTCTGAAGATGCTTTGGAGTTGATCAGCAAATTGTCCTCTGTAATGAAGAATAAAATGCTGATCGGCGCGGGAACAGTCCTGGATGTGAAATCTGCAAAGGCTGCCGCTAAACATGGAGCTCAATTTATCATTTCGCCATCACTGGATATTAATGTTGTAAAATTTGCGAATCAAAAAAAGCTGGTAAGTATTCCGGGTGCATTTACTGCTACAGAAATTGTGGAAGCTCATAAAGCAGGCGCTGATATTGTAAAAGTATTTCCGGCGCCCAGTCCGCGATATATAAAAGATTTGCAAGGCCCTCTTTCTCATATTCGGATGATGCCGACCGGGGGAATCAATCTTGAAAATATTGATCAATTTAAAAAAGCCGGTGCAGTCGCCTTTGGCGTTGGAAGCTCACTGATCAATACTGAAGCACAAATAATAAAAGAGTCTTTACGTCAACTTAGTCAAAAAGCAAATCAATTTGTCGAGATGATAAAATAATAAGCTTCCTGAGGATGGTCAAACAAGTTTTAAGTTGTGATTGGGGAACGAGTTTTTTGCGTGTCCGGCTTATTGATACAGCCGATAAGGCTATACTTGCTGAAGCTATTGATGGCAAAGGGATCGCTGTTGTCTATAATGATTGGTTGCAAAGCGGTTTACCAGAAAATAAAAGAGCATTATTTTATACAAATATTTTAGTTAGGCAAATAAAAGGACTGTCGACTTCCCGGTTAAGCGGTTTGCCGATCATTATTTCAGGAATGGCATCCGCTTCGATCGGCATGATGGAGCTTCCGTACACAGCTATTCCTTTTAAAATAAATGGCGGACAATTAAATGTAGAGAAAATAGCTGCCGATGAAAAATTTGAGCATGACGTCCTTTTAATTTCCGGGTTGAAAACAAATAAGGATGTGATGCGTGGCGAAGAAACAATGATTGTCGGTTGCGACATTAAAACCTCGTCTACTAAACAATTATTTATTTTCCCGGGAACCCATTCAAAACAGGTAATTGTTCAAAATGGTTCAGTAATCGATCTGAAAACCTATATGACAGGGGAATTATTCGACCTGTTACATAACAAAAGCATTTTAGCTGCTTCAGTTGAACCCGATAATATTTCTTCCATCGGCAATGATCAATTCACCAAAGGAATTGAAGAAGCAAAGGATTCAAATTTTCTTAATAATATATTCCATGTTAGAGCGAAACATTTGTTTGGTGAACTAGGCAAAAAGGAAAACCATCATTACCTGAGCGGATTATTGATTGGTGAGGAATTAAAGGATATTGATAAAGAGGATTACGAAAATATTACCGTGGTATCAACGGGATCATTACTGGCGCGCTATACAGAAGCATTGATAGCCTTAAATTTGAAACATAAACTTCGTCAACAAAATGCAGTAGAGGCGTTGATCAAAGGACAGATTCTTATTTTCAATCAGCAACAGCAATGATTTGATAGATGATACCACACTGGAAATTCTTGCTTGGTTAAAATCACGAATTGCCCCATTCGTTCTACACTTCGGGGAATAAAGAAAATAGTATTCAAAAGCCTTCCTGCTATTCTACCAGAAATGGAGGGCTTTGATCGTTACAATAAAGGGTATAGGTTTTGTCTTAGGAGTGTGAAATCATTAATATTCATTTCCGATAGCATGGGTAAGATTGCGTTTGGAAATTCAACCGGGACTTTATGCGCACTTGGATTTAGGTTATGCGATCTACAGTGCAGGACCGCGCACCGGCACTTATTTTATTTTCCGGGACCATATTAATGGCAGAAATTGATTGTACTATATGACAAACCAAGTTCATAAAATAAGCAAAAAGCATTCCTCCCGGAAGGGTCCATTATTTTTTTTATTGATGATTTTGCTTTGCCTGCTTTCAACAAGAATTTTTGCACAACATCAAAATGCAGATACCGCCAACGTAAAACAGAAAGACCTTATCGACATATTTTCAAAATATATTCCATTTCATAAGAAAAAAATACCGCGAGAAAGAAAAATATTTTTTTCATTTCTGCCTCTGTCTGGCGCCTCAACCAATGGCAACAGCTTTATCGTTTCTTCAATCAATGCAACATTTTTACTTGGCTCGCCTGCCAATACAAATCTCTCCAGTATCTATTTCATTCCTTACACAAATTTGAGTACGCGCTTCGGGTTCATCATCAAACCGAATGTTTGGCTTAATAAAAATGGCTGGAATATGAATGGAGATCTGCGCATTATTCATAATGATGTGGCCACTTACGGCCTAGGCTCAAATACTTCTGATGAACTAGGAAATAATATTTCCAACGACCAGATACGTATATATGTAAATGCAAACAAGCAGGTAAAAGGATCCTTTTATATTGGATTAGGATATAACCTCGATCGTTTTTATAATATTCACGAAACCTGGACTTTGCCTTATCCGAGCAGTTTTAAAAAATACGGAATTGGTACCGGTCCCGCTTCAACTACCAGTGGATTGGGTCCGAACTTTTTATTCGATAACCGGCCGAATCCAAATAATCCGATCAGCGGATTTTATTCTTCCCTTTCTTTTCGCGTCAACCCTGGATATTTAGGAAGTACATCTAACTGGACTTCCATTTATTTTGATAACAGAAAATATATTTCCCTTAGTGATCACTGGCATTCCGTACTTGCATTCTGGGCCGTTTATTGGGGAACTTATGGAGATGTTCCTTATTTGGACCTGCCGACAACAGCCGGTGATGTAAGTGAAAAAATAGGTAGGGGTTATCTGCGCTGGCGCTATCGCGGAAAGCAATTGCTTTATGCAGAAAGTGAATACCGTTTTGATATTTCGTCTAATGGGCTGTGGGGCGGAGTAGTTTTTGCCAATGTTCAAAGTTTTGCAGAACCTCAAACCAACCGCTTTGCGTATATGTTACCCGCAATGGGAACAGGGCTTCGTATTAAATTCAATAAAAAATCAAATGTTAATGTAGCTCTTGATTTTGCAGTAGGAAAGGATTCATTCGACTGGCATCTTACTCTTGGCGAATATTTTTAGCTTTCTCTTTTCACCGTCTATTTTATTGGGCCGATCTCTTTTATTATGAGTTTTTGGTTAACTTTTGCCCATGAAAAAAATAACTGCTGGCGTTTGCTTGTATTTTTTTTTAATCATTGTTGCCTGTAATAATAATAATGAAAAAAGTACCACAACAAAAGATCAGGAAAAATCTTTTCCAAAGGGTTCTTATGGATATGATGTTTCCTTTTTAAAAAAATATGTAAGGGAAATTATCGAATTACAAAGTGATGATGGCAATTCGAAAATATTATTATCCCCCGATTTCCAGGGACGTGTCCTGACGAGTACAGCGAATGGCGATCTGGGCTCCAGTTTCGGATGGTTAAATTATGGGCTTCTTGGATCAGGAAAAAAGAAACAACAATTTAATCCCATTGGCGGTGAAGAAAGGTTTTGGATGGGCCCGGAAGGTGGGCAATATTCCATTTACTTTAAAAAAGATGATTCATTTAATATCGGTCATTGGCAAGTGCCTGCCATTGTCGATACCATCACTTACGATGTCGTCCATTCAAATAAAACGCAGGCGGTATTTTCAAAGGACGCCGCAGTGACAAATTACAGCAACACTGTTTTTAAAATTAATATTGAAAGAGGCGTGAGGTTGCTAAACAGGAAGCAGGTTGAAGAGAAAATAAATTTTACTCTCTCTGACTCCATTCATTTTGTGGGATACGAAACAGACAATAAAATTAAAAACACCGGCGATGCTGATTGGAAAAAAGAAAAAGGACTTCTTTCTATTTGGTTGTTGGGAATGATGGCGCCCTCGGAGCAAACAACGGTCATCATTCCGTTCACGCCGAAAAAAAATATTCATGAATATATTACAGACGATTATTTCGGACAGATTGCACCCGAGCGATTGCAGATAAAAGACAGTGTTTTGTATTTAAGATGCGATGGGAGATCGCGCGGCAAAATTGGATTATCTCCACAGATCGCAAGATCGGTTGCTGCCAGTTTTGATTTTCGTAATCATGTGCTGAGTATTATTTTTTTCCCTGTCGATAAAAACGGGCTGTATGTAAATTCGAAATGGGAGATTCAAAAACAGCCATATAAAGGGGATGTGGTAAATAGTTATAATGACGGACCTTTGCAGGATGGAACGCAACTTGGACCATTCTATGAGATTGAATCATCATCGCCGGCAATGGAATTGAAAAGAATGGAAGTGGAAGAATATAAGCAAACGACTTGCCATTTCCAGGGAAATTATGATTCATTGCGCGTATTGGCCAAACATTTGCTAGGCATTGATTTAAATGATCTGAAAAAATAAGTTTATTAATATTACGCTATGCATCTTTACAAAACAAGAAAAGGAAATATTGTTGCTGATTCTGAAAACCTGGTCATCATTAATGAATCATGGGATCAGATCATTAATCGAAAGAACCTTTTCCATTATCTTTTATCAGTCATAAAAGATAATGAGAAAATTTCCAGACAAGAATTCGAAGATATGGTGGCGAATGATCTGCAAGCTCCAATTGGAAGCCAGGAAGTATGGGCAGCCGGTGTTACGTATATGCGAAGCCGTGATGCACGCATGGAAGAATCAAAAACTTCTGGTGGCGCAGATTTTTACCAAAAAGTTTATGAGGCGGAAAGACCTGAACTTTTTTTTAAAGCTTTACCACATCGGGTCGCAGCGCATCAGGAACAGGTGTTTATCCGTAAAGATTCTGTCTGGAATGTTCCGGAACCAGAACTGACACTGTTCATCAATTCTTTCGGAGAAATACAGGCATACACTATCGGTAATGACATGAGTTCACGCAGTATTGAAGGTGAAAACCCACTTTATCTTCCTCAGGCAAAAACATACGAGCGCAGTGCGGCACTGGGTCCATGTTTGTTTATTACTGAAAAGCCGATTTCTTCAGACGCAACAATCCGTTTGCTGATAAACAGAAATAAGGAAGAAAAATTTTCAGGGAGCATTCAGCTTAATCGCATGAAACGTTCATTCAATGAACTGGTTCAATTCTTATTTCGCGAATGTAAATTTTCCAGCGGATGTTTTTTGATGACTGGGACTGGCATCGTCCCGCCCGATGGGTTCACGCTGGAAAGAGATGATGAAATAATAATCAGTATTGAGGAGATCGGTACGTTAATAAATACCGTAGCATTTCAATAACCGATCACATACCATTTATTTTCTGCGTCTTTCGCGTAAGATAATCCATTGCTCATTGTATGCACTTCTTTGCCTTCAGCATTCACAAATTTTTTTTGTTCATAAACACGAATGCCGTTATTCTCGCGCGTAAGATATATGATCAATGCGCTAAGGCTCGGGGCAACATCATGAAGCCATTGTCCATCCTCTTCCTTCACAAATGCATGGCTCATAAAATTTTATTTTTTCACCCTGTCAAAAAATTCTTTTTGCAGAGCAAGTGTCCTTGTGTCCGTTTTCACATCTTTTAGTGCGGTGACCAACTGATCGATGAAATGTTCATTCACCAACTGTCCAAGTTCGCGTGTTGCTTTTGCGCCTTCGCCTGCATAATGATTTGGATAATCAGCATACCACCAGATAGCAGTGTACACATTGGGAATATTTAATCTTTTTTGATTAGCGCCCGATTCATTGGTTGCGCTGTCCATTTTTACAAGGTCGGGACGTAAATATAATAACGAAGAGGTTTCTCTCTCGCCTGCATGCTGATCACCGGCAGGATCTGATTTATGGAGAGCAGATAATTTTTTAGCATAGGCAGAATCCGAATGTGGTTCAAAGAAATAGACTGCATAATCGCGTTGTTTTTCCAATCTCGTTTGCATAAAATATCTTATCAATTCGGGATTACCACCATGTCCATTAATGATCAATATTTTTTTAAAACCATTACGCGCTATTTCATCACATGTTGCTTCGAGGAGATCCCAGACCACACGCTCAGGCAGAGCAAAAGTTCCGGGTTGATGACGTGCTTCATTTATCTGTCCGTAAAAATAATCGGGAAATACCACAGCATATTCTCTTTTTGTTGCTCTTGCGGCCCACTCGCGAACCTGGATAAGATCTGAGCCAATCGGAACGTGTGGTCCGTGTTTTTCTAAAATGCCAATAGGCAAAATACAAGTGCTGTCGGAAAGTTTAAGCGCTTTTGGCCAATCGCTTGCCACCAGCTCATCCCAGCGGCTATGAAGCTCCTGTGCGCATGTGAATTGCGTGTTGAGCAGCGACAGCATGATCAATAGGCATGTTGCCCTTTTTATTGCCTTAACCATAAAAATATTTAGTATGAATTTAAATAAAATGATTTTAGAAAAATCAAAAATCAGTAAATCGGTTTCAGGGTGATCATAAATTCATTAGTTGCCGGACTAAAATCTTAAATTAGCGTAAGCCAAAAGCGAGTTATGAAAGAAAAAAAATTCATCAGGTGTAATCCGCATCTTCCAGTAAGAAATTTGCAACAAACTCTTGATTATTATCGGAATACTTTAGGGTTTTACGATGAATGGACTTTTCAGAATAAAGACGGAATTATAACAGATGGTGGTATCCGCAGAGATGATATGCAGCTTCTTTTTGGAGAAGATGCAGACTTTGTTGAGGTGATCAAAAGCTATAAAAATAGCCGTTTATCCATAATTTGGTTTGTTGATAATATTGATCAAGTGTACGCTGAATTCAAAGAAAAGAATATTGAATTGGCAGACGAGCTGAAGCGACATCCCTATTCTCTCAGAGAGTTTGCTTTTGTTGACATTAACGGATATTATATCCGCGTGGCTGAAGGAGCAAAAGAAGAATGATCAGTTGAATAGATCCAAACTGGACAATTGAGTCACCGGGCAGGTAATGCGGGGGCGTCGCTGGGATGCTGATTAAAGATAAAGTGTAGCTTATAAAAATTATTTCTGCTCTTCAAGAAAAAAGATAACCTTTGCGCATCAATTTTAGGAATTATGAAATGCTGACCTGGTCCTCGCTACGTGCAGGATGTTTTCTCCGCCGGTTTTGAGCTATACTGCTCAATATTAATTTCATCTATTTTATTATCCAGATTTTTTTTTAAACAGGAATTCTATGTCATCGTCAGTAACAAATAATATAAGCATAAAATCACTATACACATTATTCAAAAAATCGCTTTCGGGCGAGAACCAGGATTATACAACGGGCAGCATCCGCAAAGCCATATTTCTTTTGTCCATTCCGATGATACTGGAAATGTGCATGGAGTCAGTGTTTGCCGTGGTTGATATTTTCTTTGTGGGCCGTGTTGGACAAGAAGCAGTTGCCACAGTGGCTTTAACCGAATCTGTCCTCACCATTGTTTATTCTGTTGCCATTGGATTAAGTATGGCAGCAACGGCAATGGTTGCGCGAAGGATCGGCGAAAAAAAGCCAGAGGAAGCCTCGCGCGCTGCGGTGCAGGCCATTTTAATTGCACTGGTGGTCACCGTGATCGTCAGCATTATCGGGTTTATTTTTTCAGCTGATATTCTTGGTGTGATGGGTGCTTCCCGTCAGGTAATTGAAACCGGTGTTTCTTACACGCGAATCATATTTGGAGGAAGCGTTGTTATCATGATGCTATACCTGATAAATGGTATTTTTCGCGGAGCGGGCAATGCATCCATTGCCATGTGGACCTTATTCCTAGCAAATGGGCTGAATATTATTCTCTGCCCGATCCTGATCCACTATTATGGTGTACGTGGTGCGGGTATGGCAACTACCATCGGAAGAGGCGCAGGGGTTTGTTTTCAGTTGTACCATTTATTCAGAGGCAGCGGCGCGGTTCATATACTGCGGAAATATTTTGCTCCTGATTGGGAGATCATAAAATCTGTATTGAAGATCGCGTGGAGCGGGACGGCGCAATTTCTCATTGGCTCAGCGAGCTGGATCATCATGCTCAGGATCATTTCCCAATTCGGCAATGCTACCATTGCGGGTTACCAGGTGGCGATTAGAATTTTATTATTCTTTCTGTTACCGGCATGGGGTATGAGTAATGCCACCGCAACATTGGTGGGACAAAATCTGGGCGCCAAGCAGCCTGGACGTGCAGAAGAATCGGTGTGGAAAACGGCAAAATATAATGCTGTTTTTATGGCCGTGATCACCTTATTGTTTTTAGTTGCCGCAAGTCCGATCGTTGAGTTTATGAACCATGATGAAGCTGTGCAGAAAGTGGCCATACAAGTATTGCATATTGTAACTGCGGGATATATTTTCTATGGAGTTGGAATGGTTTTGATGAATGCGTTTAACGGAGCAGGTGATACCAGGACACCGACCATCATCAGCCTGTTTTGTTTCTGGGCTTTTCAAATTCCCATTGCCTATTTGATGGCGATCATTTTTGGATGGGGGCCGAAAGGTGTTTTTTGGGCGATCATCATTACAGAAACAGTCGTCACAATCGTTTCGTATCTGATTTTTAGAAAAGGTAAATGGAAGAAAATAAAAGTGTGACCAAGAATGCGAGATGGGGGATGGCGGATTTTCCCGGGCATGCATTTTACAGGAAGAATAAATTTTAGATTGAGGGAGATCTCCAGTCTAATAGCTTAAATCCTAAATAGCATCATCGTCCGGCATAAACCAATAATACCAATCCGGCAATGAAAAGAATAAACATTGCAGTGATTAGGCTGTTGGTTCCTTTTGGGGCATCGCTGAATTCTTTCCAGATGAAAACGCCCCATAATGCAGCCACTAAAGTTGCACCTTGTCCGAGCCCATAGGATATTGCCGGTCCTGCTTTGCCTGCAGCGATCAGATTGAACGAATTGCCAATGCCCCAGATCAATCCACCTAGCACGCCAACAAGATGTGTTTTAAATTTGCCATTGAAATAATCTGCATAACGGGCAGGCTCACCTGAAAATGGTTTTTTAATGAGAATGGTATTGAATAAAAAATTGCTGAGAAATATACCAACGGAAAAAATAAACACGGCTGTGTATGGCGTCATTTTGCCGGCAGCAGGCTGGTGAAAATTTTCCATGTCCATGCTCACTGCGATGAAACGGTAAAAGAAAGACATTAATATCCCGCCGATTATTGCCAGCACAATTCCTTTTTCTGATATTTTTTTTCCCGCTTGGTTTTTTCTATTGTAAGCGATGGCGTTTAACAAGATGGCAATAGCTATTAAAATAACACCACTGAAAAGCAAATATGCATTTCCTTTTGCTGCAGTAATATAATTCACCAATACACCAAGTATTAATGCAATGCCAATGCCGACGGGGAAAGCGACCGACATGCCCGCAACAGCAATTGCTGCAGCAATCAGGATGTTTGCCGCGTTGAAAATAATACCCCCTAAGAAGGCATTTCCAATGCTTGAAATATCTGCCTGTTTGAGGTCGTTCAAAAATGATCTGCCTTCTGCGCCAAAACTTCCCAATGTGAAAGCGCTGATGAGAGAGAACAAGAGAATACCCATAACATAATCCCAATAAAATAATTCGAAGCGCCATGTTTTAGCAGCGAGCTTCTGGGTGTTCGCCCACGAACCCCAGCAAAGCATGGTAATGATGCAAAAGATTACAGCGACTGAATAATTCCCGATGATGAACATAAAAGAATTTTTGCGATTTATTGAGCGGGTTTATCAACATAAATAATATAATCTGTGCTGTGCAATTCATAGTTATCATTCGGGTTCAGCACTTTTACTTTCACCGTATGTTTCCCTTTTGGCAAAAGATATTTCCAACAAAGATCATGGCGGCGGACCGTAAAATTGGTTGGCCATTTTACGGTCTCTGTTTTTTGTCCATCAATATAAATTTCTCCATCAAAAATATAATCTGAATCATTGTTATTTTTTTTAACTGCTTCACCCCGCAGTACAAAACCTGTTCCTTCAAAATCAAAAGAAATGTCTTTGATGTTATTATTGGAGAAATCCTTCTTATCGACCGGATATATTCCGGTAAAGCCTTGTTCAAATTTTACAGTTTGAGGCGGTTGAACTATGATGGTTATTTTATCATCTTCAATTTTTCCACCGTTTCTTTTTACATTTTCAAGTGCATGTTTGAAACCGATATCATAGACTTTATTCAGGGAGATGGTGGTGTATTTGAAATTGATGTCTTCTGCTTCTTTTAATCCCATTTTCCAGTAAGCGGGAATATTTTTGTAACCCAATAATGTTCCCAAAATTCCACCGACTGAAGAGGGATTACAATCTGCGTCTTGCCCAACTCTTGCAGCAACTTCAAGGGTTTTGGAAAAATCCCCGTTGCCATATAATAATCCCATTACCACATAAGCCGAATTGAGTTTTGAATCAATATCGAAAGGACTGAAAACGCCATCCGGGCAACCAATATCACTGGACCATTTTTTTTGTAATTCGAACCAGGTTTGATGCCAGTCGTTTGGAAATTGATCATGCCATTTGATCACATCAGAGATACACTGATGATATGTGCTTCGTTCCGGAATGGTTTTCAAGGCTTCGTTAATAATAAAATGAATATTGTTAGAAACAAAGGCAAGCGAATACATGGCGCCGATAAAAACGCCACCATACCAACCATCGCCATAATTCATGATATGCCCGATTTTATCGCTGATCGCGGATGCCGTGTTTGGCATTGCCGGCGACATCAATCCGGCATAATCGGATTCGATCTGGTAATCGATATCATCTGAATGTGGATTGTTTTGCCAATAACCGGATTGAGGCGCTTTTATCCCATTGAGAATATTATAACGGGCGGCCTGGTTGGCATGCCACAGCATGTAACCAGCGTGGGCAAAGGCGTTCGCGAATGAATCTACCGGTGCATCCAACCCGTATTTTTCGAATACATCAACAAAGGTCAGATCCATATAGAGATCATCATACAATCCCGGATTATCAACCATTGTTTTTTTCAGGTAACCATCATACCATAATAATGGTTGATAGTTTTGAATGAAGCTTCCTTCAAAACGAAATTCGTAGGGACCGCCGAAGGTAACACCGATCGTTTGCCCTGCCCAGCCGCCCATGATCTTGTCTTTCAATTGCTCTTTGGTGAGCGTAATGGTTTTTGGCAAAACCTGCGTATATGCAACACCGTTAGTGATTAAGCAGCAGCATAACACAAGGGATATTATTTTTCTCATACAGTCAGTTTTTTGAAACCAGCAGAAATGCGTGGCCCGGTTCATCAGCTGTTTATAAAATGGAAGCCATTTATTTCATCAATATAGGGTGCAGAAACCTGCGCCCCGAATCTTGTTACAGAAATTGCAGCAGCCTGGCTGGCAAAGATCACTGCCTCCTGTAATGATTTTTTTTCTGATAATGCTACTGCCAGGGCGCCATTAAATACATCGCCAGCGGCTGTGGTATCCAAGGCGTCAACTTTGTAGCCAGGGATATGAATGACCATATCACGATTCATTAACAAGGCACCCTCACTGCCAAGGGTGATGACCACCGTTTCCACCCCGCGATTGTATAATGATTTTGCGGCCCTTTCTGCAGTTTGAATGCTGGTTACCGCTATACCGGTTAATTTTTCAACTTCATTTTCATTGGGTGTAATGACGCTGATGTTCTTCAATAATTCTTCGGGCAATTCACAAGCTGGCGCAGGGTTTAAAATGACCGGGATCTTATTTTGTGTCGCAATATCTGCAACATACGCCACCGTTGATAATGGAATTTCCAGTTGCATTAAAATGATATCCGATCTTAGAATAAAGTCTTCAATCTCTTCGATATCGCCGACAGTCAAGGCATTGTTTGCTCCCGGCGCAACAACTATATTATTCTGGGCATATTTATCAACAGTGATCAAGGCAACGCCTGACGGTAATTCAGGATCAGTGAGGATAAATGAGGTGTTGATATTTTCTTTTTTGAATAATTCGACTGTCTGTTTTCCGAAAACATCATTGCCGGTTTTGCAAATGAAACTAACGTTTCCGCCTAAACGGGCAGCGGCAACAGCCTGGTTAGCCCCTTTGCCGCCCGCGTTCATGAAAAAGGTACCCCCTAAAACAGTTTCGCCCGGTTGGGGGATCCGATCCGTTTTAATGACCATATCGGTATTAGAACTGCCTATTATGATTATTGAAGGCTTCATGATGCCAAATTGTGCATCCGAATTTATGAAATGTGTTTGACTGTTGATCAACTATTATACAACGACATCAAGATCTCTTATCTGCGATTTGTATTTGTTTGGTAATATGATGGATTTAAAAAACCACCCGAGTTTTATTTTATTGCTCAGTTTGTAAACCGGCAGAATAAAAGATATAGCAGAGATTTTTCCGAAGGATAGCAGATCGCTCACGCGTTTTGGAACTACAAGCATTTGCGCTTGTTCCAATAAAAAATATCTGGTGACGCCAAGATGTTTTTTGTATTGCAAAAAAAGGTCGTCGGTGTATTTGGTTTTCTGAAGATCGTTTTGCAAATGTTGTTCCCGCGCAATAAGCCATGCGTCATAGTTTTGCGGCAGCTCTTTCAAACCCATTCTTTTGCCAACATCATTAAAAACAAAAAACACTTCTTCTTTTTCTGATCTCGTTAATTTTCTTTCCAGCAATTCAAAAGAGCTGATTGAATAATGAATAAGCATGAATAGTACGTCGCGGTAAGCCCAATCGGGGATTTGTGCTCCGCGATTTTCTTCCACGGCAGAATGGATGGATCGCATTTTATCAATGGCAGCAAATGCTCTGTCCTTTTCAGAAAAAACGATTTGTCGCGCATAGGCAACTGTTGAAAATAGCCTGCCGATGGGATCGGCAGGAAGACGTCCGGTAAAATATAACCAGTCCACTGCCTTATTCAAAGCAAATTCAGCAGCAGCGCCGCCGAAGATGAAAAGAATGTTGTCGCTCTTGCCCCAGATTTTACGAACGATAGATTTTTCCTCCACAAAATATTCCATACAAATACAAAGTTGCTGATTAAATTAATGTGGAGATGTGAAAGATTCGTGAATGGTGCATCGCCGGGAATCAATTTTGAACAATGCCTGGGCGGACAACCTTTCAATAGCAGAACAACCGACAAATGGACGGCAGCCTGTCTGCGGCGGAAAGCCACGAAAATGTTTCCATAAACAACCGAAGCTATCGTGAAAATAAGTGAAGATCTTGTTGCAAAAAGCAAAAAAGAATACCGTTGCAGATTCTCTATTTTTTAATTTTTACTTTTTACTTTTAATGATGAGCGATCGCAAACCATCTTCGCGAAACCGGCTGAAAATGCTGCAATTGGCAGCAGTAATTTTTTTTACTGTTTCCGGCGGTCCTTATGGTATTGAACCTTTGTTTAATTATGCCGGGGAACATGCTGCGCTGATTTTATTAATGACTGCGCCGATTTTGTGGGATGTGCCCGCTATACTTACGGTGCTTGAACTGAACGGCATGATGCCGGTGAATGGCGGTTATTATCAATGGGTAAAACGCGCGCTGGGCACGCGTTGGGGGTTTTATGAAGGTTACTGGACATGGCTCTATACTTTTGTTGATCTCGCTATTTATCCCGTTCTTTTTGTAGAGTACGCTTCTTTCTTTTTTCCGGATTTGCATGCTTACAAGATCCCGGTTTGCCTGTGCATTATTTGGACGAGCGCATTATTGAACATTATCGGTATTGTTCCTGTTGGAAGAATTTCAATGGTGCTTGGGGTAATTGTGCTCACTCCGTTTATTATTTTATGTGGAATAATTCTTTTTCGTCATGGAGGCTCATTATCGTTTCCGCATCTTACGTTAAGTGGTGTTGGTTTTTCTTCACTCGGCATGGGATTATATACGGTGATGTGGAATTTTTTTGGTTGGGACAATGCAACAACTTATGCGGGCGAGGTCGATAAACCGATCCGTTCCTATATCATTTCAAATATTCTTGCTTTTGTTACCATATTTGCCATGTATCTGCTCACCTCGCTTGCCGTTTTGCATTCCGGAATTGATTTTAAACAGTTGAATGCCGAAGGATTTCCCGTTCTTGGCGCATTGATGAATTACCAATGGCTTGGCATTCTACTAGCGCTTGGCGGGATGGCAAGTGCTCTTGGATTATTTTCTGCGGTTTTGCTTTCCGTTTCACGGGTACCCAAAGTGATGGCTGATGACGGATTGCTTCCGCAAAAATTCAATGCACTTCATCCAAAATTCCAAACCCCATATATTTCCATTATTGTTTCCGCATTCATCGTGAGCATAATGATATTATTTACGTTCACCGATCTGATTATAATGGATGTTACATTGTATGGAGCTGGTTTATTTTTAGAGTTCATCAGCTTACTGGTGTTGCGCATAAAAGTGCCTCATGAATATCGCCCGTTTACAATTCCATTAAAAATTCCGGGGCTTTGCGTCATGTTCTTGCTTTCGGTCTCCATTTATGCGATCGGGCTGAGCGGTGCATTTTCAGAATCTGGGAAAACATTTATTCCTGCACTATCTGCTGTATTGGCTTTATTCAGCGGAGAAATTGCTTGGCAGATAATTGTATGGAGAAAATCTAGAAAGATTTCTTAACACTAAAAAAGGATATTGGATTTTGAAATGCTTTTAGATTGATAATTCTCTAAAAAGATTTTTCACAGACGACATTGGATCTTGAAATAATGTTTATCAACGATGATGAAATCATTTAATAACTCAAACCGAAACCGAATTTATACAGCGGATCTTTCGAATCGTACGGCACATCCTCTTTTTGATTGCGCACTGCTTCCATTGATGAGGGCAATTCAATCGGCAAATGACCGCCAGGTTTATATCTTCCGAAAATGACATCAAGCACGGCTGCATCACTTGCTCCAAAATCTGCCAGTAATCCTTTCGCTTTTGCGCTGATCTCCGGGATCACGGCAGGGCGATCCAAATAAATATCAACAATCGTCGGAACAGTGTTTAGCAATTGAAGGATGCTGTCCTTTTGTGTTCCTTTAAAATCAAGATCGCCATGATGAAACATGCGCGCCATCATTATCGGCGTTTCGACCGGATAGAATGGTGTATTCAACCGGATGATGGCGATGTTTGCGTCTTCGGGTTTATCGACAACAGTTCCATATTGTGACGCCACTTTCGGGTCGATATTTTTTACATAGATCTTTAATTTTCCTTCGGCCAATGGCAAAGTCTTTCCATCATTTTTCAATAATGTCATTGCTCTGCGTTGGGAGATTTCTCCCGCTTTCATGAATTCCGGTTTGCCAACCGTTTGCACCGCTTTTGCTTCGTCAATATACGGGTCATCAAATAATCCCAATTCAAATTTCTGGCGCAATAATCTTTTTACGGATTCATTGATTCTTTTTTCCGAAAGTTTTCCTTCTTTCACCAGTTTCACCACTATCTCAGGAATATTTTCTCCGCCAAACTGATCAACGCCGGCATCAATGATTTTTTTCACTCTTTCTTCGGTATTTAAATTTTCAACACCCCAAGCGCGGGCAGGCCAAATCGTATTTCCGATATGCGAATCTGTTACCAATCCCCAATCTGTGCAAACCACACCATCGTAATGATATTTGTTGCGCAATAATCCGGTGATGATATCTTTATTATAAGAAAAGCCCACATTTTCACTTGTCTGATCCATCGGTACTCCGTAATAGGGCATGATGGCTGCTGTGTGCGCAGCAAAGGCTGCTTCAAAAGGTTTGAGATGGTAATTAAAATTATGACCAGGATAAACCTGTCCTTTTTGAAATGGAAAATGCGGATCGAGTCCTTCTTTTTGCGGACCGCCGCCAGTGAAATGTTTCGTCATACAGGCAACACTATTCTTTCCCAATTTATCTCCCTGGAATCCGAGAATATAAGCTGTGCCCATTTTTGAAGTAAGGGTTGCATCCTCACCAAAAGTGCCGCTGATGCGCGGCCAACGTGGCTCGGTGGCCAAATCGATCTGGGGATGTAAAGCTTCGCGAATGCCTACTGAAACATATTCCTGTCTTGCATCATCGGCAAATTCCCTTGTTAATTTTTCATCGCCGATAGCGCCCAATCCAAGCGGTTCGCACCATTGCGAAAATGTTGCTGCCGTCATGGAGAATATGCTGCTGCTAAAATGATTGCGCGGGTCCGAAGCGATGGTGATCGGTATTCCCAATCTTGTTGAATCTTCTGCAAACTTTTGCATGAGATTATACCATTTTGCCAACGCCGCAACAGAGGGAATCGCCCAGAAATTGAAATGATTCATCTTTTTTTCCGTAACCAATTTCAAGGCGTTTGGCGCAAAAGCAAAGAGACCTTTCCCGGGTTTATCCTCTATCGAACCATCATCATTGACACGAGCGCCATTAATAAACATGAGTCCTGCTTTTTCTTCTAAATTCATTTGTTTCAATAAATCATCAATGCGTGCTTCTGTTGGCTGGCGGCTGTCTTCATAAATATCCAGCTTCCCGTTTTTATTCAGGTCGCGAAAAGCAAAATTATCTATCGTTAATAAATGCGATTCTTCTTTACTGGCAATGATGCTGGGGGTTTCAGATCGGTCAACAAAAATATTTTTCCAGGAAACAACGATTAAGAAAACAATCAAGAAAATAAAAGGAACAATGAATAATTTTTTGGCAAGCTGCATCATGTTTGACAAGATTTCGATTAAGTAATAGATCAGTTAGTTTTTGTTCAATTCAAAAGTAGCTTAATGTGTTGTCATGACACAATAATAATGTAATTTTTTTATTTTTTTCTTTATTTTCGATGATCAATGATACAGGACCGCGAACTATATAGTTTCTTTGAGCAAGGCGAAAAGCTTTATCAGCGTGGGCTTTCTATTGATTCAGTCATTTTTGGGTTTCATGATAATCAGTTGAAAGTATTGCTGACGAAACTGAAGAATATCGATTTTTGGGCTGTAGCCGGCGGTTTTGTTTATAAAAATGAACATGTTGATGCAGCCGCAATAAGGATTTTGAAAGAGAGGACGGGATTGAGTGATATATTTCTTCAGCAATTTTATGTATTTGGCGACCCGAACCGGTCTGACAAAAAATTCCATATAGACAGAATGAAAAAAGTGGGATGGAATTTTACCAAAGATTATTGGCTGCTACAGCGATTTATTACTGTTGGCTATTACGCGTTGGTAGAATTCTCGCATGTAAACCCAAAACCTGATTCTATGTCTGACTCCTGCGATTGGCACGATATTCATGAGCTGCCCGATCTGATTATGGATCATGAGCAGATATTGAAAAAGGCGCTGGAGGTTTTACGTACTCAATTAAAATATCAACCTGTCGGATACAATCTATTACCGAAAAAATTTACGATGCCCGAATTGCAAAAATTGTATGAAACCATTTTGGACAAGAAATTGGACAGAAGGAATTTTCAACGAAAAATGCTCGGTTATGGAATCCTGAAGCGACTCGAAAAACGCCGTGAAGGCGGCGCCCATAAGGCTCCATATTTATATTCATTCGACTTGCGCAAATACCACAAGGCATTAAAAGAAGGATTGCACGGCGAATGGTAACCAGATCTTATTTCAATAGATTTTTAATTTCGTTCAGTTTTAACAAGGCATCCACCGGCGTTAAGCGATCGATATCCGTTGCTTCCAAAAGTTTTCTCATCTCATCAAATGTTGCCGTGTGTGCATCAAAAATGGAAAGTTGTAATTGCGGCGCTGAAAGTTTTTTTATTTGATGATCTAATTTTTCTTTCGAATGCTCAGATGTATCGCGGCTATCTTCTAGCTGTTTTAAGATATCATTGGCACGTTTAATAAGGGCCGTTGGCATTCCTGCCATTTTTGCCACATGAATACCGAAACTGTGTGTGCTGCCGCCCGGCGCCAGTTTGCGGAGAAAAATGATTTTATTGCCAACTTCTTTATTGGTGATATGAAAATTTTTTACGCGGGGCAACTTATTTTCCAGCTCATTCAATTCATGGTAATGGGTGGCGAAGAGCGTCTTTGGGGCCTGCGGCGAATTGTGCAGATATTCGGCAATGCTCCATGCAATGGAAATACCATCGTAAGTAGAAGTTCCGCGACCAATTTCGTCAAGCAGAACCAGGCTTTGCGGGGTGATATTATTGATGATGCTCGCCGTTTCATTCATCTCAACCATAAATGTCGATTCTCCTCCGCTGAGATTATCGGATGCTCCCACACGGGTAAATATTTTATCAGTGAGCGGAATTAGGGCTTCATCTGCCGGCACAAAACTTCCTGCGTGCGCCATCAATGTTATCAATGCTGTTTGACGAAGCAGGGCACTTTTACCACTCATGTTCGGCCCGGTGAGAATAATGATTTGCTGCGATGAATTATCAAGAAAAATATTATTGGCAATATAGGCTTCGCCGGCTGCGAGATTTCTTTCAATAACGGGATGGCGGCTTTCCTTCAACACCAATTTATTCTCTTCATGCAGTTGTGGTTTTTTGTAATTGTAATGGAGCGCATTATTCGCAAAACATATCAGGCAATCTGTGGTGGCAAGAATATTCCCATTAACCTGAATCGGCGCAATATAATCCTGCAGCTCCATCAATAATTTTTCAAAAAGTGCAGATTCAATAGCAAGGATTTTTTCTTCTGCACCGGTTATTTTTTCCTCATATTCTTTGAGCTCCGGAGTAATATAGCGTTCCGCATTGGCTAATGTCTGTTTACGTATCCAGGTAGGGGGTACTTTGTTTTTGTGCACATTTGTTACTTCAAGATAGTAGCCAAATACATTATTAAAACTGATTTTTAACGAACTGATGCCGGTTGCTTCGGCTTCTTTTTGTTGTAATTTGGCAAGATATTCTTTACCGCCGCTGGCAATGTTTCTCAATTCATCAAGCTCAGCGCTGATGCCTGTTCTAATGATATTGCCCTTTGCGGCAACAGCAGGTGGATTTTCTTCTATCTCCTTTATAATTTTTTCGGCAATATAAAAGCAGGGATCAAGAGTGTTTGATAATTTCTTTAAATACTCATTATCCGCATTTTCGCAGAGCATTTTTATTTGATGAATATGCTGCAAGCCTTTTGCGATATGCATCACCTCGCGAGGATTGATCTTTTTTATTGGCATCTTACTTATCAGCCTTTCAATATCCCCGCATTGCCTGATGTGATGTATGAGTTTATTTCGCAGGTCGACTTCTTTAATAAAAAATTCTACCAGGTTTAAACGCTCGTTAATTTTGCGTATATCCATTAACGGTAGTAATATCCATCGCTTTAATAACCTTGCGCCCATTGGCGAAATGGTGTTATCTAAAACTTTTAATAAAGTTTCGCCACTTGTTCCGGTTATCTCCAGATTGCGAACGGTAAACCTGTCCATCCAGACATAATCGTTGCGATCGATCCGCTGGATGGACGTGATGTGTTGCAGGTTTGGGTGTTCTGTGTCCTTTAAATAATGAAGAATGGCGCCGGCAGCAATTATGCCTTCCTGCAGCTCTTCAATCCCAAAACCTTTCAGGGAATGTGTTTGAAAATGTTTCAGCAGACTTTCCGTTGCAAATCTTTCATCAAAGATCCAGCTCTCTAATGTATAGATGTAAAATTTGGATCCGAAGTTTTCTTTGAATAGTTTTTGAAAGCTGCGCTGAAAAATGACTTCTGCCGGTTTGAAGGTTTGTAATAATTTATCTGCATATTCTTTATCGCCTTCGGCTACAAAAAATTCTCCCGTAGAAATGTCAAGGAATGAGATCCCGATTTTTTGTTCGCCAAAATGCAAACCTGCTAAAAAATTATTGCTGTTATGCTCAAGCAATTTATCATTGGTGGCTACTCCGGGAGTGACCATTTCGGTTACGCCGCGTTTTACAATTCCCTTTACCGTTTTGGGATCTTCCAGCTGATCGCAAATGGCAACACGATAGCCGGCCTTCACCAATTTATGCAGATAGGTATCCAGTGCGTGGTAAGGAAATCCGGCCAGGTCGCTTGATGCAGCCGCGCCATTATTTCTTTTCGTTAATGTAATGCCCAGTACGCGCGACGCGATAATCGCGTCTTCCCCGAACGTTTCATAAAAATCGCCGACACGAAAAAGCAAGACCGCATCAGGATATTTTTGTTTGATCGCCCGATGTTGCTGCATTAAAGGAGTATCGTTGAAAGATTTTGCCATGAGGGATTCAAAAGTAAAAAGTAAAAAGTAAAAACGGTTTTCTTTTTTGATTTGCTTTTTTACTTTTTACTTTGCAAGATGCGCAAGTTAAGCATGGATGAATTGAACCGAAAATCGGTTGACGAATTTAAGGTTTCAAAAAAAAATCCCATAACCATAGTGTTGGATAACATCAGAAGCATGCATAATGTTGGCAGTGTTTTCAGAACTGCTGATGCTTTCTTGCTGGAAAGAATTTATTTGTGCGGATACACACCACAACCGCCGCATCGGGATATTAATAAAACAGCTTTGGGCGCAACCGAGACAGTGAATTGGAAATATTTTGATAGCGCGGTGATCGCTATTATAGGCCTGAAAAATGAAGGATACAAAATTGTGGCAGTCGAGCAGGTTGAAAATAGCATTGCATTAAATAGGTTTGTTTTGAACGATAATGAAAAGATAGCTGTTATATTTGGCAATGAAGTAAGCGGGGTGGGAGATGATGTTTTGAAATTATGCAACGGTTGCATTGAAATACCGCAACTCGGAATGAAACATTCATTAAATATTTCAGTAGCGGCAGGGATCGTAATATGGGAATTGGTGAGAAAGAAGTTGAAGGTTGATAATTGAAGGTTGTACCCATTTGTCGTTTACCTGCCTATCATTCATTACTTTCAAATTTATGAGCACAGTAAAAAATTATCTGTCATTAATAAAATTCTCACATACCATTTTTGCAATGCCATTTGCATTGATCGGTTTTTTTTTGGGAACAGCTGAATTCAATAAAGACGTTCATATTGGACTATATCAAAATATAAATCACCCGGCGTTTCATCTTGGTCATGAATCGTGGACAATCGATTATTTACTGAAAACCTTTTTTCTCGTCATTCTCTGCATGATATTCGCACGCAGCGCAGCCATGGCTTTTAATCGCTACCTGGACAGAAATTTTGATGCAAAAAATCCGCGCACTGCCATTCGTGAAATTCCAAAAGGAATTATTTCTGCGAACAGTGCATTAAGCTTTACGATCGTTTCTTGTGTTTTATTCCTTGTTTGTTGTTTCTTTATTAATCCCATTTGTTTTTATCTATCGCCGGTCGCATTGTTTGTGGTATTATTTTATAGTTACACAAAACGTTTCACCCCGCTTTGTCATTTGGTTTTAGGGGTGGGATTATCACTGGCCCCAATCGGAGCATATCTGGCAGTAACCGGCGCCTTTGCATTATTACCGATCTTATTTTCATGTACGGTAATTTTTTGGGTAAGCGGCTTTGATATTATTTATGCATTGCAGGATGAGGACTTTGACAGATCGAATCAATTATATTCCATGCCTTCGTGGCTTGGAAAATCAAAAGCATTGCGGGTTTCGGAGTTTTTACATTTCCTGAGTTTTCTTTGTGTGATCACCGCTGGAATCATTGGTGGCTTTGGTTTGTGGTATTGGATCGGCGTTTCTGTGTTTACCGGAATGCTCATCTATCAACATTCCCTGGTAAAACCAAACGATCTCAGCAAAGTGAATCTGGCATTCATGACGGCTAACGGAATCGCGAGTGTTGTGTTCGCCGTATTTGTCATAACTGATTTGTTTGTTCATGGTGGTTGATGGTCAGCAATAAATTTGGCGGTGGACAATCAACTTTGAATGATCATATGCCAACCAAAATATGCCTCGAATTATAGCTATTGATTATGGTTTGAAAAGAACCGGCCTTGCGGTCACTGATCCATTGAAGATCATTGCAACCGGATTAACCACGGTTGAATCGCCGAAACTCGTTTCTTTTTTAAAAGATTATTTCAAGAAAGAAAATGTTGAATTGATTTTGATTGGCGAACCCAAGAATTTGGATGACAGCGACACACACGCAACACCGTTAGTAAAAAAAATAACCATCCGCTTGCAAAAAGAGTTTCCATCCATCCCCATAAAAATGGTTGATGAGCGCTTCACTTCCAAAATGGCTTCCCGCGCCATGATTGATATGGGAATGAAAAAAAAGCAAAGGCAGAATAAAGCGCTGGTCGACGAAATTGCAGCCACCATCCTGTTGCAGGAATATTTGGCAGGCTTAAATCATTAACTGTTCATCGCTTGTTGCTCACAGTTCAGTCTTTTGATTTAATTTTGCAGCAATTTTTAAAAATATGGTTTTACCGATAGTTGCATACGGCGCTCCCATTTTACGAACAGTTTGTAAGGATATCACTCCTGATTATCCCGATCTGGCGGTGTTGATAGAGAATATGTGGGAAACGATGTACAATAGTTCCGGCGTGGGTTTGGCAGCTCCTCAGATCAATAAGGGCATTCGATTGTTTGTCATCGATTCAACGCAGATATTCGCAAATCTTGATGAAGAGGACAAAGGAAAATATCCTGATGAACCCGGAGTTAAACAGGTTTTTATCAATGCACACGTACAGAAATTAAACGGAGAAGAATGGTCTTATAATGAAGGATGTCTAAGTATCCCGAAAATTCGTGAAGATATTTTTAGGAATGAAGAACTGACTTTGGAATATGTTGATGAAAATTTTGAAGCCCACACAAAAACTTTTAATGGAATTACCGCGCGGGTGATATTGCACGAATACGATCATATTGAAGGGAAATTATTCATTGATTACCTGCAACCATTGAAAAGAAAACTGCTGAAAAGTAAATTAGACGATATTTCAAAAGGAAAAGTGAGCGTAGATTATAAGATGAGTTTTCCGAAGTAGCTATTGGCGATCATACATCAACCTACTTATTTTACTTTCTTCAACAACAAGACATAACCACACAATTTCTTTTTTGCTTTATTGACCTGGACTGGTTTTATCATGTGGTATTCCGAAAACTGCGGGGTATAAGCGTAGCTGATGATGTTTCCGTCAACATCGCCCCATTGATTCTTTTTATATACCACTTGTTTTTCATTCCAATCATACATTCTTACTTCATAAAGTCTAGAGCTTGGTTCGCCAATAAAAACAAATTGATATAGACTTCCCTGGTTCATCGGTACAACTATGGGCATTTCATATTCACTTTGCATAGCCATAGAAGCTTCGCGTAAAACGATATATCCCTGTGAGGTGAAAACATTTTTAAGGCTGTCAATTTCTGTGCGAAATGGAGAGATATCGCAACTTTCTTGCTTGATCACTTCCTGAGCTTTTGCAGAAATGGAAGTAAAAAGAAGTAATGCAAAAAAGAGCTTACATAGTTTTAGGGACATGGAATCATTTTTATAGGATGACGGATACCTGGTTGTTGGTTTAAAAATAAGCAATTGGTTTCGAATTTGCAATATTGGCGCAATTATCATACCGCCTTTATTATTGTGTATAAGTACTATTCCTTATAGAAATAGAGGGCATCAGCCTGGGCAAGGGCAGTAATAACCAGGTCGTTAATGCATACATGGGGTGGGAGACTGGCGCAGTAAAAGATAGTATCGGCAATATCTTCAGCGGAAAGCGCGGTAAATCCATCATACACTTTTTTGGCTAGCTGTTTATCGCCTTTAAATCGAACTTCTGAAAACTCTGTTTCCGCAGCGCCGGGATGAATAGCCGTTACCTTGATTTTATGTCTTAACAAATCTATACGCATTGAGGCAGAAATAGTTTCCACAGCGGCTTTTGAGGCACAATAGACATTCCCTCTTTCGTATACTTCTTTGGCTGCAACGGAACCCATATTGATGATGTGGCCTTTTTTATTTTTAATCATAAAAGGCAAAATGGCTTTGGATACATACAATAACCCTTTCACATTTGTATCCAGCATCCTTTCCCAATCATTAAGATCAGCTTCTTCAAAAAAATCTCTGCCTAAAGCCAAGCCTGCATTGTTAATGAGTACATCAATATTTTGCCATTCATCCGGGATGGTATTAATGACGGAAAAAACAGCATGCTTATCTTGAACATCAAAAGCAAGAGATAAAACTTTTACATGGTATTTTTTTTCAAGATCGCCCTTTAATTCTTCCAATCTTTCTTCCCTTCTTCCGGTAATAATAATGTTGTCATTATTGGCAGCAAATTTATACGCACATGCTTTGCCAAAGCCGGATGTAGCGCCGGTAATGAAAATGATCTTGTTCATGAAGTAAAGTTAAAAGATAGAAGGGAAATTTGGAGTTTTTGATTCCTGATCTGAAACACTGCATGTGAAATGTCGTATTTGCATACAGTGATCCTTATTTCGGGTCCTGCATATTGTGATGATCATCTGATGAGAACCATCGTTCCTTTTTTGGCGACAACTTTTCCGGTATAATCAATTCCTGAGACCATCCACACATAAGTTCCGCTATCCTGGGGTCTTCCGCCGAGATTACCGTCCCAGCCTTGTCCTGACTGAGAAGTAGAATAAACCAATTGTCCCCAGCGATTATATACCCTGAAATATTTTAAGGAAGAAATACCAACAGGAATTGGTCGGAAAATATTGTTTACCGTTTTTCCGGGCGTAAATGCATTTGGAACAAAAATATCTGGCGGAGTCTTGAATACATGCACAAGAATTTTGTCTTCGCCGTAACAACCGTAGGAATCTGTCGCTCTTACGGTGTAAATAACCTCATCGATATTTGATGCGTAAATACCGATCGGATTTGAAATATTCGCATTGTTTAAATCTGTTGCCGGCGTCCATAAGAAAGCGTCCTGCGCCGTATCATTGGATGTTGCATTGAATTGCAAAGGCTCCCCAATAACCACAGAGGTATCGTTACCGGCATTGACAATGATCTGGGGAATAACATTGATGTGAAAAGTGTCAACCAGCAAATTAGGGCAGCCCTGGTTGGCAATGCTTAATATATAATCGGACGTCTTTAAAGGCACAGCCTGTGATGTCAATAAGAATGGTTTTGAGCCGATGAAGCCATTGCCAGGGTTGCGTAAAGAATCGGTATTGGTCCAGGTATAATTTGTTCCGATCTGTATCAATGCATTTAGCGGGGCAACCGCGCCGTAACAAATTGTAGTATCGGCAGGATCGATCATGGCTTGCGGAAATGGCGTCTGATATAATTTGACACTTGCAACAGAACTTGTATCTGATGGACACACGCCACTTTTTACAATTACTCTGTAAAAAGTTGAGGTTGGAATTCCGATAACGCCGTAAACAGAATCGGTAATGACAGGATTAATATTCTGCCAGTTAATGCTGTCCTGGGAAGACTGCCAGCTGCTGACCTGCCCGGTAAAGCTGTTAAGGTGCAAAATATCAGCCACGGTCTGGTTTGCGCAAAAGTTATCATTGGGCGGAGTGAGGTTTCCTCCAACACTTTTTGGATCAACAGTGATGGTGACTGCAGTGCTGGAGTCGAGGCTACAGGATTCGGCGCTTTGCACCAATGCTTTAAAAATGGTGGTGGTTTCTAAATTCTTGTAAGTATATGAAGTGGTAGTATCCGGAATAGAGGTCCACTTGATACCATTGGTAGAAGAGATCCAGCTTACCACCCCACCTCTGTTACCGCTTAATTGCAAAGTATTGGTATTGTTGTCTGCACATACGGTGGCGTCGCTGCTTACGCTTCCTGGAATGGTTGGAAGCGCGGTAGTGACCTGGATGGTATCTTTAAGATTTGCGCAGCCGTTTTCTTCATTGGCAATAATGGAACCCCCATTGTTGCCAACATGGACATTTATAATATTGCTATTGGCTCCGGAATTGATCGTCCATCCGCTGGGGACGGTCCAATTGTAAATAGCGCCGGCGAGTGCAGGCACTGAATAAATCAGATCACCGTTGATGCAGGCTGCCAGAGGTCCGCTTATCTGAAGCCCTGCACAGGTATTTCTTAAAGCGACATAAGCATAGGCAAAATGTCCGCCGGGAACACAATTATCAGCTTCAAAAGTCAATGTAACCTGTTGTCCGCGGTATGGCGATAGATCAAAAGTTACTTCATTCCAACTTTTTGTCCATACATCTTGCAAGTGGGGTGGATTGGGATCCCCTCTGGGTGCATTGGGATCTGGGTTGGGGGATAGGGTTGGACTGACGGTGAAACCCTGTTTAATTGCGCTTGCGCTGTCCAAAGTGCCATCCCCACCATTGCTGTTGGCACTGCCTGCAACAGTAGGAAGAAAATATTTTGGGGACGCACAACTAATAATGGCTCCATCGCTGAGTCTTAGTGTTGCCGAAAACAAGGGCTGATCGTCAGAAGGATGCCTGCCGTTTTCAAGGACCATGGCATAAGCATAGGTCATGGTATAGGGCTGGTTCACCGGTGTTGCGGGCACATTGATTTTATAACTGACCCCGCGGATATAACCTCCGGCCGTAGAGCCATCCTGAGAGACCCTGATCGAAGTCGAGCCCAGTAAAATGGCATAATTATATGCATAACCATTAATTGTTGGTATTTTCTGAAAACCGCCAAAGGGATCTATTCCCTGTGCGGTAATTACCTGTATTCCCAAAACTGTTGGAAGTTGGAATTCGCTGATACCATTTGCACCGATGGTTCCGACTGGCGCAGCTTTTGTCGAGTCGTAATTTTTCCTCAGCTGATCATTATTACCGTTTTGATTATTACCGGTATAAGCCCACCAGTGCGTCAGATTATCCAAAGCAAAATTTATATTAAGTGGGCAACTTTGCGATTGCCCAAATGTCTTTGAGGAAATTAAAAAACCAAAAGCACCAATCAGTATGTATAAAATTTTTTTCATGAAGCGTACCGATATAAAAACATCATCAGGATTATATTATTTTGCCTGGGTTAAAAATTCATTCAGAATGATATTGCTGCGGGTGCGATCTTCATACATACCCATATGCGCGGTATTCTCGAGAATATGAATATAACACAAATCCGGTAAATGGCATTGTTGCAAACTATGTTCCAACGGCACTGCATTATCATTTTCTCCGATTATAAACAGAACGGGTTGTTTGGCATTTTTTAGCACATTGGTTCGGTCAGGTCTTTTCATCATCGCACGGTAATAGGATACGAGAGAATCCGGATTAAAGTTGTTATATCTTTCAATTAATTCAATTACGATCTCTTCGTTTTGTTCTTTAAAACGGGCTCCAAATAAATTCGGAATTGATTGTTCCAGGAATTCACCGGAACCATTTCTTTGTATGAATTCAATTGCTTTATTTCGCGCCGTTTTCTTTTCTTCACTATCAGGGTAAGCGGTGGAGTGAAACAATCCGAATGCTTTTAGTTTCTCCGGATATTTTTCTGCAAAAGCCAATGCAATATATCCTCCCATGCTGTGTCCGACAATGATGCTTGAGCCAATCCTTTCTTCCTCTAAAATAAAATGTATACAATCAGCATGATCATCGATCGTAATTACAAGTAGGTTGAATGATGATCTTCCACTACCGGGCAGATCCACCAGAATCAATTTGAATCTTTTTGAAAGATCATTCACCTGGTTTTCCCATATGCTCCCATCTTCTGCGAAACCATGAATGAATATCACCGGAAATCCATCGCCGATTATTTGGTAATGAAGCAAACCGGATTTGTAATTGATGATCTTATCCACGCTTGGTCCTGTTTCTGATTATATTGAACAGGTTCCAAATTACAAGAAGAATAGCAATTGTCATAGCGACTTTGGAAATAATATCGCCATACTTTACATAAAATGTCTGTGAGGGATTTGATAGGGGAACATCCAGTTTAATTGAAGCAACGGTATTGTAAGGTTGCGGGTTGATCACCTCGCCGGCAGGATCAATAAAACAGGAAACACCTGTATTGGCGCTGCGCGTGATCCAGCAGCGTGTTTCAATGGCGCGCAGGCGTGCATAATTTTCATGTTGTTTATAACCGCTTGTATTTCTCCACCATCCGTCATTGGTAATGATCGCAATGATATTTGCGCCGTTGTGAACATACTTGGACATAAATTCTCCATAGATGCTTTCATAACATACCGATGGTGCAATCTGATAAGTATCATTATAGGTTTTCAAAACAGTTCTTTCATCTTGTTTTACATAACCGCTTCCGGTGCCGCCAAATTTTTCAAACCAACTATCCATGAATTTCAAAAAAGACGGAAGCGTTTCTGCGCCCGGAACCAATTTTGATTTGTGATAAACCTGGAAATTCTTGCTGTTCATTAATACAGCGCTGTTGTAGTCGTCAAAATATTTTTCGGTGTTGGGAATATTTTGTGAACTGGAAGTTTTATGCTGTGCATCATAAATCCGAAACCCTTCAATGCCGGTTAACAGATCAATGCGCGGATATTTATTTAGAAAATCCCAAACGGGAGCAATAAAATAAGCCGTCTTCATTGAATCCTCATTGATCGGAACGGGAACTGCAGTTTCAGGCCAAACGACCAGTGCCGTATTGGAGTCAATTTGAGATTCACTCAGTTTTATTAATTTATGTAATTGCGCCTCTTCTTTTCCGGCAACAAATTTTTCATCCCATGGATCAATATTGGGTTGAACGATGACGATATTCTGTGTTTTGTTGTTTGCGGATGGTTGTTTAAAAGAGTTAATGATCAAAAAAGAAAAAATAAATGGCAGGATCAGATCCGAAATTAACCAGACCAGATGGTGAATGGGGAATAGCTTATGGGAAATATTATTTTGCGCTTTTTGCCTAATATTTTTTGCTTCAGATATTTTCTTCAGCAATTGAAAAACAGAGACGTTGATCAGCATGATCCATAATGTTCCGCCGCTCGCGCCGGTGAATTCATACCACTGAACCCAACCGGGATGTGTTGCAAAAACATTTCCCAGAGTGAGCCAGGGCCAGGATAATTCCCAATTCAGATGAATGTATTCAAAGGTTATCCAGAAGATGATCAATGAAAAATAACCAGCCGTCGCTCCAAACCTTTTTTTCATATTGTAAAACCCGATCCATGGAATGCACATCAGCAGCGGGTTTAATATGATCGCCAAAACGCCTCCAATAACGGTTGAGTTGATGACCCACCAGGTTGTGCCAATATTCCAAACTAATAAGGCGAGATAGGTGGGCCAAAAAAAATGCGCTCTTTTTTTTACTTGATCTTCAAGGATGAGTAATGGAACAAATGCAATAAAGATCAGAAATGTAAATGGCAGGACCGGCCATGATGCGTAAAGTAATAATCCGGAAAGAAGGGATAAGTAAAGCGGATGGATTTTTTTCAAAAAGAAAATTTTTGTAAATGTAATGCAACAAAAGCGATTGGCTGGTGGCCAACAGCTTTCAGCTTAAGAAATCGCAAACTCAAAATCGCCATGCGCAGATCAAATCACTGCCTGCTGTAATTCGGCGCTTCGCGGGTG
Source organism: Chitinophagales bacterium (assembly GCA_021323755.1). Taxonomy (GTDB): domain Bacteria; phylum Bacteroidota; class Bacteroidia; order Chitinophagales; family Chitinophagaceae; genus Puia. The sequence goes on along the minus strand of JAJPKJ010000062.1, from coordinate 12,293 downwards.
ATTTCAATATCGTGAGCATGACTTTCCTGCATTCCTGCATTGGTGATCTTAATAAAGCTTGCTTGTTTCAAGGCAAGAATATCTTTTGCTCCGCAATATCCCATTCCTGCGCGTAGCCCACCGGTATATTGTGTAACCACTTCACTTAAATTTCCTTTAAATGCAACGCGGCCTTCAATGCCTTCTGGAACCAATTTCTTAATCCCGTCTTCGACATCCTGGAAATACCTGTCGCTGCTGCCTTCTGCCATAGCGCTGATAGAACCCATGCCCCGATATTGTTTGAATTTTCTTCCATCATAAATGATGGTATCTCCCGGACTCTCTTCTACTCCGGCAAACACGCTGCCCATCATTACCGTGTCGGCGCCCGCTGCTAGAGCTTTCACCATATCCCCGGTATAACGGATGCCGCCATCGGCGATCAATGGAATTTTTTTTGCTTTTAATGCCGATGCTGCTTCCATGATCGCTGTTATTTGCGGGACACCCGCGCCTGCAACAATCCTTGTTGTACAAATTGAACCCGGACCAATACCAACTTTCACTGCGTCGGCTCCGGCGTCGGCCAATGCTTTTGCACCTGCTGCCGTTCCGATATTTCCCGCAATGACCTGCAGGTTGGGGAAATTCTTTTTCAGGTTTTTTAAGGAATCAATTACGCCTTTACTGTGGCCGTGGGCGCTATCCAAACAAACTACGTCTACTCCTATCTGTTGTAATGCAGAAGCGCGATCTCTCAGATCGGCGGTGATGCCTAATGCCGCGCCGACTAACAGTCTGCCATATGCGTCTTTTACGGCGTTGGGAAAACTTGTTAATTGAAGTATATCGCGATAAGTGATCAAACCGATCAGCTTTCCTGATCTATTAACGACCGGAAGTTTTTCAATTTTATATTGCCGTAAAATTTTTTCAGCTTTTTTTAAATCTGTTCCCTCGGGCGCTGTAATCAGATTTTCTTTGGTCATCACTTCTTTCACTTTTCGATTCTTATCATCTTCAAATCGCAGATCGCGATTGGTGAGAATGCCGACCAATTTTTGATTGTTATCCACAATTGGAATGCCGCCGATCTTATTTTCTTTCATCAAGCGCAAAGCATCGCCGATGGTAGCATCAACGAGCAGGGTTATCGGATCAATTATTAATCCGCTTTCACTGCGTTTTACTTTTCTCACCTGTTCCACCTGTTTTTCGATAGCCATGTTCTTGTGCAGGATGCCAATTCCGCCTTCGCGTGCCAAAGCGATAGCCAGCGTGGCTTCTGTAACCGTGTCCATCGCTGCAGATACCAATGGGATATTGAGGGTAATTTCCCTGGTAAGTCTTGTTTTAATATTCACTTCCCGTGGGAGCACCTGCGAGAAAGCGGGTAATAATAAAACATCATCGAATGTCAATCCTTCACCGAAAAATTTGCTGTGGAGATGAGTTGAGGGAGAGTTAATTATTCTTGCCATGTGCAAAGATAGGGCAAGAGGTAAATTCGTTCCAAAATAATTTTACGAGTGCAGGGCAGGGGTCAAAAACCGGACGTTGAGAAGCCCGGTGGTAAAGGAATTTGTTTGGAATAAATAATGCCAAGTTCTTAACGACTGATCACTTTTAATTCTGTTCGCCTGTTTTGAGAGCGACCGTTTTCGGTCTTATTATCGGCAATCGGTTTTGTATCGCCAAAACCTTTGAACGATAATCTGTTCAATTCAATTCCCTTGGATGAAAGATAGCTCACCACCGATTTTGCACGATTCTGCGATAATATCATGTTATCTGCGATCTTGCCAACATTATCTGTATGTCCGCTAATTTCTATTTTCAATGTTGTATTTTCCTTCATCAATAAAACAACTTTATCCAACTCAAATTGCGATTCAGGTTTCAAGTCATATCGGCCAACATTGAAGAAAATATTCTTCAAAATAATAACAGCATTTGATTCGATGGGTTGGAGGGGAATATCAATATTATAAATTGAATCGGGCTGTTCTTGGGTGAGCGAAAAATTATCCGAGAAAAAAAGATAACCTTTTCGGTTCACATTAAATGCATAAGCTTTTCCAACCGGAAGTGTAACCAGGTAATTTCCGGTTTCATTTGTTTGCACTTTGCTGATGATTTGTTTTGTTGCCAGATCAGTGAGTTCTACAGAAGAGGGCAAACCTTTATTTGTTTTTACATCAAACACTTTTCCTTTCACCCATAAAGTACGAATAGGGCGAACGTCGTTGCGTAATTCAAAAGTGTAAAGGTCTAAGCCGCCGCGGCTATCCGCACGATCGCTTGCATAATACGCCGTTTTTCCGTCGGCAGAAACAACCAAACTCCCTTCATTCTCTATCGTGTTGATCGGATAACCAAGATTTTCCGGTTTTGTCCATTTTCCATTTGCATCTTTTCTTGTTACAAATAAATCGTCTCCACCATAGCCTTGGTGACCGCTTGATGTGAAATACAAAGTCTGGTTATCGGCATGAATAAACGGGGTGCTTTCATCGCCAACGGTATTTATTTCCGGGCCTAGATTTTCTGGCTCGGTCCATTGACCATTCATCATGCGATGGCTAACATAAATATCACTGCCTCCATAACCACCTGTTCTACGACTGGCGAAATACAGGTCTCTTTTGTCAGGGGAAAGTGATGGCGCCGATTCCCAAAATTCAGTATTGATGGTCGCGCCAAGATTTTCCGGGGTGCTCCATCCATCGGGAGTCAGATAAGAAATGTACAGATCACAACTTCCGTAACCATCGGGGAAATTGCAACCTGTAAAAATCAATAATTGTCCGTCCTGCGAAATATTTTGAGCGCCTTCATTCAAATTGGTATTGATGTTTCCTTCCAAACTCTTTGCTTTTGACCAATGATCGTTTTTCCAATCTGATTCGAAAAAATCTTCATTATTATTATTCACTCTTCGCGTAAAGATCAATTTGCTTCCATCAATGGTAATGGTTGGATAATATTCAGAAACGCCGCTATTCACACTGTCGCCCAAATTCTTTGGTTCGAATTTATAATCTGTTTGCGGTTTATTTTTTGCATAATCAACAGCGAATGAATAACATTTTTGCCGGTACTCGCCAGATTTTCTGCTTCGCTCATTCAGATTGGTGATGGATAAAAAATCATTGACCGCATCCAGCGCCTTTTCAAATTCTCCCATGCCCGCAAGATTAATGGAATAAGGAAGATTATAGTCCTTAAAATATTCGCTGTCTATGGCTCTTGCTTTTTCGTAATTATCGATCGCGTTTCGATAATCCTTCAACTCACCATAGATTCCAGCCATGGATAAATAAGCGTCTTCAAATTTATTATCCACTGCGATGGCTTGTTGTAATATTTTAATTCCTTCTAAAAAATTATTTTGTTTTGCCTCATCAAGTCCCTTGGCATATAATTGCGCGGCTTTTTTCTGAACCTTGTCGGGATCATATTGTGCGTGCGCAACATGCACAATGATTAATAATATAAGAAGCGGACATTTCTTCATTGCTAATATTTACGGATCAATGGTAAATTTTTTATCAGTACACTCAGTGGCCGAATTTGATTTTTACGGAACATTAATGTATTTGTGTAACTGTAACGAAAATTCCCATTGGGGATGTATCTTGATGTATTCAATTATTTGCGGAGTTACTATTGATGATTTATCCCACTCGGGCTGTAAGTAGAGTTTGCATGTTGCGGGCACGAGTGATGCATATTTTTCTGCCCATTCAAAATCGCTTTTATTAAAGATAATGATTTTTAGCTCGTTGGCAAACGGCAATATTTCCGGTAACGGAGCTTTGAATTTTTTGGGAGATAAACATATCCAATCCCAATTGCCGCTTAATGGGTGCGAACCTGAAGTTTCAATATGGGTTTTAAAACCTGCTTTATGAAGTTCGCTGGTCAGCAAAGTGCAATTGTGCATTAACGGTTCGCCGCCGGTTATCACAACAACGTTTCCGGAAAGTGGCAGCTGGTAACTGGCAGTTGTTTCACTTGCATTGCAGACTATTTCCTCAATGGTTTTTTTTGGATGAATATCGGCGTTCCAGCTTTCTTTTACATCGCACCAAACGCATCCAACGTCACAACCGCCGAGGCGAATAAAATAAGCAGCCTTTCCCTGGTGAAAACCTTCGCCCTGGATTGTATAAAAAGATTCCATTACCGGGATCAGTTGTCTCTTATTTTGCGTTGTTACTTGCATGCTTTGCAAAGTTCATGATTTTTGGAGTAAGAATCAGTAATGTAATTGTTATAATAAGACTTTGATATTTATAAAAGGGTGCTTTGAAAAACAATGCAGGTATCAAAAGTCTAATTCTTATCGATGCATGCTTTGAATGTATTTTTCATTAATGCTGCGATGGTCATTGGTCCAACCCCGCCGGGCACGGGGGTGATATAGCTGCATTTGGGAGCAACTTCGGAAAATTTCACATCGCCCTTTAATGCGAAGCCGCTTTTTTTTGAAGCATCAGGAACGCGGGTTATTCCAACATCAATGATGATCGCATTTTCTTTTACCATATCGCCAGTGAGAAATTCGGGCTTGCCCAATGCGGCTACAATCAAATCTGCCTGCAAACACAATTCGCGCAAATTTTTTGTTTGCGAATGACAAATGGTAACGGTGCAATTACCGGGATTCGTATTGCTGCTGAGTAAGATGCTGATCGGGCGACCGACAATATTGCTTCGCCCAACAACCACTGCGTGCATGCCGCGCGTGTCAATTTTATAATGCTCCAGTAAGAGCATGATACCATGCGGCGTCGCGGGAACAAAAGTTGATATTCCCTGAACCATTTTCCCAATACTTATCGGATGAAACCCATCTACATCTTTTGAAATATCAATGGCATTGATTACTTTCTCGTCGGAAATATGTTTTGGTAGAGGCAACTGAACCAAAATTCCATCCACATCGATGTCTGTATTCAATTCCCCGATCACATTCAACAATCTGTTCTCACTGATCGTATCTTCTAATCTGATTAATGTGGATTTGAATCCTGTTTCCGCGCAAGCTTTTACTTTTGCATTTACATAAGTTTCACTTGCCCCATTGTTGCCAACCAAAACCGCTGCGAGATGCGGGACTTTTTTTCCTTCGGTGACCAGTTGCGCAACCTGTAGTTTAAGTGCGTCCTTAATGTGTTGCGATATTAGCAGTCCGTCTAAAATTTGCATGGAGCAAAACTAATGTGAAAATGTGATAATGCGATAATGTCCAAATAATACCAGGTTGTTCTTGCCTGTTTTTAATTCCGGATTTTTCAAACCAACGTATAAGCGAAGCTGACTGACTGAGAGAAAAGCTAGTACTGCGTTTTGCTATGAGCGTTTTTCAGGTAGGCATTAACGTTATCCATTATCATTTTTCAAATTCAATTCAAAATCAAGTTCAGCCGTATCATTTAATTGTGATACCAGCAAATGGGCTGACAAATCTCCGCGAAAGACTACATAAATATCAATCCAGGTTTTTACTGATTAGGGGAATTGGCAATTGACAGAGATCGAAACAAAGCATTGGATTAAGGTTTGTGAATATGCGGGCATCGAAATACCGCTTTGGCATTATAGTATATATATTGTATACACAGGAATTGAAATATTATCCGCTGGTTCAGGGAAATGCCGAAAATCCGAATCCAACCTGGGAAAAGGATTTTATCTGAGGTTTAGCTTCGACCAGTATAAGGTGATTTATCCCTCAAATTTCGCTTGATTCAGTTTAGATCAGGTATAAGGAAATAAAAAATCTGAATAAATTTTCATCCAGCGATCAACTGCCAAAATCTTTTAACACAATTGCAGCATTTTATTAAAAAAGGTTGTCTACCATCAAAAAGGGACTATTTTTTTAACATTTTTTTTGAAAAAATTAAAAGTTCCTATATTTACAGCTTCTATAAACCAAACTATCAGTCACATGAGAAAATTTCTATCGCTGTTTGCAGTGCTGGTTTTATTTTATTTGACAGCACTATCACAAACCAAAGAAGTTACCGGAAGAGTAACTGATCAACAAGGACAACCAGTTCCATATGCCTCCATTAGAATTAAAGGCACAAAAATTGGCACCGCTGCGGATGCCGATGGATTTTACAGACTTAAAGCGAATGCAGGAGAAACATTGGTTGTTTCTGGTACCGGACTTACTACCAAAGAAATTGCAGTAACCGGACCTGGTGTGCTTGATGTTTCAATCAGGCGTACAGAAGGGACACTTACAGAAGTCGTTGTAACTGCCTTGGGTATCAGGAAAGAGGCCAAAGCATTGGGTTACAGCACGGCTACGGTAAATTCCGAAGCATTGAATGTTGCAAAACCGGTGAATGTGGCCCAGGGATTGATGGGGCAGGTTTCCGGGGCGCAAATAAGTGTGATCAACAACGGGGTAGATCCTCAAATAAGAGTTCAGTTACGTGGTGAAAGACATATTTCTTCAGATAACCAGCCTTTGATGATCGTTGATGGCTTGGAAGTAAGAAGCGATTTCTTAATTACGATCAATCCTGAAGATATAGACAATGTATCTATATTAAAAGGAGCAACCGCGGCTGCACTTTATGGTTCAGAAGCCACTAACGGGGTTATGATCATTACCACTAAAAAAGGCTCAAAAAATGGTAAGCCCTCCGTTACAGTTGCGCAAACAGGGACTTTAGAAAAGCTGGCTTATTTTCCAAAATTGCAGACTACGTTTTCCGGTTATGGTGGTGAGCAGGGTACATTCTTTGCTGGTACACCATATCAGTTTTCAGCGACAAACCCATATACCGGATTTACTAACTATATCCCTTTCGAGAATCAACAGTACGGTCCTGCATTTGATGGCAATCCAGCCAATGCATGGATAGGCGTTCCTACTCAAAACGGAACTGTTGATACCGTTCCTTTCGAACCACAATCGGTTGACCCCAGAAGACAATTCTTCACAACGGGAGTTACTTCCCAAACGGATGTATCCATTTCCAGCGGAGATGTAAAAAATTCAAATTCTGTAGGGTTACAATTTGTAAATGTTAATGGAACAGTGCCTAAAGACCAATCTAAGAGAGCAAGCGTCCGTTTTGGTGGCGTGCGTACTTTTGGTATTTTCAGTTATACATTTTCCATGAACTATAGCTATAAATACAGCAATACAGTGGGAAACGATATTACTGCAGGTTGGCCAATTTACTGGACACTGTTGAACACCCCTGCTAATATACCAATCGGTAAGTTAAAGGATTGGCAGGATCCGAATTCTTTTGGGAACCTGAGCAATTATTACAATGCCTATTATATAAACCCTTGGTGGCAGGTTGATAATTCAAGAAATATTTCAAAACAAGATAATATTCAGGGTGTATTGGCTGCTACAGTTAAACCAACTGATTGGTTTAGTGCCACATACCGTTTAGGAGCATTGGTAAGCAGCACGGTAAATAAATACTATAGAAATGCTGCTATATTCACACCATATGCAATTGCCGCTTACGGACCTCCGGTTTATGGTACTCCTGCAAGTGGAAATATTGCCGGTGCATTAGAAGATGATGCGCTACTCCAGAAAAGAATTCAACAAGACGTGTTCCTGACATTCCAGCGCAAATTTGGAGATATATCTGCAACATTAATTGCTGGTAGCACCATTTGGGACCGATATCTCAATGAACAGGTGCAGGGTGTTGGAGCAGGTGTGGGTAATAACCTAAGCGGTAAAGGACCACAAACACAGACAAGTGGTCTTACCCTGCCAGGAGTATATAATATTGCTTACAGCTATGGAATTCCTGAAATTGGTGGACCAATTACTTCCTCTGGTGGAATCCAGGGTGTTTCTGACAATCGTTTGATCAGTGGATATGCTGATCTGGCTCTCGGATATCAGGACCTACTTTTCCTTCATGGAAACTTCAGAAAAGACTACTCATCACTTCTGGCTCCTGGGCATAATAGCTACAGTGTGTATGCAATAGATGCGTCTTTTGTTGTTTCGGAAGCAATACCAGCGTTGAAGAACAGCGATGTATTGTCTTTAGCAAAAATTAGAGGGGCTTATAGCAAAACAGGTCAAATTACCTTGAGTCCTTATGCAACGGTAAATACATTCCAGGTTCCTTCCCCTTATCCATATGGGGGACTGGCAGCATTGGCATTGAACGGGACGTATAACAACCCTTCCAATGTTCCGGAAGCTACAAAGGAAAAAGAAGTTGGTATCGACTTGTATTTCCTAAGAAACAGAATAACCTTTAGCGCGACATATTATTTTGATAATAACTATAACCAGTTGTTCCCTGTCGGACTTAGTACCTCAACAGGATTTAGTTCAGCTTTCGTAAATGCTGCTAATACCAATTCAACTGGTCTTGAGTTTGACGTTCATGTGAAACCGGTACAATCTAAAAATGTTAGATGGGATATCGGAGCAAATCTGGCGATCCAGACAACTACTGTGAAATCATTATATGGAAGTGGCGATAATAAAGTCACTGAAGCAAGCATGGGAAACAGCAACGAAGCGATCGTGGGTATGACAATGCCTCAGATGTTTGTTCAGGATTTTATTCGCGATTCTGCTAATGGTAAAGTGGTGGTTAATTCCCAGGGATATCCTCAATTGGGACCTAACTTTATACCCGTTGGACGCACAACTCCAAAGTATATTTTAGGATTGACAAGTACTTTAAATTTTAAAGATTTTACTTTGAATGTTATCGGCGACTACCGCGGCGGTTATGTTTTCTACAACAATGCCGAATTGAATCTTGATTTCACCGGCGCTTCTGCACACTCTGCAGCAAATGGTCGTCAGAACTTTATTTATCCAAATTCAGAGATTTTGGTTAATGGTAAATACCAAACGAATACAACAGTGTATACGCAAGATGGAAATCTCGGTTTCTGGGTTTCTTCACAGTATCGTAGTGCTGGTAGTGCTTACGTAGAAAATGCGGCAGCCTGGAAAATACGCACTATTAGTTTGGCTTATGATTTTACAAGACTTTTGAGTGCAAGCAGCCAAAAAGTGTTTAAGGGCATTAAGCTTACAGTTTTGTGTAATAACGTAGCGATGTTCAGACCTAAAGAAAATGATTTTACGGATCCTGAATTCAATGCTAGCAATGCTAATGGTTTAGGTTACAATACCTACTATCAATTGCCTCCAACAAGACAATTTACGGGTGTATTAACCTTTACATTTTAAACCTGGAGCTTAAAAAAAATAATTTAAAAAATTATAAAATAAAGTGCATGAAAAAAGTAATTGTTCTCTTCATAATAGCCGCAGTAGGGATCAGCAGTTGTCAAAAGGGATTTTTGAGCAACTTGCAGAATAACCCTAACTCGCCAACAAGTTCCGCAGCAACTCCGCAGTTGGTGTTGCCGGGAACTTTAACAAGCATCATCAACATTACCAATGGTACAAGCTATCAGTCTGAAGCTGCCTGGATGGGATACTGGAACTATGCTCCGGGTTATTCATTCGTTTCCAGTGTTCAGAACTACGTGCTGTCATCTGGTGGCCCGGAACATTGGGATGACTACTATGGTGTATTGGCAAATTTGAACTTCATTATATCAGAAACCAGTGATCCAAAACAGGCGAACTACAATGCCATTGCAAATATTCTTGAAGCTGTTTGCTTTAAGGGTCTGGTTGATAATTACAATAACGTTCCTTATACGCAGGCACTTAAAGGGTCTGGTAATTTTTCACCTTCTTATGACAATGGTAGTGATATCTATGATAGCCTTGTTGCAAAACTTGATGCTGCTATTTCCAGCATTCAAGCCAATCTAGGAAATAGTGATGTTTCTGTCCCAGCTTCTGATGATATCATGTTTACTGGAAATATGAATCAATGGCTGGTACTGGCAAATACAATAAAGCTGAAATTACTGGTTCAGGAAGCAGCTGTTACTTCTAAAGCTGCCTATTTGAGTTCTGAAGCAGCAAGCACAGCTTCAGTAGGATATTTGACTTCTGATGCCTTGGTTAATCCAGGATATTCAGCATCTCAACCAAGCCCAATGTGGGGTGGATTTGGGGTAACTCCTTCAGGCGCTATTGCCGGATCCTTTACCTTTATTGTTGGCAATGAGACGGCGATTGATTTTTACAAACAAAGCAATGATCCGCGTCTGGGTTATTTTTATTGCCAGAGAGGACAAAATCCAACCAATCCAAGTTATAGCACGGTTTCTTTACCACTTACCAATAACGATTATTTAGCGAATTATCTGGGAAGTCAAAATTCACTTCCTGCTCCTGGTGGATCAGGAATCGGACCGGGACTAGCTCAGGGACCTACACAATCTGCGGTATTCATGTTAGCTGCTGAAAGCTATTTCATTCAGGCTGAAGCGACCGTACGTGGTTGGTTAGCAGGTGGTGCGTCAGCTGCGCAGACACTTTATCAAAAAGGTATAACCGCTTCTTTTGAATATCTCAATGTAGGCGGAAGTACAGCCAGCGCTGACACATATGCTGCTACTTACTATGGTCAGGCAAATACCAGTTTTGTAACATTCCCAACTTCTGCAAGTTCTGATAGTCTTATACATACCATCATTACGCAGAAATGGGCTGCCCTGAACGGTATCAGCACAGTTGAAGCATTCAATGACTGGAGAAGAACATTCGACCCTAATATGGATTCAGGTTATCCGATCGTTCCTGTTTCTATTTCGCCATCAAATGTTGCGCCTCATGCCCCATTCAGATACTTTTATCCAACAGAAGAAAGCACCAGTAATGGAGCTGCGTGGAAAGCTGCTGGTGGACCAACTATTGATGTTTTTAATGATAAGATCTTCTGGATGCCGTAAACATTTAAATGGAATCAAAAAATAATTACTTTGAATATTAAATAAAAACTTCATGAAAATAAATAAAATCATAGGCATTGCAACTCTAGTAACTGGCATGATTGCAATGAGCTCATGTTTAAAAAATGGAGCTTATTATACAGATTTTGCCGCAGCTGCTGCATCTGTGGATTTGCCTTTGGCTGCTACCAACAATAATGGGGTAGTCACATTTAGCTTTGATGCTACAGTAACGACAACATCAATACCAGTTTATGTAGATGTTGCCTCTCCTTCAATACCAAATAAGGCAAATACGGCGACCTTGAGCTTGGATACCGCGTATCTGAATCAATATAACGCCAACAATGGAACATCATATGTGTTACTTCCGGATAGTGTTTATACAACTTCTGGCTGGAACCTTACCATTCCTGCCGGAAAGAGACTGGATAGTATGAATGTAACATTTGATTTTACTAAATTGGATCTGTCAACAGCGTACATTTTGCCCATCACCATTTCTCAGGCGTCTTTGCCTATTGAGCAATACAATCATCTATTGCTTAGCGTGGTATTGAAAAATAAGTATGATGGTACCTACAGCCTTACTGAAGAAACGGTAGGTTGGGGGGCATACAATATTGCCGATGGACTGACTTTCACATGGCCGTCAAGTGTAACATTTGAAACATCAGGTGGAAATTCAGATCTGTTGAATGCAGGTGGTTATGCTCAGGTTGGATTTGATCCGAGCGGAAATCCATTGGGTTTTGGCGCGGCAACTCCGAACTATATTTTTGATCCAACTACTGATCTTTTATCGAGTATTGTTAACCTTACCCCAGATGCAAGAAACAGAGCTTTCACTTTGAATCCGGCGGTGACCAATAGTGGCTGGGATGCTGCTACAGGCAATATCTATATGGCATATATCATGTCGCAAAATGGAAGACCTAATCAGATGATTTATGATACATTAATTTATCTGGGACCTAGATAAATTAACTCAAGAAAATAGATTTAGGAAAAGACCTGTTCCATTTTGAACAGGTCTTTTCTTTTATTGACTGCAATGGGGTTATATCATGGCAGATAAATTTTTTATTATTGAAGAATAAACTAATTTTCGTGCTTCATTTTTAAAATGTTTTTATGCCGGATCAACAACCCAATAATCAACTAAATATTGAATTAAGCGAGCAGGTGGCAGAAGGTGAATATGCAAATCTTGCCATTATCACCCATTCACATGCTGAGTTTGTAATAGACTTTGTAAATGTGATGCCAGGTACCCCCAAGAGCAAAGTAAAATCGCGGATCATATTTACGCCCCAGCATGCAAAACGTTTTATGAAGGCGCTTACAGAAAATATATCCCGCTTTGAATCTACAAATGGGAAAATACAGGATTTGGAAGACGTTCAGCTTCCGTTGAATTTTGGAGGACCTACTGCCCAGGCCTGATTGTTTTATTTGAG
>JAJPKJ010000022.1 GCA_021323755.1 Chitinophagales bacterium | reverse complement strand
TTGCTTATAAATTCTCCGTTAATGGTAATGCGTTCCCGAAAATCTTTTAAATGCGGCGAAGTGTATAATCCTGTTTTATAACCTGCGGTTTGAAAAATGGCAGCAAGCATGTGACTGACAGAACCTTTTCCATTTGTACCGGCAACATGAACGGATCTGAATTTCGTATGTGGATCACCGATAGCCTGACAAAGTTTTATGGTATTGGTAAGATCTGCTTTGTAGGCAGCAGCGCCAATGCGACTAAACATGGGCAATCGCGTAAAAAGATAATCGATCATTTCCTGATAAGTCATAAAGAAGGCGAAATTAGGAGAACTGCGAGAAATGGGAAAATGCGAAAACGCGGCAATTGCTCAATTGGATGGTGGCAGGAGTCCCGAAATAGCGCGATTACTTAATTATGTACTTTGAAAACGAACACGAGTGTGCCGACAGATTCATCTCCGCCGCTATTAAATCTTACCTGTTTTGCTTTGCGTAATGCAATGGCGACCATGGCGGATTCAGAAGTTGTTGAGCCACGCAATTGATAGTCGGCGCTGGTTACATTACCCGAGGCGTCGACATGAACATCAACGGCAACTTTTGCATTTTCATTAAACTCATCAGTGAAAGACGGGGTACCAACAATTTTTCTTCCCTGTAATCCCCTGGAAATACTTATTCCAGAATGTCCGGTGCCTCCATTACCATTATAATTCTTTGAATCGGGGTTTCCGCCTGGTTTTCCCTGGTCTCCTTTGCCACCCGCAATTCCTTCATTACCGCCCGGCTTAAAATTGTCTGCATCATTACCGCCGGTCCCGTTTCCGTTAACGCCGTGAAAAACTGCTTTGGGTTTGGGTTTCACAGGTTCCGGGCTTGTTTCAGGATGCTTTACCACTACAACTTTTCTCTCCACTTCTTTTTTGGGAATCCGGGTTGCATCTGGTCTGGTAACGGCAGGTTTCTTTACCACAGGGGCTTCTTCATTTTTATTATCATCTGTCTCTACATCTTTTGCCGGAGTTTTTTCCACCACGGTTTGTTTTGGCGGCGTGTATTTTTCTTTATCTTCTGGAGATGGTTTGCCCGGTAAGAAAGGCTGATTGGTTCCCATTCCTTTATCGCTGTTTCCCAAATTGACTTCAATACCTTCATCAACGACTGGAACTTGAATCACCGGTAATGTCCAGGAGACAACCAATAATAATGCAATGATCAGCACACAAATAATTGCTGTGTACACAGAGGCACGTAAATTTTTTTGCGATTCAAAATTGTCAGTCATGTAAGCCACGTTTGCCATGCAAAATTATGTAATTACCCAATGTGAAAATTGCTTAATTCCTCAATGGCCATAAAAGCTATTTTGACATTTTTAAATTTTTGATGCCGGGATTTGCTTCCGCTCCATCATCGTTACGCTGGTTCTTTGTGCGGCAACAATGCCATTGAACTACAAACGTTGTAAGTTACTCGTTGATTGCTTAGATTTTGCTTGAGGAAATGTTAAATTGATGGCTTATAACCTAATAGGGTTGAATTGCGGAAAGGACGATGGGCCTCGAAATTATCACCATCTAATGCGCGAAATCAATTTCAAAATTGCCTTTTATTCTTTCCATCGAAGGATTAAAGTACCCGAATTTTAGTTTAGGAAATTCATCTTTGATCAATTCCATCAACTGCTTAACACCCAGAAATTCTCCGGTTTCTGTTACACCAATTCTGCCCAGGTACCAATCCGGATCAATATTGAAATTGCGCCATTGGATCATTTTCAAATCAGTTTCAGCAATTAATTTTCTTAATGCTTCATATTCTTCAACACTGTCGGTCATTCCGGGAAAGACAAAATAATTAATGGAGGTCCATCCACCATATTCACTTACCATTCTTAAACTTTCAGCAATGTCTTCGAATTTGTAATTATTCGGACGGTAATAAGCTTCGTAAATATTTTTACGCGCAGAATTCGTACTCACCCGGATCGAATTCAAACCAGCTTCGCACAAAGCTTTCACCGCATCAGGTTTGGAACCGTTGGTATTGATATTAATGCTGCCATTATTGGTGTGTTTGCGTATTTCGATGATCGCCTCGCGAATTGTTTCCCACATCAACAGCGGCTCGCCTTCGCAACCCTGTCCAAAACTTATGATTGGAAAGGGAGCAGTTTGTAAATGCGGGACTGTAAATTCAACAATTTCTTCTGCTGCCGGTTTGAAAGTCAATCTGTCTTGTGTCGATGGAATCGATTCTTCCTGCGGTTGAAAAGAAATGCAGCCGATGCAATTGGCATTGCATGCCGGCGAGGAGGGCACCGGGCATTCCCATCTTCCTAAAGCAAAATTTCTTGCGGCGGGACAATTGTAAGTCATGCAGCAATTCTCCATCAAATGTTTTACCAGACGATTATGCGGATAAGATTGTAATAGGTGTGCGGCGCCTGATTTAATTTTTTCGTCGTCATAACCGGCACATTCCTGTCGAATATCCTGTTCAATGCGGACAGCCGGTACATAGAATTTGTTGTTGTGCCAGCCTGCTGCGGTGTAACAAAATAATGGGAGTGTGGGTGCATTTTTTTCTGACTCATACGCCGCAAGATATAATCCGGTGTGCGCAGGCGGAATAAATGCCGCTACGGCAATTCCTTTATTGCATAAACGCATTTCACCGGTGCTAACGTCAATGCCTATCCCAAGGCGACCGGGCAATTCGTACAAAGAGCCGCCATCCGGCAATTCGATCCAGTCCTCTTCCGAAACGGGCAAAGCATCCCATCCACTTCTCCCGGTTGCATAAAGTGACTGGTCTTCAAAAATATTTCCTTTACCGTCGGAATAGAGGAGATATGGTGACATTTTGGAATTTACGATTTACTTGTTAAGGTATTGACTTTTAGTTGTTGTCGATTAGCTATACATCATCATTTTCAATTAATCACGATTCAATATTATTTTTCCTCGGCAATAGTCGTTGAACTCATCCTCATCGGCATCATAATCATCTTCGTCGTCAACGGTTTGTTTTTGTAATAAACGGTTGTTCTTAAAATCCATCGTTAATAACCCGTCTTTCAGTATGATGTTAGTGAAATCATTCCACATGAATTTTTTTCTGAACAAACTATTGATAACCACCACATCTTGGGTAAAGCCAATTTCCAAAGGATATTTTGCCTTGTATTCCAAAAAAGCCAGGAAGAAAAATAACACAGAAAGCCATTGCAGGTATGGCATAACGATCCAGAATATTCCGGCAATAATAAGCCAGTTCTTGTATCGGATGATTTTTTTTTTATTGCGCTGGAAAAAAATATTTATGATCAATCCTGCCATTAACAATGCCGTAGCAAAACTGAAGAACCAATTGAACTTGTGTTGCTGGATTTGTATAAAAAGAAAAGCAAGTATAGAAAGAATACACAAAAAAATACTGGTAGCGTCAATGTATTTTTCATGATCTCTTTTCAAGGTAACTACATAATCGTACCGCATAATAAAAATCTAACTGTTTGCTGCAAGCAGCAAATTACACAACTTCCATAACACGTGGGCGCCCACGTTTGCATCCCATTCTGCTTCACCGGTCCCTACCTCAACCAAATCAAAGCCAATAAACTTTCGACCGCTTTGTGTTATTTTTTTTATAAGATATAATATCTGTTCTGTTTCAAAACCGCCCTGAACCGGAGTTCCGGTATGCGGACATAGTTTTGGATCAAGTCCATCAATATCAAAACTCACATACACTTTATCAGGTAAATGATTTATGATCTCATCGGTAATTTCTTTCCATGTTTGGCCTTCGTATAATCTTTCTTTTACTTCTTTATCAAAATAGGTAATGAGGCGAAAATCACTGTTGCAAATAAATTCCCATTCTTCCTGCGAATAATCGCGAACGCCAACCTGAACAATCTTTTTGAGTTGTGGAATTTCATTCAAGGCATTATACATTACGCTTCCGTGGCTATAATTAAAATCAGCATATGCTTTTCTTAAATCACAATGTGCATCAATTTGTAAAATACCGAATTCATTATGTCTTTCCGCCAGGGCCTTGTAATACCCGAAAGGGGTGCTGTGATCTCCGCCAAGCAGGGCAACTAATTTTCCCTGGTTCAGCAAATCACTGGTTTGTTCATAAACCCATTTGTTAAGGTTTGCTCCACCTTCATTGATTTCTTTCAAGGATTTGCACATGAAGGTATTCTTCTCTACCAACTCATCTTTTGAAATATAATCAAGATATAGTTCCGCTTCTTTGCGCAGGTAATCGCTCTTCATTAAAATCTTTCTGTCGTGGGGTCGCATAAAGAAACCTTTACGCCAGGCATTGTCGGTGTCGTTGTCAAAAACATCGACCTGCATGCTGGCTGTAAAAATATGCTCTGCAGCACGCGCCGTGCCAGCTCCATAGCTAACGGTTACTTCCCAGGGAACCGGTAAAATGACGAGTTTGGATTCTTCTTCTGTGAATGGTAATCCAAAAATATTGTTTTTGGGATTGCTGACGCCGTTGGCGTCAAATTTAGAAAGATCGGTCATAATTAGTAGTAGATATCAATAGTAATGTAACGCAAGTTACTACACGATTTGATTGCTAAGAAATATCTGTTTCAACAATTGACCAAAGCAATTTGTTAACTGAAATGATATTAAATGCCGTTAATTCTGCACTTTGATTTTCATCATTGTTTTTGACCTAACTTTGCCTTGATTTTTTATCAATGAAAAGATTACACATTGTTCTACTGGTTTTTATAGCGATCTCTATTGCTTTGCTAATAAGCTTTATGGGAAATCTGTCTACTTATGAAACGATTGCCTCTGCAAAGCAAAAAGAAGGGAAGAGCGTTACCATCATTGCCAAACTGGACAATACTCAGCCCATAGAATATAATGCCGTTAAAAATCCCAACTATTGCAGTTTTTATGTTTCGGATACTTTGGGAAATAAGGCCAAAGTGGAATATTACTTCGAGAAACCTTATGATATGGAAAAAGCGGAACGGATTGTGTTAAAAGGAAAAATGAAAGGTGATGTTTTTGAGATCACCCAGAAAGATGGAATCCTGATAAAATGCCCTTCCAAGTATAAAGATGATCCGAATGTGGCGAAGAAAAATCTCAGTCAAAACTAATATTAACGATGGATTATTTAGGTGAGCACCTGCTTCCCGGACAAATCGGGCGTTTTTTTGTTACACTCTCTTTTGCTGCTTCATTTGTTGCCACCATTGCTTATTATAAAGCGACAAGATCAAAGAACATTGAAGATGAAAATAGCTGGAAACGTTTAGGCAGAACAGCTTTTGCGCTCAATGTCCTTTCGGTTTTTTCGATTTTTGCAACTGTTTACTATATTATCCGCTCACATTATTTCGAATACAATTTTGCGTGGGAACATTCGAGTCGATCTCTCAGCATAAAATATTTATTAAGCTGCATTTGGGAAGCGCAGGAAGGAAGTTTTTTATTATGGACCATGTGGCAAAGTGTTCTGGGAGTAGCACTGATCTTTACCACGAAAAAATGGGAATCGCCGGTAATGATGGTGATGAGCTTCGCGCAGTTTTGTCTCGCCACCATGATCATCGGCATTTATGTTTTTGGAGTGAAACTTGGATTGAATCCTTTTATATTGATTCGCCAGACTTCCATTTTCGATGGAGCGCCTTTTTTGCATGACGCTGCAACTGGGTTAATTAAAAAGGATTATTTGAATTTTATTAAAGATGGGCAGGGATTGAATGCATTATTACAGAATTATTGGATGGTGATCCACCCTCCAATTCTGTTCCTTGGTTTTGCGTCCACTGTTGTTCCGTTTTCATTTGCTATTGCCGGATTGTGGAAGAAAGATTTTGGCGGTTGGACAAAAATGGCAATTCCATGGACTTTATTTTCTGCCTGCATTCTAGGAACTGGCATAATGATGGGGGCTGCCTGGGCTTATGAATCCTTAAGTTTTGGCGGTTATTGGGCCTGGGACCCGGTTGAAAACGCATCGTTGGTTCCCTGGCTGGTGATGGTAGGGGGGCTGCACACATTGGTCGTATATAATTCAACGGGACATTCTTTGCGTGCAACCTATTTCTTTTTTATCCTGAGTTTTATATTGGTCCTTTATTCAACTTTCCTCACGCGCAGTGGAATTTTAGGAGATACTTCCGTGCACGCATTTGTTGATTCGGGAATGAATTTTCAGTTAATCGCATTAATAGCCGTATTTCTTGGTCCTGCAGTTATCCTGTTTTTAAAAGAATTTAAAAAAATTCCGCACATACAAAAAGAAGAAAACATTTATTCGCGCGAATTCTGGATGTTTATCGGGTCACTCGTTCTGTTTCTATCGGCGGTCTTTATCATAGTCGCAACATCACTACCTGTCCCCAATAAGCTTTTCGGTACAAACTGGACTGTTGGTGAAGATGCAACATTTGCATACAATAGAATTGAGATATTCATCGCCGTTATACTCGGTTTGCTCACGGCGGTTTCGCAGTATCTTAAATACAAAAATACCTCAACTCAATTTTTATTAAAGAAGATATCATTGCCAACAGTTGCAGCAATCATCATTTCTGTTCTTATCAGTGTCTTTGGAAATATTCATTACGACAAATACGGAACTGGATTTCTTGCCGCAATTCATTTGGCTACATTTTGTGCCGTGTACACGATCGTTGCCAATGCATCTTACATCTGGAGCGGGATGCGTGGCAATTTAAAAGCAGCAGGCGCTTCGGTTGCGCATGTTGGATTTGGATTGATGTTACTGGGTATCTTATTATCATCCTCAAAAAAAGAAGTATTGTCCTACAATACAACGGGCATTAATATCAACTTCGACCCATCGGCAAAACAAAATCCGCTTGAAAATATCACACTCATAAAAAATATTAAAACGGATATGGGAAGATATTGGGCAACCTTTGTCAGTGATGATTCAATCAATGAAAAAACCAGAACAACCTTTTATCATATCGTTTTAGAAAAGAAAGACAGCGCTGATCATTTCAATTTATATCCGAACATGATGAAAGCAACAAAAGGGCAGGAGGGATTTATTTTTAACCCGGATATGCATCACTATTGGGATAAAGATATTTTTTCCTATATCAGCGCGGCCTATAATCCCGAGCAACAGAGTGAGCAGGATACGGCATCTTTCAAACGCTATACCATAGGAATAAACGACACGATCTTTTATTCGAAAGGATATATCATTCTTAACAAAATATTGCCAAACCCGAATAATGAAAAATATCATTTTCATGCCGGCGATACAGCTTTGATGGCTGACCTGACCGTGATCAGTAAGGACAGCATTCGTTATAAATCCTATCCATTATTTTTTGTAAAAAACAATCAGATCATTCCGGTTGTTGACACCGTCTTTGCGCAAGACCTCGCCATCGCATTTAATGGAGTAGATGATAATAAAAAGTTGTACTTCGCTGTTAAAGAATCTTCTTCCATGATCCCATTTGTAGCATTGAAAGTCCTTCTTTTCCCACAGATCAATGTTTTATGGACCGGCACCTTTATCATGATCATCGGATTCATCATGAGCATTTTCCGTCGTATCAAACTACTTCGCATTGTTAATTGAATTTTTAATAAATCAATAACAAGCATTTGGGTTACTTTCATTGTCCTGAGAGTATGAATTACTAATGAAATTGATTAATTTTATTCTGCTTTTATGAGGCATTATAAGCAACTATATATCATTATTATTATTTCCGTACTTGCACTGGGAAAACAAGCTGCATTTGCGCAGCAAAATCATTCTTCCAAATACGGAATAAATGATACGCTGATCGTTCCCATCTACGTATACAACGGCGATACGCTTCCATCGAGAACCTTAGAAATGGTTTGGGTCACAGCAAGAATGCCCGAAGCAATGCGCAAGCGTTTGGCTGAATGGACAAGATTACGCAATGCTGTTTATGTCACCTATCCTTACGCGCGCAAAGCCGGCGCAATTATGAATGACATGAATGTAAAGCTCGCAAAAATGAGTACAGATGGTGAAAAAAAAGCTTATATAAAGTCAAGGGAGAAAGAATTGAAAAAAGAATTTGCTGATCCGCTGGAAAATCTTTCCGTTTACCAGGGAAAGATTCTGATGAAATTAATTAACCGGCAGACCGGAAATAATTGCTACGATATAATCAAAGAATATAAAGGCGGATTTACTGCCCGATTCTGGCAAACAGTGGCTTTCTTTTTCGGAACAAGTTTAAAGCAACCATATGATGCAAACGGAGATGACCAGCAAATTGAAGTTATTGTAAAAGAAATTGAGAGAATGTACAGGGGATAATCGGTTATTTGGAAATGCAGTTCTTCAATCCGCAAAGACTATTTGTTACTACCTCTTCCCATTTTGAAATAGGCTTATAACCGGTGTATCTTCTCTATCAAACCAGAGGTTGAAAAACCTGGTAATATCGGATTGATTACTACTTTGCCTCCATTGGCAATCACTTCTTTTGCTCCAACAACTTCATCAATGGAATAATCTCCGCCTTTGACCAATACATCAGGCAGAACAATTTTGATCAATTCAAGCGGAGTGTCTTCTGCAAAAATGATCACAGCATCAACCATTAATAAAGAAGCCAGTAATAAGGATCTTGACTCTTCGGTATTGATCGGACGATCTTTTCCTTTTAGTTTTTTTACGGAAGAATCTGCGTTAACACCAACAATAAGAAAGTCTGCCCCAGCAGCCGCCTGCGACAAAGAAAAAATATGCCCTTCGTGTAGAATATCAAAACAGCCATTGGTAAAAGCAATCGTTTTGTTTAACAGACGCCAACGATTGATCTCCTTTCTTAATTCATCAAGGGAATATATTTTTTGGGAAATGATATCAGCTTTTCTCATTTGCTTTTTTATTTAAAACAGGCAATAATACAAAACTCAAGGTGCCAAAGATGAGTAATATAGCGGTTTGACAGAACCAGATCAATATTCCCAGCGACAGGCCTTTTTCAGCCGAAACTCCATAAATCAACAACACCTGTTGAACTGCATATTGATAAGAACCAATTCCACCGGGCGATGGAACGATCATGCCGATCGCTCCAAATGTTAAGACAGATAAAGCCACTTTAATTCCATATTCTCTCATTCCAGGCATTGCAAAGAAACCAGTGTATGTACTCAATAAATAAAACAACCATATTATGATGCTGTGGAAAATAAACCATCGTTTATTTTTTATTTTTTTTACACTGGTCAGCCCGGACCAAACCCCAACCAAGACCAGTTTTGTTTTTTGAATAAAAGAATGATGGCTGTATTTTTTTAGTAAATATGAAATCAGGAAAATAACCGTGCTGATAAAAATAAGTGCGGCGATGATCCTTGTATAGGAAACATGGCCGGTACGCGATTGGAATATTTTTTTAAACTCATCAATAGTATAAGTGCCGACAATATCGTATTGAACGATTATGGTGATGCCCAAAACAATTAACAGGGTAACAAAATCAAAAGCTCTTTCGGCGACAATCGTACCCACCAGTTTATCGGCAGGAACCTTTTCATAACGGGCGAGCACCGTGCATTTCAGCACTTCACCCAATCGTGGAAAAGCCAGGTTGGCCCAATATCCAATCAGAACAGATAAAAAAGTATTTTGCATGGAAGGCTTGTAACCCAATGGTTCGATCATTATTCTCCATCTTACCGCCCTGAAAAAATGGGCGAATAATAAGAACACGGTAGCCGGAATAAGAAACAGAAAATTGGTGCCGGCAATATTATTTTTAATTTCCTGCCAATTCGATTTTCTTAATGTAAGCCATAACAAAAAAAAACCCAACCCTAAAAACAATAGATATTGCAATAGGTTGCGCATTCTTTTATTCATAAGTCAAGAAATTAAATGCTGTTATAATTAGCAGACCTTTGTAACCCGGTTAAATTTTATTTCCTTCTTTAGGGAACAGAACTTTAGGAGTAAATTTTTTTGCTTCTTCGAAATCCATCCTGGCGTAAGAAATAATGATCACCACATCACCCGCTGCTCCGCGACGTGCTGCCGGTCCATTCAAACAACAAACCCCAGAACCACGCTTGCCTTTAATTAGGTATGTCTCGATTCTCGAGCCATTATTTACATTAACTATCTGAATTTTTTCGTTTTCGATAAAGTTTGCCGCATCCATCAAATCTTCATCTAAGGTAAGACTGCCAATGTAATTCAGGTTCGCTTCCGTAATTACTGCCCTGTGTATCTTTGACTTTAAAACTTCTATTTCCATATGACATGATAATTAAAAAATAGGTTACAAAAGTAACAATCTCCGTTCAGTTGTGTTCACTATTTAAAATCATATTGTCTATCAGCCGGATTTCATCTTGAAATGCGGCAATTAAAGCCACTATTTTTTGTTTTCCATCCCAATTTTTTAATAATTGTAAATCATTAGCGTCAGCAATTTCTACATAATCTATTTTGAAATCTTTGCTTTCAAGGATTGACCTCGCATCTGCAAGTATATTATTGAAATTTTCACTTTCGATATTTTCTTTTATATAAGTCAAGGCCTGATAAATGCCTGTCGCATTTATCCTTTGTTTTTCGTTCAATCTTAAATTCCTGCTGCTCATTGCCAACCCATCGGACTCCCGCAAAGTTGCACAGGTTATAAATTTTGCATTCAATTTCATGATCTGCAATAATCTTTTTACGACCATGCACTGCTGATAATCTTTCTGGCCCATAAATAAGAAATCGGGTTGCACGATGGTTAACAAACGACTCATGACCTGGCAAACTCCCTGAAAATGACCTTGCCGGTATTTCCCTTCCAATATCGATTCCAGGTAACCGAGATCATAATGTTCCAGGTCTTTTGTGCCTGAGGGATAAATTTCCTGAGCCTGCGGTAGAAACAATATATCAGTGCCATTTTTTTCAAGCAGATAGATATCTTTTTCCAGCGTTATCGGATATTTCTGAAAATCTTTGGGATCATTGAATTGCGTCGGATTTACAAAAATGCTGCAAACCGTGATATCGCAGTTTTTTTTCGATTCTGTGATTAATGATATGTGCCCTTGATGAAGTGCACCCATGGTAGGGGCAAAGCCGATTTTCAACTTTGCGTTGACCTTTGCCTGCAGATGGTTTATAAGTTCAAGAGATCGTTTGAAAAGGATCATAGTTTTGGATAAATTTCGTCAAAAGCTGCTACAGTAACTGATTCCGATAAATATTTGTACCTTTGCAAACTAATTTGAAAAGGGTTCAGCCCACTAATTAAGCAATAATGGTTACAAAAAAAAGAATTTTATTTATTGCCAACGAAATTTCTCCTTACCTGGAGCTTACTGAGTTTGCCGAAACAGTGAATAAGCTGGCAATAAAAGCGAATGAAACTTCTTTTGAAGTGCGTTGCATAATGCCAAGATTTGGTGTAATTAATGAAAGAAGACATCGTTTACACGAAGTGGTTCGTTTGTCGGGAATTAATGTTTCCATTGGCAATGACGATTATCCCCTCCAGATAAAAGTGGCTTCTCTGCCCAATGCCCGCCTGCAGGTTTATTTTTTAGATAATGAAGACCTTTTTAAGAGAAAGTTTGTTTTTAATGATGAGCAAGAAAAGTGGTATGATGATAATGGGCTGAGAACAGCATTTTATTGCAAAGGCGCACTGGAAACAGTAAAGAAATTTGGATGGCCGCCGGATATTATTCATTGCAGCGGCTGGATGACGGGATTGATCCCCATGTATTTGAAAACGGTTTATAAAAAAGAACCCGTTTTTTCTCATAGTAAGATTGTTTACACCATTGGTCAAAATACATTCAAAGAAAAGTTAGGCTCTGATTTTTTGAAAATGATCAATATCAATCCGCTTATCAAGCCAAAAGATATTGAGGTTTTTAAGGAATCAAATAATACAGCTATGTTTCGCGGCGGCGCCACTTATGCGGATGCCGTAACATTTGGAACCGACAAACCAGATAAAAAACTTGCCGAAGAGTTTGCAAAAACCCGGGGCAAGCAGGTTTTGCATTATAATGCTGAATCTGATCTGTCGGATTATCTTCATCTGTACACAGAACTTTCCAAATAATGCCATTTCTTTCAAACAAACATCAATCAGATTTTCTTAAAAAAATTGATTTCTGCAATTATCTTTGCGGCGGAAAATAATTTTGTAACGATCATTCCCTATTAATTAAAATTTAAAAACATCATGCCTTATTTATTTACTTCGGAAAGTGTTTCTGAAGGACATCCGGATAAAATAGCCGACCAGATATCAGACGCCTTAATTGATAATTTTCTTGCTTTCGATTCTCAATCAAAAGTGGCATGCGAAACTTTAGTTACCACAGGTCAGGTCGTGCTTGCCGGCGAAGTAAAATCCAAAGCATATCTGGATGTGCAGGAAATTGCCCGCGGTGTCATCCGAAAGATCGGTTATACCAAAAGCGAATATATGTTCGAAGCAAATTCATGCGGTATTTTTTCAGCAATACATGAACAATCATCCGATATTAATCAGGGTGTAGACAAGAAGAAAAAGGAAGAACAGGGAGCCGGAGATCAGGGGATTATGTTTGGATATGCGAGTAATGAAACGGACGATTATATGCCTTTGGCGCTCGATCTTGCCCATAAAATATTGATTGAATTAGCCGCATTAAGAAGGGAAAATAAGGAAATAAAATATTTGCGTCCCGATGCAAAGAGCCAGGTTACTTTAGAATACGATGACAAAAACAAGCCTGTTCGCATAGATGCAATTGTTGTTTCAACACAGCATGATGATTTTGATACAGAAGAAAAAATGCAGGCCAAAATCAAGAAGGATATCATTAGCATCCTGATCCCGCGCGTAAAATCGAAATACAAAAAATATGCTCACTTCTTCAACGAAAAAATAAAATACCATATTAATCCCACAGGAAAATTTGTCATTGGCGGACCACATGGTGACACTGGCCTTACCGGTCGCAAAATTATCGTTGATACTTACGGTGGTAAAGGAGCGCACGGAGGCGGAGCTTTCAGCGGAAAAGATCCTTCAAAAGTGGACCGTTCTGCCGCGTACGCAACTCGTCACATAGCAAAAAATCTGGTAGCAGCGGGCGTTGCAGAGGAAGTGTTGGTGCAGGTTTCATACGCCATCGGCGTCGCGCAGCCAACCAGCATTAATGTCAATACTTTTGGTACGGCTTATGTTGATCTTACTGACGGAGAAATTGCAAAAAAAGTGGAAGCGATATTCGATATGCGTCCTTATTTTATCGAGCAGAGATTGAAATTACGCAACCCCATTTACAGCGAAACAGCGGCTTATGGTCATATGGGACGCAAGAATGAAGTAATTGAAAAGACCTTTGTCTCTCCTGACGGTAAAATTGCAAAGAAAAAGGTGGAGTTATTTACCTGGGAGAAGTTGGATTATGTTTCCAAAGTGAAAAAAGCTTTTGGCATAAAATAAAAGAATTCGATAATGCGATATTGGCTCAATAGCTCAATTGGATTGGGCGATTGGGCTTTTTTATTGCTTGCTTTTTTGAAACATCCTAATTGTAATGCCGGATCGTTTTTCAGGTGCAGCTATTGTAATTTATATAAATTCGCGTAATGAGTGTTATGGAGAATCCATGGAAAATAATTGCTGCAAAAAATATTTACGATAATCCTTGGATTAGCGTGACCGAATTTGATGTGATCAATCCTAACGGAGGCGAAGGAATTTATGGCAAAGTGCATTTCAAAAAAATTGCCGTAGGTATATTGCCGTTAGATGCTGATTTCAATACTTATCTTGTAGGTCAATACCGGTTTGTGATAGATGAATATAGCTGGGAAATTCCGGAAGGCGGAGGTGAGTCGAATGAAGACCCATTGGTTTCTGCAAAAAGAGAACTCTTTGAAGAAACAGGGTTGACCGCAACAGCGTGGAAACAAATATTAATGATGCATCTTTCCAATTCTGTTTCAGATGAGGTGGCAATTTTGTACCTCGCTCAAAATTTACAGCAGCATATTGCTGCACCCGAAGAAACAGAACAATTAATGGTGAGGAAAATATCTTTTGATGAAGTTTGTGAAATGGTGAATAAAGGATCAATAACCGATTCGATGTCGGTTGCTGCTATACAAAAGGTGAAGTTGATGATATTGGAAGGAGCTTTGCAAAAATAAATCCATGTTAAAGAAAAGCGCTTTAATTACAGGACGGCAACCATTGATAGAAGCGATCAATTCCGGTCGTGCAATTGATAAGATCTTATTTCAGAGAAATGTGAGCGGAGAATCAATTGGTGAGATAAGAAAATTGGCGAAACAGTACAATATTCCCATTCAACAGGTTCCGCCCGAAAAACTTTTTTCCATTACAAAGGTCAATCACCAGGGCGTTGTTGCATTTGCGGCGTTAATAGAATATCTCGATCTGCAGCAAGTTATTGATCATATTATCTCAAACGGAATTGTTCCCTTATTCTTAATGCTGGACGGAATCACCGATACACGAAATATTGGCGCGATTGCGCGAAGCGCTTTATGTTGTGGCGCCCAGGCGATGATTATTCCAGATAAAGGTATCGGCGCATTAAATGAAGAGGCGATAAAATCTTCCGCCGGCGCCTTGGAAAAAATTCAGGTATGCCGCGTGCATAGTTTATTAAAGGCGATTGACACCATGCATTTGAATGGCATAAAGGTTTTTACCAGCGAAATGAATGCTAACAAAAAAGTTTTTGAATTGAATCTTATTGAACCCTGCTGCGTTATTATGGGCAGTGAAGACAATGGCGTGCAGCCACATTTGAGGAAAGCGGCAGATGAATCATTTACCATTCCCATGAAAAATAATTTCGATTCATTAAATGTTTCTGTTGCCGCCGGTATCATTTTATTTGAAGCGTTGAAACAGAGGTCCTGATCCTTGTTATTCTTCCTTAGAATTTTCCTTAAAAAATCATAACTGGAACTAAAACTTTTGCAAAGAGTATTTTTTTGCGATTGATTATCCGAGAGGCCAACGTCCCTATTATATTTCCATTATTGCCTCCTGCTATAAAAATTTTAAAATCACCACCTTCTTTCAATAAGTTGAAGAAATCAGGATTTCTGTCGGTGAATAAACTGATAGCACCATTTATAGGAGCAGGAAAAGCGAGGTTTATTAATGCGGTAGAGTCAAATAGTTTAGCTTCTCGGATTAACATAAGAATGTTTTTATCAATTCTGCTGTATAGTCCAAATGATTGCCAAGAGAATAGATCGCATGGTTTGCGCCATCTCTTTCAAATTCTGTATCAATCGGCTGCATAGTTATTGAAGAAGCATTATTTTTTTGCACAGATAGAGAGAGAAAAAAACATGAAATGATAAACAGAATTATCATTTCAAGTTTTTTCCCGGAACGAAACACTATCCTGTGCATTTAAAAATAGTCCGGCGCACAGGACGAGTATGAGTAAAGAGACTGACCATTTCATTTTTATTTATTTAGCTTCATGATATTTACAGTTTGAAAGCTATTTTTAGATCGAGAAAGCCGTCCGTAACGCTCCCATATTTAGTGAGGGAAACGGAGTTGTAGCCAAATATTACCTGGGTTTTTTGTGAGTTAATGCCAATTTGGGGAAAATAGCTGAAGCCGGATGCGCTAAACCCAGATGCTTCCCCCTGGCCAATTATAATTCCCAGCCCGAGCCCAACACCTAAGAAAATGTTCTTGTTCACATAGACCCGTGGGCCTGCCTGGATCGGAATAAACCCTAATGTTCCGCCGCCTTCCGTACTAAATAACAAATTGTACCCTCCGCTGATAAAACCTGAGAATTGCTTGGAGAAATGATTTTCACCCTGGAGACTCAATCCAACGCCAAATACTTTTCCTGCTCCACCATTGTTCATTTCTCCGACTGCTCCCAAACCAATACCAAATTCAAAATTCTTTCCAGTCTTTAAGCTATCCTGTGCGTTTACAAAAAATGCTGATAAAATGATAGCGATAGATAATAAATACTTTTTCATAAATGATTTTTTAAAAATTTGCGCCTACTCTTTTACAGGTTTTCGGCTTCGCCTGTCTTATTTAAATAAAATATTTTTGAAATGATCATTGATTTGATATGGTGAGCTTAGCAATCATTTTGGTTCTCATTTTGTCAAACCTTTCCTTTTTCCCGCGGATAAAAAATGTTTTGTGAGACAAAGCGCCGATAATCGCACCTATTAAAGCACCACCTACCGCTCCAATGAAGACCCCGCCTACCACCTCGACGCCGCCCGTAGAATAACGAAACCCTGTATTAGCAGAAGTACTGCTTGTAGAAATTGCTGCGGCAATGCCGATCAAAAGGCCTCCGGTTAATGATCCAATAAGGACACCTCTGCCCACGTTTCCTTTTCGCTGTAATTGTAACTTTTCAATCTCAGTGAAGCTGAATATTTTGCCCTCTTTCAAATCCACATCAGAGAATTTCAAGGCTACTGCCTTTTTGGTGATCAATACCGATGAGTCAGTAATTGCAAAGAGACGCCCGCTAGTAATTTGGCGGTTTGTCCCTTTTAATATTGCATTAAAAACGACCCGGCGTATTGAAGGGCTGTCTTGCGCGAGCATGGATTTTCCAGACACGATGAAGAGAAAGGCAAGGAGGAGAAAGTTTTTCATTTTTTGATGTTTTGGGGTTAAAAATTATTGTCATCCCAAAACTATTTCCCCGCAAAGCCTTTCCCTAATTGATTCTTAGGCGACATGTTTCCCCAAAAGCATTAGATGCGACTAAATGGATATTTTAGAAAAGGAGAAATCATTTTTTGCAAAAAAAATACAGTATTTTTAGTATCACCGCAAAAACTGCCAAAAGAACTCCTGCCCATTTTCAATTTTTACTAAACTAACTAACCATGGAAAATAATGCAGTAGGTGTTCAGCAATTATTCTTTCAGCATGTAAAAAATAGCCTATTACCACATCTTTCATTGGTGGATGAAGTCGCGGATTTGCTCAATATCAGTAACGATAGTGCTTATCGCCGGATCCGCGGAGAAAAATCCATTGACTTTGAAGAGATACAAAAACTTTCTTCTCATTTTAAAATATCGCTTGACCAGTTACTCCACTTGCAAAATGATTCCTTTATTTTTTCCGGCATGCTGCATGAAAACACGATTGATTTTTTTGGACATTGGATGAAAGACGCCTTGATGAAGGCATCATATATCAGCAGCTTTGAAAAAAAGCATCTTTATTTTAACGCTAAAGATCTTCCGTTCATGAGCTTTTATCAAATACCGGAATTGGTTACATTTAAATCCTTTGTATGGATGAGAACATTTTTGCATTTGGATGATCTGAAATCAAAGAAGCTCTCCCTAAAAAACAGGTTCCCCGAATATGAAGAATTGGGAAAGAAGATCAATCATGTTCTTAACCTTATTCCCACAACAGAATTATGGAATAATGTATGCCTTAATGCAACACTTTCTCAAATTGAGTTTTACGCGGAAGCCAATCTGTTTGAATCAAAGGAAGACATATCCATTATATACGATAAGCTTGAAGAGCTTGTATTGCACTATGAAAAGATGGCTGAAACGGGCAAACGCTTTGGCATTGGCGAAACCCCGCGACCGAATTCTGCCGAGTATAAATTATTTCTTAACGAACTCTTTATTGGCAACAATACATGGGTAGCAGAACTTGACAATGCGAAGTTGTGTATTTTAAATCATAGCGTGTTGCATATCCTGGTTACGCGTGATGAACGTTTTAGTAATTATACTTATGAGGAAATGATAAACATGATTCGAAAATCCATACAAATAAGCACTGTTGGAGAAAAAATCAGAAGCCGATTTTTTACGACTATCCGCCAGAATATATCTCAAAGCAGGAAATCACTTGGTCTTTAATTTTGCTAACAGCTATAAATTATTTTATTCTGTAGTTTCGCTGCATGAATTCATCATTTTCACTTGTTGAATGTCCGCGCGATGCGATGCAGGGATGGAAGAATTTTATTCCCACAAATAAAAAGATCGAATACATCAATTCCTTATTAAAAGTTGGATTCGATACCCTTGATTTCGGAAGTTTTGTTTCTGCCAAAGCCATTCCGCAACTGGCCGATACCGAAGAAGTGTTGCAGGGCTTGGAACTTGATCAGTCTAAATCGAAACTGCTTGCAATAATTGCCAATGTTCGTGGCGCCGAAGAGGCAGCTACCTTTGATGAGATCACTTTTCTTGGTTTTCCCTTTTCTGTTTCTGAGACCTTTCAGTTAAGAAATACCAATAGCACGATCGAAGAATCATTGACCCGCGTGGAAGAAATTCAAAAGATCTGTGAAAGGCGAAGCAAACAATTAGTCATCTATATTTCCATGGGATTTGGAAATCCATACGGTGATGCCTATTCTGAGAAAATTGTGTTTGACTGGGTGAATAGAGTAACTTCCTTAGGTATAAAAATAATTTCATTGGCTGACACAGTCGGATTAGCAACACCTGAACAGGTTTTTTCTATGACCGATTATTTGATAAAAGAACTACCGCAACATCAAATTGGAGTACACCTACATTCGAAGCCCGACCATTGGAAAGCAAAGATCGATGCGGCTTTGCGTGCAGGTTGCAAAAGATTTGACAGCGCGTTAAAGGGAATTGGTGGCTGCCCGATGGCAAATGATGAATTGGTTGGAAATATGAATTCAGAATTATTAATCCCATATTTTCGCCATCTCGGTTTTTTATCCGAATTAAATGATGATGCATTGCAGGAAAGTGTCCGCATTGCTGGTGAAATATTTATTTAAAGTTGATATTGTCTATGAACTTCATGCTCGATATACCGATCGGTTCTCCCAAACAAAAAATAAGTTACCAGGAGCCAATAATGCTTGTCGGTTCTTGCTTTACCGAGCATATTGGTAATAATTTACAGGAATTGAAATTTGATGTCGTTCAAAACCCGAACGGGATATTGTTCGATCCGCATAGCGTTTCATCAAGTATTGTTTCTTATATCCACAACAAGCAGTATGAAGAAAAAGATCTCATTTATTTGAATGAACTCTGGCAGAGTTGGAATCATCACAGTTCTTTTTCAAATATTGATCGGGCTGAATGCTTGAAAACCATCAATGCTTCTCAAAAAAATGCGCATCAGTTTTTGAAAAGAACAAAATGGCTCATCATTACTTTAGGTTCATCTTTCTCTTATCACCTCATTGAAAATAATCAGCCTGTCGCCAATTGTCACCGTGCACCAGCACAATCGTTCAACAAACATCTGATGTCGATCGAAGAGATCAATTCTTGTTTAGATAATTGTATTCACCAATTGTTTCAATTCAACCCTGCAATAAAGATCATATTTACGGTCAGCCCGGTGCGACATATTCGCGACGGAGTAATTGATAATAATCGCAGCAAAGCAAGATTGATCGAAGCTGTTCATCATCTGGTGAATAAATTCGACAATATTCATTATTTCCCGGCGTATGAATTGGTCATCGATGTGTTGAGGGATTATCGTTTTTATGATATTGATATGGTTCACCCCAATTATTCCGCAACTGAATTTGTGTTGGAAAAGTTTGCGAAATTTTTTATAGATGATGAATCGCAGTTCATCATGGAAGAAGTAAAAAAGGTGATTATTGCAAGAAAACACCGGGCTTTTCAGCCACTGACGAATGCGCATAAACAATTTATGAGAACCCATAGCGAAAAGGCTAACCAGCTCCAAACGAAATACCCTTTTTTGAATTTTAAAGAGGAAATATCTTTTTTTTCTACTGGTAGCGAGGGGTAATAATGCCCTTAATTTTCTTTGCCAAATATTTGAATAATAGTGTTTTTTAGCTATTTTTGACCTACTACAGATCACTTTTCCTTTTAAAACTAGAGCACCACTTTTTGAATCCACTCCTTTAGCAATTCATCATCCCTGTTAAAGCCTAGATTGTTTACAAAATTTTTATTAAAATGAAACCATTTTTACAATCAGGTTTTTTGTTGCTTTTCATTTTTCTGATGAGTGATTTTGCTTTTTCACAGGATGAACAAACAAAGACGGATGATTATTCCCTAGCGAACAATACATCCCCTTATCCTCGCAAACAATCCAACTTTGTCCGCGCAAATAATAAAGACTCTGTTTCAGGTGCGTTTGATTATGTGAATGATTATGAAAATATTTATACGGAAAGAGAGACACAGTTCTTAAGCATGCTCATAGCAGATTTTGAAAAAGAAACCTCCATCAAAATTGTGATGATCACTTTCGATTCGACGATGATCGAAAGAAATGATTCCGATAATTCTTCATTTTCATTTTTAGGGGATCATATTAACCAGGGTGCAATGGAAAGTGATAAAGTATTTATCGAGATTTGTATTTCTCAAAGGATGATGCAGATTGAAAGTAATGTTGATATGAACAGGTTGATCTCTCCGCACGAATCAAAAAGGATCATCAATAATTCATTTGTTCCGTACTTTAAAAAGAAGCAGATTTTCGAAGGCTCGTTGAATGGGTTAAAAGCCTTGATGAAGCAACTAAAAAATAAAAAGACCGAGCTGACATCTTCGTCAAAATAATTATTGATCGATCAATACGGGTCGAACTTATATTGTTTTTTCAAAAAGTCTTCCAGCTTTTCCAATAATATCAATTGATTCAATGCGCGATTAAGGTTTTGCTCGGGATAATTTATTTTATAGTAAACATCTCCATTCAAAAAGTCAGCAGCAAAACGAAGGGATTGCATAAAGATCAATATCAATCCTGAATAATGAATATTTCTTTTTTCTTCCGCTGAAAAAATATTTCCAATTCCACTTAGATAGCCTTCCAGTATAGATTCATAAAAAGAATTGCGAATGTCGATTTCTTCCCAACTTGTGCTGTTTTCATCCACGGTGCAGGCCATTGAACGGATCATATCCCCCAGGTCAGAAAAATATTTTCCGGGCATTACTGTGTCCAAATCAACCGGACAAATCACTTCTCCATTTGTTTTATCAAAAAGAATATTACTGATCTTGCAATCGTGATGCATTACGCGATCGGGATAATCTGGCGAATGTTTGATCAAATTATAAAAATCTACTAACTTTTTCCGCTGGCGCAGTTCCGCAATAAGATGAGTTGATTTTAATAAGAGATCGATTGAAGAATTTTTTATCGACTCTTCAAATTGGCGGTACCGGAAATCAAGATCGTGAAAGCGGGAAATGATTTCCTTGACTTTCGTTATATCTAATGAAGATAATGCCTGTGTAAATCTTGCAAAACTATTGGCAACTGTGTAAGCAGATTGTTCATCTGCGGCAATTATGGGCGAATAGGAATTATTAATAAATTCAGATGCCCGCCAGAAATTATCTTGTTCATCAATCCAATATAATTTCCCGGTTTTGGCAATCAGCGGAGCGGGAATTAAAACAGCATTGGCTTGTTTCCCCAGACAATCAAAAACCAATTTGTAGTTATGCAGAATGTCTTCCGGCCTGGTAAAAACATTCGTATTGATCGCCTGCAATACAATTGATTTTTGGTGATGCGAATCTGTTATCTTAAAAGTGTGATTGATCAAACCATTGCCAAGCAATTGTATCGAGGTATTTTCACCAGCATCAAACCCAAACGCATCGACTGCTCTTTTTACAATTTCGATATTCAATGCCAAAAAATTTAAAATTCGTCCGTTAACGCAAAATTATTCTTCCGATACATCCATTGTCCGCTCGTGAAGTCAGGGAATTCCACCGTTTGGTTGCCAAGATCAATACTCATTTCACTTAGTGGAGTAATAACGCTCCAGGCAGCTGCATCATAAACATCCATCGGCGTATGGGTCTTTCTTTTTATTGATTCAACAAAAGCATGTAGCACAAAAAAATCCATGCCGCCATGACCAGCGCCTTCAGTTTCTTTACTCCAGCGTTGCCACAAGGGATGATCGTATTTGTCGAGATATGGTTGTGCTTCTTCCCACGCATCTTCTTTTTTACTCAGTCCTTCAATGTAAAGTGATTTGTTGACGTCCATCCATATACCATTTGTTCCCTGCACACGAAATCCTAGTGAATAAGGGCGTGGATTATTGGTGTCGTGCTGTAATAAAATCGTTTCGCCATTGGCGCACCTGATATGTGTGGTTACAATATCGCCCAATTTGAATTCCACTTTTGCATTCGGATGATTTTCTCCACCGTGATCAACAATATATTTATGCAAACCACGCGTTTTTGTTGCGAATGATGATAATGACAAAAAACGGTTCCCGTGATTAATGTTCAGCATTTGCGCAACTGGACCGATTCCATGAGTCGGGTATAGATCACCGTTACGGTGAACGGAATGATTGGTTCTCCATTTGGCTTCAGAGAATCCTTTTTCTCCAAATTCTACGCCATGACCGTATGGATCAACGCCGTTATTGAATTTTACACTGCGCAGATCGTGCTGGTAACCGGCCTGCAAGTGCAGCAATTCGCCAAATAGGCCCTGGCGAACCATATTTAATATGGCAATCACATCCCGGCGATAGCAAACATTTTCAAGCATCATCACATTGGCTTTTTGTTTTTCAGCCTCATGCACTACATTCCAGTGATCGTCCATTGTTATTCCTAAAATAACTTCGGTGGCGACATATTTTATTCCCGCTTGCAGACTGTCAATGACCATTGGCGCATGCCATTCCCAGGGGGTGGCAATCAAAACGCCATCAATATTTTTCAGCTCGAGCATTTTTTTATATGCATAATTATCACCTTTAAAAATTTGTGGCAATGGTTTGTTTGCTTTCTTAAAAAGGTCGGTTGCCATTTGCAACATGCGATCATCGACGTCGCAAATAGCCACGATATCCACATCGCTGCGACGAAGTGCATTATCCAAATGATTTTGTCCGCGCAAACCCGTGCCGATAAATGCTAACCTGACTTTTTGATCGGCAGCAAACAGGCTGCCAGAAGGAAGTATGGCAAAACTCCCTGCAACCAATGCAGAATTCTTTACAAATGTTCTTCTGTTCATATTTAAAGTTTGAAATTTAAATCCTGACCGCCGGCTCACCGGACTTGTCAATGCATTCTGTCACCACGCAATTCAATTTCATTAATGACTTTTGCTTCATATTCCAACCATTCCTTCCAGCGCTTGCGTACTTTTTGTTTTGCAATATATGATTCGCATAATTCAATAAACAAATGATAATGTCCGGCTTCGCTTTCCATGAACTTCCGATAAAAATTGCGCAGGTATTCATCATCCAATCCTTCGCTCAATCGCTTGAACCGCTCGCAGCTTCTCGCTTCAATTAAGGCCATTGTCAGTAATTGATCCAAAAATCTGTCTTCTTCATTACCCCCTTTTCTTTGAAACAGCAATAATTTATTTACATATTCATCCCTGCGTTGTTTGCCCAATTGTAAATTCCGTTTTTGCAATTCTCCAAGTACTTGCCGGAAATGTCCCCATTCTTCAGTAACTATGGGTGAGAGTTCATTTACCAATCTTTGTTTTGATGAATAACGTTGTATTAATGAGATGCAGCTCACCGCGGCCTTTTGTTCGCAATAGGCGTGATCGGTTAGTATATCCTCTATTGAGATACTTGCCAGGTCAACCCAGCGCGGATCCGTCGGAAGATGCAACCCGAGAATATTTTTTTGAACCGTTTGCGTCATCATTTTGGGATTAATAAGATTAAAAGGATATTTGGAGTTTCAAAAATATGAAAGAAGATTTTCTTAATAAGAAATTAAATGAACGTAAAAATCAAAATGCGTATCGTGAGTTGAAATTGGCAGATGATAAAATTGATTTTTGCTCGAACGATTATTTGGGAATTGTGAAACATTCAAAAATCGGCACCCTTCAGCCTAATGTTCTGCGACAGGGTTCAACTGGCTCACGATTATTATCCGGTAATTATTTCTTGATTGAAGAAACAGAAAAATTCATTGCCGATTTCCACAATGCGGAGGCAGGATTGATCTTTAATTCCGGATATGATGCAAACCTTGGATTGTTAAGTTGCGTACCCCAGCGCGGCGACACCATTTTATATGATCAGTTGAGTCATGCCTCCATTCGTGATGGGATACGATTGAGCTTTGCAGAATCATATTCTTTTGCACATAATGACCTGGAAGACCTGGGAAAGAAACTGATAGCTGCAAAAGGAAATATTTTTGTTGTGACCGAATCTGTTTTTTCAATGGATGGAGATATTGCTCCCCTAAAAGATATTGTTGCGCTCTGCGAAGAATATGATGCGCATTTGATCATTGATGAAGCGCATGCAACCGGAGTGATGGGCGAAAAAGGAGAGGGACTGATCCAACAATTGCGATTGGAAAAAAAATGTTTTGCCCGTATGCACACTTTTGGGAAAGCAGTTGGCTGTCATGGAGCCATTGTTTTAGGAACAGCGAAACTGCGGAATTACCTGATCAATTTTGCGCGTCCATTTATTTTTACAACATCATTGCCAGAAGCATCCATCGCTGCAATAAAAAAAGCTTATGAGATTTTTCCCGCAATGAATAATGAAAGAACGCATTTGCAGGAATTGATCCAGCGTTTTCAAAATGCAGGATCATCCTTTGAGCAACTCAAAAGCATAACACCGATTCAAATTTTGATAATTCCGGGTAACGATAATGTAAAGAAGATTGCGGCACATTTACAGAAGAACAATCTGGATGTTCGTCCGATCGTTTACCCTACAGTTCCCAAAGGCGGCGAGCGTCTGCGCATCGTGTTGCATTCGTTTAATGCCATTGGTGAGGTTGATTTATTGGCCGATCTGCTGAAAGCCAATAGCCGATAGCTCTCATTGCCCGCAAGCCTTGTGGCGCAAGACTGTTTAACAGAATTTCGATAGCTGGCTTCATAATCAAAAAAATTATTTTACTTTGAAGATTATTCCCAGTTACGCTAATTGCTTTGCATGAAAATTATTCCTTTTTTTATTTACCTCATTATTACGGTTGGCCTGACTTTTTCTCTTAATCGCCAATGGGGAAGTATTCCGCCGATAGGAAAGTTTATTAGCCCACAACAAGGTTTTTGGCAAAATGCCGACGCGTTGGATAAAGATTATGATGCTGATTTGAAATTTCCTGGTTTGCGGGATAATGTCCAGGTATATATTGACGAAAGACTTGTACCGCATGTTTTTGCCAACAATGAATCGGACGCATATTTCATACAAGGATACCTCCATGCAAAATTCAGATTATGGCAAATGGAGTTTGAAGTATATGCAGCTTCGGGAAGGATCAGTGAATTGATCGGTGAAAAAGCGTTGAATTTTGACAGAGGTAAAAGAAGATTGGGGATGGTATATGCAGCAGAAAAATCGCTGAAAGAAATGGAAGCCGATTCCATCACCAAATATGAATGTGATGCATACACGGCGGGCGTTAATGCTTATATCGATAACTTGCAAGAAAGCGAATTGCCGGTTGAATACAAGCTGCTCAACTACAATCCTGAACATTGGACCAATTTGAAAACAGCTTTGTTTTTGAAATATATGTCTCTTGATCTGGCAGGAAGTGAAAATGATTTCGAATACAATAATGCAAAAAATCATTTTGGATTAAGCGATTTTCAGAAATTATATCCCTACCTGCAAGACTCATTGGATCCGATCGTTCCCAAAGGCACTGTATATCCGGCTCCAGGCATTGCGGTGAAAATACCCCCGACTGCAGATTCGCTATATTTTGCAAAAACGGATTCCACGGATGTTTTTGAAAGCAAACCTGATAAAAGAAATGGCAGCAATAACTGGGCAGTGAGCGGAAAGAAAACAAAAAGTGGCAGACCGATCTTGTGCAATGATCCACATCTTGGATTGAATTTTCCTTCATTGTGGTTTGAAATGCAGATATCCACTCCACAGTTTAGTGCTTACGGCGCTTCATTTCCCTGCGCGCCCGGTATAGTTATCGGCTTCAACGACAGCTGTGCTTTTGGTTTTACCAATGCTGAACGCGATGTTCGGGATTATTATGAAATTCAATTCAAGGATGAAAGCATGAAAGAATATTGGTTTAATGGAGAATGGAAACCATCGACATTCCGATATGACACGATAAAGATAAAAGGGAAACCCGATTTTATTGACACCGTGGCCTACACTGTTTTTGGACCTGTTATGTACGATAAAAAATTTACCGGCGACAGGACAGGGGGAAAAAAATATTATGCAGTAAGATGGAAAGCACATGATGCAAGCAATGAATTAAAAACATTCAATCGTCTTGATCATGCAAAAAATTATGATGACTATTATGATGCCATAAAAAATTTACACACACCTGGACAGAATTGTATTTTCGCCTGCAAGAACGGAGACATTGCAATCTGGGATCAGGGCGAGTTCCCGGCAAAATGGAAAAGGCAAGGTGATTTTATAATGCCTGGCAATGATAGCAGCTATATGTGGCAGGGAAATATACCGCAGGATGAAAACCCACATATGAAGAATCCTGAAAGAGGTTTTGTAAGTAGCGCCAATCAATTTCCTGTGGATCCTTCTGTATATCCTTACTATCTCGGTGGGTATTTCCCAATTTATCGCGGGTTTATTATTAACCGCCGTCTCTCACAGATGAATAATATTACGGTTGATTCAATGCAAACGCTGCAAACAGAAAACTATAATGTGTTCGCGGAAATGGCAACGCCGCTCATTATCAGGAATATTACGGAAAGTGCATTAAACAGAGATGAAATAGAATATTTTGATACACTGAAGAAATGGAACTATCGCAATGATATTAATTTAAGAGGACCAACGATCTTTGTTTTAACCTGGAAGGAACTTGAAGATGCGGTCTGGGCAGATGAGTTTGGTAAATGCCCGGGTCCGACTGTTTATCCCGAATCAAATGACCTGTTAGAAGCGATGCTGAAAGACTCTGCCTATAAATTTTTTGATAATATAAACACGCCGGAAATCGAAACTTTACATGATGATGTAATGACGGCATTTAAAAAAGCAGTCGTAACACTAAAGAAACTGGAAGCAGATAGAAAATTACAATGGGCAGATTATAAAGACACCAAAATCAGCCACCTTGCAAAACTTGCACCATTTAGTCGGCTACATTTATCCGTTGGCGGAGGAGAAAATTGTATCAATGCTGCTGGCGCAGATCATGGACCAAGTTGGCGCATGATCGTTGAGTTGACCGATGTTACCAATGCGTATGGTATTTATCCTGGCGGACAAAGTGGTAATCCAGGAAGTGTTTATTACGACAATTTTGTTGATAAATGGACCATGGGAAAATATTATCAGTTGTGGATGATGAACAAGAATGAAAGAGATGATGGACGAGTAAAATACAGAATGATGTTTGACAAGTGAAGAATTTCGCATGCAGAGTTAAATTTCAAAATGTAATTCATAAATAGGATGAAATTCATTATCGCCATATTATTAACCGCTTTTTTAAGTTTTGTTGCAGGTTTGTATCTGCCATGGTGGGAAATTGCAGTGATCTCCTTTTTGGTGAGTGCAGCAATTCCATT
This sequence comes from Chitinophagales bacterium, assembly GCA_021323755.1. Lineage (GTDB taxonomy): Bacteria > Bacteroidota > Bacteroidia > Chitinophagales > Chitinophagaceae > Puia. The sequence goes on along the minus strand of JAJPKJ010000022.1, from coordinate 46,939 downwards.
GCCACATCGTGATTCATTCATCGCCGGAGCACTGGGCATTTTTTTTCTATGGGGAATTTTAGCTTGGTGGATAGATTTCAAGAACAACAGTATACTTTCACAAAAAGTTGCACAAATATTGCCTTTGGGCGGTTCATCGTATTTATTGATTTTGGTCACAGCCCTGGTTGGCGCACTCATTGCCGGCTTTGCCGCGTTAGCCGCAAGCTACCTGCGAAAATCATGATCCGGATCGCGCGTGATACCGTTTGATGTTTTTCTTTCACATTTCCATAACTTATTCCCGGGTAAATTTGTTTTTAATCGAATCTATTAATGAGAAAAATTCTACTGCTTATCTTTCCGGCATTACTAACGTTAACGAATATCCGTGGACAAAGAATTTCAGGAACGGTTACAGATGATAAAGGTCATGTTCTCCCATTCGCATCGGTATTATTAAAAGGAACTACAAGAGGCACCACCGCTAACAATGAGGGAAAATATTTTCTCCATGCAGATGCAGGAAAAAAAACGATCATATGTCAATATGTTGGTTACGAGCGGCAGGAAAAGACCATAACAGTGGGAACAGAAGATATCACGCTGAATTTTTCACTTTCTGTTCAACAGCTTTCCATGAAAGAAGTGGTCATAAGACCAGGCGGGGAAGATCCGGCTTATGAAATAATCCGTCACGCCATAAAAAAGAGAAGGGACTATGAAGCTCCGCTGGATTCTTTTACTTGCGAAGCCTATATAAAGACCCTGATGAAAACAAGAAAACTTCCGCAAAAAATATTCGGTCATAAAATCGATTCAAGCGAGAAAAAAGATATGGGAGTTGATTCTGCCGGCAAGGGTATTATTTATCTGTCTGAATCGTTCACCAGGATCTCTTATAAAAAACCAAATAAGTTCAAGCTTGAAGTTGTTTCAGGAAGAGAAAGCGGGTCGAATGGATACGGATTCAATTTTCCGACCTTCATTAATTTTTACAGCAATAACGTGACCGTACTTACTTCAACCTTTAATCCGCGCGGTTTTGTGTCTCCAATTGCAGATGGAGCCCTTAATTATTACCATTATAAATATCTCGGCTCTTTTTTTGAAGACGGAAAAGAGATCAATAAGATACAAGTTATCCCGCGTAGAAAATATGAACCTCTTTTTTCCGGAACAATCAATATTGTTGACGGTGACTGGCGTATCCATAGCCTTGATCTGTTGCTGGTGAAAACGTCTCAATTGGAGATACTTGATACGCTGCAAATTAGACAGATACATGTTCCGGTCAGTCGTGATATCTGGCAAACAAAAGATCAAACCATTTATTTCACCTTCAATTTATTTGGTATCGACGCGATCGGGAATTTTATAAATGTTTATAATAAATATGATATCAACCCCGAATTCGCAAAAAAATATTTCAATAATGTCATTATTAAATATGACACAGCCATCAATAAGAAAACAAAGCAGTATTGGGACTCATTACGACCGGTTCAACTTGAGCCGGAAGAATTGAAAGATTATACGGTAAAGGACAGTATTTATCATTACAATCGTGATTCCCTGGGGACCAAACGGTATCGCGATTCAATGCAAAAGAGCCAGGCGCGTGTTACCTACACAAAGCTTTTGTTTACCGGCTTTACACGCAATCATTATGGATCGAAAAAAACGACAACCTATAATATCGAACCATTACTCGGGAATCTTGAATACAATACGGTGGAAGGTATTGCCATAAACGAAGGGGGCTCGGTTCAAACCTCTGTGTTCAATAGAAAGGAATTGCTCACCTTTAGCCCGCATTTGCGGTACGGTTTCAATAACACGCATTTTAATGCCTGGGCTTCCCTGCAGTTACGAAAAAATAATATAGTAACCGATGATAACCCCTTCGGAGCCGGTTATGATCGGCATTCCTGGGAATTTTCTGGCGGCAAGCGGGTTTCTCAATTCAATAATAATAATCCTATTTCTCCACTGATGAATGGACTCTATACACTTTTTTTCAAAGAGAATTATGAAAAGATTTATGAAAATTATTTCGGCGAACTCAAATATTCACGACGAATGGAAAATGGGTTGCGCATTCATGCAAATGCATTATTTGAAAACCGGTTACCGCTGAATAACAGCACAGAATATTCATTCATTAATTACAAATACCGGCAGTTCACGCCAAATTATCCTTTTGAAAAAATAGATACACAGTTCACGGCCCATCATGCTTTTATTACAGGCGTTGAACTGCAATATCAGCCTGGTCAGCGATTCATCGAGTTCCCCCACCGAAAAGTAAGTGTTGGTTCAAAATACCCAACATTCGAGCTCGCTTATCAGCATGGCTGGAAAAATGTTTTTCAAAGTATCACCGATTTTGATAAATGGAGTTTTTCGGTCTGGGATGATATGAATTTTAAATTAAAAGGCCTGCTGCGTTATCGCTTTACGGTTGGCGGATTTTTAAATGCAAAGTCAGTTCCGATTCAGGATTATCAGCATTTTAACGGCAATCAAACTTTTTTTGCCAGTCAATACCTGAACAGCTTTCAAATTGCGCCATATTATGCAAACAGCACCACGGCGGCGTTTTATGCAACTGGTCATGTCGAACATCATTTCAATGGATTACTTACCAATAAAATTCCTTTGTTCAGAAAATTAAATTGGTATCTCGTCGCCGGCTCAAATGCATTTTATGTCAACAACACCAATAATTATATTGAGGTCTTTGAAGGTGTTGAAAATATTTTCAAATTATTTAGGGTTGATTTCGTTGAATCTTATCTTAATAATCGCAACACCATGTTTGGCGTTCGTTTGGGATTTGGCGGAATAATCGGCGGAAGCATTCACATCAGCGGCAACCAGGCTTCTATTCAATTGTAATTTCGGGTGACCGGCTTTGGTTTGGTATCCGGCAATCCTTGCCTGGCACACCTGCACTAACGCACTGCCAAAGGTTATTTTTTAACATCAATGCTTATCTTTGCCATTCGAAATTTTGTTCACCAGGCATGTGTCCTTAAAATTTCAATAAATGGCAGTATTACACAATCGCATTTCCCAAAAGGAATTAAAACAACGTTTATACCAGGAAGCCGAACCTCGCACAACTGTTTCATTCTATCAGTATTTTTTTATTGAGGATCCCAAAGAATTCCGCGATGAATTTTATAGATCATTACAGGAATTGAATGTTTTCGGCAGAATTTATATTGCAGAAGAAGGTATAAATGCACAACTGAGTGTTCCCCAAAGTAATTTTAAAAAACTGCAAGATTATCTCCATTCCATTGAAGCACTAAAAAATCTTCGGCTAAACGTTGCCGTTAGTGATGACGGGAAATCTTTCTGGGTGTTGAAAGTAAAAGTGAGGGATAAAATTGTGGCGGATGGAATCAACGACCCATTATTCGACATGCGAAATAAAGGGAAATATGTTGATGCAGAAACGTTCAACAAACTTACCGAAGATTCTCAAACAGTAGTGATCGATATGCGCAATCATTATGAATTCGAAGTCGGTCATTTTGAAAACGCCATTGAAATTCCTTCCGACACTTTTCGCCAACAATTGCCAATGGCTGCCGATATGCTGAAAGATAAGGCGGAAAATACCATCATCATGTATTGTACCGGCGGCATTCGCTGTGAAAAAGCAAGCGCTTATCTTTTGCATAAAGGGTTTAAAAACGTATTTCATCTTGAAGGAGGTATAATCCATTATGCCCACACAGTGAAAGAAAAGAACCTTCCTAATAAATTTCATGGTAAGAATTTTGTATTTGATGATCGTTTGGGAGAAAAAGTCAGTGATGAAATAATTGCAATATGTCACCAATGCGGAAAGCCTGCGGATACCCACACGAATTGCAAAAATGAGGGCTGCCATTTGCTATTTATTCAGTGCGAAGAATGCGCAAAAAAATATGATGGCTGTTGCAGCGCTGAATGTCAGCGCGTATATCATTTGCCCATTGAAGAACAAAAGGAATTACGCAAAGGCATTGATAAAGGGAGAAACATTTTCAATAAATCGAAATTAAGACGAAGGCTGAATGGTTGATAACTTCTTCGTAACTTCAGCAAGACTCCAACATAACTGCTATGAGCAATCTTCCATTTTACATCAGTTTTGTTTTTTTGCTGACTGTATTGCTGACCATTTTTATTTTTTATAGTGCAACTAAAAAATCAAAAGCAACATTAATTATTTTATTAGTCTGGTTGTTGATCCAGGGTATCATTAGCTTAACCGGTTTTTACAAGGTCACTGACAATAACCCGCCACGATTTGCCTTATTGGTTTTGCCACCGCTAATTTTTATAATCATGCTTTTTATTTCCCGGAAGGGAAGAAATTTTATTGATAGTCTGGATATTAAAACACTTACTATATTACATGCCGTGCGCATTCCTGTTGAAATCGTTTTGTTATGGTTGTCATTTCAACAAGTTGTTCCTCAGATAATGACATTCGAAGGCAGAAATTTTGATATTCTGGCGGGGTTAACTGCCCCGGTAATATTTTATTTTGGTTTCAATAAAGAACAGTTTGGTCGCAAGATGATCTTGGTATGGAACTTTTTGTGTATCGGATTATTGATAAATATTGTGAGCCTTGCCGTTTTATCGGCTCCATTTCCGTTTCAACGGCTTGCATTTGATCAGCCAAATATTGCCGTTTTGTATTTCCCTTATGTTTGGCTGCCATGCTGCATTGTTCCATTGGTATTATTTTCACATTTAGTTGCAATAAGACAACTGCTAAGAAATAAGAATGCCTAGAGAAGAAATCAAAGACCTGAGGAAATTTTTGAAACCATTTCCGGAAGAGACAAAAGAAATTGTTTTTTGGCTCAGGGAATTTGTATGGGATTTATACCCCAAAACAAATGAATTGATCTACGATAACTATAACGCCGTTGCCTTCGGCTGGTCACCAACCGACAAGGTTGGACATACTTTTTGTTCAATAGCCGTCGGACGAACGAGTCACAATATTCATTTCGGATTTTATTGGGGCAGCGAGATCGCCGATCCTGAAAAAAAATTGATGGGAGAGGGAAATCAATACAGATATATCCTTGTCAAGCAGAAAAAGGACTTTCCAAAGACCTATATCAAAAAATTATTGAAAGAAGCTTATGCAAATTCTCTGGCAAAAGTGAAGGATCAAAAGCAAATAAAGCACGGCGAAACAATGGTAAAATCCATTTCCGCAAAGAAAAGAGAAAAGTAAATGTGATGATGAATGTCTGCTAAACAAAATATTTCATGTGTTTAATAAACAAGATCCAGGTTTCATTTTCCCGGCACTTTAAATTTTTCCCATGCATCATCAATGATCAGGACCCAATCATTACCCGATCATTTGGTGGGTGGTGAGAATCCCATCGGCGGTTTATTCGCTAACACACCGATTTCTTCGGCAACCCCGGTTTTTGGATTGAACCACCAGGCAACAATCTTGTTGTAATCAATGAATGAAGTTTTGACGATTATGTCTTTACCAACAGGCAGATAGATCATCGCATATTTGTTTCCCGCATCACGAAATGCTTCGATATGTTCCGATTTTTCTCCCGGATCAGAAACGACTATCGTTGAGTCAGGAATGCGATTGATTATTTTCCTTGATTCGATCAATTTTCTTAAATAACCAACCTGGAAAGCGCCAGGTCTGTCAATCGCTTCTTTCCAAAACATTATTTTAGGATGATTGATCGGCGTTTCTCTGGAAGAAAGAAATTGCCAAACGGAATGATGACCATAGGTAACCCCGCAAGCGCCAGCAAATACCGAGCGATACGTCTGCTTGCGAACGTCATAATCATCATAATATCCGTTCGCCGGATCCCATGTCGGCCAAGGGTTTACCGGATGATCCTCATAATTTGGCTCATCATCCAATGTTGGTTTTGCCGGTTGGATATTTCTGTCGCGGGCGATCAGCTTCCAAATTTCAACATCATGCCCGCTTCCATGGCCGCCTTGTATCATATTGATGCCTAGCCAATCTTCAGCATATAAAAATTGGGAACTGGAATAATCACCACCCGAAGGATGATAGGCAAAAATGGCCTTGCCATTTGTCCCCTGGTTGATTCCCGCGGCCATGGCACGCCATATCGGGCGAACGTCAGTAGAGGCATTCATGGCAGGTCTATCGCCGCCCATTATCCAGATAATGTTCGGATAATCCTTATACCTGCTTCCTAAAAAAAATCCATAATCATAAGCATTTTGCACATTAAAAATCTCCGGACCAGTTCCCCATAGTTTATAAACCTTATCGCCCCAGGTTGGCAACAAACCCATGAACATATTTTTTTGTAAGGCGATCTTTATCACCGAATCAACAAACAAAAAATATTTTTCATTTGGTTTTTCCGGATCATTATTCATCAATGGCAGATCACCGTTTTGATTGGGTCGCGTTAATCCGTCAAACTCGGCCAATATCACAGATTGGATTACATTAAAGCCTTTTGCTTTGCGGTTTTCGAGGTAGATTTTTATTTCATCCAGCTGCAAACGATGAAATAATTCCCAACCAGTATCACCAAGCCAGAAAAAAGGCTTGCCATCCTGATACTGCAGGTAATGCCCGTCGGCGGTAACACGCAATCGTCCATGCTGCCAGCTGTTCTGTGCATGCGCTGATAATGAGAGCAGGATAAAACAAACAAAAATATTTTTCATGATTTCTATTGGAGATTATAGGTGCTCTTTAATGACTTCTTACATTCAACCGACAGATTATAGACCTTACTCTGTATAGTATCGATCATCCTGTCAAGCGTTTCTTTATGCAAGTCTATTATCCGGATGCTGTCGTAAGAGTTGATAAGATTGTATAAAGAGTCTGTAAGCTTTTCAAGCGTCGGACTTTGATACAAATTCAGTTTGCCATAATACAATTGATTAAAATTGAATTTAGCCAGGTTATAATTTGCCTGCGAAATTGAATCGTAAGGATTGCTGATGGAAGTAGAAATGCCACCAAGATCACCAAGCAGTTCATCATACACAACGCTTTGCTGATTGAGAAAATTTTTTTCAAAATCTCTTTCGTTATTCACCTTGTATTCATACAGACCAATAAAAATGGGGATCGCTGCAACAAACACACCGGCGAAACCCAATAAGGCAGTTGTTCTTTCAGACATAAATATTTCAATTTGATGAATTACAAAAATCGTAAGTTTTTTATTAAGCGCACCACTTAAAAACAACACCAATCATAATTAGTATTACATTAGTATCACAAATGACCTTCGAACAATATTTTTTAATAACCCCAACTGTTTTATGAAATACTTCCTCGCCATTTTATTGATCGGTACCTGTAGTTTTACAGGTAATGCGCAACAAAGATTCGCGCCTCCCGCAACAAAAGCTATTCCCGTTGTCGATACTTTGCACGGTGTTTTACTTACTGACGATTATCGCTGGCTGGAAGATAAAACGGATCCCAAAGTAATTGAATGGACGAAAGCGCAGCATGATTATGGAATTGAATATTTGAATGCAACACAAAAAACGCATGCTGGTTTGCGCGATGATATTGCCGCATTTATTGATCTTGATTTTGAAGGACCATTGCACAAAGAAGCGAAGCGCGTTTTTCAAAATATAAAGAAGAAAGGCGATAAGCAGAATAAATTATTCACCATTATTGACAATAAGAAAATATTGATCTGGGATCCTGTTAAATTAGATACAACCGGAAACACATCAACAACGAATGTTGCTTACACCTACGATGGCGAGCGCGCGGCAATCAGCGTACAAAAAAGCGGAGCAGAAATTTCTACCACTTATATTATCAATACACGAACTGGGAAAATATTATATCCGCCATTAAATAATACCGAGGATTATCAATGGACAAAAGATCAGCAACACGCTTATTTTACGATTCGAAGTCAGCAGGATGTGGATAAACAAACTCCGCTGAAAACATATTTATGGAAAGTTGGCGATCCCGCCGATAAAGCCGTGTTCATGGGTACTACAAAAGATGCAAAGAATTTTTATTACATATACGATAACCGGTACAGCGATGTAAGTTTCTATGGCGAAGGAGATTTTAATTCGGATAATTGTTACCTACGTAAAACCGGGTCCAGTGATCAGGGCGAGTTGATCTTTGAAAGCAAGAAATTTTCATTATTCCCCGAAGCGATCGGAGATAAGTTGTACATCTTCACAAATGATAATGCTCCGAATTACAAATTAATGATCGCTGACAAAAATAACCCGGAATATAAAAACTGGAAAGTATTGATACCAGAAAGTGAAACGGTCATGCAGGCGTATGTGGTCACCAAGAGCAATATCATCATCCAGGACAAAAAAGATATTCAAAGCAGGTTGACATTATATGATTTGAACGGACAAAAAATCAGACAAATAGAATTACCTGAAACAGGGAATGTTGAATCCATCAGTTACGACAGGGAAGAAGATTCTGTTTATATGGTATTGAATACTTTTACTTCCACTTCAAAGACCTTTGTTGCATCGCCGGCTGATTTTAAGTGGCGTTTATATTATCATCGCATTTTGCCAGTTGACATGAGCAATATCGTTGGGGAAATAAAATTCTACAGATCCAAAGACAGCACAAAAGTTCCCGTGTTTGTTGTTCATAGAAAGGATATGCAGCTTAATGGAAATAATCCAGTATTGTTAACCGCCTATGGAGGGTTTAACATTGGTATTTCGCCGCGCTATTTTGGATTTTATGCGCCATTCATTAATCGGGGAGGTGTTGTGGTTGAGCCCGGGATCCGCGGGGGCGATGAATACGGGGAAAAATGGCACCAATCAGGAATGAGGGCCAATAAGCAAAATTGTTTTGACGACTTTAATGGTTGCGCAGAATGGCTTATCAAAGAAAAATATACAAATCCTTCAAAACTTGTCGCCATGGGTGGCAGTAACGGCGGTTTACTGATGGGCGCCATCGCCACACAAAGACCGGATCTTTACAAAGCTATCGTTTGTGAAGTTCCATTGCTCGATATGTTGCGTTTTCATAAATTTCTGATAGCACGTTATTGGATCCCTGAATATGGTTCATCAGAAAATGAGGAGGAATTTCGCTGGTTGCTTCGTTACTCGCCTTATCAAAATATCAGAAAAGGAATAAACATGCCGACCATGCTCGTTACTGCCGGAGCAAATGATACGCGTGTTGATCCGATGAATGCAAAGAAATTTGTTGCTGCTGCACAAAATAACGAGGGACAAATAAGTCCGATAATCCTGCACATGGATTATAACAGCGGACATGGCAGCGGACAAAGCACAAAACAAATCATTGACAACTGGGATTTTGTTTTTGAGTTCATCATAAATCAGTTAGGAATCCAATGAAATGAAACCAAAAGAAATTGTTGAAAAATGGGTGGCTGCATTTAATGCTATTGATATTGATGTACTTGCCGATCTTTATCATGATGATGCGATCAATCACCAGGTGGTGGCTGACCCGCTCGTTGGAAAATCAGCGATAAAGAAAATGTTTAGTGAGGAATTTGCCCATGCGAAAATGGTTTGCATCATTGAAAATATTTTCGAAGATGGTGACTGGGCAATCCTTGAATGGAGAGATCCGCTTGGATTAAGAGGTTGCGGCTTTTTCCATATTACTGATGATAAAATAAAATTTCAACGTGGTTATTGGGATAAATTATCTTTCCTGCGGCAACAGGGACTGCCCATACCCGAAAGATAATATTTAGGAAAAAATTCCATTATGGGGAAATCCCGTATTGCGAGAACATTAAAACCCAATGCCAAAAATATTCTGGGAAAATAAGCTTAGAAAAAATTGAGATTCAGAAGCGATAAAACTGCAAATCCGATTTTATAGGGTCATATTGATATCAACCCAACACCGGCATTCCTATCAGTGCTTGCAGCAACATCGCAGAAACCAAAATAAAATAGATCACCCCAATAATGATGATCTGCGTTTTTGTTTTGGCAAGATAAAAACCAATCAGCGGTAATATTTGCAATGAATGAATTCCAAAAAAATGTGCAACGCGCAGATCGCCAAAATGCTTGCTCCAGTTTATTAATGGTAATCCCGTTCCGCCATCCGCTGCGCCAACCGTATGCGCCAACCTCGCTGCCATAATTCCTCCTTCAAAAGAAAAGAGCACAAAAAAAATAATTCCCATCTTTATTCCCATTGCATAGGCTTCAGAAATCGTCCATTTTTTCTGTCTGAAGAAAAGAATACCAATATATCCTGTCCACAAGCTGAATACACTAATAGCGATTCCCATTAAAGTAAATAATCTCGCATACAGGACTTCGGAAACATTGAAATGAGAGAGACGTCCGTTTGCAGCCTGCCATACGATTACCGATAATTCAAACAACATGACGATAACGACCACCCGATTATAAACACGAACTTTTTTCTGCTGATCGAGATAATACATATACCAGCTGATCGTCCAGCAAAAAATACCGACAGAAAGAAAAAACTTCAAAGGCTTTATAAACGCGTTGATGCCTAAAACCTGTATGTGCGTGATCTGAATAAGCATGATGCAAATAAGTGCACAAATAAAATTGAACCATCCAAAAAGATATAGTGTACGATTACGTTTTGATAATTCAGTAAAGAGATTCATAATTGCCTTTTAGAAATTATCCGCAAAATATTGTTTAGATATGATAAAACGTATCAGTAAAAACAAAAGCAACCCGATAGGTCCGAGCATAAAGGTCAATAACAAGCAGGGGATCACCAGCCAATGACTGATGCCATATTTCAACGCATTATTCCTTATAAATAATCCGGTCATTAGATCAAAAGCAAGATAGTGAACCCATCCTGCCGTCAATAATAATTTGCTATGAAAAAGATCTTCAACACCTTCCAGGGAGTTGAATTTTTGTATGTCGGAAAAATGAAAGCTTGAAAAGATGAGCCCGGTATAAACGATCGCAAAAAGGGTTATAATCACTCCGATGATGAATTTATCTGACGATCGCCAAAAAGGTAACACAATTAGAATGATCCATCCGATTAATGCAACTGAGCTTGCGATGCTGAAAATATTTTCAGGTGTCATGATTAGCGTTTTGGTTACTATAAAAATAGATAAATATCTTTGCAGAAAGATTTGAGTATGAAAAGATCACTAAAAATTCTTCTTTTTTGTTTTAGCGCATTGGCATTTATCAGTTGGGACAGGGCAAGTAAAGATCTCGCAAAAGAGCATTTAATGAATAAAGAACCGGTTTCTTATTTTCATGACACATTTAGGTTGGAATATGTTGAGAACACAGGAGCGGCGATGAGTTTGGGTGATAATTTGCCGAAGACCGCGAGCCTTTGGTTATTGTCTGTTCTACCCCTTGCTTTTCTTTCAATATTATTTATATACACAATCAGCAGGTCCAAAGAAATGCCATTCATAAAAATGTTTTCGGTATCGATGATTTTTGCGGGCGGAGTTGGTAACATCATTGACCGGTTATTATTCGATAGACATGTTGCTGATTTTATGAATATCGGGATCAAAAATATCCGTACAGGGATTTTTAATTTTGCAGATGTTTGTGTTACAGCTGGTGTAATTTGTTTTCTATTTTCTTATCAAAAAAATAAGGTTGAAAAATTAACCAGTTAGATCAACCAATAAATTATTCAACCTGTCAATATTTTAATTCTTTACCCAATTTACATTGCGCCCAGTTGTTTAAGATATTTTTCAGAATTTGCTTTTGTTGCTGCGGGTGGATTTAAACTGAGGGATTTTTTAAAATTCGCAATTGCATTTTTCTTATCTCCTTTTATGGCATATCCTTCTCCCAAACTATCCCACACGTTTGCGCTTTTAGGATTCTTTTGCGTGTTCAGGATAAATACCTCGATCGCCTTATCCTGTTGCCCGGCATTTAATAATTGATAGCCGTAAGCATTTAGTTCAATTTCATTACCAATGGGAAGAGCTTCTGCCATTACTTTATTCGCTTCTTCAGGTTTATTCTGCGCGGTCAAGATCCCGGATTTGATATTCAAATACGTAAACGTCTTATTTGCGGCAATAGCTTTATCAATCCATGTCAATGCTTCGTCAAGATTCACTTTATTTTGCAACGCATAATTAGCGGCGGTCGAAAATCCAACCGGTGTAAATCCGGTTTGGCCTTTTAATTCTTCTTCTGCATTTTTCATGACGATATCATCAACAGCAAATTCGATCTTGACGGGAAATTGTTTTTTCTCCCAGTTAAGAACCAGGTCTGCACCGGTTTTGGTAATGTTTGTAAAATCGTAGGTAAGCAATTCTGTTGGCGTGTTATCGCGGAGTTGAATTTTGGCCCTCATCAGGTCTTGCTTTTGATCGTACCAAAAACTTCCCCAGGATCTGTAATCTCTTGACAAAATCACCTCGCCACTGTTATCACTATTAATGACAAAAAACAAACCGTAGGAACCTGCAGGAACTGACTGTCCTTCCACTTTTGCATCGTGAGAAAATGTTATGACGGTATTTTCATTTGCGCCTGCACGCCAGGGTGCTGAATTGCCTGCACCGAAACCCTGCACATTATAGCCGTACGGAACCAGCTTTCCCCATATTTCGCGGCCTTTTACTGATGGGCGGGAATAGTTTACAGTAACTGTGGAAATACCGATTGTTTGCGAAACAATGGCTCCGGGGCTCGGAACACGTGGTGTCTTCACACCTTGTGAAACGGCCGTAAAATAGGATGCTGCAAAAATAATTGTAGCGGTTAGCTTTAATGCAAATGATTTATACATAGATGTAGTTTTGATGAAATAAAATCATTGACATCATTAATTTACGATTTGCGGCATACTGTTGTAATAAATTATACTCAACCGGTAAATAACCATGATAAAGCGCAGGAATTTAATATTGAATATTTAGCAGGACACTGCTAAATACACAATCTTAAATACTAAAGAGAAAGATTGCCCAATGAAAATAAAATGTGCTGGTAAGTTTCTTCATCACTCATTTTGAGGGGAACAAATTTCTCGCCGATGACTTTTTCATACAATTCGATATAACGGTTACTGATGGTGGTAACCCATTCATCTTTCATCTCCGGAACAGTTTGCCCTTCTTTACCCATAAAATCATTTTCTATCAGCCATTCCCGAACGAACTCTTTGCTTAATTGTTTTTGTCTTTCCCCTTTTTGTTGTCTTTCCTGAAATCCTTCTGCATAAAAATATCTTGAAGAATCCGGCGTATGAATTTCATCCATTAGGTAAATGGTATCATCTATCTTCCCAAATTCATATTTCGTATCCACCAGGATCAATCCTCTTTTTGCTGCAATTTCTTTCCCCCGCTGAAATAGTGATAAGGCATATTTTTCTATCAACGCATAATCTTGTTCACTCACTAAGCCGCGGCGAATTATTTCTTCTCTTGAAATATCTTCATCATGGCCAACATCTGCTTTAGTAGACGGAGTGATAATGGGAGAAGAAAAAAAATCATTTTCTTTCATTCCTTCTGCCAGTGGTACGCCGCATAATTTTCTTATGCCACTTGAATATGTTCTCCACGAATGTCCCGTGAGATTGCCTCTAACGACCATCTCTACACGAAAAGGGATGCATTTTTTGCCGATGGCTGCATTGGGAGCCGGAACATCAATAAGCCAGTTTGGGCAAATATCAGATGTAGCCCTGAGCATATATGCAGCAACCTGATTTAATACTTGTCCTTTATAAGGGATAGGTCTCGGTAATATCACGTCAAAAGCGGAAATACGGTCGGAAGCGATCATTACCAGCCATTTCCCGGAAATAGTATAAACATCGCGCACTTTGCCGCGATAATAATCTGTTTGTTTGGGAAATTGCAACTGTTTCATAACCCGAATATACATGTGTACTACGAAACAGTTGAATGTATAATTTCACGAAATATCAACAATTCTGTTGAAATTGTGAATGAAATAAAATTTTTGAGGCGCATTACAATATGTATTTTGCAAATAATTCAAAACGAAAACTTGCACTATGAGGAAGTCCATCACCAAAGTGGCTATTGCTTTTTTCTGTTTATTGGTTTCCACATCTGTTTTTGCACAAACAGTGACAATATCAGGAAATGTTCGAAGCACAAGTAACAAGGAATTTGTGCCGGCTGTATCAGTAACGATCAAAGGAACATCGAGCGGAACTTTTACAGATGATCGCGGTAATTTTAAATTGACCACTATACAAAAATTCCCGATCGTACTTCAAATTTCTTCTATCGGTTACCAAACCCAGGAGATCACCATCAATGATCAGAATTTTGTTCAGGTGGAATTCAACCCATCCAGTTCATTGGGTCAGGAAATCGTGATTTCTGCCTCTCGCGTTCCGCAGAAAATCCTGGAGTCTCCCGTTTCTATAGAAAGGGTAAGTGCAGCCAATATTCGCTCTTCACCTGCCTCAGGTTATTATGATGTGTTGACGAATTTGAAAGGAGTAGATATTACAACATCTTCTCTTACGTTCAAAACGCCAAGCACCAGAGGTTTTAACGCGAGCGGAAATGAAAGACTGAATCAATTGGTTGATGGAATGGATAACCAGGCTCCCGGATTGAATTTTTCGGTTGGCAGCGTAATTGGACTAACTGAATTGGATGTTGACAATATGGAGTTGTTGCCGGGCGCGTCCTCTGCCTTATATGGATCGGGAGGAATGAACGGAACTTTATTGATCAACAGTAAAAATCCTTTTAAATACCAGGGATTCTCTTTTCAGGTTAAAGAAGGTGTGATGAATGTGGATCAAAGACAAAGGTCAGTTTCTGCCTTTAATAATTTTTCCTTTCGTTGGGCAGATAAAATATCTGAAAAATTCGCTTTTAAAATTGGAGCTGAATACACACTCGCAAAAGATTGGCTTGGGGACGATACCAGGGATTATAACAGGACCACGGGGCAGATCGTCAATGGCAATCGCAAGACAGATCCAAACTATGATGGCATAAATATTTACGGAGATGAAACTACAACTGATCTCAGGCAATTTTTGCAGGGCATCGCAGGGCAAGCTCCCTTTCTTGCACCATATATTAATTCAATAAGCGGAAGTCCGATCAATGTTTCCAGAACCGGCTACAACGAAAAAGATGTGATCGCTCCAAATACAATTAATTTTAAGATATCTGGCGCATTGCATTATAAATTAAGCGATAATACAGAAACTGTTTTATCTGGAAATTGGGGAACCGGAAATACAGTTTATACCGGTGCCGATAGGTATTCGCTGCGCGATCTGAAGATCGGTCAGTACAAATTGGAAGTGGACAGTAAGAACTGGTTTTTGAGAGCCTATACGACCCAGGAAAATGCAGGACAATCCTACGATGCAACCGTTACCACCAGATTATTAAACGAAGCATGGAAACCAAGCTACGATCCTAATAATGTAGCGGGAAGCTGGTATATACAGTATGCACAAGCTTATCTGGGTGCACGCGAATCCGGAGAATCCGATATTGACGCACATAACTATGCGCGTTCCATTGCGGATATCGGAAGACCGGCTCCAGGCAGCGCACAGTTCACCCATATCCTTGATTCTGTTCGTTCCATTCCGATTTCCAAAGGCGGCGGATTGTTCATTGACAGAACGGATCTTTATAATGCGGAAGGACAATATAATTTCAGCCAGTTCACCGGCAGTTTTGCGGACATCATAGTTGGAGCAAATTTTAAAAGATATGTGCTGAATTCTCAGGGAACTTTATTTGCTGATTCCACCGGAACGATCGGTATCAACGAAGTAGGCGCCTATGCGCAGATATCAAAAAGTTTTCTGGATAATTTTTTGCACCTGACATTATCCGGTCGTTATGATAAAAGCCAAAATTTCAATGGACACTTTACGCCAAGAGCAACTGCCGTAATTAAGACCGGTGAAAACAGCAATATCAGGTTGTCGTTTCAAACAGCCTATCGATTTCCTACCAACCAAAATCAATGGATCAATCTAGTGGTTGGAGGAAATGAAATATTAATCGGTGGCTTACCGGCGTTGAGAGATTTTTATGACTTTGGTCCGAATAAAAATACAAATCCTGTTTATACTGAATCAAGCGTGCTGGCAGGGTCCCCGAAAGAGGCAACATTCGGAACTTTCAAACCTGAATCTGTGATTTCTTATGAAGCGGGGTATAAAACACTAACTGCAGACAATAGATTATTAATTGACCTGTATGGTTATTATGCACAGAACCACGACCTGTTATCAAGAACAACGGTCATCCAGTCCAAAACAGGTAACCCGGCAGATTTGTCCAATACTTCAGATTGGAACATCTTCTCTGTTTCTGTAAATGCGCCGGGCGTTATTAACTCTTATGGCTATGGATTAAGCCTTGATTATCGCTTACCATCAAATTTTACGATCGGTGTTAACGGCTCTTCAGATGTCCTGGAAAGTCAGCCTGCCAATTTTGTTACCTATTACGATGCTCCGAAATACCGCGCGAACGTGATCTTTGGCAATACCGGTTTTGGTGCACGAAAACTCTGGAGCTTTAATATTGTGCTGAGATGGCAGGATGCCATTCCAAGCTATGAAGCAGATTTTGCAAATGGCAGTCTTCCATCGATCAGAACACTCGATGCGCAGATAAGTTATAAACTGCCCAAGATAAAATCAGTAATTAAAATAGGCGCCACGAACTTATTAAATCAATACTATACTGATGGCGTTGGTAGCTCTGACGTTGGAGGGTTATATTATGTTGGTTTTGCTTATAATGTATTCTAACGTGGATGAGTAACCGATTTTGAAAAAACAAAATTTGTAATTATGAAATATCTAAATAAAGTGAAAATAAATTTTCTGTTTTTTATCTTGCTGGCAGTTATTGTGGTTTCCTGCAACAAAGACTTTGGAGATGTTCCCGCAGCGACGCCACCCGCTTCAGGGAAAACCATTGACGCCATTATTCAAAGCGGGTCTCAATATACCCTGTTAAAAGCGGCTATAGCCAAAGCAGGCATGGATTCAGTGTTAAACACGACCGGCGCCAGCTTTACTTTGTTTGCCCCGGATGATAATGCATTTGCACTTTCCGGCATTACATCAGCAACCATCAGCGCCTTACCTGCAATCGAGATACAACAGATCTTAAGCTATAATATTATTCCCAATGCATTACCCGCTGCGACTATTCCTACAACATTTCCGAACACGCAGATGCCAACCTTATTGCAACTGGATCCAACAAATCCACTGATAAGAATGAGCATTTTCCCATGGAAAACAAGCGGTGGAGATCTATATGCCAATAATATTCCGGTCACTGCTGCCGATCAACTGGCTTCCAATGGGGTGATCCATACCGTCGCCGCAATTGTTGAACCGCCTTCACAGCTGCTTGCACAAATAATTTACGGAGATACGAATCTTACCTATTTATCGGCCGCCATTGCCCGTGCCGACAGCGGTCAGGTTGGATTGAACAGAATTGATTCATTGTTGAAGTATGCTGTCGTTAACATGACGGTTCTTGCGCCAAACAACGCCGCATTTCAAACCATATTATTTGAAGAAATTTATGGAACACTAGTTCAGGAAGGTGTTCCGGCGGGAACAGCGTCTGCAGAAGCAAGCGCACTTTCTTCATCGCCAGCCGTATTTACTAATCCTGCATTATACGGCGTGCTCACTGCTGCAACCGTTCGCGGAATTGTGGTCTATCATATTCTCGCCGTGCAGAGCGGGGGATCATTCGAGCCGGTGGACAGGGTTTTTTCCGTGAACTTTCCAACAACGCCGGGCTCATTTGTAACAACACTGGTGAACAGCGCATATCCAACGCATCCAGGAATTATGGCACAGGCAACCTTTACCGGCCCCGTTGTAACGAGTTTACAATTTACCGGACTCGGCACTTTTCCACCAGGAGGAACTCCCTATAGCAGCCCACCGGCAAACACACTTATTCCGGATAGGGTAGCCGTGAATGGGATCGTCCACGAGATCGATCAGGTGTTATTACCTCAATAAAACTTATTTTCAATGACAGACCTGGCCGATTTTCAAACGCTGGGTCTTTTATTTTTAAACACCCCTTGTCCGACAATATAAAATGATCAACCCTGTTTTCATTCCCTTTCCGAATCTAAAGACCGAGCGTTTGATCTTCCGTCAACTTAATGCTGATGATAAAGATGAAATATTCAAACTCCGTTCTGATGAAAGCGTGAATCAATTTCTTGACAGACCAAAGGCAAACTCCATTGATGATGCCTTGCAATTCATCGATAAGATCGATGGCTTTATAAAGAATGGTGAATCGATAATGTGGGCGATCGTTCTAAAAGATGATCCGAAACTAATTGGAACTATTTGCTTATGGAATTTCCAAAATGAAAATACAGAAGCAGAGATTGGTTACGAATTACTTCCCGAATTCCAGGGAAAAAAAATCATGCAGGAAGCAATACCAAAGATCATTGATTATGGTTTTTCGGTAATGAATCTTAGATTCATTGTTGCCGGACTTAGCGCTGACAATTTAAAATCCGCGGCGCTCTTAGAGAAAAACAATTTTGTAAGGAGACCAGTTGAAGGGGAAAATATTGCCGTTGAAAATGTGATTGAATATATTTTGCACAGAGGGATAACGCCAGATCGGGTTAAGTAATCATTCTTCCACAAAAATCCCGATCACACATTAAACCGGAAATGCATCACGTCTCCGTCTTTTACAACATATTCTTTTCCCTCAATTCTTAACCTCCCGTTTTCACGGCAGGCAGCTTCCGAACCATACTGAATAAAATCATTATAGCTTATCACTTCCGCCTTGATAAAACCCTTTTCAAAGTCAGTATGGATAACACTCGCAGCCTGTGGTGCCTTCCATCCTTCATGTATCGTCCAGGCGCGCACTTCCTGTTCGCCTGCAGTGAAATAGGTTAACAGGTTCAGCAATCTATACGTTGAGCGAATGAGTTTATTTAATGCAGGTTCCGTCATTTTATATTCTTCCATAAATAATTTCCGGTCGCCTTCATCTTCCATTTCAGCAATCTGGGCTTCAATGGAATTATTCATAATGATCATTTGCGCATTTTCTCCGGTTATTGATTGACGTAAGATATCAGAGAATTTATTTCCCGTTTGCATACTTGCTTCATCAACATTCGCGACATATAATACAGGTTTTTCTGTAAGCAAAAATAAGTCGGCAATGGCAACTTGATCTTCTTTGCTTAAACTCAACTCGCGGATATTTTTCCCTTTTTCCAAATGCTCTTTGCAACGCTTCAACACTTCATATTCGAGTTTTAATTTCACATCAGCAGTTCTTAATAATTTTTCTGTGCGCTGGAATTTCTTATCTACACTTTCCAGGTCTTTCAACTGCAATTCCGTATCAATAATTTCCTTATCACTGACTGGATTGATCGCCCCTTCATCGCGTAAAATATTTTCGTCTTCAAAACAACGGATCACGTGAACGATCGCGTCTACTTCGCGGATATTGGCCAAAAACTTATTTCCTAATCCTTCTCCTTTGCTTGCCCCTTTTACCAAACCGGCGATATCTACAATTTCAATTTGAGTCGGGACGATGCGTTGCGGATTTACCAATGCCGCTAATTTATCCAAACGTTCGTCTGGAACATTCACTAATCCGACATTTGGTTCAATGGTACAAAAACGATAATTACTTGCCTGTGCTTTAGCGCTGTTACTAACGGCGTTGAATAGGGTAGATTTTCCCACGTTCGGTAATCCTACAATTCCTGCTTGCAAACCCATAAATGGATAATAATTTTTTGAGGCGCAAAGGTAATCAGAATTGACTTACTTCGCTCACAAATTATCTGCGGGAATATTCGTGACAAGATCGTTAAGATATGCGTGATCTTTTATATTACCGGCACGCCAGCGAATGTTGAAAATGCCGCCCATTAATACATACACTTTGGTAAAGCCTTTGTCGGTCAATAATTTTGCTGATGAAAAAGACTCCGGGGAAGTGGAAAAAGCATAAACGACTACCGGTTTATTCTTGTATTGTTCGATCTGGTCCATTTTATCACTAAGTAGCGTATACGGAATATTCACCGCTTGTTTTACATTGCCGATATTTCTCCAATAATTTTTGGCAATATTGTGATAATCCGAATCTGCACGCACATCCAGAACAAGCAGAT
Source organism: Chitinophagales bacterium (assembly GCA_021323755.1). Taxonomy (GTDB): domain Bacteria; phylum Bacteroidota; class Bacteroidia; order Chitinophagales; family Chitinophagaceae; genus Puia. The sequence goes on along the minus strand of JAJPKJ010000022.1, from coordinate 26,737 downwards.
CTTTTTGAGCTGTCATCTTGCTGAATTCTTCAGGGGTAATCAAACCATAGGCTGCCTTGCGTTCAATGAACTGATCTTTGCCGGACAGTTCGGCAGGATCCGTGGAAGCCCATTCATCCAATCCATTAAACAACACACTTATATTTTTGTATCCTTTCTCTGACAATAAAATGGCCGCTTTCGCACTTTCATTTCCAAAATCATCAACCACTATAATTTTTTTATTTTGCGGAACCTGGCTTAACGAAGAAGATAAATTTTCAAATGGAATGTTTACAGAATTCCGGAATCTGCCATAAGCATTAATTAATTCTATTGAAGCAATGCTTTTATAAGATGAATCTTTTCTCACATCCAGGATAACCACATTTTTGTCTTTGACCAATATCGACCGCATTTCCGCAGGAGACACTAACGCATAAGAAACATTGGATTGATAAACAGATTGTATACAGGGAATATTTGAATTTTTTTGTAAATTAAGTACGGTCATTCCACCATTAATATTCACTACATTTTTAAATCCTTTTTCGCTCAGCAATTTTGATGCGCGTCGGCTACGCTGGCTATGGGAGCAATACACGTATATCGTTTTATTCTTGTAAGGTTCAAGTTTGTCTAGACTATCGGGCAACTGTCTTACATCAATATTGATCGCGCCTTTTAAATGACCGATATTCATACTTGCCATTGTTGAACTGTCTGCAAATTCACCCGGCGAGCGAACATCAAGTAGCAAGTAATCTTTTTGTTGTGATAAGGTTTTGCAGAGATCGTCCCAGAAAATGGTTTGATATAGTTTATTATCGAACCTGAATTGTGCGGATGTTTGCTGGATGAGAAAAATAGCGATAACAAATGGCAATAATCTTTTCATATCGTTAGTTTTAAAATAGAACCATAACAAGAGTAACAAATATCATTATGCACCTTGTGCTAAAAAGGATGAAAGGAAAGTATGCGGTATAGGGAGCAGGATAGAGGCATTAGGGTATAATTTGTTCTTCTTTATTATCAATGATCAATTACAAATTATCAATTATTAATTTACTTTCACATCATGGCATTAAGCAGAATTTGGAGTGCGTTCATTATCATTGCGATCGTAGTTGCATCCATTAAATGTTTCTTCTTCGGCAACACCGAGATTTTTAATTGGATGGTGACGGGCAAAGCTGATGATCCAACCAATCTTACCAGGACTGACGGCATTTTTGAAACCTGCTGGACATCGGTAAATATCGCTTTGAAGCTGATCGGCATCATGGCTTTATTTCTGGGGTTTATGAGTATTGCCGAAAAAGCAGGCGGAGTAAGGCTTTTGTCAAAAATCATCGGCCCATTTTTTTCAAAATTGTTTCCGGAAGTTCCAAAAGGGCATCCGGTTTTTGGTCACATGATGATGAATTTTTCCGCTAATCTTTTGGGATTGGATAATGCGGCAACTCCATTTGGATTAAAAACAATGGAAAGCTTGCAGGAACTGAACCCGAGCAAGACCACAGCATCGAATGCACAGATCATGTTCTTGTGTTTGCATGCTTCGGGCTTTAATATTATCCCTGTTGCAGTTATTGCGGCGCGTGCTTCAATGAAAGCGGCAAACCCGGTCGATATTTTTGTACCCTGTTTGATCGCAACGTTTGCGGCTACCCTGGCAGCGATCATTGTCGTTTCCATAAAGCAAAAAATAAATTTGTTTCAGCCAGTAATAATCGGCTGGCTGTTTGGATTGACATTATTGATATCCTTATTGGTGGTTTACCTAACCACCTTGAATGCAACTGCGGTACAAACGTTTTCGCAACAACTCAGCAACGGTTTGATATTATTGATTTTTTTGTTGATAATACTGGGAGCACTATACAAAAAAATAAATCTGTTTGAAGCATTTGTTGATGGCGCAAAAAATGGGTTTGATATTGCGGTAAGAATAATTCCTTATCTCGTGGGCATGCTGGTGGCGATCAGTATGCTGAGAACAAGCGGAACATTTGATGTGATCATAAACAGCATAAAACAGGTATTTGCATCAATGGGCGCAGATACGCGATTTATTGACGGGTTGCCGACTGCATTGGTGAGACCCCTGAGTGGTGCGGCATCTCGTGGAATGATGTTTGACACCATGAAAACTTTCTCGCCTGATTCTTTTGCCGGCAGATTGAGTTGTATTTTACAGGGCTCCTCCGATACCACGTTTTATGTTATTGCCGTTTATTTTGGTGCAGTCAGCATAAAGAACACGCGCTACTCCATTGGCGCAATGTTACTCGCCGACCTTGTCGGCGTCATCGTTTCTATTTTAGTTTGTTATTTATTTTTTGGATGATCGATATCACCAATTATTTCCAACAACACGAATCATTCATATTCGGTTACCGGATAGTGTTGAATTATTCAGGATCATGCCCTTTCTAAAGTCCACCAGCGTATGGTTCAGAGAATATCAGAAAGTAAATCGAGCAGTCAAACCAAATGCGTCGGGAACGAAATTAATGCTGGGGACAATATCGAGTTCAGGTTTCCAATCGAGTGAAAGATTTATCGGTGCATTTTGAAATTTATAATCAATTCCGATAACACCTGTGGGACCGACAAAGGTCGTATTATCCTGCACACCTATATAAGCGCCACCACCATAAAACCAGGTAAAGGCAGGAGTGGCGCCAATGAGTTGATGCACTTCATATAATCCGCCAATTCCAAAACGGGTTCCAAAAGAGATCAATCCTTCAACGGCGTCACGATCATTCATAAAATATTTTATGGAAACAGAATTGCTTAATGTAGGAGATGGCGAGCTGAAGCGAATGCCGATCGCCACTTTATAATCCTGCGAAAACGCTTTATTGGCAAAGCTTACAGCGATAATGCACGCAAATAAAAGGATTATTTTTCGCATATTTTGTTGATTGTTTGTTTGCATAAGAACGAAAATAATGCCAATGTATTAAACGCATTGTGTTACAAGTTTCTTAATGTTTTAGTTTGTGATCATTATTCGAACAACTCGAATTTCGTTTTTGGTCTTCGCTGTTCCAGCCATTTAAAATTACGCAATCGCAGATCTGCAAGATTGGCGCCTCGAACCGGCATCATTACGCCTTCCACATCATTTCGCAAAACCACTTTATTTAATTTTCTGTCTTCAAAGATCATATCTATCACATCAGCCTTTGTAACTTTATTAATACCCACGAGCGCCTTCTTATCATCGGTTGTATAATAAACACTTTCAGCGTTTCCTTTTGCCCGCATGTAGTCAAGTGTTCCGTCTTTAAAATATCCGTTAATTGTTTTTCCTTTTATCTGGTTGTACATGTTCGAACCGTATTTATCAACAGCCATCGCGTTTTCAAAAACAAATAATCGTTTCGGTTTTTTATTTTTTGTGTATAGATAGATCGTGTCTCCGGTGATCTGATCTCCATTTGCCCATACCACAGGGTCATTGAACAGCTGAAACACAGAATCTCTTCCTGAATAAAATAAACTGTCAGAAACAGCTTGCAGTGAATCGGAGAAGATACGCACGTGATGATACCCCTGGATATATCGCCGACTGGTATCATTTTCTTTTTGCGTATTAATGGTGGTGAAATTTCTTAAGGTATCTTTCTCACGGCGAGCAGTATCCATAAAAACGGAATCAGACAATCTTCCTGAAAATAATGTGTCAGCGGCAACATAAATGGAATCAGCATCCTGTTTTAGTACCATTACCGGTTTTTGGGTGGCAAGAAAAGTGTTTGTTTTCCTGTTGGCGATAAGATAATCTCCGCGAACCGAGACACCTTCAGTTGTGTCAGTGAATATGGCATTCCCGGTGGCAATACTAATTCCGGTGCTATCATCAAAATGAACATCATCGCCGGTTATCATTTGCGCTGCATTGGTAATTACCGTGCGTTTGGTGAAATGCGCACGATGATTTTTCATATCGTATGTTCCATCCCTTGTATGAATGGTATTTCCGGCGCTATCAATAATATTTGTTTCTGAAATAAAAGTGGCCAGTTTTGTGTCTGTATTATATAAAAGAGAATCGGCAGTAAGATTGGATTGCGGATCTTTCATCACCACCTTATCTCTGAAATAAACATCTTTTGTGTCGGCATAATAGGTTCCTCTTTTACTGGTGAGCACACTTGAATCTGTGACCACTTTTCCACCATCTGCATAAATCCCTATTTTCTGATTCAGATCATACTGCAGATCGTTCGTGTAGAGAGAATTCTTTCCATCAAACAACTTCACATCTTTTTTAAAATAAACATATTTCTTATCAACAAGATATTTTAGGTATTGAGAGTTGATGTTGGTGACATTTGAAGAGGTCTTGTTCGCGGAATCCTTGTCAATGATCCTTGCATTGCCGAAAGCTTCCAGATAGTTGTCTTTTTGATCCATTACCATGCTATCACAAAAAAAATCGGTACTGTTTTCCACCAAATGGACATTGCCGATCAGAAATATCAATTCAGAGAGGGAATCTTTTTTCTTGTATTTATAATTGTCGGCATTAATGATCCGGATGATGCGAACAGAATCTTTGCTATTACCGGAACCATGAAATACAACCTGTCCCTGTGCAAACAAATGGTTGATGCCAATAAAGTTTATTAAGAGAAAAAAAAGGAATTGCCTCATGAATTATTTATCTCCCGATTTTGATGTGGAGTCGGCCAGTGGTGAAGTTAGATATCCATTCTTATCTTTTTTCCCGAACACAGAAATATTAACGTAGCGTTTTGGATGTACCCGCAAATCATCCAGCAGGATATTCATACTTCTGGCGGTACTTTCCAGGTTCTGATATAATTTTTTATCGTTCAACAATAATCCGAGTGAACCATTATTGCTGTTGACTTTTGCCAATGTTAGTTTTAGTTCATTCATGGTAGATTTCATGGAAGAAACAGCATCTTCAATTTTTGCATTGGCAAGTTCGGTACTTACCTTTTGCAGATTGTCCAAGGTTTTATTTATTTGCCCGGTATTGTTGGCAAGACTATGGGTGAACGTGTCAACATTTTTCAATGAATGAGCAAGTACACCAGTTTGGGTGTTCAATAATATTTCAAGTGAAGCTGAAGAAGCAGCAAGATGCGCGAACATATTGCTGAAACTATTTTTGAATTTTGGGTCGAACATCGAACCGATCACTTCAACCAGCGAATCGAGAGAGATCAGGGTGCCACTGAGTTTTGTAACGATCGGATTAATATTGTCCTGCACTTGCGATATCAGTCCCGGTTTTTCTTTTGTGTTGATCGTGTCTCCATCCTTTAAATAATCCGTCGCATCCCCTTTTGAGATAATAATGGCTGTAGATGTGATCAATCCGGGATTGACGACAGCCACAGAATTTTTTGGAATATTGACATCTTTCTTCAGTGTAATGGTAACAATGATGCCATCAATATTTTTATCCGTTTCTTTGATGTCAGTAACATTGCCGATGGATAACCCATTTACCAGTACAGCATTGGAAGTTTCCATTCCTTCCACGCTTTTAAAAACGGCATATATTTTTTTGGTGTGATCGAAAAGGCTTTTGCCTTTGAGAAAATTAAAACCTAAAATCAACAAGGTGATGGATACTGCAGTTAATACGCCGATCTTGGTTTCGTTAGAAATTTTCATTCGACAAATGTAATGGATTGGCAGATAAGTTGAAACGTTGGCTAGTCGAAAGTTATAACAAATCAGCTAATCAGCGGTTCAACTATTTACTTGAGTCAGTAGTTGACGAAGTTGAGCTTATTCTTGTACCTTCAATTTGCTGCTTATATCTTTTTAATGCAGCGATAATATCCTGCACCACTTCATTTTGTCCATCATCACTATTCAAATATTCCTCTTCTTCTTTGTTGGTTAAATACCCAGTTTCAATAAGCACGCTTGGCATGCCTGTAGCTTGGAGAACCTGGATGCCTTTATCTCTTTGCTTTACTCCCCAGGTTCTGCGGCCGGCTTTTTGAAATTCGTCATTCACAATTGAGGCGAAAACTGCGCTTTTTCTGAAATATTTTTGTTCGTATAATTGCGCACGCATTTTTGCTTCGGGCGATTCTGTATCCCACTCCACATTGCCGGTGCTATCGTCAAATTCTTCACCACCACTTTCATCATTAATTGCATTCACTTTATCTGATGTTTTTTCGGCTTTCCAGATGTATGGAGTAACACCTGTCATCATGTTTTTTACCCAATAAGATTCATAGATCGGAGCGTTGACCATTTTCTTTCTTTTCTTTTTCCCTTTTCCTACATATTCCAACTTCTTTTTATGACCAATAACACGCTTCAAATAATAGCCCCCAGGAGGTTTCGGGGTTGCATCACAATGTATGCTTATAAATAAATCACCTTTTGCCTGGTTAGCAATTTGAGCGCGATTATGCAAATCTTCTTTTAGAGTTGTAGCATTTTCTACTGAACCGGCGACAGTTCTGGTATAAACAACTTTAACTTCGGGAAATTCTTTTTTGATTGCTTCTCCCAATTTCAATGCAATGTCCAGTGTAACATCTTCTTCTTTTGAAATCAATCCCCTTGTTCCATGAAACTGGCCGCCATGTCCTGCATCAACAATTATGGTATGTAATCCCGGTTTTTGGGCAGCAATAGGTGAAATTTTGTTAAATGAAATCATAAAGCACATCAGCGCGGGAATCATCAGAGCAGCCATTTTTTTAACCATAGTGTCTTTGTTTTAACGGGGTAGTAGTAATATCTTCACAAAATCTTAATGGTCTAATAGTTATTTTTGCGATGCTTTTATAATCAATCAATTGGTGTTTATTTGCAAACGAATTTCGTATATAAAGAATTAACCCAACCTTGAAAACCCATTTACCGATCAACGACCAATATGTACAATAAAGCACGCAAAATTACTTCAAAATATTTTCCGGTATTGATTTTTGGCGTGTTATTCTTTTTTGTAACGCATAGCAGCACTGCAAATTATTCTCCTTATCATAATTTTTATAAAATATTCACTCCTCAGCAGGATACGGTTCCTTTTAAGGATATATCAAACTATGAAATTATTAGAGATACCATTCCTTATAAAAGAACAGACAGCATTGATAATAAACTGTTGCATGAAGTCTTAAATTATTCTTTTGGAGAGACCATAGATACTTTTGAAGTTAAAATATCAAAAGACTCCCTCGACGCGCCGATCAACTACAGCGCAACCGATTCCATTGTGCTGGATGTCCCCACCAATAAGATAACCATGTACAATGCGGCAAATGCCAAGCATAAAGATCTTACCCTCGACGCTTATAAAATCGAAATGGACCAGGAAAAACAAATTGTAACGGCAACCTATATCACCGATACGGCAGGGAAAATCCTTGGTCAACCAAAAATGACCCAGACAGGAACGGAAATGCAGGCGGACTCCATCATCTACAATATGAAAACATCAAAAGGAATTACCCGTTCATCAAATACGAAATCCGGAGAAATGTACGTGTATGGTGAAGTGATGAAGAAAGTTTCGCCAAATGTTTTTTATGCGCTTCACGGAAGGTTTACGACCTGCAATCTGGATACGCCACATTTTGCCTTTCGGGCAAATAAATTAAAAGTGATCAATGGAAAAATGGCCATTTCAGGTCCAATACATCCTGAATTTGAAGGCGTGCCGTTGCCCATTTATATTCCATTCGGTTATTTCCCGATTAGCGAAGGAAGACATTCCGGATTATTACCACCCGTGTTTATTCAAAGCCAGCAATTCGGACTTGGTTTAACGGGGCTCGGCTATTACAAGGTACTCAGCGATAATTTTGATATAACCACAAAGGTTGATCTGTATTCCTATGGCGGATATAATTTCTATTTAACGCCGACCTATAGGGTGCGCTATCATTATAGTGGGCAACTCAATTTTTCATTTCAGGACAGTAAATTATTAAGCAGCAGCGGTAAAACTGAATTCGACGAATCCAAAACATTTAATCTTTCCTGGAGTCACACCATGGATACCAAAGCAAGACCTGGAACAACTTTCACAGCAAGCGTGAACGTGGCATCATCCCAATACAATAAAACACTTTTTACTAACCCAACCGCGAGTTTTAATAACTCATTGAATTCATCGATCAGTTATTCGAAAACATGGAATGGATTATATAATTTATCTATCAGCGGAAGTCATAGTCAGAATAATGTCACAAGACTATACACCGTTAACCTGCCCAATGTTTCTTTTACCGCGACCACTTTTTATCCATTGCAAAAAAAGGATTTTATCGGCACGCCTAAATGGTATGAAAAACTAGGAATCGGGTTAAGCAGCACGTTCCAAAATCAGACCGCGTTTTATGATTCGACATTTAATTTCCAAAAAATTATTGATACCATGCAATTTGGCGCACATCATAGTGTGCCAATTTCGCTGACATTACCTCAATTGGGTGCATTGCAAATTTCACCAGGCGTTTCATTTCAACAAAATTGGTATACCAGAAAAAGTTATTACGCTTGGGATGATAAGACAAACAAGGTCGACACCACTTTAAGCAGGGGATTTTATACGGAGAGCAACGCTTCATTTAGTTTAAGTCTGAGCACCGCTATTTTTGGTACTTTCAATAAATTCGGGAAGGATAGTAAATTGCAAGGCATTCATCATGTAATTCGTCCGACGATCAGCATTTCCTATAGTCCAAATCTTGCGGGTAAAGATTATTATACATTAAAATATTATCCAAACAAATACCTCAATCCCCAGGACACTACCTCGCGAACCATCAGACAGTCCTACTATAGTCAATCCCTTTATGGACCTTTTGGGGAAGGCACTTTTGGCGGGATATCATTTGGATTGGATAATAGTCTTGAGATAAAAGTCCGTAAACCAGAATCCGACACCAGTGATGGCGGAACAAAAAAAATAAAATTAATAGATGGTTTTGGATTTAATGGAAGTTATAATTATCTCGCCGATTCATTTAAACTTTCACCAATTTCATTTTATTTCAGAAGTACATTATTTGATAAAATAAATATTACCGGAGGAGCTATATTAGATCCATATGAAACTGATTCATTGGGATTCAAAAGAAATATCTATGCCTGGAATGAACCGGGAAAGAAGTTTTCTTTAGGCAGGATTACAAGTGGCAACCTGGCTATTTCAACCAGCTTTAAAAGCAAACCCAAGGATCAGAAAAAAGAAGAAGAGAAACAAAAGGCGGTTAGCGACCAAATCCCGATGACCGCTGAAGAAGAACAGGCGCAGTTGGATTATATAAGGAGCCATCCCGCTGAATTTGCGGATTTTAATATCACGTGGTCCCTGAATCTTTCTTACTCCTTAAATTTTAGCAGTGTATTGAAACCAGATTATAGTGGCTATACCACGAACATAATACAATCATTAAACTGGAGCGGGGATTTTAATTTAACAGAAAAATGGAAGCTCGGCATGAATGCGTATTATGATGTCACGCATGCACAAATAAATTCCTTAACCATGTCCATCTCCCGCGATATGCATTGCTGGCAGATGGCAATCAATGTGACACCAGTTGGCCCGTTTCGTTCATTCAGCATCAGCCTGAGTCCTAAATCCGCCATTCTGCGCGATTTGCACATCAATAAAACAAATTATTTTAATGGAGGGTATTGATCAGTTCTTCAGCCCTTTCTCATAATGCACTTTCATTATTTCAAAAACTTTTTTCTTAAGACTTTCAACATTGTCTCTTGATTCAACCTTAACAGGAGGAAGAAAATGCATTTCCATTTTATGTGGCCACATGAAAAATGGTTTGTTAACCGGCAATACCTTTTTTGTATTAAAAATAACTGCGGGGATAATAGACCTGCCCGTGTCAATGGCTAGCTTAAAAGCGCCATTGTGAAAAGATTTGAGGGGTTCATTCGTCCTGTTACGGGTTCCCTCCGGGTAGATGCACATGTGCAAACCCATGTCCAGTACGGCTTTCATCTGCAAAAAACTTTCTGCGCGACTGCGATCGCTTTTTCTGTCCACTAACACGGAGCCCGCTTTGTACACCCAATTGAAAACAGGAATTCTTGCCAATTCAATTTTTGCGATTGTTTTATTTCCGCCGGGAATTCGTGGTGATGCAATGAAAACATCAAAAAAAGAATTGTGATTGCAAACAACAATATAAGTTTCACCCTCCGCAAAATTTTCTTTTCCTTTGACTTTTAGTGAGCAACCGGTGAGAAAAAAAAAGGTGTTCATCCAATATTGTGAGAATCTTACAAACCGAAATGTTTTTAAGGGATCAGGTTTGAAATAACAAAACATCATGAACGGAAACATAAACAATATAAAAGTAACTACGAACACCAATAATGTCCACAAGGCTAATATGCGACCGACTATTTCTTTAAGGAATTTCATCACACGAATTACATGATTTTTTTTGAATTAATAAACGTTTATTGATCACAGTTAGGTACGAATCGATTTTAGATGATCAATTTTTTCAATTGATCAAAGCTTCCAGTCAACAGGGTCAATTCGATGCTGAACCAAATATTCATTGGCCTTTGAAAAATGACGACATCCAAAAAAACCTCGGTCAGCCGAAAAAGGAGATGGGTGTGCCGCTTTTAATACCAGGTGTTTTTCGCTGTCAATCAAGGCTTGTTTTTCCTGCGCGAATTTTCCCCAAAGCAAAAACACAACATTATTTTTTTGCTCAGAAACTTTTTTGATCACAGCGTCGGTAAATTGTGACCAACCGATTTTTGAATGACTCATCGGCTCATTGGCCCTTACCGTCAATGATGCGTTCAATAATAACACACCTTGTTCAGCCCAATGTGTCAGGTTGCCATGATTGGGGATGGCTAAACCAATATCATTATGGAGTTCTTTGAATATATTTATTAACGAAGGTGGTTGAGGGATACAGTTAGGAACAGAGAAACTTAATCCATGAGCCTGTCCCGGTCCATGATACGGGTCTTGGCCGAGCAAAACAATTTTTACCTTGTCGAAAGGAGTTGTATTGAAGGCATTGAAAATAAATTTACCGGGTGGGTAAACAATCTTACCGGATGATTTTTCTGCTTTTAAAAAGGAAACAATACCTGCAAAATAGGGTTGGGAAAATTCTTGGAGCAAAACTTTTTTCCAGCTCTCTTCAATTTGAACATCCATTCAGTTTCAGTTTTGAGTTTGTAGCTTATCGGTGATTGAATTCGTAATGAACTCCTATTTTCCGAAAATTTACGAATAAATAATTTGTATAGTCGATCGGAGCCGATGAACTCGAAACTCAAAACTACAAAACGCAAGATTATGCTGTTTCCAAAACTCCTTCTTTATTATATTCATCAATAAGCTTTCGCTGTATTTCAAAAGAAACTGGCGTGTATTGATAAAATTCCATCCTGAATTTTGCGCGCCCTTGCGTAATTGAACGCAGCGAAGAGGAATAACCATCCATTTCCGAAAGCGGAACTTTGGCGGTCACTTTGGTAAAATGTCCTTCTGCATCCATTCCTTCAATGATTGCGCGACGTGTTTGCAGATCGCCGATAATAAAACCGGTGAGTTCATCCGGGCACAGAACCGAAACTGTATAAATGGGCTCGAGAATTTGCGGATCTGCCTGTTGAAAGGCTTGCTTGAACGCCATCATTCCAGCGATCTTGAATGAAATATCGTTTGAATCAACCGGATGCATTTTCCCATCATATACGCAAACACGCACATCACGCACATAGGAACCCGTCAATGGACCAATATGCATTTTTTCCATGACGCCCTTTAATATTGAGGGAAGAAAACGCTGATCAATTGCGCCACCGACGATACAATTATAAAAAACCAATTTTCCGCCCCAGTCTAATTTGTATTCATCGCGGCCGCGCACAGAAAAACCTTTTGGATCTGGCATTCCTTCATACCATGGTTCTACCTGCATGAACACTTCTCCAAATTGTCCGGCACCCCCGGATTGTTTTTTATGACGATAATTGGATTGCACCGATTTTCTGATTGTCTCCCGGTAAGGGATACGCGTTTTTGTGAATTTTACATTGAGGTTTTTTGCGATGTGTTCCAATCTCCATTTGATTACAGACAGATGTAATTCGCCCTGGCAATGTATAATGGTTTGTTTTAGTTCGGAAGAAACTTCTACAATTACTGTAGGGTCCTCATCCTGTACCTGGTGTAATGCGATCGATAGTTTTTCTTCATCGCCTTTTTGGGCAGGTTCGATGGCAACGCTCATCAATGGTGATGGGAATTCGATAGGAGGTAACTCGTAATTTTTGCCGCGTACATGTAAGGTATTATTAACGTGTGTGTGTTTTAATTTGATGGTGGCTCCGATATCGCCGGCGCTCAATTCATTCACTGCCGTACGCTTCATGCCTTCTACAACGAAAAGCTGATTCAGTTTTTCGGAAACACCATTTGATTCATTCACCAGCTCCATTCCAGATTTTACTATGCCAGAATAGACCTTGAAAAAAGACATTTCACCAATATGAGGTTCTGAAATTGTTTTATAAATAAATAAACAGGCAGGTCCGTTTGCATCGCAGGGTAGTGATTCACCGGATATTGTTTTTTGCGGGGGCATTTCATTGGCGCTCGGACAAACATTGTCAATAAAACCCATTATTCTTCCACTGCCCATATTCTTTTTTGCCGAAACACAAAAAAGTGGAAACAGATCGTGATTGATCATCGCTTTTTTCAAGCCGATCTTCATTTCATCCTCGTCCAGTTCGCCTTTATCAAAATATTTTTCCATTAAAGTTTCGTCATTTTCTGCGATCGCTTCGATCAATTCCTTATGCAAACGATCTGCTTTTTCTCTTTCCTCATCAGGAATTGGCAGTTTCTGCGGTTTGCCGCCAGCTTCCGGAAATTTATACATCGTCATTCGTAAAACATCAATGATGGAGTCAAATCCTTCTCCCTGATTCAAGGGATATTGAACAACCAAAACGTTCTTTCCGAAATGATCCTTTGCCTGCGCAACGGCATTATCGAAATCAGCTTTTTCGTGATCTAATTTATTAACGGCAAATATCATCGGCGTTTTAAAATGCTCGGTATATTCCCAGATAATATCGGTTCCCACTTCAACACCAAAATTGGCGTTTAATAGCATTATGGCTGTGTCGGCGACGCGAAGCGTGGATAAAACTTCGCCTGAAAAATCATCGTAGCCAGGTGTGTCGAGAATATTTATCTTATATCCCCGCCATTGTGTGTGTAATAATTTTGAGAAAATGGAATTGCCGCGCTCTTGTTCCAGTTCATAAAAATCACCAACGGTATTTCTTTCTTCAATGCTTCCGCGGCGATAAATAATGGCGGCTTCGAATAGCATACATTCCGCTAACGTGGTCTTGCCGGAACCGGCATGACCAAGCAGCGCAATATTTTTTACGTGTGATGTATCAAAATTAGTCATGACAAGCAATTTTAGTAGCTTAAGTTAAGAAAAACCAGAGTAATTAAAAAAAGCAATTTTGGGACAAATCCCTTATCAGGTTTCAGTTTTGATTCTGTGTAAACATTGTTTTACTTTTGCAGCCGTTTACTGGTTAGGGTAGTTGCTAAACGGTAAACAATACGGTCCGGTAGCTCAGTTGGATAGAGCAACAGCCTTCTAAGCTGTGGGTCATTGGTTCGAATCCAATCCGGATCACACTTTCACTATCAATGACTACAGTAGTCAAAATTTCACTCCGTTTTAAATGGGAAATAATCTTTCAAAGTTGCCATTTTATGCAATAAAGACATGAGTTACGGTGTAAAATTGGTAAAATTTAGGGGTCATTAGTTTAGCTTACACAAATTTGGATTCAAATGATTGATTGTTATTAGATAGCGTCTTTAATGGGCTAAAAATTATCAAAGATTTAAAATTAGGGATGGTTGGAGAGTAAATTTGCTGATACTTGTTAAAAAACGAAAAATTGGGTCTCTTGTAACCGTTGCCCAGCCTTGATTACAGTGGCTTTACTTCATTAGCTCATTTTCAGATTAGGACATTTTACTTTACCGTCACGCATTTAAGCCTTCTACCCTTTATTGGTTGTGTCCACTTTCTATAGATAAACTACAACGGTAATTAGAATCAGAAAATATACAATTGGTACAGCGAAACAAAGAATCCCTCTTGTGTATTGCCTATGGATAAGATAATACATTCCGGCTATCATTAATAAAATTGAATTTACCCGATTAAACCGTGATAATATCGTTAGAATTCTTTGAAAAGGTAGTGGAAAAGTTGATTTGATCGTTATGTAATAGATAAGGGGAATTATTATGGTTATTGCCAATACGGTAAAAGAAATGCTGGTATATAAATTTAGATTCTTATTCATTCAGGGATTAAGCTAACGAGAGTTTTATGGTTACCGTTACTGCAATTGTTATTTGTTGGAGAGCGTAATATTTTAAGGAGAGTTCTTATCCGGATTTTCATTTTCGTTTTATTTGTGTTTTTGTTATCGTTGTTAGGTTGTTTAGCAACCAATCTTTGCCATTCCAAATATTAAACAAATCATGAATAATAGAATTAATGACCCTCCGGTTATTGCTATTATGGTCAATATTTTTGACCCAACCTTTCTTATAAGTTGAATGATTCCGGCTATAATAGTCAATGTTGGAAGTATGAAAGAACCATATAATAAATAAGCTCCTGAAATAGGTAATTTGAATAAACAGTACAGGCAAATATCGGAAAGGATAAATAGTATTACTGCGGAGTTGATTTTACTCATTGATTGATAAATAATTGGATTACTTATAACCTTCCCATTAATCATAAATATAAAACTCCTTTGGAATGATATTCTCTTTTCTGTTATAAATCGAATTAATTACCATAATAATTATTGACCACAATATTGTGTAATAACCAGCGACCTAGACACCCTTCGACCATTTCAAAATGCCCCCTCAAAACACACTGTCGGATTTGCATTTTCGGGAGCGGATCACTTTAGTCATTCCCACAATTACTTTATTATTTCATTGCGGGTAATGCAAAATCATTAAACAGACTTTTTTGTGCTGTCATTTTTTCAACGTCTTCCCATTTTCGCGGAGCATCCTTAGACAGTAATTCGTAACTGTTTTTGCCAATCACTACATCATCTTCAATACGCACGCCGATATTCCACCATTTTTTATCACATTTACTTCCCGCGGGAATGTAGATTCCAGGCTCAACGGTGATTACCATATTTTCTCTTAGCGGACCATAATTGCTTTTGTCATGAACATCAAGCCCCATGTGATGCGAACATCCATGCGGATAATAAATTCCGACATCACTCGCTTTCGAGATCAAACCCAATTTTATCAATCCTGCAGCCAGCACTTGCTTTGCTTTGCTGTCAAGGCTGTCGAATGGTGTTCCCTCTTTGCATAGTTTAAATATTTCTTCCTGTGCGTCATAAACGATCTTGTAAATGGCTTTTTCTTCGGGAGAATATTTGCCGGTGGCAGGAACGGAACGCGTTACATCTGCAGAATAGCCATGATATTCTGCTGCAACATCCATTACCACCATTTGCCCCTGCATATTGGTAACACTGTTGTCTTCATAATGCAATGTGCATCCATTTGCTCCCGAGCCAACAATCGCTCCATAACCCTCTTCCTCTGCGCCATATTTTTTGTGCACATAGAGAAATATTCCTTCCAATTCTCGTTCAGACATGTTCGCGTTAATGGCTTTCATTACCTCTGCGTGGGCGATGCTCGAGATAAAGACCGCTTTGCGTAATAATGCCAATTCTTCCTGTGTTTTGATTTCACGCATTGTGCAGGTCAACTCGTAATAGATGTCTGGAGCCGATTTTGTTTGCGATGGATTTATCTTCTTTTTTATCGCTTCAAAACTTGTAGAATCCGGATGATTGATCAGTTGTTGAATAAATTCATTGTTTTTATAGGAATCGTCTTTTCTTGCTTTTGCCCTAAGCTGGAAGTATTGAACGTAATCTTCCAGGTATCTGAACTGGGCATATTTTGCAATTATATCAAGGTCGGCCTTTACTCCCCTGAAATCTTCCGGTGAAACCTTTGCTTTTTTTTGCAGCACCTGGTACAAAGTGTACAAATTTCCCGGATCATTATCATATGGTATCCCATCCAGTGCTCCGCTAAAAATCACATTGAGTTTGCTTAGATCTGGACATAGACTATCAAAATCATCACCCAGATAGACCTTATCAAAGCCAAGTTTCGAGCGTGTTCCATCAATACCTAATCTTTTACCCGTAAATATTTCATTTGCTGAATCGCGCTTTTGAACAAAAAATATTTCGTCGTATGAACCCGTTGCATCATGTTGCATTTCTTTAAAGATCAATAACACAGCATTGGGCTCGTTATAACCTGAATAATAATACAGATCAGGGTTTTCGTGATATACATAATTAACGTCTCTGGAAAAAACTCTTTCAGGATACGCAAATACAAACATCACAGAATTATCCGGCATCAATTTTCTTAATGCTTCCCGACGTCCTTTGTGAAAATCTTTTGTCAGGTAATCTGTTGGCTCCATCATGCTTTGAGCATGAGAAACAAAATAATTTGTAATTAATAGAAACGCGATAAGGAATGCCCGCACTTTATTAAAGTGAAAGTTTTGAAAGCAGTACATAATATAAAAGTTGATATTCGTGTTTTGGTTGCTGCTTCAAGATAAACATTTTCAGCAATCAGGAACAAATACTTTTTTAGACGGGACTACATTGCATAATTAGAAAACACTCTTCTTTTTGAATCGGAAAGTAAATTCAATACCTGCTTTTCAGTGCCCATAAATGGACCATAAGATTCGATTTTTACGGTAGCCATTGCCGCGGCAAATTCCCCGGCCTGTTGAAATCCCGCTCCTTTAATTCTTTGATATAAATACCCGGCCATATAAGTATCACCGCAGCCTGTAGCATCAACAACATCGCTGGTGGGAATATAAGCCGGAATATCATAGAAATGAACGCCATCATAGATAACGGAACCATGTTTGCCTAATGTAATTACAATTTCTTTTACCCCCCAGTCGAATAAAATTTTGGCCGCTCTTCTTACATCATTACTTCCGGTTAATGATTCCATTTCAAATTCGTTTGCTTTTAATGTGTGTACACATTGCAATGCTCTTCTTTTTTCAGGCCAATCAATAGCATAAACCTTCTTATTTTCAACTTTTCGTAAATAACCTTGTACATCAAGCGAAACTTTTGCTTTTTTAGACAATGTCTTAATGACATCTACCGGAATATCATCTGCAAGTAGAGGCCCCAAATGAAAAATTTTTGCATCCGTCTCAATAAGCTGATCAACAGTAAACGGATCTGAGAGCTGCAGCACCTGCTGCGTTCTGTGATCGAGATCCTCAGTGTAATTATTTTCAAAGAAAACAGTGTGTGGTGATAATGCCGCAATATTTACTTTGATTCCTTTTACGCGCAAGTCTGATACAAAATGTAATTCTGGTTTTGCAAGAATAGTGATCAGCAAATAATTCAGATCCATATTGCAAATAGCATTTGAAAAATAAAATGAAGTTCCGCCTGGCATGCGGGCGACTCCTTTGGTCGTAACAACTTTGTCTAAAGTAATATGTCCAACGCAGCAGATATCGTACATATGATTATTTTTAAACTGATTCTTAATATTCACCTCAAATAAAAATAAAGAAAAGATTGCATGATTTTATTTTTGTGCAAGCTTATTATACTTGTTTCGGTATTCAATGGGTGTCAGTCCGGTGATTTTTTTAAAGATGGTGCGAAATGCCTTGGTGTCCGTGTATCCGACATTATACATCACTTCATTTATGTTTTTGCGACTGGTTTCAAAACTCCTTTTTGCCGCCTCTATCTTTACCCGATGAATATATTCTAAAACAGAATTGTTGGTTGCACGTTTAAATCTTCTTTCAAAACTCCTTCTGCCAACGGCAACTTTATCTGCCAGTTCATCGACCGTTATTCTTTCGTCAATATTTTGCTCAATATGTTCCTGGGCTTTTTTAATTGCTACATCATCATGCTCTTTTTGTCCCTTGAACATCGCAAAAGCCGATTGACTGTTCCGGTCAATGTCAATAGCAAAATATTTTGAAGCAAGAATTGCCGTTTCGCGATCCGTATATTTTTCAACAAGGTGTAATAATAAGTTCCAGTAAGAATTTGCGCCGCCGCTCGAGTAAATACGATTCTCTTCCGTTACAATACTTCCATCCACCACTTCGACTTCCGGAAACATTTCGCGGAGTTCATCTGAGAATCCCCAATGCGTTGAACATTTCTTCCCATTCAGTAAGCCAGTGGAAGCCAGCAAGAATGCACCCACACATAGTGAAGCAACTTCAGCCCCCTGATTATACTGTTGCAGGATCCAGGGTACAAGCTTTTTATTGGCAGCAAGAGCGCAGGACATATCTCCGAATAAAGCAGGCACCAAGACCAGGTCTGTTTTTTTTACATCGTTCAATAATTTATCAGCATGCACTGTGAACAAGCCATCATTCAATTTGATTTCTTTTTTTGCTCCAACAAGTTGAACATTGAATAATGGCTTTTTTCCAGAAACCGTTAGAAACTGATTGACAGTAGTGAATAAATAACGCGGATCCGCAATCGCCTGCATTACGCTTGATTCCGGAATCAATATCGCAACATTTTTCATTTGGTAAAGGTAAGAAATTGTGATGTCGCAAAACACCTCTTATTTGTCTTTTTTGTACATTTTGTATATGATAGGCTTGTTCTAAGTTTGTGTTATTAAATCACCATTAAAAATTATCAGAATGGAAACATCAAAAGCAAAGATCACCATCGGAAATACCGTGAATGCGCCAGTTGAAAAAGTTTGGAAATTTTGGACTGAGCCAGAACATATCAAACAATGGAACAGCGCGTCACCAGACTGGCATACGCCCAGTGCAGAAAATGATCTGCGGGTCGGCGGAAAGTTTTTATCAAGAATGGAAGCAAAGGACGGAAGTTTTGGATTTGATTTTTGGGGTGTTTACGATGAGGTAGATACTTATAAAAAGATCGCGTACACTTTGGGCGATGATAGAAAAGTGAATGTTGATTTTACCGGGGATGATCATACAACAACTATTGAATCCACTTTTGAAGCAGAAGGAACTAATCCTATTGAAATGCAAAAAAATGGATGGCAGGCAATTCTTGATAATTTTAAAAAGTACGCAGAATCGAATTAATAAAAATCAAAGTTTTATCATGACAACCATAAAAAATCAGCAAAAGATCACTCCATTTCTGTGGTTCAATAATAATGCGGAAGAAGCTGCAAATTTTTATATTTCTATTTTTAAAAATGCAAAGATCAAACAAGTTTCAAAATATGGTGAAAATGCGCCGATGCCGGCCGGGACTGTAATGATCGCTGTTTTTGAAATCGAAGGACAGGAATTTATCGCGCTAAATGGAGGCCCGGTATTTACTCTTTCTCCCGCAATTTCTTTTGTGATCAATTGCGATACGCAGGAAGAGGTAGATCATTTCTGGGAAAATCTTTCATCCGGCGGTGCTCCCAATCAATGCGGATGGGTGCAGGACAAATTTGGAGTGTCCTGGCAGGTTGTGCCAACAGCCTTGGGCAAACTAATGAGTAGCGGCGATCCGGCAAGATCTTCCCGGGTAATGCAGGCGCTTTGGAAGATGAATAAGATCATTATCGCTGATTTACAAAAGGCTTATGATCAACAATGAATATCAATTGCTACTTGACATTCAACGGTAACTGTCGCCAGGCTATGGAATTTTATAAACGATGTCTGGGAGGTAAGCTGCATTTTCAAACCATTGGTGAATCACCCATTGCAGAAAAGATGCCGCGAAAAATGAAAAGTTACATTTTGCACGCAACTTTAATAAATGAACATTTCGTATTAATGGCATCTGACATGGTTAGTGAAAAGGGACTGATAAAAGGAAATGCTGTTTCACTGATGCTTGATTGCAATAGCGAGTCTGATATAAAAAAATATTATGAAAGACTCTCACGCGGCGGCGAACAAACGCATCCGGTAGAAAATACTTTTTGGGGCACGCTGTTTGGAGATCTTACCGATAAATTTGGTAATCATTGGTTGCTGCATTTTGAAAGAAAAGGATGAGATTCTTAATAACTAAAACTATCAATGTATGGAAAATACAAAACCGCAGTCCAAGGCGGCAATTTGGACCGGACGAATCATCAGCATACTATGCATTCTTTTCCTGCTTTTTGATTCAGTAATGAAGATTGTAAAATCAACGCTTTCTATGCAAGGAAGCACGCAACTTGGATGGCCACAAGATGACGTACAGGGAATCGGTATCATTTTATTGGTTTTTACCATTCTTTACGTTATTCCAAAAACTGCAATACTTGGTGCCATACTGATCACGGGATATCTTGGCGGTGCAATTTCTATCATGATGAGAGCGGAGATGCCCGGACACCCATTTTTCTTTCCCCTGATTTTTGGCATTCTGGTTTGGGCAGGTTTGTATTTGCGGGAAGAAAAATTACGGATACTCATTCCCTTAAAAAAGTAAATGATACTGCTAATCTTCAGAAAATGATTGAAGTTTTTAAAACCAATATTACCCAAAAACAAAAAGCAAATAGCATTGCCGAGGAACTTTTGCAAAAAATCCCTGGTGCAAAGATCAATTTTGATCTTACGGACTGCGATAATATTTTAAGAATTGATTGTGGCGCAGATATTATTCAAATGGTAACTGAGCATCTGCATAACCGTGGTTTTCAGTGCGAAGTATTGGAATAATGAAACATTAGATTTTGTATAACACAAAAATCCATCTGCAAGTCCGAGATTTGAGTTCATGAAATTTAATGCTTTCATATGAAAAGAATAACGCCAACGCGAAAGCATTTATCACTCTCTGTTATTTTTCTTTTCATCATATTTTCAGCAAGATCTCAATCAGCATCTGATACAGGCTATAAAGAAATTGATTTTGTAAGCGATACGCAGCAGCCGATGGCGATTGAGAAAATAAAATTGCATGCAAATCATAATACCCTGGCTACTTCCATGATATTCTCGGATATCCTGAAAAACAAGCCGGTTGCTGTTTATATGTTAGGCGACATTGTAGCAGTTGGCTCGAGCGATCATAAATGGAGTACGGTTGATAAATTTCTGGATAGTTGTAGGGAAAATAAAATAGAAGTACATGGATTATTGGGTAATCATGATCTAATGTGGAGCAGAAAAAAAGGAGAGAAGAATTTTCAGAAAAGATTTCCCGATAATAATGATTTAGGATACGTGAGTGTGATAGATTCCCTGGCAATAATAATGCTGAATTCCAATTTTAAAAAACTGACTCAAAAAGAAATAGATCACGAAGTTCAATGGTATAAACAAGAACTCGGGAGTTTAGAGCACGATAATGCGATTCGCGTGATCATCGTTTCTTGTCATCATGCTCCATATTCAAATAGTTTAATCGTTGGCTCTTCCAAAAAAGTGCAACAATATTTTGTCCCTGATTTCCTTCAGTCAAAAAAGGGTAAACTATTTATCACGGGTCATTCACACGCGTTTGAACATTTTCAATTCTCAGGAAAAGATTTCCTTATTATCGGTGGCGGTGGCGGACTTCATCAGCCATTGGATACATCTTCCAAAAAAATTCCAGACATGGCTTTTGATTATAAGCCCATGTTTCATTATTTATCTATAAGGCGCAAAGGCGAAACCTTGTTGATCACTTCGCATTTTTTAAAGCCTGATTTTTCCGGTTTCGAAAACGGATATTCTTTTTCAATTGCAGGTCTTTAGAAAAATCAAAAAAAAATTGTGAAACCATTTGGTTTCATATATATTTGCAACCAAAAGGTTACATAATTATGCGCAGAGATGTTTTCCAGGGAATAGCCGATCCTACACGCCGGGAGATACTAAATATGATTTCGCAGCAACCGCTAAATGTTAATGCAGTGGCTGGTCAATTTGATACCAGTCGCACGGCAATTTACAAGCACATAAAAATTCTTACTGAATGTGGCTTAATTGTAGTCAAACAACAGGGTCGCGAACGCTTCTGCGAAGCACGGCTTCAAAAACTGGGCGAGGTATCTGATTGGATAGAACAATACAGACAATTTTGGAATATCAGACTTGATAGCCTTGAAAATTATTTAAATCAATTACAAACTAAAAAGAAAAAAAATGCAAAGAGAAAAAGAGCACGCTAACGATACTTCAAATCGCGAGTTAAAAATCACCAGACTTTTTAATGCGCCAATAAATTTAGTATGGGAAGTCTGGACAAGACCCGAGCATATCGAGAACTGGTATGGGCCGAATGGATTTACCCTAACCACGCACAAAATGAATTTCAAAACGGCAGGGGAGTGGGAGTTCATTATGCATGGACCCGATTGCACCGATTATTTGAATAAAAATATTTTTGTGGAGATTAGCGAGCCTAATAAAATCGTTTATGATCATTTGGAGGATCCGATTCACAGAACTACGGTAACATTTGAAGAGCAAGGAAATAAAACCTTGATGAATTTTCACATGTTGTTCGAATCTTCGGCATTGAAAGAAGAGACGGTCAAGATATATAAGGCTGATGAAGGATTGATACAAACCGTCAGCCGGTTGGACCATTATGTGTCAAGGATTTTATCACTACAAAAATAATGGACATGAAGAACGAACCGATCATCATGGAAAGAACATTGAACGCAGCGCCCGCAACCATTTGGAAAGCGCTTACCAATAAAGCTGAAATGAAGAAATGGTATTTTGATGTTTCCCATTTTAAACCGGAGGTTGGCTTTGAATTTAGTTTCGAAGGCAATAATGAAGGACGGATATTTGTCCATCTTTGCAAGGTTGTGGAAGTGGTGCCAAATAAAAAACTTTCTTACAGCTGGCGTTATAAGGGATACCCGGGTATTTCATTATTGACTTTTGAATTATTTGCTGAAGGGAATAAAACAAAACTAAAATTAACCCACGAAGGGTTGGAGACATTCCCGCAGGATAATAGAGATTTTGCGAAAAATAATTTTGTTGAAGGATGGACCTATATTCTTGATAAATCACTGACTACTTTCCTGGGAAAAAATGCTGAAACCAATGATGCAATAGGGCAGTAGAGGGAGGAAAAAGAAAAAATGAAAACCATGAAAAAAAAAGCGGCAGCTATCTATTTATGCAGCTAAACCGGAACAAATTCTTTCTTTTAATATTCATCATTTTTATCGGGCCTTTTGTTGCCTATAAAATAATATGGATTATCAGATCCCAGAAAACAATGGGAAGAGTTCTGTTCAGGGGGCGAACCATTGAAGTGCAGGGCACCAGCGATCATTCCGTAATTAAATATTCAGTTGGTAATGACAGCCTGTTTTTTAATACCGAAGATGATCTTGAAATGAAAAAGGGAGAGATCGTACCGGTCTTATATCAAAAGAATAATCCCGCCGATGCATGTATAGATAATTTTACCGGTGTTTGGATCGGAACAATGGTATATGCGCTATTCCCGTTGTTGATTATCCTTGTTTTATATCTTACTCCACAAAGGTTCGACCCAATTATACCCCGCAATGCAAAGATCGTTTTTGGAAAGAAACCCTTTATTAAGATCATTTCTTAAAAAATAAAAGCCCCGCCTATAAAGGCGGGACTTGATTTTCACTAGGTAAAAACCAAAGATTGGATAATTGCTTACTTATAAATACGCAATTATTTACGGGTGGTGCATGGCTTATTTAATATTTTTAATAAAAAACGCCACATCATTTAATGATATGGCGATGATCTTCATTAAAGGCCGGTTGAATGTGAGAAATAAAAATATTCAACGACTACTAACGGTTTTTTTACGTACTTAGATTTTGATTGCCGGGATTGTTTAAACAATATTTTTTTATGGAATGGCGTTATTTACAGACTCATTATCTGTAATCCTTATGAATAGAAAACTACAAACCACTATCGTTTTAGCCGGAATATCCATTTTTGTTCTAATGGGTATAATTGCTAACCTTCTAAAATAGAAAATTCCATCCCTGCCGGATTTAACCCCTGAATTATTAAACATTTAGTTATTTTAGTTTTGATTTTCAAATAACTATGGGAGTATTGATTCTATGTTGAAATACATTCCAATTTTGCTTTTATTCAGCTGTAGTAAATCGGTAATGGTAACTGCCAGTAGCCAGCCTGGGGCAGGAACTGACTCAACAGTAAGCATTCCTCCAAAAACCAATTTAGATGTCGATTATTATATCGAAGCAGGTCAATCCAATTGCGGCAGACCCCAATTTCCCGGTACCGGCAGCACAGGTGATTCGGCAACTCCCGAACAAGTAAGTTTATATGGAAATCCCATAAACGGCTTTCAAATTTATAATCCAGGCTATAGCGCTGTGACTTTTTACAGAATACAAGCCGGAGTAAATACAATGCTTGTAGATCATCTTAGTAATAGGGAGATGGGAAGTGAGGTCTCATTTCTTACATCCTTAAGAAATGCAGGAGTTGATTCCTGCTTTCTTTTGAAATATGGAATTGGGAATACTGATCTTGCGAATGACTGGCTCAATAAATACATTTATCAGCTGTTTATTTATGCTGATAAAAATATAAGGATTATTAAAGCCGCGGGTAATCATCCTGTGCTCAAAGCATTTATTTGGATACAAGGAGAAAATGATGCAGCTGATTCAA
The DNA here is from genome assembly GCA_021323755.1 of Chitinophagales bacterium. GTDB lineage: Bacteria > Bacteroidota > Bacteroidia > Chitinophagales > Chitinophagaceae > Puia. Next base: position 1,982 of record JAJPKJ010000022.1, on the reverse strand, counting down.
TAAAAGCCAGATCATACCTGGATAATCTTACCGCTTTCTTTGGAAAGTTTGATAGCTTTTATAATGCAGAAATTGCAACCTATAATTTATCTCCCAATTCAATCAACTATAAAAAAATAATAGGTAGGGTGAACGGAATAGATGATCCTTCTGAAAAATATCGGGAAATCGTCAGGTCCGCACAAGCCGATTATTGCAGCAACAAGTCCAATAATGCCATACTGATCAATACAGACAATTACCCAACATTCAATAATGGACATTATACACTTTCCGGCCAGATACAATTTGGCATTGATATTTTTGATGCGCTGGATGGGAGGTTGATCCTGCAATAAAATAAACCAATCAAAATACTCCTCCTTGCAATCAAAAGCCCAATCATGAATGAGCGGGCTTTGATTTCATTTTTAGAATGAAATGACTAGTAGTGAAATAAATTTATCGCGTATTTTTTTATGTTCTGACAAATGTTTAAACTGTTCATGCAAATCTTACTTAATTATTAAACAAAAAACGCTTCTGTTAGGATGGGGGCTGTTGCGTATTTTTAAGGCGAAACAAATGATTAGTCATTTTACACCGATTAAATTCAATAATTTATTTTATTCGTTTTTGCATGAGGGAATAGGTGTTTTCGTATAGTCAAAGATACCCTGGGCCAGGATGAATAGATGCTGATCAATTAAATAATCAAATGATTAAAAGAAACAATAATTTTAAATGATTTTTCATTATGAAAAAAAATCTTGCGGTATTATTTGCATTAACGGGATGGTTCGCCATCATTGAGCAATTTATTTTAATGCTCGGCAGCAGGGCCCTTGCCATGTCCGAAATTACCATCGAGTTTTTTAGTTATTTCACCATCCTGACCAACATCATTGTTGCAGTTTATTTTACCTGTCTTCTTTTTTCCGGAAGTGATAATTCAAAATTGATTAATAAACCAGGGACACTTACCGCCATCACGGTCTATATATTTATGGTAGGGCTGGTTTATCAGGTCACATTAAGACATCTTTGGAACCCCGAAGGGATGCAGCAAATTGTCGATGAATTGCTCCACACAGTTATTCCGTTATTAGCTGTTGTTTTCTGGATATTGTATGAAAAAAAATCAGCGGTCAAATATTCGCAGATAACCAAATGGTGCATTTATCCCTTAATATACCTGGTTTGCATTTTAATTCGCGGCAGCTTATCTGGCTACTATCCATATCCATTCCTAGATGTAGTAAAGATCGGCATGCCAAAGACCCTCATTAATTGTTCCATATTGGTTTTAGTATTTCTGGTAATTGCCGTACTATTTATTTTTGCAGGGAAAAAAATGAGTAAGAAAGAAAGTCCATAGAAAAATCTTGCTGATAAAAGTAAAAGCCCCACCAAGAATGGAAGGGCTTGCTAACATAATTGCTTTTTAAGTACAAATACATTTACGCAATTCCAGCAGACTTCGATTTTTTTACAAAGAAAAACCTCGTCTTTGAAAAACGAGGCATGAATAAAATTTGCAATAAGCCGGATAGACTTTACAAAGAGAGCTTCAGATCCTGGTCAGCTAATTTTTTCACTTCATCCAATTCCTTATCTGTAACGTTTTTGAAGAAGGAATGCGCTTTTTTGTAAGCATCACTCACTGTCGAGTAAATATCTCTTTTAGTAAAGAATGGATATCTCTGCTCCAATTCAAAGATGATACTTTGAATGCGGCTTTGTTCATTCGATTGCATTACTATTTGTGTTGGTTTGATAGGAAATTTACAATTTTATTGTAAATAGAAAAATTCATTTTTTGTTTTCGACCGGCACCTGGCTTATTCCTTGAATCTTAATGATGTAGGAGAGAGGCTTGGCTAGAAAAAACATCAATTGAATATTCCCTGCGGGTAATTTAATGGCAATAATAGCGCAGCGGTAATAATGCCGATAAAAAACAGGATAGCTAATTTTATTACAAAAGATGCTGTAATGGTGGT